>JANSWP010000065.1 GCA_024743405.1 Bacteroidota bacterium
AGAATTATCCACTAACAGACTATTATGATATATCGACATTGTTGACAGAACTGGGTATCGGAGAAGCATTAGTTACTGCATTAAACGAAAAAGGGATTCCAACACCCCTTGTCCATACGATGTTGAGGGCTCCACAATCTAGAATGGATGTATTGACGGAGAAAGAAATTGACTCAATCATCAAAAAATCTTCCATCATTAAAAAATATAATGAAGATATAGATAGGGAAAGTGCCTATGAGATTTTGAATGGAAAAATTGAAGAAGCTAGAAAAGAATCTCACCAAGAAGAATTGAGAAAGCAGCGAGATAAGGGGACAAAGGCATCTTCAAGGCGTAGAAAAGAAAAGAGTACTTTAGAAAAAGTGATGTCTAATACAACAACTAGACAAATTGGAAGGACAATTGCAAGGGAACTGACAAGAGGTTTATTGGGCGCATTGGGCATAAAAACTTCCACTCGAAGAAGACGAAAATCCAGTAGTTGGTTTTAAGAAAATGGGGATTAGGGAGTTGGCAAGAAATAACCTACCCATGTTACTTGCTCTTTTTTATTCATTCATCGTTAAAAAGCCTCGCTATACCTTTGGGTATGCCTACGTTTTTTGCCTCGACTGAATAAAATATAACTACGCAAAATTGGGTTCCTTATTTTTTATCAACTTCCTTGAGTACTCTGTATAGAGATATGTTTTGTTTCCTTTATTTGGATAATTTCATACAAAGGCTTGATTTTCAGTCGAACATTGAATTAGTAATCTCGTATCTCTGGATTTAAGGATTTTTGGCATATAAATGGCATTTAATATATATGAACTACACCTTACCCAAGGAAAAAATTGAATAGATTACAATGATTGAGTACCTATTTATTTTTGATTACAGTTGACAGAATTACCTTTTTAATTGATTCTACCTAGATAGAAAATGTTAAAAAGGCGCTTGTTTTTCAAAAACAAATAAATTTTCTATTCATAAATTAAAATCATTAGATGAAGCTATGGTCGGTTTATGAATTTTATTAATTTTGAGCCGCCAAAACTTAGACATGACATTTTAGATTTGGCATATTATAATCTTTTTTGTCAGTACAAATAATTTCCCATGAACAGATTACACCTAATCTTACTTCTATGCTTGTGCGCGTCATTCATGCAGGCACAACAACTTTCCCTTTTTTCCCAATATCGGGAGAACTTATCCATTATCAATCCTGCTTCCGTTGGTACTAATTATCTCTCTTATGGAGAGAATTTAAGCTTTGGAGCTTCCTATCGTGCTCAATGGGAAGGATTCGAAAATGCGCCAACTACAGCTACTTTAAGAGGCGAACATCTTTTCGAAACGGGTGGAGCGTTTAATCTTTTATCTGGTGGTTATTTAATCAATGACCAAACTGGACCAACGGGGTTTACTGGACTTTATGGAAGAATCGGTGGGGTCATATCGGATGATCCATATTATGGAGGGATTGCAGTTGGACTTTCCTTTGGAATGGTGCAGTTTAGAGTCAATTCTTCGGAAATAGTATTGCGACAGCAAAATGATGTGCTTTCCGGAGATGATCAAAATCAATTTTTTCCTGATGTAGGATTTGGAATATTTGCCTATAAGCAAATATCTGGTGGATTCTTTGATGATGATTATGTGTATGGAGGTATCTCCGTACCTCAAGTGGTCGGTCTTGATTTAACATTTTCCGATGAAAATGGAGAATATTCAACAAAGCGTATACAGCATTTCTATGGTGTTTTAGGATTTTATAAATTTTTCAACGATGACAGTTTCCTAGAGCCATCTGCTTGGATAAAATATACTCAGAATGCACCAGTTAATGTTGACATCAATATTCGTTACCAAATCCAAAGAAACTTTTGGATTGGAGTTGGTGGATCAACCGCTCAAACATTTCATGCCGAAGCAGGTGTATTGATGGGCGAAAATCTTGGATTTGATAATACTTTAAGAATTGGATATGGATATGATTATACTTTTAGTTCATTTGGACCCTCTACTGGCGGTTCGCACGAAATCAATATTTCCTATTCTCTAGCTCAATAATAATAGATCGTGAATGACCCTGTCCCTTTTTGGGATTGGTTTTCAAGTGTATGCTTGGGGTGTCACACTTGATTTGACCAAAGCGAAAACATTTACATTAAATTAATTTGACAATTATTTTCCCTTTTTCCGAGTACATCCCATAACTAATAGCGTAATGAAAAAAATATTATATATTCTTTCTTTGTGTTGCTCCTTATTTTCCATTGGATTGGTGGCACAACCAACTTGGGACATGCCAACGATTGTTGTTCCTAATATGGGCGACAATTTTTGTCTTCCAATTGAAGTCATGGATTTCACTGATCTTCAAGAAATTCGTTTTTCTATCAATTTTGATCCTGATGTAGTCACTTTTACTGGAGCAACTAATTTTAATCCAGCAGTACCTAATTTAAATGCTAGTACCCTTGATATAAGTATGAAAGATCAAGGGATTTTGATTTTTGTTTGGGCAGTAGATGATGGTTGTAATGCCAATTTCGGAATTACCTTAGATGATATGTTGACGCTGTTTGAACTATGCTTTGATGCTACTGGAATCTATGGAGACCATACAGTGGTTAATATCACAAGTGATCCCGAAGAGAAGTATGTGAGTCGTTTGAATGCGAACTGTAACGATATCGGAGAATTTTGTGATAGTACGCATGTGAATGTTGAGGTTCAGCCATTAAAACTGACGACTTCCTCTACCAATGGAAATGCTGGCGATATCGTATGTGTAAGTATTTCTGTGGAGGATTTCGTAGAAATGATCTCCGTTCAATATTCTATTAATTGGGATCCTACAAAATTAGCTTTGATTCCCAATGGAATTACTCCAACTGATCTTTTGCCAAGTTTTAATGTAGGACCAAATATTAGTATAGCTGATGCCCCCGATGGAGTAGTGACTGTTAGTTGGTTTGATCCTGATGATGCCTATTCCCTTCCAGATGGTACGAATATGCTTGATTTGTGTTTTGAAATTTTAGCTGGTTGTGGAGATGAAATTCCTATTTTAATTACAGAAGTGCCAACTATCTTTGAAGCCGTCAATAAAACAAGTAGTGATGATCCTCAATTACAGGGTAAAGACATGGGGATTTTTCCTTCCCACGGAGAAGTGACAGTGAACTGTTTTACTCCAGGAGGTATCGAAATTAATATACCGGACTACAATGCCAATCCTGGAGAAAGTTTCTGTTTGGATGTAACAACAGGAGCTAATTGGGAGAATTTATCGGAAGTTAACTTCACTTTAAGTTGGAACCCTTCTGTCATTAATCTGACTAATGCATTAAATATTCTAGAGCAAAATGCCTCTTGTCCTCAAGGATTTGGTTTTGATTTCTCAACCTTTCCTAGTCAAGGGTATTTAACATTCCAGTATAAAAACAACTTTCCAGGGTGTGATTTAAACCCTAATGAATTGTTGTTTAAGTTATGTTTTCAAGCAATTGGACCTGGTGGGTCTTCGAGCAATGTTTCCATTGTCAATAGCCCAGTTCCGATCCTAGCAGATTTGATCGGTGGAAACCCTAATTTTCCAGATAATATTGGAATTAATGCGGATAATGGATTGGTTCAAATCAATCAATTACAAGGGATTACGGTAATCGCTGAAATGGGTGAAGAGGCTCAACCTGGACAACAGGTCTGTGTAGATTTCACGGTTCAAGATTTTAAGGATGTAGAGTTTATGAATTTTACGATCAATTGGGAAACTGATGTTTTAGAATTTGCAGAAGTGACCAATTTTGGATTGCCTGATATGTCTCAATTTAATTTCTTAACGACTGTTGTTGGAAGTGGTGCGCTTGGAGTAGAGTGGGGTTCAACGCCGACAAGTGTTTTAGACAATGAAGTGATTTTTACGGTTTGTTTTGATGTTATTGGTGATCCAGGTCAATGTTCGCCTATTTCTATAGGGCAAGTCCCTTATCCCATCGATGTTCAGACAACTGGTTCTAATGGGACTAATGTAGGTCTTAATGATGTGGGAAGTGAGGTTTGTACGCTTGATCCATTTTCTTTCGAAACTCATATTGGAGATGCCCAAGGCACACCAAACTCTATCGCTTGTGTTGATTTTGCAGTGACAAATTTCAATCAATTGACAAATATGGAATATGCCATTAATTGGGATCCAAATTTCTTAGAGTATGATCATGTGGAGTTGACTGGTGGATTATTGGATTTTACAACGGCAAGCTATGATGATGATATTTTACTAGTTGATGATGGAAGATTAGTAATCGATTGGGAATCTGGAAATGGCATTTTTGGTACTTCTGTGCCTGATGGAACGGTTATATTTCAGGTTTGCTTTAAAATAAAAGGATTTTTCCCCAATTGTGGTCCTATCATTATTTCTGACAACCCACAATTTATCCGGGTTACTTCGGCAACAACTGGACCTTCTAATATTGGTCTATTCCATACGCCAGGCGAAATTTGTGCAACAGATGGATTAGATGTATCTGCCATTATTACGGAAGAAGAATGTGTTGGATCGGATTCAGGAGTATTGGATATTACTGTTGAAGGTGGTTCTGGAAATTATCTTTTTGATTGGGAAAATGATGATACGGGTGAAATGTTTTCTACGGAAGATTTAAATGGCGTACCTGCAGGAACCTATAAGTTAACGGTTTGTGATGTTCCTAATCCGAATATTTGTCATGATACTATTTTCACTATTGGAATAACTCCTAATGCGACAATAGCCGATGCGGGGCCTGATGTTTTTCTCCCTTGTGGAGGTGGATTTTTGGCTAATTTGGATAACTCAGGAAGCTCTTCTGGACCTGATATTGAATACTTATGGACAATTGTGGATGGCTCGCCATTGATTTTGTCTGGGGACGAAACGATTCAAAACCCTACTGTCATAGGCGTTGGTTGTTTTGAAGTAACCGTTACCAATACGGTTACAGGCTGTGTAACAACAGATCAAGTTTGTACCCTGGCACCGCAAAGTCCTTCTGCTGAATTATTGGATCCTGAAACAATCAAATGTGATCCGGATACGGTTCTTTTAGATGCTTCTTTATCTACGAATCTTCCAAATTATACGATTACATGGGTTCCTTCAAATGGTGGATCATTGGCTGATCCTAGTAATACCGATGTTTTTGCTACTGCCTTAACAGCAGGAGATTATACGATTATTATTACGAATCAAGATAATGGTTGCACTGCTTCGGCAACTAAGACGGTTTTGGAAGATGTTACACCACCTATCGCTGAGGCTGGTGATATGAAAATGTTGATTTGTGGTACAACTGATGTAGAACTGGATGGAAGTACCTCTTCTTCTGGGAATGAATTTACCTATCAATGGGAAGCTACTGTTAATGGAGATATTTGTGGGATAACAGATGCTATGAACTTGACTGTTTGTGCGCCTGGAACTTATGAACTATTAGTTACAAATACAGATAATGGCTGTACAGCTACCGATTTTGTGCAAGTCGAGGCAGATACTATGCTTCCTAATGTGAGTGCAGGTTTGGATAAAATACTTAACTGTGAAGATTTGACCCTCGTTCTAGATGGCACAGGGTCTTCTGGGACAGATTATTCTTATCAATGGTCTACTACGAATGGAGGTTTCGTTTCGGGCGAAACAACCTTAAATCCAGAAATTGATCAACCTGGAACCTATACTTTAGTCATTACTAATAATTCAAATAATTGCGAGTCTCAGTCTGAAGTTTTTGTTGATGAGGACAAAGATGTACCTGTTATTAACATTGTCAATAATACCTTACTATTGACCTGCGATCAAACTACTGATACATTAGACGGTACAGGTTCTATACTAGATGCTGATATTATCTCAGAATGGTTTGATGAAGGTGGTTTGCTCCTTACTAATGACTTAAAATATGAAATCTCATCGGCTGGAACCTATACATTAGTAATCACTAATGAAACAAACAAATGTTCTACATCTGCGGATGTTGTCGTAACCTCTAGTCAGGATATTCCAAGCGTAAATGCGGGGGCTGAAAAAACGTTGACTTGTGCTATGGATACAGCTGTTTTAGAAGGGACTACAAATGCAAATGCCATTCAATGGTCTAATCCTGATGGGGGAATTGTTTCAGGTGCCAATACGCTGACTCCAACTGTAAATATGGCAGGAGTTTATACGATGACGGTTGTTGATACCGTCACAGGATGTTTAGCAGTGTCTACTGTCGTTGTGGATGATGATTTCATCAAACCAGAAATTCTCGTTCAAGCAAATGGAATCATTACCTGCCAAGATCCATGTACTGATATTGAAGTGAATGTAATAAATGGTATTACTGATTATTCTGTAGAATGGACAAAAGTTTCGGATGGTAGTAATGTTGGATCAACCGACCTTGTAAATGTATGTGAATCGACTAGCTATTCGGTAATTGTTACTAATAATGAGAATGGTTGCTCTGCTGATGCAGCCTTCATCACTCCAGATGAGGATGTTACGCCCCCTATTGCTATGGCAAATAATACAGGTGACGTGACTTGTCTTCAAAATACTTCCGTGATTGATGCAACAGGTTCTGATCTAGCAGGAACGACTGTCCTATGGTCAACTACAGATGGATTAATTCCAGCCGGAATGGAAAATGATGTAATGGTCAGCGTTCCGAATGGTACTTACACTATTTTAATTACCAATAATACAACAGGATGTACCGCAACAGCGGAGACTATTGTTGGACTTAATAATACGGCTCCAGTTGCTAACGCAGGTGCAGATGTACCTAAAGATTGTGGTGTTGATATCGTAACACTAGATGGTACAGCTTCAACCATGGGGGGAAATATTTCGTATCAATGGTATTTTTTAAATACAATAAATGAGATTCCTGGAGCAACGAATACAACCGTTGATGTAAGTGATGTCGGAGAATATATTTTGATTGTTACAAATGATGATAACGGTTGTACAGCTGAAAGTTTTTCGAATGTATTTGACTCAATGGAGGGGGGTGATCCTGCTCAAGCTATAGTCACGGATATGGAACCTTGTACAGATATCAGCTTTCTTTCAGGTAATCTCCCTGATGGTGCGACAGGAATTTGGTCTTTAGTTTCTGGATCAGCTGATTTATCAGGTGTTGATTTAACGAGTCCCGATATAATGGTCAGTGGTTTACAAGTGGGCACAGCAGTATTTGAATGGACTTTGTCTCTGGGCGTTTGTGACAATTATTCTTCTGCACTGGTGAGTGTAGAAGTTATAAGTATAGAACCTGATGCAAAACCTGATGTAGTGTCAGTTAAGCCGGATGATAGTCGTACGGTCATAATCAATGCTTTAGAGAATGATGAATATAGTGGAGGTAGTATTAATTTTAGTATTGTTTCTAATCCAGATGTAGGTACCATTGATAATATTGACTTAGAAAATGGTATAATAACTTATTCCGCACCAGCTGGATTTTTTGGGGCAGTTGAAATAGCCTATGAAATTTGTGATAAGGAATGTCCAGACCAATGTGATGTTACTTTTATTCAGATAACATACATTTTACCTGATGCTGTTAACTGTGACGAAGTGCCGAGTGGGATTACACCGAATGGAGATGGTGTAAATGACGAATTTTATATCGCGACAGGTATTGACTTTATTTACCCAGATAATAGCCTAATCATTTTCAATCGATGGGGTGATGTGGTTTATGAAAAGAGCCCCTACACGAATGATTGGAGAGGAACGAACGAATCTGGTGATGATTTACCGGCTGGAACGTATTATTATATCTTAAGATTGGATTTGGGGCAAAGTGAAATTTGCAAGGGAGATATCACGATAATGAGATAGTTATGTATTTATTTTAAAATTATAAAAAAAAGACCTTGCCTGATTTTTTTCAGCAAGGTCTTTTCTGTTTTAAACTAATATATAGAACTAACTATAAAATTCTATTATGGAAATCCCCCAATAATTTTAGGACTTTCAATTTCGTAGGTTTTTAACAATTGGTTGCACAGGAAATGAATATTTCCTAATTTAGCATTTCTTTTTGAGGATTAGCAACATCCAATCTTTTTCTACGTAAGATTTCTAAGATTACTTTCCCAAGCCGGTTATCGCTAGTTTTACTTTTTTAAAGTATAAACCATTGAAGAACAATAATTTACCTGATATTAAATTATTTTTTTGACAAAACCTTTAATAATTAGTTTAAATTTTGTGTCATAATATTTTAAGTAAAAGGTATCTTTAATAGAATAATTCCGTGAAAGTAGTTGTACACCATGTGAAACATATACTCCTATTTTTAGGGCTAACTTGTTATGTCCTGCCTTTATTTGCCTTCTCGGAAAATAATATTAATCCGCTTTCCGCTTTTTCTTGTAATGCCTTGGTTCACGTTTCTTTTGATAATTCTTGTTCTGCTTTGATTACTCCTGATATGATTTTGGAAGGAGTCAATTCTGGGTTTGATGATTATGAAGTGAGTATAGAAGATCAACAAAATAATGAGGTATTAAATCCGGTCACAGGTAGTTATTTAGGTGAAACTTTAATTGTGACCGTAACCCATTTACCTGATAGTAATTCTTGTTGGGGCGAAATATTTTTGGAAGACAAAAGTGTACCCCAAATTTTTTGTTTTGATGTAGAGATACCGTGTTTTCAAGATATCAATACGATACCTTTTCCACCTGCTTCCGATAATTGTGATCCAAGCCCTAATGTTAATTTAATCGATGAGGTAATTGATGAATCAGACCCTTGTAATGGGGTGGTGATCACTCGAACATTTATTGCAATTGATGAATCAGGAAATGAATCTCTTCCTTGCACTCAAACGATCACTACAAAATTACCTCCTTTACCAGATTTTCCAGATGATATTGTTTGGAATTGTGAAGATTACCTGAATCATACAAATGTAGTTGGGGCAACGGAACTGACAAATAATCTATCAAATACAGGCTCTGGGATTCCAGATGTGGCTATAGGTAATTATTGTCCATATAATGTTGGTCATAGTGATATTATATTACCAGCATGTGGCGAAAGCTTTAAGATTATTCGCAGTTGGACGATTTTGAATTGGTGTACTAGCGAAGTGATCACTCAAGATATAAATGGAGATGATAATGTTCAATTAATAGATGTTTTGGATCAAAAGGCGCCGTTGATTGAATTAGACTCTTTTGCTGTAAGTGCCAATATATCTGGTGTGCATCCTATTGAGTGTAAATCTCAAGATTTCTTGCCTGCGCCACAGATTTTAGAAGAATGTGGAAATTGGGCTTTGAAAATTTTTACCCCTATAGGAGAGGCAGTTTATGTTAACGGAAGTAATGGAACCGAAGGTGGTTTTATTCCAACTCCGGGTTTAGGTTTAGGGTTTCATGATATCTATTATGAGGCAATTGATGATTGTGGTAATGTTGCAATAGATACTGTTGTCATTGAAGTAATTGATGATGTCGCTCCTATTCCAGTTTGTGATAAATTAACCGAAGTATCCTTGACTATCGATGGGATTGCAGAATTAAATGCAGATGTTTTCGATGACGGAAGTCATGATAATTGTTGCATTGACTATTTTGAGATAGCTCCAATGGTTGATAATTGTGGAAATGGCACTGGGTTCAGTCCTACCATTATATTGTGTTGTAATGATGTTTCTGAGGATACGGTTCAAGCTATTGTTAGAGTTTATGATTGTGCAGGTAATTTTAATGACTGTATGGTCGAAATAAATGTGGTCGACAAAATCAATCCTGAGCTTATTAATTGTCCTCCTCCTCAAACGATAGATTGCGATTTTTATAAAGATAATTTAGAAACGCCATTAAATATTAATGATTATTCTGGTTTAGGACAATTTGGTAATCCAACATTTTTAGATAATTGCAATTTGTTATTCACTGAATTATCTGTAACCGAAAATATCAACCCTTGTGGTGAAGGTGCATTAATTCGAAAATGGGTCGTTACAGATCCTTCTTTCAATACTCCTGTCGAATGTACCCAATTCATTTTTGTAGAGCATGTATCAGATTGGGTTGTTCAATTTCCAGATGATATTTTGGGTACCTGTACAGAAACTTTACCTGACTCTGGGGAACCAGAAATTTTCCAAGAATCTTGTGAATTAATTGCGGTGTCCTATGAAGATCAACTTTTCAATGTTGTCCAAGATGCTTGTTTTAAAATAAAACGAACATGGACCGTTGTTAATTGGTGTCAGGTGGGCTCAGAAATTGATGATGAGGTCGTTGAAAGTTCAGAAATTAACCTATTAACTGATTTAAATGGAAATGGTATTTTGGAGGAGCGAGTCTTTCAAGATGGTTTAAATACTCAAAATTTTGATCCAACTGCCTATTTATATGGGGCAATACCCGATGGATATATTACTTATGAGCAAGATATTAAAGTAATTGACGATACAGATCCGATTATTAATTGTCCACCACTAACGGAGGTTTGTATCGAGTCATCAGATTGTTTCGCAACAGTTGAACTACCTCAGCCCGAACTAATTGATTGCAGCGAGCAACTTACTTTGACTGCAAATGGTGACCTTGGATCAGGGCTAGATCCATTTACCAATGTTCCTTCAGGTAATTATACAATGATTTATTCAGTATCAGATAATTGCGGGAATGCGAATTCCTGCCAATTTGATATTTCTGTTAAGGATTGTAAAAATCCAACACCCTATTGTTTGAATGGACTTATAGTCGAATTGGGACAAAATGCTCAGTTAGATATTTGGGCAAAAGATTTTGATGCAGGGAGTTATGATAATTGTTCGACTGAATTGTTTTGGTCTTTCTCTGCAGATACAAATGATGCTATGATGACTGTCGATTGTTTTGATATTGGGGAGGTCATTATTACTATTTGGGTAACAGACGAAGCTGGAAATCATGCCTTGTGTGAAACCTTTGTTTTTGTTGAAGATAATATGGGGGCTTGTATGGGACCTCCTCTTATTGTAGGTATCGTAGAAAATGAAAAAGGACAAGGTATCAAGGAGGTGGAAGTAAGTTTGAGCGGAGATACTTCAGCTGTTTTTACGACTATTTCGGATGGTTATTACCAATTTGAGGAGCTAATTGCAGGGAATGACTATACCGTATCTCCTGCAAAAAATACGGATTACTTGAATGGCGTGACTACCTATGATTTAGTGTTGATTTCGAAGCATATTTTAAGCACAACAAAATTAAACTCTCCTTATAAGATTTTAGCGGCTGATGTGAACAATTCTGGCTCTGTAACAACTAGTGACCTAGTTCAAATTCGGCGATTGATTTTAAATATTGATTCTGTATTTGCTCAAAGTCCTTCTTGGAAATTTATTGATAAAGATTTTGATTTTCAAACACCTGATAACCCATTTCTTTCAAATATCCCAGAAGGAATTGATTATAATAACCTGAATTCTGATGAGTTAGAGGCGGATTTTATTGGGATCAAAATGGGGGATGTTAATACCTCTGCCAATCCTGATAATTTTCAAAATTCAGATGATCGAAATGAAAAAGAGGTTGTTACAATCATGACTAAAGAACGTCAACTTGTTGATAATGAATTGATTATTTTAGACTTTTATTCAAGTGATATTGAATTATTGGGCTTCCAATTTACAGTTGAGTTTGATAGTGAAAAGCTAGCTTTTTTAGACTTTCAAGGTATTCTATTAAATGATCAAAATGTCAATTTGCAAAGGGTAGGAGAGGGTTTAATTTCTGTGAGTTGGAATGGTAATCTTTCTGATATAGGGGAAAAATTGTTCCAAATAGATTTAAGATCGAAGACTAGTGGTCCACTTAGTAATTACTTAAAGTTATCTTCTAAGATTATTCAAAAAGAAGCCTATAATGCTGATTTGGAAATCTTAGACATCGATTTAGGATTTGAAAGAAACACGTTTGAACTCCACCAAAATACACCAAATCCATTTTCTAATCAAACTTTAATTTCCTTTAATTTGGAAAACCCATCGCCTGCGACTTTAATAATATTTGATACCAATGGTAGAGAAATTCAAAGCCTTTTTAATAATTATGGGGCGGGTTATCATGAACTTTTATTTGACTTTGAAAACTTGAGTTCCGGTATTTATTACTATCAATTAACCACCGAGGAGGGCTCAAAAATTCGTAAGATGGTGAAGTAGATTGATGGTTTGTTATGACTTAAAAGTCCATAATTATTAACTCTTTTTCGACATGGCATAGCTTCATTCTTTTCTGATAATCATCCTTTTATTGGTCTTTTTTATTCAATCTTTCCCTACCTTTTTGATACAACTTCACAACTGGATTTTCATTTTACAAAAACAATTATACATTCAAGCCTTTTCTCAAATCAAGTAGAAAGTGTAATTTTCCATCGAATCAGATACTTTAAATTAAACTATACTACTATGAGTAATACAATTATCCTGACTTCTGAAAAGAAGTCTATGTTTATGAATGCTGGAAATGCAGAAGGTGGACGAATCGAAATTGATGGTCAAGGTACTTTTATGACTGTAGTTGGCGATACTTTTGTCAATATTGAAGCCTCAGAAGATTATCAAGAAAAAATCAGTAAATTATTTGTTGCTGAAAATTTAATCGCTGAATATGATATATCTGATACCTCAAAACAGCATATTATTACGTTGACTTATAATAAGACTTATCGCGCAGTTGCGATTATTGGAATTACGGATATTGATTTAAGCTTGAGAGATGATCAAACTACTACCACTATAACAAAATATAGTGTTGGTGGTGTAGGTGTCAAATTGGTAAGGACTCAAGTGAATATTCCTGATTTTATTGCAGATAAAGTCCTATTTCTTCGAACTGAGAAGCAGCCATCAAAGGCAAAAAGGACCATAAAAAAGATAAGAGCTTATCTCCTTACCCGTAAATAGGGTACTTAAAACGAACGCAGATAGAATAAATGTAAATTTATTCTATCTGCGTTCTCTTGCGATTACATGATTTATGATCGAAGTTCTTCTAAGTTTATGGTCTCGTATTTCCTACCCAGTATAATAGAATATCTAAACCGAGAATTTGCTTATTTTTGGTTTCTTGCCTGAACGCTTTTAAAAAATTATTGAAATCAATTAATATCGATTTTCGATCTGAAATCGAGGCATTAAAAATTTTCTTTAGGAAGTTATACACTTTCACCTCAAAGGCTCTTGAGGAAATTTTTTGGTACTTAAAGTATCTTGAAACAGCTCTCATCGCAGAGTCTAATTGGTCAATATCTCCAATCTCATAAAGGCAAATGACATTTAGAATTCGGACTATTCTTTGAATATCTTCCCTTTTGTCTGACTTTTTTTGAATGATTTTTTGAGACCAAATATGGCAATCTTTATAATCATTAGTCATAAAAAGCATAAATACGACATTACCCACAATGACTAAGTCATTTGGTAAATTGTGCTTCTTAAGTCCATTTTCAATTTCAGGAATTAATTTTTTTGCTTCTTCAAACTCATTTTTACTAAAACAATAAAGCAATTTTGAAAGAGTCAGTTTATGAAAAAGGATTCCTTGATCGTGATTACTTCTCGGTTTTTCCTTTTCCAACTTTGAAAGAAACCCAGGGATTAGATTTTTATATTTCGTAATTTTAAAACAGGTGTTAAGAAAATTCGAAACATCAATGATGTACCGAAAAAAGTCTTCTTCCTTGATTTTTGGATGAGCTTCCCACCAATCTAAAACTTCTTTCCAGTTTTTGAATACTTCATCATCCTCACCAATGAGTTGGAAGTAAAAGGCTTTACATTTTATATACCTTAATTTTGCATGAGGAGAAGTTGGAGTGTATGATTCACAAAAAATTTCTTTGGGAATGATTTTATTAAGTTCTTGCTTTTTTAGTTCATCTTTTAGCTCAAATTCTTTGGTAAGCTGTATCGCTAATTTAAAATACAAGTCTAAGTATTTTAATTCTTCTAAAACTGCTTCAATTGTATGACTCTTTTCGAGGTTTACTTGTTCCAATCCCTTTAAATATCCTTGGCTATAAAGGGTCAAATTTTGCTTGGCTAGCTGTTCTTCCTTAATAATCTCTAATAAGGTGAAGTTATCATCCAATTCGATAACCATTTCTTTTGCGTCTTGAAGTCGTTCTTCAAATTGATTATAAAGTCCACGCTCATATAAATAGCGTGAATCCATTATTCGTTCTTTAACTTGAGAAGCGCGAGATTTCGCACTTCGGTAATCACGCATACTTCTCAATATAGCTTCATATAAATATCCTTTGTCAGAAGAAAGGCTTTTTTTGAATTTATCCTTCAATTTTTGCTCATTGTACTCTTCCATGTTGTTGACAGTTTGAAATAGGCTCAAATATTTCGCCGCTTCTTTGCCACTTTTTTTTGCGTCAAGAGTAAAATAGCGTTTCTCAGACTTGGACATTGCTTTAATGAGGTGAAAAAGATCGTCTTTTCCTCGCATAGTTTCTCTACTTTTTACTTGATTGTGTTTATACAGGGCTTGTGAGTGTAAATAGGCTTGTCTGAGTAGAGTTTATTCAAGTTGGAAGTTTTATTTATGTATTATATAAACTATAATAATTATTACTTAAATATGATTTTTGCTGTTTTTGCCAATAGCTGTTTTCAAATTATTAAGGCTTTGAATGTTTAACCTCAATACTATGAGGTTATTGGAGAACACATTTCATAAGACTTGAGTTTTAAATTTTAATTTTCTGATAAAAAGCATATGAAAAAAATAAAATGTAATTTTTTTTTAATGCTTAGGAACCTAAAGTTTTGACTTAAAATATTAAGTGAGAATTGGAAATAGCAAAAGTATTATGAGTGTTTTGTATTTGGCATTAGTAATTGGTAATAAGGAATTTATGATTATGGTATTTAATTAATATGTATGTTTGGTTTACATCTTATTTACTCTTAGTAATAAAAAAAAGATAGCTTTAGAAACCCTAACTTCTTAATTTTTGTGATTGTACAAACCTTCTTACTACCCTAACTTTGCATCCGTAATCAGTAGTTAAATAGAATTCCACGATTAAGCATAAAACAAGCACTGAGAAAGCACTAAACATGCTAGAGGGGAAAGCAGGTGATTTCTAATCGAGGTCAACTATTAATCTACCCCCTAAATTGGAAATGAAATATATAGAATATTGATTTTCCCAAATACCTAAAATCCCCCTGGTGCGGTCGAGCTGCCCTCTAAAGTGAAGGCATAGGTTTTTACCGAAAAAGTTCGACCGCACTCACTAGCAAGCAGTATGAGAAAACAAGCATATGCATTAGAGCAAGTACATTGAGCGGTTATAAGTAGTTAAATTATGACGGTGGGTTCATCGTTTTTGATGGACCCTTTTTGAAGAAGTTTCAAAATCAGAAATATTCCATTAGAATTAGAAAGCATAATTTCAGCGTTTTATCCCAACCCAATTCCGAGTATACTAGTGGGGGATAAGGCAAAAAAGATTGCCGTCTGAATATGTGATCAGCGTTTACTCTTTGAGGTTGGCAGATGTTATTATTGTCTTAAAATGGTATTCCTACAAACTATTTAGTATCGGTTCATCAGTTTAAAGGGCTAAATTTTAAAACAAAAACATTGATTAACATTTCCCCTAGTCTGCCAATCCTCAAAGAATCTTTTAAACAAAATTCCTGAAAAGGATAAAAATATATTGGGTGTTCTCATAGTGTGTGGGCTGCCCCGTCAACTTAAGTGTTGTTCGGGGCAGATTTTTTTCGTAATAAAAAAAGGGAAAGATTTTGATAAATCTTTCCCTTTTTAGCTTTAGGCTATTCATTCTACCATTTTAAAACACACTTCAATCCTGAATATTTTTTTAAGGTAACGACTTTCCATGCGTCCAAAATTTCCCTTACTTCTTGTTGCCATTCTGCAGATATAGCAATTAAATAATTATCGCTTTTAAAATCTTGAATAATAGACTTATCGAAGTATTCAGGTAATCTATCATTGGTTTGATTTAAATAGTGGCGAGTGGCTTTTGACCAATTATCGAAACCTAACCTTGCTTTGGCACATAATCTATCTAATGCCATAATATCCATAGGATTGGTAGTCTCTAAAAAGGCAATGAAAGTCCATTTTCTGGAAGGTTTAAGTAATTGTAATTCATTATAAACAGGCATTTTTTCTTTTTCATTTATGAAAAAACCTGTAGGACTGTGATCAACTAAAATCAAGTCTCTAAATCGACGGTCTGAAGAAGGCTGCGGGACACTGGCGATATAGGCACGAGCAGGATCTATCTTTGTGGCCCAAATGATTTCAGGTTTTGTCTTTGGGTTTATCCTTACTGGAATATTACCCATATTCATTTTGATGACTTTGTTCTTTTCTGGAAAGTCATAGCCTAATTGATTCCATGCTTTTCGAGCCGTATCCCACTTTTTTAAGGCAGTTCCAGAAATTGCTAAATTTTGCCAGGCTTCTTCATCGAAAGGGTTGAGTGAAATTGCTTTTTGACTATAATAAAAGGCAGGATGCCACTCATTTCTATATTTATATATATTACTTAAAAGCGAAAAGGGTGCAGACCAATCTGGAGCGATCTTGATCGCCTTTTTGGATAATTTGACTGCGTGGTAAACGTCACCTTGTTTTTGATAAAAAATGGCTTGCCGATAGATCTCTTCAATTTCTGTGAGGTGTGGTTCTCTCATTCCTATTATCTTATTTCAAAAAAGTATTCTCAATCTGCTTTTACCCCATTCCCAAAAAGAAAAAAATGAATATTTTTATTTCTACTTGGCAATAATAAGGAAGGATATCATTAAATTAGTTTACATAGTGAATGAAACAAATATACATTAAAATTATGATTAGTTTCTGAAAAATCCGGGCTAATACATTTTTGTAATGCTTCTAAAGTGAAAATATTGATATTTTAATATTTTCACTTTTCTGGAATAAATAATTCTGTTAGAATAAATATAGGGAGTTGAATATCAATTACTTATGTTGAATTTATTTTGTTATTGGTTAGTTATTTGAATTCTTAATAAAACTGTTCAGATTAAAATAAAAGTAAAAAGTCTAATAGTATGGGAAAAAAATCGAAATTAGGATTGTCTAAGAATTGTGACCAATAGTTGAGGATGTGAATTATTTAACTTGATTGACTACTCAGTTATCGATCACTAATTATCAATTCTTAATAATTGACCTTGGGTACAAAACTTCTTTATTCCAATGTTGACCTAATAGAGCAGAGTAAAAAAGGGGATCACTTTGCGTTCAGACAGCTTGTGGAGCGAAACCAACAAAGGGTGCGTACTACAGTTATTGGGATGCTAGGGGAAGGAGGAGAAACTGAAGATGTGGCGCAAGAAGTTTTTATAAGATTGTATAAATCATTGAATGATTTTAGAGGAGAAGCTAAGTTGGAAACTTATTTGACGAGAATTGCCATCAATTTATCTTTAAATGAATTAAAGAGTAGGCAAAAAAGAAAAGCCCGTTTTTTCTTGTTTCAAAAAGATGAATCTGCCATACAAATTGAAGATCTGAGTGTTAATCCGAGCCAGTTTGAAACCAAAGAATTGATTCAAAAAGCCCTTCAATTATTGGAACCTGATTTTAGATCCGTAGTGATTTTAAGGATGATTGAAGGCTATTCCGTTAAAGAAACAGCTGATATATTGGAATTGCCACAAGGGACTATTGCTTCCCGATTGGCAAGAGCACAAAAAAAATTATACGATATCTTGAGTAAAATAATGTGATATGAAAAGCATACGCGATTTATTAATTTATTCTTTGGATAATGAACTTACATCACTTGAAAAAGTACGATTGGAGAAGGCATTAAGTGAGCAACCAGAGCTACAAAAGGAAAAGGCTAATTTGTTAAGAATGAGAGGATTGGTTTCTAGTTTTTCTATTTCTGAAAATGCCCATTTTAGTGACCAAGTTCTTCAGAAAATTGAGACTCAGAAAAGTCGAATTAATGAAGGGTTCGAGGTTCGGTTTATCAAATTATTTCCAAAAGTAGCTGCAGCTTGTGTTGTGTTTTTATTAGCCACTTTTTCTGTTGTTTATTATTCAGATACTGAGCTAGTTTCAGATGAAATAGTAGGCATCGAAGAGGTGAATTTGGAAGATGCTTATGCTTATTTAGAATATTGAATTATGAATAACTTAAAAATAATTCTTGCAATGATTGGTTTGGTTGCCATCGGCTTTGCCGGAGGTTTTATGGTTCATCAAACGATGGTTCAAAAAATGATCGAAAATCGAGTACTTCATGGACCAAGAGTCCCATTGGACGATCGAATGGTTAGGATGTTGGATTTAACTGACGATCAACTGGTTAAATTAAGACCTGTTTTGAAAGAGCATCATCAACGTATGCGTGAAATGGATAAAGGACTTCGAGAACATCGGCATGAATTGTTTGAATCTCTTCATCATGCATTAGAGGAAGAATTAACTGAATCACAAAAGGAGAAAATGAGTGGTTTCTTGGAACGTCAAGAACGATTTAGAGGACATTTGAGGGAAGGTGAGCATCGGAAAGGTGAAAGAAAAAGACGATTTGAAAAGGGGAATTAATTATTTTTTCAAAAAAAATCCTTTTTCGGGAAAAAAATCATTTTATCGATTGTCTAACTATTGAAATTTTATTTTATCAGCACGCGCGCTGGACACTTCATACTAATTCAAACAAGATTTTGTGTCTTTTGGAACAACAAGAACGAAATACACAAAATCATAAAACAAAAAAAAATGAAAAGGATAATTGCAGTTTTCAGTTTTATACTTGCATTCATATTTACCCAAAATTTAATGGCACAACATTCTCCGCATCACCGTGGACATCATGCCAAAAAAGGTCAAGAGACCTTGATCGATATGGTCAAAAAGGATTTGGATTTAACGGAAAGTCAAGAAGAGCAACTGCAGAACTTAAAGACTGAATTGAAAAAAGAACAAAGAGATTTGCATATGGAAATGAAGGAAAGTGGAGAATTAGATAGAGAAAAAATGCGCCAAAAAATGATGGCTCAAAAAGAGGCTCACTTTCAAAAAGTAATGAATATTTTGGATGTTGAACAACAAGCAATTTTAAAAGCTAAAAAAGAGGAATTCAATAAAGTAAAGGAGGCGCGAAAAGCTGATCGAGGTGAGAATAGAGCGGAACACAGAGCTGCAAGAGAAAAAATGCACAAAGAATTAAAGGCTTATAAGGATGAAAATATTGTTCCAAAATTGCAAACTCAAAGAGCTAAATTAGAGGCGATTATGAGTACAGAAGATAAAGAAACAATTGCCAGGTTACGTCCTGTTTTTGCGCAACAAAGGCAAAAAATGGAACAGCGTTTTGAGGGTCGAAAAGAGTTAAAAGAACGTCCAACACCTGAAATGCGAGAAAAGATGAAGGCCGAACGGATGGCGAATAAAGAGGCAATGAAACCTCATTTTGAAACTTTGAAATCCTTGGTTGAAAAATATGAGACCGATATTGATAAATTACATAAAGAAATAGAAGGACAACACCTGGTTTGGGAGAAGGATATGAAAGACATTCATGAAAAGTATAAGCCTCAGGAGTTAAAAGAGGGTACTCATCCAAGAATGGAACACAAAGGTGTTCGTCCACATCCTGGCAATCGTGGTGAAAGAATGAGCAGAGAAAAAGGTGAAAAAACAGCGCATCTTGACAAAAGGAAGGTACATTTTCTTTTGATGGAACCTAGTGGTTCTCAAAGTTCTTTACTTTCTCAAAATGCATTAACCGAAGTCGCTATTTTCCCTAATCCAGCTACTGCTATGAATACTATCAATTATGAGGTGAAACAAGCGGGGCAAGTTAGGATTGAATTGAAAAATGATGCTGGTAAAACCCTTCGTGTTTTATCCGATAGTTTCAAAGAAGTGGGTAAATTTACTGTTGAAGTGGATTTAGCGGAGTTAAGAGATGGAGTCTATTATTATACTATTACAGATGGAAATGGAGTGATTTCGAAGAAAGTAGTAGTGTCTAAATAATTTAAGTAATGTGGGTTGTGGGTTGATTAATTGGGTAAAAATTATCAAATGATAACTATAAATTGCCTGATTAATCAGCCCATA
Source organism: Bacteroidota bacterium (assembly GCA_024743405.1). GTDB lineage: Bacteria > Bacteroidota > Bacteroidia > Chitinophagales > Saprospiraceae > JANSWP01. The sequence goes on from JANSWP010000065.1 coordinate 20,143, forward strand.
TTTCTTATGACTATAGAAATGTGAAAATATCAAGTACCAAGCCAATATTATCTAAATCAAATTTCAGTTTCTTTTGGGTGGTAATTTCGTTAAAAAGCCTCGCTATAACTTTGGTTATGCCTGCGTTTTTTGTCTCATTCCCTCACAAAATAATCCTGAAATTTTAGACATACATAATTTTGGCTTGGTACTTAAGTAGGAGAGCAATATTATCTGTAGCAAATTTTAGTTTCTTTTTTCCTCTCACTGTGTTAAAAATACTTTTGGCTATGCCTTTGTGCCACTGGCACAAGCCAGCCCAGAGAGCTAAGGCTATGACTGCGTTTTTTACCTTGTGAGAGAAAAAAATAATTCAAAAATTTATTCTAAACTTAATATTGCTCGCTTACTTAATTGATTCGATATTTGATTGAAATTAAGGACAAGCAGTCATTTCTAAAATAGAAGAATTTTTTGAGGGATCAGGTAAGGAATAAACTAACAGATGCGGTATTTTTTACACATAGGATATGATGGTAGCAACTACAGTGGTTGGCAAAAACAAAAGAGAATTCAAAAGACGATTCAGGAAGTCATAGAGCAAACACTCTTTAAGCTCTTCAAGAAAGAAGTGACCGTTTACGGTTGTGGGCGCACCGATGCGGGTGTTCATGCTAGTCAATACGCCCTTCATATCAACCTTGACGAAGCCCCAGTATTCGATTTGAAGTTTCGGCTGAATAAAAATCTACCCGATGCTATCGCCGTTTTTGAAATCATCGAAGTCAACGAAGGTCAACATTGTCGCTATGATGCAGTGGCGCGCACCTACGACTATTTTATTCATTGGAAAAAGGATCCAGTACTTATTCGTCATAGTTCCTTCTATGAGCATTTGGTATTAGACTTTGATTTGATGAGGAAAACGGCAGCACTCATTCTTAAAGCAAAAGATTTTAGACCACTGTGTAAACAACCAGATTTGTATGATAATACTTTGTGTCAAATAAGTAAATGTGAATTGTTCGTCAATGAGGAACAGGGACGATTAAGGTTTACAATCACTAGCAATCGTTTTCTCCGAGGAATGGTTAGGTATTGCGTTTTCTTTTTATTGGAAGTAGGGAGTGGCAAAATGACTTTAGATGAGTTTGAACAAATTTTGAATCAAGAAAATAGGGTATTCAAGAAGCGACCTGCACATCCAAATGGTTTATTTCTTAGTAGAGTTGAATATCCTTATTTGGAGTTGAATGATTCACATCATTTTATAAAGATGTTGAAGATTGGGTTGGAGTAACTGCGGTTCTAAGGAACCCGGAGAAAATAAATTGACCAATATGAATGATTCAAGAATGTGAAAGAATTCTCGATTTAGTTGAGAATGAATTGAAATAAGAACAGGATAACAAGGAAAAAATATAGGTAGGCATATGAATAAATATTTAGTTTTTACGATAATCTTGTTTTTGGGCATCATGGGGTGTAATACTATCAGTGAAGTCAAACCAAATTTTTTGATAATCATAGTAGATGATTTAGGATGGCGAGATTTAGGTTTTACGGGAAGTAAGGTTTACGAAACGCCAAATCTCGACAAAATGGCGAAACAGGGAATGGTTTTTACTAATGGCTATTCAAATTGCTCTGTTTGTAGTCCATCTCGTGCGAGTATTATGACAGGACTTCATGTAACCAATCATGGTATTACCAATTGGATAGGAGCTCCTTCTAAAAACAATTGGAACCGTACCTATACAAAACTTGCTCCTCCTGAATATGTACATTATTTGCCTCATGAAAACATTACAATTGCAGAAGCTCTAAGAGAAAATGGGTACAAGACTTTTTTTGCGGGTAAATGGCATCTAGGAGGTAAAGATGCTAAGTCTTTGCCTATCCATCACGGTTTTGAGATTAATAAAGGAGGTTATCATAAAGGAGGACCATATAGTGGTGGATATTTTTCTCCATTTAACAATCCCTATTTGGTTGATTATGAATCGGAGGAAGGGATGACACTTTCCAGCAAACTCGCCAAAGAGACAAATTTATTTATCGAAAATCAAAGAGACTCAACCTTTATGGCGGTGCTTTCTTTTTATGGAGTACATGCCCCGATCCAAACCTCTCCTGATAAATGGAGTAAATACAGAGATAAAATTGATTCTCTAGGAATTGAAGATACTGGATTTGAAATGGAGCGAATTTTGCCCATTCGGAAAAACCAAGACAATCCTGTTTATGCAGGGCTAGTAGAACAGATTGATGATGCTGTAGGGATGGTAGTTCAACGGCTAAAAGAACTGAATTTATTTGAAAATACAGTTATTATATTTACTTCAGATAATGGTGGAGTATCCTCAGGAGATGATTATGCGACTAGCAATTTTCCAATTAGAGGTGGAAAAGGGTATCAATGGGAAGGTGGGATAAAAGTGCCGTTTATGGTTTCTTATCCGAAGCTGAAATCAACAATAGGTACCATTTCAGAAACTCCTGTATTAGGAATGGATATTTATCCGACCATTTTGGATTTAGCAAATATAGACAAGCAGAATTTTAGTTTTTTGGATGGTCAAAGTTTCGATCCAATTTTAAATGGAAAAACAATAAAAAACCGAGACTTGTTTTGGCATTATCCTCATTATGGTAACCAAGGAGGAGAGCCTAATTCAATTGTACGAAGTGAAAATTGGAAACTTATCCATTATTGGGAAGATGGGAGAAATGAACTCTATAATTTAGTTGAAGACCCAAGTGAAAAAGAAAACCTTGCACCTAAGTACGAAGAAAAAACGCATCAATTTTATACTAAATTATTAGATTGGTTAAATGAAACTAATGCTGCTAGGCCTATTTCCAATAGATTATTTGATGTACAGGCAGAAAAGGCATTTTTAGAAAAGGCAAAAGAGGTTACTATGTTCAGATTAGAAGGAAAAAGAAAACAAATGTTGAAAGAAGATTGGCAGCCAAATGAAAACTGGTGGGGTAGTAAATTAGGTAATGGCAAAAAAAAACGGATGAATAATAGGTTTGAAAAATGAAAGTTTAATACAACGAATATAGATTAGTTTTTTGAGCTAAAAGTTGCAGTCAAAATGAGTTGACCGACTACAAGTCATGAGGAGTAGCTCTTGGCTTTTTTTCAATTTTAATGAACCTTTTATCAAAACAAGGGTATAAGGGAGGAGGAAAAATATAACCTACCCATTTTACTTGCTATTATTACTTTATGCATCGTTAAAAATACTCGCCATACCTTTGGGTATGTCTGTGTTTTTTGCCTCGTCTAAAGAAAAATTAACTTCCTAAAATTTGGGTAGCTTATTTATTTCCTCCTCCCTTAAGCGAAAATTACGCTGCATATCCTCCCAATAATCAGTGGACTGCAGATAAACACCTAAATTTCATTGTATGTCAACTCGTCTTTCCATCGCCATCAAAAGTGCCATCCGAAATTTTCAAAAGCACTGGCAATACGGCAGTTTAAATATTTTGGGTCTAGCTATAGCTTTTGCGACTTTGATTTTGGTGATGATCTATTTGAATCAGGAAACAACTTATGAAGTTTTTCACGAAAATGCCGATCGTATTTATAGACCAACCTATAGTTATAGCAATCAAGCTGGTTATGAGGTACAATTTGCTAGGATTCCAAATGATTTTATCAATGAATTACCCAAAGACATTCCTGAAATTGAAAAACTAATTCGATTTCAGAATAAAGAACAAAAATACATCCGAATTAATGACCAACGATTTAAACCCAAACATGCTTATATCACTGATGGAGATGTGTTTGATGTATTTACATTACCATTAATTACAGGAAATTCCGAAACGGCTTTAGTAAGTCCTAACACTGTAGTATTGACAGAAAGGATGGCTAAAAAATACTTTGGGAGCAAAGATGTTATTGGTAAAAAATTGATGGTTACTGGAGATTATTCTGATGAAGAACAAGTGTTTAAGGTTACGGGTGTGATGCAAGATTTGCCGGTAAATACCCATCTACCAATCGATCTTTTGTTTTCTTTTGGTAGTGAAGAAGAGCGAAAAGGGTGGGCTTATATTTATACTTTATTGGGAGAAGGAACCTCGATTGAAAGTGTAGAAGCAAAAATGAATGATTTTGTGGCAAAATATGACAATTCAGAATTTATTGCTTTCCCATTTCAATCACTCAAAGGCATTCATTTACAATCCAATTTAGCCAGGGAAATTAAATCGAACGGTCAATTATTATACATCAAGATATTTTTCTGGGTGGGTTTATTTGTTTGGCTAATCGCATTGGTGAATTTTGCCAACCTTAGTGCGGCATTGGCAATGAGCCGAGGAAAGGAAATTGGCGTCCGTAAAGTATTGGGTGCTTCGAAAGGTAATTTGGTATTTTTCTCACTTGCTGAGACCATTATTTATAGTCTATTGGCCTTGCTTTTTGGTGGAATATTGGCAGTTGTTGTCTTTCCGACTTTTAGTAATTTAACAGGTATTCAATTGCTACCGCCCTTGCCCAGTTTTATTGCGGTTCTAGTTGGTATCGCTATTTTAACGGGATTGTTGGCAGGCATTCTTCCCGCCACGATAGCCACTTCCATGAAAATGCTTCAGATAATAAAGCAAGGGAATAATTGGTCGATGAAAAGTCGCTCTAAGGGTATCAATGTCAAAAGGGGGATGATTGCGATTCAATTTTGTGCAACCATTATTTTGATGGGCAGTGCTTTGATAGCTTGGCAACAATTTAAGTATATCAATAATAAAAACTTAGGTCTAAAATCAGAACAAATCATTGGAATACCGAGTGTGCCGAGTAAAGTTATTGATAATTACATCACCTTAAAAAATCGTTTAAAAGAAATTTCAGGTATTCAGCAAATAACGGCTTGTATGCAGATACCTTCCAGTGAAATTAGAGATGTCGGCCCTGTATTAATTCATGGTGCAAACCAAACAGAAGACCAGGTATCTATGATGGATATGCAAATCATTGACCCCGATTTTATGCAAATGATGGAACTCGAATTGTTAGTAGGGGAGGATTTTACTACAAATGAAGTTTTAAAAAAAGTACCGACTTATTCCGAAACCCTCACGCCCCAACAATATTTAGCAGATACCCCCAGAAAATATTTAATTAATGAAACAGCTATGAAACAATTGGGCTGGAATGACCCTGCCGAGGCAATTGGGCAGCAAATTAATTGGAGCATCGGAAATTTTCAATTGGCTTATGGACCTGTTACAGGGATTATCAAAGATTATCATCAAGAGTCCCTTCGGAATAAAGTAGACCCTTTATTATTAACCGTTGAACCGATTTGGTTATCCAATATTTTAATCAAGGTGGAAACCCAGAATCTAGAAAAGACGATTGCTAACATTGAACATGTATGGAATGATTTATTTCCATATGCCTTGGAGTATTCTTTTTTAGATGAGCTATTCAATAAACTCTATCGGCAAGATCGGGTTCAACTCCAATTATTGGGCATCTTGTCTATCATAGCTATATTGATTAGCTTTTTGGGCTTGATTGGTCTAGTGGCTTTTGCTCTTAAAACACGTTCAAAGGAATTAGCAATTAGAAGAGTCATCGGTGCCAATTTAACGAATTTAACTATGCTAATTGGTAAAGAATATTTGTGGATATTATCAATTGCTACTTTAGTTGGCATTCCAATAAGTTATCAATGGGTTTCAGAATGGTTACAGCAATTTGCCTATCATATTGATATTTCGCCATTGGTTTATTTAGTTGCTATTGTTTTGATTTTTGGGTTGTTGATTGGGACTATTTATTTGCAAACGTTTAAGGCTACGGTGGAAAATCCTGTGGAGGCATTGAGGGAAGATTGATGTAATTAACTGTTAAATATCAATGAGTTTGTTGGTTAACACGTTATTTCCTGAATTTTAATCATAATGGTATTAGCTTCAAGTCAGGCCCACATGAAATTAATTTTGGTTCTTTATAACTGGACTTTGGCAGTTATTTTTTATTTGATTGGAGTTGGGATTCTAATCGGTTTGGTTTATTTGATAATTGAGTAATCCGACTTTAAGGTTTTAGAGGACGGATACAAGATGGTTTGACTGTTATAATTTGTTAGACTGGTAAATAAAGCGACTATTGGATATATCGGATCAAGCCATGCCACCCGTATCGGTCAATAGATACCGGTCACATCGGCTCAACCAAAAGGCACTTACAAACATCATAAGTTAATATAATTGACTGATTATCATTAAGTAAAATTTCAAAACTCTTATCAAAGAGTTCTATCTCTTGAACTTTTAGCTCTGTCCCTAGCTTGATATTTTTTTTATTTAAAAAGAGTAATAACTCTTTTGAACTGTTAGTTAATCCACATAATTTTACTTTTTCTCCTTTTTTTATAACCGTAAAATTTAAGTAATTTGGATTAACAATTTTCCCTGTTTTATCTGGAATCGGAGAACCATGTGGGTCTATAGTAGGAAAGCCCAAAATCTCATCCATCCTATCAAAAAACTTTGTTGATTGTAAATGTTCCATTTCCTCAGCAATATCGTGAACCTCTTCCCAACCAAAATCCATTATTTTCGATAAAAACATCTCTACCAATCGGTGTTTCCTAACAATTAACGCAGCTACTTTTTTCCCTTTCAAAGTTAGTTTTAAAGGCTTATATTTTTCATAAACAACCCACCCTTTTTCTTCCATTTTTTTTACCATACTATTAACGGTAGGTTTACTCACTTGCATCACTTCTGATAATTCGGTAATGGAAACTGTTTCTCTTTTTTGAGAAATAGAAAAAACGGCTTTTAGGTAATTTTCTTTCGTTTGTGTAGGCATAAAACTGACTTTTGAAGCACAAAAGTATATAATTTCTATTAGGGTTTTGTTAGTCTAGTCTAACTTTTTACATTTACACTGTAAAACTTTAAAATAAATAGAAATGAGTTTCAAAAAAATATTTTTTACTGCTACAATTACTTTATTGTCAATTACATTTTCTTTTGGGCAAACTGGAAAAATTAGGGGAACGGTTAAAGTAGATAACAACTTACAAGAATTAGCTACAATTTCCATATCAACTAATCCTATTACCGGAACGCAAAGTGATAAGAATGGAAACTTTTATCTACATAATATCCCTATTGGAACTTATGACCTAATAGTTTCATATGTTGGTTTTGAAAAAGAAAAACAAACCATAACCATTAGTGAAGAAAATGAAACTATTGAGATGCAATTTAACATCAACAAAAGTCTATTTTCTCTAAATGAAGTAGTTGTTACAGGAACCAAAACTTTTAAAAGGCAAACTAATTCCCCTGTAATTGTTAATGTAATCAGTAGTAAAACTTTAGACAAAGTGCAAGCTTGTAATTTATCGGAAGGTTTAAAATTTCAGCCTGGTTTAAGGGTGGAGACAGATTGTCAAACCTGTAACTATACACAATTACGAATGAATGGTTTAGCTGGAGGATATTCACAAATTCTAATAAATGGACGCCCAATTTTTAGTCCATTAACAGGATTGTATGGTTTAGAACAACTTCCAACTAATATGATTGATCGCATAGAAGTTATAAGAGGGGGAGGCTCCTCTTTATATGGTTCGAGTGCTATTGGAGGTACCGTAAATGTGATAACTAAGATCCCAAAATATAATTCGTATGAATTAAATTCTTTTTATCAAAACATAAATGGAAAGGCTAGTGATATTGTTCTTAGCGGAAATGCTTCTTTGGTTGCGAATAATGGAAACTCGGGGGTGTCCTTCTTTTTTAACCATAGAGAACGTGAATTGTATGATCACAACGATGATAATTTTTCTGAAATTCCAGAAATTGAAAACACTTCATTTGGAACAAACATTTTCTTTTTGCCTAATGAAAATCAAAAGTTAGAAATAAACATTAGTAATTTGAATGAATTCAGGTATGGAGGTGAAATGATTGATAAACCCGCTTATTTAACTCAACAATCAGAAGAAAGAACCCACAATGTATGGATGGGAAGTGCAGACTATCAAATTAATTTCAACAATGATAATTCTTCTCTTATTTCTTTTGTGGCTTGGCAAAACACTAAAAGAAAACATTATACAGGAATTTTCCCTGACGACAGTTTAAAAATACAATCTCATATTGAAAATCCTCCATATGGCACATCAAATACAACAACCTTACAAGGTGGTTTTCAATTAAATCATAAACTATATGATTTTATTAAAGGGACGAATACGTTTACTTTAGGAAGCGAATATGTTATAGATGATGTTTTTGACGAAATTTCTACTTACAATTATTTAATTGACCAAAATACAACCAATTTCGGCTTGTTTTTGCAGAGCGATTGGGAGCTATCTCCCACGATAAATTTACTCTCTGGAGTGAGAATGGATAAACATAACTTAGTTGACAATTTGGTATTTAGTCCAAGAATATCAATACTCTATAAATACAACATGAATACCCAGTTTAGGATTAATTACGGAACTGGATTTAGGGCACCGCAAGCATTTGATACCGATTTACATATTGCTTTTGCTGGTGGTGGTATATCTCGTGTTTTATTGTCTCCAAATCTGAAACCTGAAAAATCAAAAAGTTTTAGTGCTTCTGTAAACTATGATAAACCTACAAAACATTTTATTGCGGGCTTTACTCTTGAAGGGTTCTATACTCGATTAAATGATGCGTTTTTCCTTCAGCCAATTGGTCAAGATAATTTTGGAGAACTTTTCGAAAAACAAAATGGATTGGGGGCAACTGTCCAAGGAGTTACATTAGAAGCAAGAGCCAATTATGACAAAAAAATACAATTAGAAACTGGTTTCACCATACAATCGAGCAAGTTTGATGAAAGTGTAGGTTATATTGATGATTTAGATGGATTAAAAGAATTTACAAGAACACCAACAGATTATGGTTTTGCTACTTTATCGATCACTCCAAGTAAAAAATTCAATGCTAACATTAATTACATTTATACGGGTAAAATGAAAATCCCCCATTTTGCAGGGGCTCCAAATCAATTGGTTGATGAAATTTTTGTATCGAAGCCTTATTCTGAATTAAGCACTAAAATTGGCTATACGCTATATCTAAAAAAAGTGGAATCGGCAATTGAATTATATTCAGGCATTAAAAACATATTCAATTCTTATCAAAATAATTTCGATATCGGAAAAAATAGAGATAGTAATTTTGTTTACGGCCCATCACTTCCAAGAACGTTTTATCTTGGCATTAAATTAAAATCAAAATAAGTAAGTACTTGGACAAAATCAAGTTATAGATTACTGGAGCATTTCGCCAAGCGGCTCGCTCCAGAAAATGGTGGTTTTGGAGGGGAGTCCAACTTTATTTTGTCCAAGAACTTTCACTGTAAACTTAATATCTTACTCTTTTGAAGGCTTCTTTTTTCGTTAAAAAACCACCTTCTTCAAAAAAAGAAACCTATTTAATTTACGATGTAATAAGTTTAAGACTGGCTATATTCGAGACTTTGTTTAAATTAATATTATACGATCAAAAAAGCTATATGGGAAAATTGAATAGTGTCTTTTGTCTTTTGTTATTAATTTCTGTCGGCTGTTCTACTTCTTCATCAGAAATTGGAACGGTTGCTATTATCCCTAAGCCTCACAAACAAACAATTGGGGATGGATTCTTTTCAATAAATAGCAGGACTAATATTCTTGTAGAAAATAAAGAACAAGCTAAGATTGTTCGGCTTATTTTTTCCGCCTTCAAAGAAAAATGTGGTTGGATGCCTAAAGTTTTAATAGGTGAAGGAAATGGCGATATAGTTTGCGCAACTGATAAGTCTTTGAAGGACGAGTGTTATGTGTTAAATGTTTCAGAGACAAATATCTCTGTCAAAGCAAATTCAGGTGCTGGATTTTTTTATGCTTTGCAAAGTTTGCAACAATTGATGCCAGTTTCTTTTTTTTCAAAAACAAAAACAGAAATTGATAAATGGCTAATACCTGCGGTTCAAATTGAAGATGAACCCGTTTTTGGATGGAGAGGATATATGTTAGATGTTTCGCGGCATTTTTTCGAACCAGAAAAAATAAAGGAAGTCTTAGATTTCATGGCTACTTTAAAACTTAATCGATTTCATTGGCACCTAGCAGATGATCAGGGATGGAGAGTCGAAATAAAAAGCTATCCAAAACTAACTGAAGTTGGGGCTTGGCGTGTGGATTATAATAATCAAGATGAAACGAAATCTGATTGGTGGGGTAGACCTGTTCAGAAAGAGGGAGAAAAAGCTACTTATGGCGGATATTACACGCAAGCGGAAATTAAAGACATAATTGCTTATGCAAAAGAACGATTCATTGAAGTGATTCCTGAAATTGATATGCCCGGACATGCTCAAGCTACGATCGCAGCCTATCCGGAAATTGGGTGTGTAAATGCTGCACCTTTTGTAGCAACTGGAGGTGTTTATCAAAATAACACCTATAACCCGGGAAAAGAAGAAACGTTTGAATTTGCCGAAAAAATGTTGAATGAAATTATGGATCTTTTCCCATTTCAATATATTCATATTGGAGGAGATGAATGTAATAAAAATCAATGGAAAATTGATCCATATGCTCAACAGAGAATGAAAGATGAAGGATTGGCAAATGAAGAAGAATTACAAAGCTATTTTATCAATCGAATTGAAAAAATCATTAATGCTCGCGACCGAATAATGATTGGTTGGGATGAAATATTAGAAGGGGGGCTTGCACCCAATGCGGTAGTTATGTCATGGCGAGGCGAAGAAGGTGGCATCACCTCGGTGAAAGCTGGACACGAAGCTATTATGACGCCAAACAAATATTGCTATCTGGATCTGAAACAAGGACATGATGACCTTGAACCTAATTTGGGCTATTCGCAATCTTTACTTTCTGCTGCTTATAATTATCAAGTGATACCAGAGAGTTTAACGGAAGAAGAAGGCAAATTAATAAAGGGGATACAAGGTAACTTGTGGACAGAGTCTATTAGCGATTGGAGTAAATTAACTTATATGACTTTTCCTAGAATTTATGCGATTGCGGAAAATGCTTGGACAAGTCAAGACGCTAAAAACTGGGACGATTTTTCAAATAGATTATTTACTCAATTTGAAAAACTGGATACACTTGGGGTTCGATATGCTGTTAGTGCTTTTAGTCCATGGATTGATCATAAAGGGAATACTGAGGGAATAGAAGTTAGTTTAAAAACTGAAGTAAATGATCTGGATATTTATTATTCATTGGATGGTAGTGAGCCATCAGTTGAGGATACTTTATACAATCAACCATTTACAATAACTAAATCAGCACAGCTTAAGGCGAGGGCATTTAAAGGCACACGACCTGCTGGATATATTTCTACAATGGATTTTCCAATTCATTTGGCAGCTAACCAAAAAGTAATTGATGAAAATGGAAAATTACATCCTGAATTGACAGATTTGAGTTATGGGAAATTACACGTTAGTGATAAAAACTGGCAGAAGTTTAGAAATGATTTTTCTGCTTCAATTATTTTTGACAAACCAACGACTGTCAAAGAAGTGAGTTTTAATTCACTACGATTTACTATATCAGGTATTTATCCTCCAAAAAAGATAGAGGTATGGGGGAGTGAAAATGGGGATGATTTTTTATTGTTAGGTCAAATAGATCAACTAGGGGAGAGTTTAGAACAAGGAAGAAATAAAGTAAATACTAAGGTTACTTTTGCACCGAGTACTATTTCGGTATTAAAGGTAAAAGCTTTTGGACATCGTCCATTGCGTGAAGGTCATCACCGGGCAGGACAAAATAGTATAATTGTAATTGATGAAATTGTAGTGTTTTAGATCAGTATAGCTGCTAGGTTCGTTATATTAGACAAGGCTAATTATAGGAAAGTTGCCCCATGAAATATTCAATTTTAAATAGCATAAGGGAGTTGGAAAGAAATAACCTACCCATGTTACTTGCTCTTTTTTATTCATTCATCGTTAAAAAGCCTCACTATACCTATGGGTATGCCTACGTTTTTTGCCTCGACTGAATAAAATATAACTACGCAAAATTGGGTACCTTATTTCTTACCAACTCCCTAATCATACAAAATCCAGAATAGCATGAATAAACAACAAATAATAAAGAGCCTAATCATCGTTCCGATAATCGGTATACTTATAGCATTTGCTGGCTCTCAAAACGGACAAGAGATAAATGGTATACCAGTTTTTGCCATTTGTGTGTGTACAGCGTTTGTTATTAATTGGCTTGCTTTTATTCCAGCTTACCGAATGCAAACCGAAAAATTCTATGACCTTACAGGTAGTTTTACCTATATCTCCGTTACTATCCTGGCTCTTGCACTGAGTAAACAGGTTGATATGCTATCCTTCATATTGGCGGCTTTAGTAATGATATGGGCTATTCGTTTGGGTACTTTTTTATTTCGTCGGATACATAAAGCAGGTAAAGATGATCGTTTTGATACGATCAAACCTGATTTTTTTCGATTTTTAAATGCCTGGACTATTCAAGCATTATGGGTCACCTTTACAGCGGCTCCTGCATTGATTTTAATTACTACTACGAAGCGCGTAGATATTGGTTTTATTGCGATCATCGGTTTGATTGTATGGGTGGTAGGGTTTGGTATTGAGGTTATTGCAGACCATCAAAAGAGTCAATTTCGAAAAAATCCGGCTAACAAATCCAAGTTTATAAAAACGGGATTGTGGGGACGATCTCGCCATCCTAATTACTTCGGAGAGATAGTGTTGTGGATTGGTGTAACTATCATTGCTATACCCAGCTTTCAGGGTTGGCAGTGGGTTGGGTTGATTTCTCCCATATTTGTAACGCTCTTGCTGACTCGGGTAAGTGGTGTTCCTATGCTGGAAGCTAAGGCGGATAAAAAATGGGGCGGTCAAGCAGATTATGAGACATACAAGGCAGAAACGCCGGTCTTGATTCCTAAACTATAAAAATGCCTTATTTATTTCCTTCTCTCTAACTTGGCAGAGCCAGTAACATAGAGGGAGGAGTCAGGTAGTAGGATTTTCTGACACCTGAGAGAAAGTTTAATTTTTGATCTGACATATGACACCTGATTCTGAAAGGTTATAAAGGTTTTTTAGCCGTTACTAAAGAAATAAATGGCGACCATAATTCGTGGAGCTATTATTTTGATTTTATGCTCAACCCTAATGTAGAATTGAGCGGATTGTGAATAAAGGGCAATTGAATACTTTTAGTTTTCTTACCTTCAGCCTGTTCTTGACAATTTAGGGCTTTGAAAGTGTGCTGATACCTAGGGTTAGGTGCGCTATTGCAGTTGAATCGCTGCAATTCATTTATTTTCTTGGAGTTCTTTATTGAAATAAAGTATCATAGAATTCAAAAAACAGAATCTAATGAGTTTACATAGTGTCGGTGTTTTCGGAACCTCTAGAAAAAAGCAGGAAAAAAGAGTCCCGATCCATCCAGGTCAATTGGATTGGATAGATGGAAAGATTAAAAAGCATCTTTTTTTTGAGGAGGGTTATGGCTTACCATTTGGTATGAGTGATGCCCAATTGGCTAAAGAGAGTGGTGGTGTTTTGAGTCGTACTGATCTTTTTCAGCGTTGTGATACTGCTTTATTAGCTAAACCGGTACAAGAAGACTTTGATGATATGAAGGAAGGGACAATTCATTGGGGTTGGCCACATTGTGTACAGCAAAGAGGTATTACGCAAACAGCTATTGACAGAAAATTGACGCTTATTGCATGGGAAGCCATGCATCGTTGGTCAAAACATGGAGATTGGCAAATGCATATTTTTCAAAACAATAATGAAATAGCTGGATATGCCGGGGTTCACCATGCGATGAATCTGGTAGGAATCGATGGAAACTATGGACCGAACCGAAAAGCAGTTGTTATTAGTTTCGGATCTGTAAGTAGAGGAGCTGTACGCGCGCTTCAGAAAAGAGGGATACAAGACATTACGGTGTTTACTCAACGGCATTATTTTCTTGTGGCTGACCAAATGGCCGGAGTCAATTATGGTCAATTCGATGAAGATGAAGAAGGTAATTTGATATCGCTACACCCAGACCATAAACCCCGCCCATTTGTTGAAGAACTGATGGATGTAGATATTATTGTAAACGGTATGCTACAAGATACCGATCACCCTATAATGTTGGTGCCGGAAGATCAAAATGATCGGTTGAAGCCAGGATGCTTAATCGTTGATGTCAGTTGTGACGAAGGAATGGGATTTTCATTTGCTAAACCTACAAATTTTGAGATACCGATTTTTAAGGTAGGCGAAGTGTATTATTATGCTGTAGACCATACGCCTTCCTATCTATGGAATGCTGCTACTTGGGAAATATCTAACAGCTTGATTCCTTATTTACCTATAATAATGGGAGGCCCTGAAAAATGGGAAGGAAGTGAAACCATCCAGCGAGCTATTGAGATAAAAGACGGAATTATACAAAATCCAAAAATTACCTCTTTTCAAAATAGGTCGAGCGAATATCCTCATAAAGAACTTTCGACTGAGTCATGATAGATTTTTTTGTATAAGTATCTGATAAACAATGTTTTAAAAAAAATAATCACTCAAGCAAAATTAAACTGTAGAATATTTCATCTTGTATAGACCTTTGACTTCTAAACACTTTGCGCTATTCGAAAACCGCAAATATTAATTCGAGAATCGGGGTCATTACCGCCTCGATTCGATACCTGACAGCCTTCTGTGTTTGAGCCCCAGCACCCACCACGCAAAACACGACGCTTCCCATTACGCGGTTCTTTTGGGTTCGTTTTATCTTTTTTCCTAGAGCGACCATACCAATCTTGACACCACTCCCATACATTGCCACTCATATCAAAAATACCCAATTCATTTGGTTCTTTTTCCCCAACAGGATGAGTCCTATTTCCTGAATTAAGTGCATACCATCCTACTTTTTCTAATGAGTTACTTCCAGCAAATTCATATGCTTGACTATTAGTCCCTCCTCGAGCTGCAAATTCCCATTCGATTTCGGTTGGCAAACGATAATTTTGATCGGTTTTGGAATTGAGTCTTTTTAGAAAGTCTTGCACATCATTCCAAGAAACTTGATCTACAGGCAAACTTCCATCTTTAAAATTGCTAGGATTTCTTTTCATCCCGGATAACCATACTTCTTGAGTTATAGGGAACTTACTAATTCGAAAATCACTAAGGGTGGTCTTAATTCCTTTTCTTACATCAACTCCTTTGACAAGGATCATATCTAAACTCAGTTGAGCTGCAATTTGAGTAAAAGTTTTTTCCTTTTTTTTTTTGGGAAAGACAATAGTTTAGATTCCAAATCATTAATAGTTTTTTGTAAAAAAATAATTTGTAAATCCTTTTCTTTAACAGCGTTTGAGTGTTTTTTAGCTTCAATTTCCCTTTTCATTAATTTTAACTTCAATTCAGCATTTAATGCGATTTCATTATTTAACTTTTTTATACAATTCGTAAGCTCTATTTCGGATGCTCTTAACCTTTTTTGCAGATCATTTAGAACCTTATTTAAATCCTTTTTACTCATAATTAATTAACCGAAGAAATTATTGAAGAGCTTAGTTTAGAGGGACTAATTGCGGTTGGTTATTCAAGATTACTTTATCAAAATTTATTTTAACCAATATACCAATTCCTTCTTAATGGAACCAAAGTAATGATGATTTTTTCTTCTATTCAATTTTTTAAAAAACTCCATATTTGAATGGTTTTAGAACGGAGAAAAGGTCTTTTGAATATTCTTGAAGAAGATGGTTTTCCATGTCCATTCCGTACTCCCTAACATCTATTTCCATCAGGATAAATTTCATCTTGTTTATATAGACAAAAACCTCCATTGTTGTAAAATCATTGTTTTTTGATATTGATACCTTTCCGAAGTGATTCGGGAGAAAGCCTACTGACGAATGTCTGGTACAGACAGTTTGAAAGGCAATTTGAAGCTGGTTTATTTTAAAAGGATGCCCTGAATTAGACAAAACCTGGGGATTGTTTTACACCTCTGAAAGCCACTCATTTTCATAGTGAATAACCTATTCTTAGCTGACCAAATAAATATCGATCATGGCAGCACCTACGCTGTAGTCGTCGGCATCTCCAACTACCAGGATGAGATTCAAATCGATTCCACTTACATGTATGCCTACTACAACATGGCTTCCCTGAATAGCCTTAAAAACCAATCAGACTTAGCCTTTGATTACCTAGAAAAGGCGCTAATAAACGGATATAAAAATTATGATTGGATGCAGGAGGATGCTGACCTTTTCTCTTTGCGGGAGGAAAAAGAGCGGTGGTAGGTGCTGATGAAAAAATATTTTCCGGAGAAGGTGAAAGATTAAATGGAATGAGTGTTTAAGAGTAACCGGTGAATCAATTCACAGCTTCTTAGGCAATCAACAAAAAGGCAGTTAGGGAGGAGGAAAAATATAACCTACCCATTTTACTTGTTATTTTTCCTTTATGCATCGTTAAGAATACTCGCCATACCTATGGGTATGTCTGTGTTTTTTGCCTCGTCGAAAGAAAAATTAACTTCCTGAAATTTGGTTAGGTTATTAGACTTGTTCGGAAATAAGAATTGGATATATGAAAATTAGATTTTTTTCTCAGACGAGGCTCATTTTGAGTTTCGTACCCGTAGGTACGGGAGGAAAAATAGCCGAAGTAGGAGGCGAAAAGATTTTTTCATATGCTAATTTATTATTTCTGAACAAGTCTATTTATTTCCTCCTCCCTAGGAAGATAAGGTGGAATTATTTAACTTATTGGGGGTTATTTATTAGTGTGTATATTTACAATGATCCCGCTACTAGCAGTAGAATATGTGTTACTGTTTTATGAATTAAAGTAATTGTTTGATGGATGAACTGATGCTACTTACGGATGGAAGTGTAAATACTAAGTCAAATATTGGATATGGGGCTTACCTCGCTGTATTTGAAGGAGGACTTTCGTTGGATTCGTTGAGACCACGCGTGAAAGTGAAACGATTTGAGCATACGTCTTCAACAAAACTGGAATTGCAGACCTTATTATGGGCGCTAAGTGATATTCAAACATTGGGGCGTAAGATTATTGTGTTTACGGATTCTCAAAACATTATTGGGTTACAGGGAAGACGTGCTAGTCTTGAGCAAAATGATTATCGTTCTAAGAATAATAAGCGCCTCAATAATTATGATTTGTATCAGGAATTTTACAGAATAATTGATCACTTAGATTGTGAATTAGTTAAAGTGCGTGGACATCAGGTATCAAATCAAAAAGGTGATATTGATAGACTTTTTACACTTGTAGATCGAGCCTCAAGGAATGCGCTGAGAGAAGATAATCAGTGACTTAACTTTAAAGCTAAATCAGTACACTTTATGTTGCACTTAAATACTGCGACATCGCGCCAAAGGCGCCCGTTACAGTAGAGGACTCCCCTCCATGTCTCATTTTACTGGAGCGAGCCACTTTGAGGCAATGCTCCAGTAATCTATAACTTGATTTTGTCCAAGCACTTACTTAGGGAGCAGGAAATAAATAAGGTACCCAAATTTTGCACAGCTATTTTTTCTTCAGTGTAGGCAAAAAACATAGACATACTCATAGGTATGGCGAGTATTTTTAACGAAAAATGAAGGAAAAAGAGCAAGTGAGATGGGTAGGTTATTTATTTCCTGCTCCCTAACCTGGCGCAGCCAGTACCACAGGGGTCAGGAGTCAGGCGGCGGGTATGAGGATTTTTCTGACACCTGAACGAAAATTTTAATTTTTGACCTGACATTTGACACCTGATTCTGAAAGGTTTTAAAGTTTTTTTTGCCACAATAATGCAAGAAATAACTTGAAAGAAACTAAGGTGATTGAAGTTAGGAGTCAGAGAATTCTTTTTGTGTTAGTGTACCGGCGGTTTTAAAGAACAGATTTCACCAACTAGGGAATCTGATATTAAGCGAATTAGCCGACTAAAATTCATTTAATGTTCAATTTTAGATGAACTATTTTTAAAATTTACCATTTAGACATATTCTTAGTTTTGAATTCAATATTAAAAAATAACAATGAATTTTATAAAATTAATTTTGACTATTGTACCATTTATTATTTGTTCGGTCTCCCTACAAGCCCAAATGTGGGAAGAAATTGGAACTACCCCTTTTTACATCCATCATACCAATGGATTTGGATATGAAGGTAAGGGTTATGCAATTCAAGGAGATTCTGACATTCTATGGGAGTATAACCCTGATATAGATACTTGGACTCAAATAGGGACTTTCCCAGGGGGAGCAAGAGGTTTAGCCATTGGCGATGAATGGGATGGAAAATATTATTATGGATTTGGTGTTAATCTCTCGACTGGGAATTACCTAAATGATTTATGGGTATTTGACCCAGCTGACCTGACTTTTACAGAATTACCTTCGTGCCCAGGTGTTGGTAGAACGCACCCAGCATTAATTGCATATCAAGATAAAATCTTTGTTGGGACAGGAAGTACAGGTAATGGTGACATTAATGATTGGTGGGAATATGATATGCTAACGCAAGAATGGAGTCAAAAACCCAATATGCCAGGAGGACCAAGACATCATCCTTTTTTCTTTGAGTCAGGTGACTATGTCTATGCAGGTGGAGGGCATGTTGACAATTGGATGCAATACGACCCTTTTAATGAAACATGGACGGCAATAGATAATGCCCCTGCAGGAAGAGTGGCAGGAACACAATTGAGTTATCAAGGAAAAGGATTGCTTGTTGCAGGAGATGATGCCTCTCATAACCATATCCCAACAGGAGAAACTTTCATGATGTATGACCCTACCGTTGGTGAGTGGGAATATCTTCCTTCTCTACCAGATGGTAGTCGATGGGCTTGTTCTTCCTTTATCATCGACGATATATTATACTTTTTCGGTGGATATTCTTATACCATTTCTAACGATGTGTCTATGTGGAAATTTGATTTATCTAATCTGGATTGTTTATCCCCATCCAACTTAAATGTGACTAGTGTCGAAGAGACTTCAGCGGTGTTGTTTTGGGAAGCTAACCAATCTGCGATTTCGGATACATTAAAATGGAGAATGGCTGGCTCGCCTGATTGGAATATAGTGGCAGGGGCAAATCCTTTTTATCAAGTAACCGATTTGGAATTCTGTCAGCAATATGAATTTCAAGTAGTTTCTGTTTGCTCCACGGCAATCTCTGATTCTCAAATTTTTTCATTTTATACAAAAGGATGTGGTTCTTGTATTGATTTAGAATTCTGTTCAGTTTATGATGATTTTGAGGGCAACGATGTATACATTGATAGGGTTGAAATCAATGATTACACAAACCAATCTGGAAGTGATTTGGGATATGGTAGTTATGCTCTCCCTGACGCACAATCTGTAAATATTGGTGAAACTTTCAGCTTAACTGTAGAAACGGTCACTACTAATTTTAATCCTGATTTAGAAGTTTGGATAGATTTTAATGGGGATGGTAATTTTGGGAACGATGAAAAAGTATTGGAAGTAGATTCTCCAGGGGAAACCTTTACCACAGACATTCTTGTTCCGATCACAGCAGAAGTGGGTGTCAGTAGAATGAGAATTGTTTATGCAAGAGTATTTGGTTCAACAAGTCCATGTGACGATAATTCAACGGTATTTGATGGAGAGGCAGAAGATTATTGTCTCCAAATTACAGATGTAACCAATACGGATAATCCTTTTAAATCAGATAAAATTAGTATCACAGCCTATCCAACTCCTTTTGAGGATGTTATTAATTTACAAACGGATTTACCCCTAAATGTGGAATACAACGTTCGAATCCTAAATGTTATGGGCGAAACTTTGCATCAGTTAGATGATTTTTATTTAGATGAGGCAATTGATTTATCCATGCTAAACTCATCTGGTTTGTATTTTTTAATTCTTGAAAATGAGGTTTCTTCTTTTTCGATAAAATTGATAAAGTAATACTACTTTGTCACTTTGAAGTATTCTCGGGAATATTTGAAAATTTCTTTCTTTAAATAATGTACTTTTTGGCATTCGTGAAACTTTTGCTAGGAGGCAAAAAAGGAATGGAAAAACTATGAAAAAAGTCTAGTTTTTTTAATCTGCTCCGCATAAACAAACGGCTGCCCTCCAAATTAGGCGTGTTCCTGTACTTATTTCCACCAAAGGGACAACGTAGTAGTAAGTGCCTTTAGAAAATTAGTGTCTTTCAACGTCATAACGCATGCAACGTGTTGAAAATGAACTATTTGTGTTGCTTTGAAACAGCTTTTTAGAATAAATAAAAAGGACTGTGGTTGATTCCACAGTCCTTTTTGAGACTGTTCATTAAACTGTGTCACCTAAATTTTTTGAATTATGTTGGAGGTTCAAACAGACACAGTTATGAATTCACGAAAAAAGGGATCTAAGCATTCCGAATTTGATTGGACTGACTTTGAAAAAGAGGCAATTGATCGGCTTCAAAAAGGGGATAAATTTGGTGGTAAAGACGGGATTCTTGCACCGATGATAAAACGCTTATTGGAAGCGAGTTTGGAAGGTGAATTAGACTATCATTTATCAGAAGATATATCGGTGAAACCGTGCCACTCTTAGCGGAGGAAACCATGCCAGTTGTATCGGTTTAAACTGTGCCACACATATCGGTTTAAAGTATGCCACTAGATTATGTTATGAAGATGAATAATTCAGGTTTCTAGAATAGCCAATGGTATTTAATTGAATACCGAATTTTGTGTTATACAAAACACAAAATACATGGCCAATAAAAGAATAGAAATCATGGATTTAAAGCAAATGTTACAACTCAAAGTAGCAGGAAAAAGTAATCGGATTATTGGCGAATTATTGGGTCGTTCTCGCAATACAGTAAACGACTATATTAAAGTTTTTA
>JANSWP010000101.1 GCA_024743405.1 Bacteroidota bacterium
GTTCGAAAAAGGAACCTTTTTGCGCCTTCACAAAATCCCTAAGGGCAACTGAATTCGAAACCACTAATTTTAATCCCTCTTCAGCTGTTCCGGTAAAGTTTTTACTCGGAAAAGAAGTAGTTGGATTCCCCTTTAATCGTTCCAACCAAATATTTTCAGCATCCCAAATATGTAAAAAAGTCAAACGAGCAGAAGGAAAACTATTTTCTACCATTTGATCCATCATTTCCATTGGCTGGCTCAGATAAAAATCAACCATTTTTTTGTTTGCCCAAAGATTATAATTAGTGAAGTCTGTATATATTTCTTTCATTATTTAATAGGCTTAAAAAGTTTCGAGCATGAGGTGTTTATAAGTTGATCAAAATTAATAATTTTAGCCGTCCAAAAAAGTCCAGATTTTTGATTTTAAGACTATGAAAAAATGCTCAACCCACATTTAACGCTCAACTGTAAAGGAAAGATACTAAGTCTTAATGACCCCATTGTAATGGGTATTTTGAATGTAACTCCAGACTCTTTTTTTGATGGAGGAAAACATAATTCGGACAAAGCAATAATAGAGCAGGCCGAAAAAATGATCCTGGAAGGAGCCAAAATTATTGATATCGGAGGCATGTCTAGTCGCCCAGGAGCCAAAATCATATCTGAATCAGCTGAATTAAAAAGAATTCTACCCGCTATCAAAGGCATACATAGCGAATTTCCTGAGGTCATTATTTCTATTGATACTGTTAACGCAAATGTTGCCAAAGAAGCTGTAAACGCTGGAGCCAGCATTGTCAATGATATTTCAGCGGGTAAACTGGATCCAAAAATGTATCAGACAGTTGCTCAACTTGAGACTCCTTACATTCTGATGCATATGAAAGGATTACCGAGCGGTATGCAATCTAATCCTACTTATGAAAACGTAGTGCAAGAAATTCTAGATTTTTTTATTTGGGAAATAGAAAAATTACAAATTTTAGGTATAAAAGATATAGTTTTAGATGTTGGTTTTGGTTTTGGGAAAACAGTTCAACACAATTACGATTTATTAAAAAGTATGCATGTATTTAAGATGCTTGATTATCCTATTTTGGCTGGAATTTCCAGAAAATCAATGATTTGTAAAGTCCTAAAAATCAATCCAAAACATGCGCTAAATGGAACAACAGCCCTACATATGGTTGCCCTCCAACAGGGCGCAAAAATACTGCGCGTCCACGAAGTAAAAGAAGCAATGGAAGTCATCGCTTTATGGAAAGCATTAGAAAGGGTTCAATAATAAATCATTACTGAAAGCCTAACAAAAACTAACTATTCACGTATTCAACAATCAATAATTATCGAAAATTTTCTATCCGAAAATATTATTAAGAAGGTTGCTTTAAAATTTATGAAGGCTTATTACAAATACCGCCTTCGAAAAAAAGAGGTAACCACCATTTCAAAACTAGATGTTCGCACTAGTGGAGGCATCATTGCAGATGGTTATTATTCTTTTAGAAAACCAGATAATCAAATCTTCTCTGCCACTTTTGAGGCTACTTCTTATCATACCAAAAGTGAAGTACAGTACAGATTACAAAAAGCCGTTTTTTTCTGGGATGGGCTAGCGATTGCAAGCCTACTCACTGCTTTTATCTTAGCATATGGCTATTCTTATGATCACTTCACTATCAAACAAATAGGATTATTTGCATCTATTAGTCTATGCCTAATCTCCTTGATTACAATCATGTTTTTATTTAGGTTGGTTGCTGCTCAATTCCACCGCTATCGATATATTTATGCTGTAGAGCAGTTCAAGCGATATCATGCCGATGAACAGTGGGTCGCCTATGGGGAAGATGTTTTCGAAAACCCTGACGATAAATACCTCCGAGAGTTAAAACATCAATGTGTATTAAACGGTTTTGGACTCCTTAAGGTGGACAAACAACGAGAACCTCATGTACTCATTACACCTGCAAGACATGAAACTTTCAAAGGCAAAAGACAAAGCATGAGCTTCCTTGCTCAAGGGAAGTGGTTGGAAAAGATGTCCTTTAATAATGCACCACCTTGGTGGCAAAAAGGGTTAAATTTTTTAAAGAATACAGGTGGACCCGGTTCTGTGTTGAGGTTTCAAAAATCGTTTTGGAATCAAGTTTTGGTCACTACTATTTCCTTTTGCCTAATGGGTGTTATATTTTATCGCGAAATTCAAGACGCGGATCTAGTTCACGTTGACCGAACTACTTATTTAGAGGATTTAACCGAGTTAGATAAAAAAGGAAATGATGAAGAAGCTAAGATTTTTGTAGTAGACACCGCCGTAAATGTGGCTGTAGATGAACAAAATTGGTGGGATGACGATGTTGAGACCAAAAACCAAAAACCTACATCCCAAAAAGCAATAAAAAGTCAAACAAAAAAGAAAGGCGAAATCATTGTTGGTCAAGGCAATGAAGCCTCTGTCACTTATGATTGTTCACGATTTTTCAATTTGAATGGTACAAAATACATTATCACGGAAGGTTCATATTCACAAACCAAAGATGCTTTAATTCGATTGACCAATCTTGAAAATAGTGGGCTAACCGCCAATATTTTATGGTTAGGATGCTTCTCCGATACAGAAAATGATTATGTTGTTTATTTTAATGAATTTTATAATTCTGAAAAAGAGGCTTATGACCAGATGAACTACTATTTCATGATGGATGATATAGATTTTAATAATTTAAAAATAAAAACCATCCAATCAAAAAAATAAAGCTTGAACTAATTAATACATGCCTTTAATTCAGAAATCCGACTACAAAGCTCCGCTTTTACTCAGAAATGCCCATCTGAACACGGTTTATGCTGCTTTAGCTCGAAAAGTTAAAGACGTCTTTTATGAAAGGGAACGAATCGAAACACCTGACAAAGATTTCCTTGATTTAGATTGGTCTTTTGTCAAAAGTGATCAACTCGTTATCGTTTTACATGGCCTTGAAGGTAGCGCTGATAGACCTTATATGCGTGGAATGATCAAAGCATTTAACAATAAAGGTTGGGATGGTTTGGCTTTTAATTTTCGAGGTTGCAGTGGTGTAATAAATCGACAACCCTACAGCTATCATATGGGATGGACAACCGATTTGGAATTTGTAGTAGATCATGTTTTAAGCATAAATAGATATCGTGAAATAGTCTTGGTTGGTTTTAGCTTAGGTGGAAATGTAGTACTAAATTACCTAGGAAAATACGGCAACACACTGCCAAAAGCAGTCAAAAAAGGAATAGCTTTCTCAGTGCCTTGTCACATCGAATCTGCCAATATTGAAATTGACAAAGCTAAAAACTCGCTTTATTTAAAAAGATTCATGAATAGTCTCAATGAAAAAGCTGCAAAAAAAGCCGAGTCTTTTCCTAACAAAATCCAGTTTGATGTAAAAAATCCACCAAAAAACTTCTACCAATTTGACGATCAATTTACCGCACCACTTAACGGATTTAAAAACAACTTTGATTATTGGACTAAGTCCTCTTCCCTTAATGTGATACCTCAGATTGAAATTCCAACACTTTTAGTCAATGCTTTAGACGACACTTTTTTAAGTTATCGATGTTTTCCTGTTGAAATGGCAGAAAAACATCAATTTTTTCATTTTGAAGCACCCAAACATGGTGGCCATGTTGGATTTATTTCTTTTAATAATCAGGGATCCATTTGGTCAGAAAAAAGAGCGCTGGCTTTTGCAGACTCAAAAAAGTGAATATAGCGTATGTCTAGCTGAACCTCAAAAGATAAGTTGTTGCAATGTTCATAAACTTTAGTTAAAGCCCATCCAAATTTCAACAAAATCGCCGTAATTTCGGCTTCATTAAGTAAAGTTTAGTTTGTACGACAATGAAAAGCTTTAATGAGTAAACCTTTACCAAATAATGATAATGAAGGGATGATTAAAACTAACCAAAAAACTTGGTCATGGTGGAGGTTTGTCAAACGGTCAGCCTGGACATTTTTTGCCTTATTTTTCCTCTTTTTCATGATTTTGCAATTGCCTCAAGTTCAAAACTGGGCAGCCAAAAAGGCTACGAATTTACTTTCAAAAGAACTTAATACAACCGTTCGAGTCGATAATGTTCGACTAAATATTATTAATGGCATTTTATTAGAGAATTTTTATCTAGAAGACCTCAATGGAGATACACTTCTCAATAGTAGTTTAATCAGGGTAGACTTAGATAAAGGTCTTTTCGGGCTTTTATCAAAAAAATTAGAAATTGAAGAGATGGCGATAAACGAAGCTGATTTTATTATTCGCTATCCTAATAGTTCGTCTCCTAATAACCTCCAATTTATTGTTGATTATTTGAACTCTGAACCCAAGGAAATATCACCTCAAGATACCATTCCAACCAAACCATTTTTTCTGAATATCAACACGGTTTACTTAAATGATGTCCGATTCTTAAAATCGGACAGTCTACTAGGTCAAGATTTGGAAGTGATTATTTCTCAAGGAGCCATCAATATTGATTCTCTTAATTTAAAAAATAAAAGACTTGCATTCGGTGAAGTTAACTTTGATGGTGTTCAACTGAATATTGATGAATTTTACGGTCATATGCCTTGGGATTCTTTTTTGGTACAACGAGAAAATGTTTATCTCGCCTATGAAGCAGAAAAACTAAATCCAACTGACTCTATTTTTTTATTAGCAACCGTCCGAGATTTCAACTTGAAAAATGGTGGTTTTGAATTGCACAACTATCGAAATGCACCTGTAAAAATCACCCCTGATGACCGAATCGATTATCAACACCTGAGCCTTTATGATTTAGATATCAATATCAATGACTTCTCCTTTAATAAATGGAACTTTAGAGGAGAAGTAGAACATATGGATTTTATAGATAATACTGGTTTTGAACTAGAGAAACTTTCTGCGCAAGACGTGTTAGTATCTGACAATAGAACAGAAATTTTTGGGTTACAACTAAAAACACCTTACAGTGATATTGGAGATACGCTAGTCATGAAATATAATCGGTTTTTAGATTTTCAATCTTTTGTCGCAAATGTTCGAATGGATGCAAAATTTAATGAAGCAGAGATAGCATTGGCAGATATTATGACATTTGCTCCAAAACTTTATGACAATGTATTTTTCATAAAAAACCGAGAAGAGGTTTTCGAATTAGATGGAAGAATCTATGGAAAAATAAATAGATTGAATGGTCGAAACTTAAATCTAAAACTGCAAAATAGACTAAACTTTGAAGGTAAATTTAATTCTAGGGATTTGATGGTCTTAGATGAGCAATTTATGGATTTGGACGTAGCCCGTTTAAGAACCGATATGGAGACTTTGCGTGGACTAATTCCTTCTTTTAATCCTCCAGAAAACTTTAATAAACTTGGGAGATTTGATTTTACAGGAGAATTTTTTGGGTTCTTTATTGACTTTGCAGTAACCGGAAAAATGCGTACGCCATTGGGTAAAGCGGAGATGGATATGCAAATGGTGTTGATAGGAGGACGTGACAATGCCCAATATTCTGGAGGGTTGACCCTTTTCGATTTTGATATGGGAACCTGGTCTGACGATCCTAACTTTGGGAACGTTACCTTTAAATCTAAGGTAAAAGAAGGAGTCGGCCTAAGACTTGCCAATGCCAATGCCACCTTAGAAGGTACAATTGACAGTTTAGAATTTAAAGGGTACGATTATAAAAATGTCAATTTGAATGGCCGCTTAAATCAAAATCTTTTTGATGGAGACTTGGTGGTTAAGGACAAAAACATCAATCTCAACTTTAGGGGCGAAATTGACTTTACTGATACCATACCCATTTTTGATTTTTATGCCGATATCAATCGACTGGCCTTAAAACCATTAAACCTGTCCAAGCAAGATTTACAATTATCGGGTGCAGTGGATTTGACTTTACAAGACATCGATCCAACCAATATTTTGGGTAATGCGACCGTTCGCAATTTCGAAATGGTTAGAGATCTTAAGGATACTATTCAAATTGATTCGGTGATGATCGTATCCGATTATGATGAAAATGGAATCAAATTTTTCACGGTCGATTCTGATATTTTAGAAGCAGAAATAAATGGCAATTTTGATATTGAAACTATTCCAGAGGCTTGGTTTCAATTTATGGAAAGGAATTATTCAGAATTTTCCCGTCGAATTGGGTTAAAAAGCAAAGGGATTGAATTATCTCCCAATCAATTCGATTTCAACGTACTACTTCATAATCCCAAGGGCTTAATTAAATTAGCTGACCCCAATTTGAATGGCTTTTTTGAAACAAAAATAAAAGGAAATTTTGACAGTGAAATAGATCATTTTGACTTTGATATTGAGATCCCAAATTTGAGTTATTCCAACGTCTTTTTCGAAGACATAGTCATGTTTGGAGAAGCTAGTCTAAGCGAAGCAGAATTGAATTTTGGTGTCCGAAAAACAAATATCAACAACAAAATTGAGTTGTCTCCAATTGCGCTTTTGGGGCTTGTAAATAGAGACACTTTAGAATTTGGGATAACCTCTTTAAACCTTACCAAAATTCTCGATAATCTAAATTTGAACGGCTTATTTATTTTAGAACATCAGGAAGATTATCGAATTCAATTGTTTTCCTCCAATTTGTCCATTTTAAGTGACAATTGGGCTATTTCGGATGACAATTACATTCTATTAAATAAAAATAAAGTAGAAACAAAGAACCTTATATTGAGCAATAAGGATCGTCGTATTCTACTAGAACATAAAGATAACGTTGGGCTGAAATTATCTGTTGAGAATGTAGATATGTCTTTTATCAACGATGTTTGGATATATGAGCCTTTAAATTTTAGTGGTACGGCAGACATGAATGCCACTGTGAGAAATTTATTCAAATTTCAAAATATTTCTGCTGTTGTAAACATGGATTCTTTAATTATCAATGATGATAACTATGGCAACCTATGGATCGCAGCCGAAGCTCCTACCATTAGGGATAAAGTCAAGTCAGCAGTTGCCATTACAAAAGGAAATCAACAAATTTTGGCAGAAGGACATTATTATCCACCAACCTATCAAGGCGAAACAACCCAAACAAAAAATAAAGAAGAAAAAATAAAAAGAAACTACCTTGATTATGCTGTTACCGTAAAAGACTTCCCAATAAAATTTTTAGAATATTTTCTTAAACCATCCATCGCAGATACCGAAGGCTTATTAAATGTCGACGGTCGATTATATGGTCCGCCGACCGAATTATTAGCTTCAGGAATCGGTAAGGCAAGAGACGTCGCGACAACCATTGTTTTTTTAAATACTCGATTTACAGCACCAACTGGTACAATAGTCTTAAGTGAAAAATTATGGGATGCCTCCGAAACGATTGTTTATGACCAGGCTGGAAATGCCGCAAGAGTTGTAGGAGGAATCACCCACAAGCATCTTCGAGATCTAGGATTGGATGTTCGGATCGTTACTTTGGATGACCAGTTTGTGGCATTAAATACAAAAGAAGGCGATAATGACTATATCTATGGGAAAGGAGTTGGAACGGGATATGCACATTTTTCGGGTTCTTTTAGGCAACCAGAGGTATATATTAGTGCAACCTCTGCCAAAGGCACCAAAGTCGTCATTCCTGTCTCTTATAGTCAAGATGCTGAAGAAGTCAGTTTTATAAAATTTAGGACAGAAGAAAAGAAACCAGAAGAGGAAGAAAAGGAACGCCCTGAAATTCGGGGATTGAATATTGAAATGGATTTGGTGATGAATGAAACAGCAGAAGTAGAAATGGTTTTTGATAAGTATTGGGGAGATGTCATAAAGGGTATTGGAAATGGCAATCTCAAAATTTTAATGACGCGAAACGGCGGTTTTGAAATGAGGGGAAATTACGTGGTTGAACAAGGTCAATATCTGTTCACTTTAATGAATTTATTGGTTAATAAACCGTTTAAGGTAGAGCGCGGAGGAACAATTGATTGGACAGGTGACCCTTACAATGCTCAGTTAAATTTAAAAGCAGTTTATGATGGGTTGAATCCTTCTACCATTAATTTCATTCAAGAATATTTAGTGACTGCTCAGAGTGACATTCAGCAGTTGGCTAGGAATAGCACTCCGGTAAACCTAGACATGATTTTGACTGGCAATTTATTAAGTCCAACCATTGATTTTGATATTCGATTTCCAGACTTGCCAACTGAACTTCGAAATTATGTTGACACAAAACTCCGTAGTATTCGTCAAAATCAAAATGAGTTGAATCGACAGGTTTTCGGTTTAATGGTTTTGGGGCAATTCATGCCTTCCGATTTTAATGTACAAGCTACCGATATTGGCATCAATACTTTAAGCGAGATGTTGTCCAGTCAATTGTCAATGTATATAACTGAATTTGCGACAGAACTGCTAACGGAAAATGGCTTTATTTCAGGTATAGATTTTAATTTTGGGTATAGTCAATATCAATTTTCAGGGCTTGATAATCCTGATTTATTGGAAAGCAATAGTGAAATTCGAGGTAAACTAAAATTAAGATTAGGACAAAATAATCGTTGGTTCATTACGACAGGGGTAAATGTGGATATTGGAACTACCCGAAACGTTCCCAACCCTACTAATAATTCCATTCTTACTGGCGAAGTAATGCTCGAATATATCCTTACCAAAGATCGCCGGTTAAAACTAAAAATCTACAATAAAACAGAACCCGACATCGCAGGAACCAGAAGGAGAAAAACTGGAGGAGGACTTAGTTTCAGAAAGGAATTCGATTCCCTTTCTGAATTATTTAGTAATAAAAAATAGGCGAATCACCTTTAGTTAAGGGAGGAGGAAAAATATAACCTACCCATTTTACTTGCTATTTTTCCTTTATGCATCGTTAAAAATACTCGCCATACCTTTGGGTATGTCTGTGTTTTTTGCCTCGCCTAAAGAAAAATTAAATTCCTAAAATTTGGTTAGCTTATTTATTTCCTCCTCCCTAATTCTGAATTTTATATGTTTTCTGTAATGTGTGGGAATACCAAATAGAACATAATATAAGCCATTAAGAGGGTCAATATTAAATTCAAGGTTTGCCCACAAACATATAGAATCAAAGGTTTTCCTCCGGTAAAATGTTTTTTTAATTCTTTGAAATTGGTTGAAAGTCCAATACTTACAAATGCCAGACAAAATAGCCAACCACGAACATTCTTCGTAAATCCTCTTATCACCCCTTGGTCAATCATCGTATAGGCTTTTGCATCTCCTAAGCTCGCATAAATGATTGAAAATATAATAGACGCTCCAATAAATCCTAAAATGAATTTTGGAAATCGTCGCCAAATTTCGCCCCACCCTACTTTAGGTTTGTCTCCAGCTTCATCCGATTCATTTTCAACTTTAGTGGCAAAGTACACTGCCACTCCAAAAGCAATTAATCCAATCAAAACATTCTGAATCATTTTGATGGTTGCCGCTACATTTAACGCATCATCTCCTAAAAAAGCACCCGCGGCCACAACGGCTCCCGTTGCATCAATCGTTCCTCCAATCCAAGCTCCACCTAAAATTTCAGGCATCCCTACCCAATTGATAAAGGCAGGCAAAACAATCATCATAATTGAAGTGAATATCATACTCAACCCAACCGCTAAGGTCAATTCCTCTTTGCTTGCTTTGCAGGCTGCTGCAGTCGCAACCGCAGCAGAAACACCACAAACAGACATATCAGCCGATATAGTCATATTTAGTGTTTTTGAAGATATTTTTAATACTTTTTGCCCAAACCAATAAGTAGAAACCAGGACAATTGGGGTAACAATCCATGCCACAAAAATACCAGGTAAACCAATCGCCAAAATTTTACTCAACAAAATTTCAGCACCTAAAAGAACCAAGCCAGTTTTAATGAAAAATTCAGTGGCGAGTGCAGGTTTGGCAAAATTTGGCGTCCCAATCGTGTTGGAAATCAAAAGTCCTATCACAATCGCCCAAGCTGCATAACCAAACCCAATTGCCTTCATATTTGCTTGACCGGCAAGCATATAAGACAAAACTGCTATCAGAAAAACAAGCAAAAAACCTTTTAAGAAACTACCAAAATTTTCGCCCATCACCATTTTCCCAAAACCGAATAGAATCCCCAAACTCAGCATCATACCCAACAACCACAATAATTTATTCCCAGGTTTTGTTTTATATTTTTTAGCTAATTTATCTGTTATAGCTTTTGAATCTCTCCAAGATTCTATAGAAGCAATAGCTGCATTATTTAATCCTACATCCTCAAAATTAGATTTTGCCGCTTCCTGACTCTTTCGCTTTGCAGTCATACTCAAAGCACCTGAAATTTCGTCTAATTTTAAATATTCATTCTCAACGGATGTTTTTTTAGCTTCGGCTGCTTTTTCTGAGGTAAAAAAGGAATTTAAAGGATTAACATCCCACCCTCCAGGTTTATCTGTTAATTTTTTCAACCATTTTCCGATAGGTTCACTTGTTGCTTTTATCTTTTGTTGTTCATCAAAAGCTTCCCACCATTGAGCTGTTTTGAATGGAGCAGTGGATTCTTGCTCTAATATGGAATTTAAGTCAGCATGTCTTTGGTCTAAGTTTTCTGGTTGATTCACAAAAAATAAAATTAACCCTAAAAAAAGTAGCCCAAAGCCTATCCATATTGCCCAAAAATCTTCTTTGGTAAGTAGTATTGATTTCGCCATTTTGTCTTGATTTGTATCCTTAAACTTAGTTCTTGTTCTTTTTGAATCCATACTTTATTTGATCCAAAAAGGAATTAGGGAACTTGGAGATTCCAGGAAATCCTAATCTAATATCTCTACCCTCTTTGGGAACATAGGCTGTATTGAAAAGGTAATCCCAAATAGCTAGTGATATGCCGAAATTTATCCCAAATTTCTTTTCTTCCGGCAATTCATAGGAATGATGCCAGATATGCATTTCAGGCGAATTGAAGATAATTTTCATCACTGGACCGATAACTAAACTTCCAAACACCACCCAAGTGAGCACGACCAATAGTTGTTGCCACAGTGGAGGATTATCTAAAAGATGTACATCAAACCCACTAGTCGCAACCACAACTCCAATTAAAAATCCAAGAATTCCACCAGTTACTTTTCCAGAAACGGTAATATTGGAGTGGTTATAGTGTCCAATAGCCAGCGTAAAAATATGAATAATAAAGAAGTCATAAAGCCCAATTCCTAACAAAGCTAAAGGAATATATTCTATCGTTCGATATACCAAAGTTTCCATCCAATGATAACGTAAGTGGGCAGCAAAACCCATTTCCTCAACCGAGTGATGCACCTTATGAAACTCCCACAAAAAAGAACTTCGATGCAATAAACGATGTGTCCACCACTGAACAAAATCACGAACAAAAAAACCGATGATTAGTATCAACCAAAGCGGCGCTGTTCGAAGTGGATTGGAAGCTTGCAAATCAAAATTTACAACATTGATTATCAAGCTATTGAAAAAATTCACCACTACATCTGAAGCTGCATTATAGATGATAAGCGAAAACAAAAAGAAATTAAAAAACATATAAAATGCATCCAGCCAAAAGTCTTTCCGCAATAAGGGTTGTTTTTTACGCCATGGAAAGAATATTTCTAAAAAGAAGAAAAACAAGGACACTAAAATCAACCAATAAAAGTAATTATGCCAATTGGGGTTCGTTATTTCTTGCCATAAATAATTGGCATATCCTGAATATCCATTCTTAAATATTTCTATGTAATTCATTTTCTTCGTTCAATTATTAAGTTATTTTTTTCTACCGTACACTTATTGAAATCCACGTGCCTGCGGCACGGAAATTTCTTTTGGAGGGAGACTTTTGACGAAAAAATCTTCGATTTTTTCGTCAAAAGTCTCCCTCCTTATTATTCTTTCGCCGTATTTGACGGCATTTTCACTACTTTCAAAAAGTGTACAGTAGAGAAAGTTATTTATCCAAAAAAAAATGATTTTAGATTAAATAAACAACTTAGAAATTTGTTTGTAGTGTACAACAAAATATTTTTCGAAATCGAAGCGAATATATGAAGAAAACTTCATGCTTTTGTTTTGCTTCTGAAACCAAATCTATTTTTACAAGTAAATTACTTTGAAGCAGATTTCTGAATGAATCTCTAAAAAAATCAGGTAATTTGTACCCTCATTTTACAAAAGTGAAGATAAATGAAAGTATCCATAATTATAAGATGCCTCAATGAAGAAAAACACATTGGAAAGTTGTTAGCAGGCATCCTAGAACAAACCAAAAAAGAAGTAGAGATTATTGTGGTCGATAGTGGCTCAAGAGATGCAACAGTGCGCATTGCCAAGCAGTTTCCAGCTAAGATAGTCAATATAAATCCGGCTGATTTCTCTTTTGGATATGCCATAAATGTTGGCTGCAAAGCAGCCACAGGCGACATTCTACTTTTTGCCAGCGCACACGTATATCCAGTATTTAATGATTGGTTAGAGTTAATGTGTAAACCGTTTGAGGATGAGGGAGTTGCAATTGTTTATGGGAAGCAAAGAGGAGATCACCGAAATAAGTATTCTGAACATCAAGTTTTTGCCAAATGGTTTCCAGATTTAAGCAATCCTAATCAAAAACATCCATTTTGTAATAATGCCAATTGTGCTGTCCGACAAAGCCTTTGGGCAAAACAACCTTACGATGAAACACTGACCGGGTTAGAAGATTTGGACTGGGCAAAAAAAATTCAAGAAAAAGGCTATAAAATTGTTTACCAAGCCGATGCCACCATTATTCATGTCCACGAGGAGAAATGGGGAAATGTATACAATAGATATCGGCGAGAAGCAATTGCTTATCGATTGATTATGAAAAATGAAACTTTTAATATTTTCACTTTCATACAATTACTGACGACAAATTGGGCTAGTGATTATAAACAAGCGCTGAAAGATGGGGTCTTTCTAAAAGAATTTTATAGCATTCTAATGTTTAGATGGAACCAATTTTGGGGAACTTATCGGGGATATAAACAATCTTATCTCATGGATAATCAAGTAAGGGAGAGATTCTATTATCCGAAAGGGTATGTTTCTCAAAATAAAAATTTAAATAATATCCATCGAGAAATTGATTACTCCAATGTAGAAATTCCAAAATCAGAAAATTTTAAATGAGTATAATAATATTTCATTACAATGTCAAAATACATAGATATCTCTGTTTCCCTTGATGCTCAATTGCCAGTATGGCCCGATAGCCATGGAGTCAATATTTCTCCATTGATGACTTATGAAAAAGATGGCTGGAACGTGTCCCGTTTTGATATTGACGTACACTCTGGAACCCATATTGATGCACCTTTACATATCATTCCTGACGGAATAACCACCAATGAGATCTCTCTTGAAAAATTAATTGGAGATTGTGTAATTGCAGATTTAAAAGGTTTGAAAAAGATTACCGCAAAAAATTTAGATACTCTAAACCTCCCTAAAAACACCAAAAAGCTACTGTGTAAAACAGATAATTCCCAGCATTGGAAAGATCCTTTTCATGCTTTTCGAGAAGATTTTTGTGCACTTACAGCTGATGCGGCACAATGGGTCGTAGATCAAGGAATCCATTTAGTTGGTATTGATTATCATTCTATTCAATTATTCCATGATCCACCGGATACGCATCAAATCTTATTGGAAAATGAGGTGGTTATTCTGGAAACATTAAACCTGTTAGACGTTGAACCTGGGGTATATAGGTTATTTTGTTTACCCACTAAAGTGAATGGTGTAGAAGGTATTTCGGCAAGAGTTGTACTTGAGGTAATTTAATCAAATTGATAACAAGCTGGTGACTGTGTTTTCGCATATTCGAACCCTTCTTTCCACCATTTTGCCATTTGATCAGGATCAAAAATGAAAGAATTTTCAGTGAGCACCCGAGGCGTAAAATAACAATTCACCCGTGTTTTCCTGACTTTGCTTTGTAAGTTAGTGATCAAAATATCATCATCTCCTATCTGATTCAGCATAAAATCAAAAGTTTTCAAAAGCACCCCAAAGGCATTTTCTGAAGGCATATTATTAACAATCAATTTTTGGGGACGAAGAACGATCGCATCAATTTCTTTTGCTCCTCTTTCTATAGCAGCCTTGACCGGCAAATAATTCCCAAAACCACCATCCGCATACTCCATACCATTTTTGACTACCAAACTCATGAAGGGTACCACATTAGAAGAAGCCCACATCCAATCACAAAAGTCATCATAGGAACATTCATGAATAGATTTATATTCTACCTTTCCATTAGTCAAATTTGTAACCGTTACAATGACTTCTTTATGACCTGCCCTCTATAGATTAAAATCAGCCTTTGTCAAGGTACGTTCAATTAACTTTCGAAGGTTTTTGGTTTCCCCGAATGTTTTTCTTCTCAATAAAAACATTCGAAGCGTATTAAAGTGATTGATTTTTGTATGAAAAACGCCATCTTTCTTCTTTACTATGAATGGGTTCGTACTAAATACATGTCTGTTTTTAACAGTCGTAAATACTTCTTTTAATTTCTCTATTTTGCCTAATGCAAGCAACGGTGCTATTAAACTTCCAGCAGAAGTTCCAACAAAAGTATGGTACTCTTTGCCGCAATGATTCAATAAAAAATCAGCAACTCCGCCAGCAAATGCTCCTTTACTCCCTCCTCCAGATATTACTAATGCATCCATTATTATTATAATTCGTGATCGGTAATTAGGGATTTTTAATTGATAAAATTTGATAAGCCTCATAAAAATCAGGTATCCCATAACCGATTTTATCCTTTGGGTCATCAAATTGACTAGCACTTTGAACAACCGCTTCAATGATCTCCTTATTTGTTTTTTCAGGAAATGCATCCCACAATGATGCAACCATACCTGCAATCAGTGGTGAAGAAAAAGAAGTTCCATTTGATCGATTTACTTTGTTTGAATAAACAGAAGCAACAGTCGTTCCTTTCCCTAATGCAACAATTTCAGGTTTAACCCTACCGTCAGGCGTAGGTCCAACAGAACTAAATCTGGCATATTTACCATCCGAATTCACTGCTCCTACCGTCAAAATATCGATTGCATCAGCCGGGACATCAATATATTTCCATTCTCCATTTCCGTCATTTCCAGCACTATTCACTACGATCATCCCTTTCGCAAAAGCAATATTAGCTGCTTTGCTGGCTATAGCTGTATTTCCATCAAGCATGTCGTAATGATGATTCATATCCTTGTCATTAAAGGTCGTATATCCCACAGAAGAATTGACAACATCTACGCCCAAACTATCCGCGTATTCAAGTGCCGCCACCCAATTACATTCTTCAATCAAATATTCTCCTCGAGTATCTTCCGTTTTCAAACAAACATAAGTCGCATCAGGCGCAGTTCCAACCATAAAACCAGGAATATTAGCCCCCATTACAGACAAAACTTGTGAACCATGACTACTAGACTCGTAAACATAGTTGTCTCCATCTACAAAGTCCTTTTGATAACTTAATTTCCCATGAACTCTTAAACTATCAAAAAATGCCATAATATCTACATTGGAAAAACCACCATCCAATACCGCAATCATTTTGCTTGCTCCTCGGTACCCATTATTATGCAAATACTTTCCTTTTACCATTTGAATCTGTTCATCTGCATACCCATGCAGACTATCCAACAAAAAAGAAAATTCCGTTGAGTCCCTTTGCTTTCCCGTCTTTTTTAGGAAAATACTATTGATTTGATGTTTACCTACATATTTTACAGTATCAACAAATGATAAATCCTTTATTAATGCTACGATTGAATCCGTAGCCACTATACTTGAAGCATTAAGCCATTTTGATGTATTATGAATATTAACTCCTAATTTTTTCAATTCCAAAAGGTAATTATCATTTACAGGTAGGTCATTTTCAGAGATCGGAATATTTTGGTTAGCTCGCCGTTCTAGAGCTCTTGGAGAAAGGTATTCGGATGGTTGACTAATATCAAAAGACGAACTATCCTTATCTGTAAAAGTTACCCAAAACTTTTTTAAATTCTGGCTAAACACCAAATTTTGGGCGGTTATTAATAGTATAACCAATAGGAATATATGCCTCATATCCTTCTTTTTTTAAGCAAAGATAAACGAGGATATCGAAAAAGGAATAGTAATAATTATTCACCTAGTTTTTTTAGGTCAAATTCTTAACCAAAAAAAGAAAAAAGTGTGGGGGGTATGTGGGTAGGTGAAGGGGGTAGTGTTTATTGTAGTCGAAAATTTGTTATTAATCAGCTTTTAATTCTTGATAGGTCAAATGTAACGATAAAGAATAGTAAAATAAAAATTCAGCCTTGCTGGTCATCCAATTGTTATAAAAAAAAATAGTACCTAAATCGCTGATTAAAAGACTTTTACATAGCCAAATTTCATTAAATCTATCATTACATCATATAATAAATCGGTATAAAATGATAGCTAATTCAGTAAAAAGACTTAATGAACCAAAATGATAAATGGCGTTTTTTTATGGAGACTTTTTTAATTTGGCGGATTAAATAAGAGGAGAGAAAAATAAAGCGTGAAGGACAGCGGAAAGGGTTCAACTGTCCTTCACAAAAATGACTAAGGGAAAATTCCTAAAGACATATAATCACTACCAATTTTTTCGATGGCATTGACAAATGCCGCCGTTCTTAAATCAGTAACTTTTTCTTTTCTATTCATAATTTCTCGAGTATAATGGTAAGCGTTTACCATCGTTTCTTCAAGTCCAGAACGAACTAAATCAATCTCATCAGCACCTCTAGTCACTAATTCTCTCTCTTTCTCTCCAATAGACTTTCCAGTCAATTTTTCAACTTCTGTGACTAATTGGTTTAGTGTATTTTGGTTGAATCGTTTTTCCATTCTTCCAAAACGCATATGAGAGAGATTTTTTAACCATTCAAAATAGGAAACAGTCACCCCACCAGCATTCAAATAAACATCAGGCAGAATGATAACGCCCTTACTCAAAAGAACTTTTTCGGCAGCAGAAGTAATAGGACCGTTGGCTGCCTCAGCAATAACTTTTGCCTTTATGTTACCTACGTTTTCATAGGTAATTTGATTTTCCAAGGCAGCTGGAATTAAAATATCACAATCAAATTCAAGAACTGCATTTCTTTGCTCCTTTGGAAAATTAGTAGCCCCTGGAAAATTCAAAATAGAACCAGTTTCTTTTCTAAATTTCAATAGTTCATAAATATCAATTCCATCTTTATTATAAATTGATCCTTCTACCTCCCCTACTCCAATAAGGGTAGCTCCTCCTTCGTCTTGTAAGATTTTAGCAGCAAAAGACCCTACATTACCTAGTCCCTGCACAGCAAATATTTTATCTTTAAGACCAGCAGATAAACCTACTTTATTCATGTCTTCTTTTAAGCTACATGCTTCTCGTATTCCATAATAAACACCACGTCCGGTAGCTTCTGTCCTCCCACGAATACCATTTTGATTTACTGGCTTACCTGTTACACATCCAGCAGCATCGATTTCTCCTTCTTTCATCGCACGGTAAGTATCATAGATCCATGCCATTTCACGAGGTCCGGTTCCATAATCAGGAGCAGGAACATCAATCGCTGGACCAATGAAGTTTCTTTTTACCAATTCAGCCGTATACCTTCTGGTAATTTTTTCTAATTGGTAAGGAGTATATTCCCACGGAGTGATTTTTACCCCTCCTTTGGCACCTCCAAATGGTACATCTACAATAGCACATTTGTAAGACATCAAAGTCGCTAAGGCCATTACCTCTTCTTGAGTTACATGATTACTGTAACGAATTCCACCTTTAGTAGGAGAGCGGTGGTGGCTGTGTTGGACACGGTAAGCTTCAATAACCTTTACTTCATTGTTGATTTTTACCGGAAATTGCATTTTGTACACACTATTGCAAACATTAATTTGGTTCAATAAACCGGTGTGCAATCCTGTGTGTGGTGCAGCTTTTTCAAAGAAATTTTGAACACTTTGATAAAAACTGACTTTTGATTTTGATTCACTCATGTTCATTAATTTGGTTCTCCAATTTGGTTAGTTTCCTATCCAATCGAATAAGATAAAACACTAGGCTAATAAAAATAACTAGAATAACTCCTACGACAACATAAATCTTTCCAATGCTTCTAGCAAAGTCTGGATTTATTGATTGAGCAGAGGCATTTTGGACTAAAAAAATTACAAGCGATAAAGCGATAAAAGAAATCTTTTTCATAATTGAAAAATTGCGCACAAAAGTCGGTGAAATAATTGAATTGAAGTACCCAGAAGTTGATTTATTTTCTTCTAAGGGAGGAGGAAAAATATAGCTTACCCATTTTACTTGTTACTTTTCTTTTTAAATCGTTAAAAATACTCGCCATACCTTTGGGTATGTCTGCGTTTTTTGCCTCGTCTAAAAAAATAACTTCCTAAAATTTGAGTAGCTTATTTATTTCCTCCTCCCTAATTTTAAATTCTATCCCATAGTTTCATCTTTATCCGATCTGATCTCAAAATCAACTCTGCCATCCACACACCAAAGAGGGTCCAACCTATAATTGCTGGATAAAAGATCAACCGCATTGTACTATCCAAATCCAAACTTCCAATAGGCATATTCCCGCCCGAACCAGGGTGCAGACTATCCGCCAATTTGGGAATTACATACAATAAAGGAATAAGGGTTGCAAATGCAAAAATGTTATATACTGAAGAAATTCGAGCCTTTTTTTCACCATCTTCAAAAGAATCTCTCAATACGAAATAGGCACAATAAATCAACAATCCAATAGCTGTTGTATTTTGTTTGACATCAAAACTCCAATAGGCGCCCCATGTGTGCTTTGCCCAAATCGCTCCAGTAATCAACCCTATAATTCCAAACAATACCCCAACACTCGTCAACGCACTAGCTTTCCGGTCATAGTCTGGTTCCAATGTTCTTAAATACTGAAAACTCATAATCACTGAGGCTATTAATATAATGAACATAGCAAACCAAAAAGGAACATGGTAGTAAGTATTCCGTATAGTTTCGTTCAAAATATTCAAAAATGGAAAGGAAGTATGCGTTTTGCCATTAAGCTTAGATATTTCGGTATTTTGCCAAAGTGAATCGCCTTTTAACAGGTCAATGGAATCTTGTGTTACAAAAACAGCACTTGGTAAAAGTGAAGTCCCATCTTTATCACTATCTAATATAAGGGTAAAATCAACCACTTTTTTCCTGACAGGCAAATAGACGGGTATGGCAAAACTTGCCTTTATATTTCTATCGTCAATTACTTCTATACTTTGCGCACCTAAGGTGTGTGCACTATCCAATTTTAACCAAGCTCTAATCGGTTCTGTTGATTGGGTATAGTAGGAGTTGTATCCCTCAACTTCGCAAACAATCGTCTCGCCAGTTTTGGCACTATCCGGTTTAAAATCCGTAATTCCCGGCTTTAAAGGAATAATCATTCCAGCAATAAAGGAGTAAATAATAAGTATGACTCCTAGTATTTTCCACCAGCTTAAGTTCATATGAATGGTGATTAGTATTTAAAAAGTTGATTCAATCTCTCCACAAAAATGGAAAAAGTACGAGCGCAAGCCCTAACAAAACTAGATCAATAGAGACTAATATTGTTATATCACTATCAATATTGGTATCATTAAAAATCGGGAGTGCATTAGCGGATAATTTTAATAATAACAAGAGAATAGGAATGACCAATGGGAAACTTAAAATCGCCATTAAGGTGCTACTATTATCTGTTTTTCCAGCTATGGCTGAAATAAAAGTAAAGGTGATAGAAAAACCTAAACTTGCTAAAAAGATAGCCAAAAAGAATATTTCATAATCCTCTATTGGATTGCCCGCAATGAAACCAAAAGTGATAAAAGACAAGGTACTCAAAAGCAAAAGTAAAAGCGTGTTGTATAAAATTTTTGACAGAAGTATGGCCGTAGGATTCGCAAGTTGATAATAGTAAAGTTGGCGATTTCCACTTTCTTGAACAAAGCTTTTAACGACCGCATTGACAGAGGCAAAAAGAACAATAATCCAAAAAAGTACTATCCACGTTTTTGGCTCGACTTTCTGATTGGCGGTATGTACAATAAATATGGTTGACAATACATATAAACCAATGCCACTAATAGCGTACTTTTCCCGCCATTCGAGTTTTAATTCTTTTCGCAATAAAAAAATCGTTTCTCTAAAAATATTCATTGACACAAAAATAGAATTTTTTTGTTCTGGTAAAAACGATTTAGATTTTGCTATATTTATTCCAATTTTAGTTAAGTAACATGTAGAGCCATTACCAAAAAAAATCAATTTATATATCTTCATTTTTCTTTAAAAAAAAAGGTACCATAAGGTGCAAAGGTCACCTTTGATAAAAAAATTCTAGAACGGATGTCAAATACATCAAAAAGGAGTAAGTGTTTGGACACAAAAAACACATTTACTTTGTTCTTTTTTCAATAATTGGAGTTTGCTAAAAAAAGCATAATCCATTTTTAAACAACTAAACCTCTTAATTGTATGAAATCAAATTTCAACAATCATTTTTCTTGGAGCTTGGTATTTGGTATCCTCTTTATCAGTATGAATATCTCTGCTCAAAAAAGTACCATAAAGGGAAATGTAGCAGATGAATTAGGTCCTCTTCCAGGTGCCACGATATTTCTTTTAAATGCCAAATTTGGAACTTCCACTGATTTTGAAGGGAATTACGCTCTCAGTGTGGATCCAGGAACCTACACACTTGAAATTAGTTTTGTAGGCTACAACCCTGAAATAAAAGAAATTACTGTAATTGAAGGAGAGGAAGCTACACTAGACATCTTCCTCAATCAAGGAATCAATGTTGAAGAGGTAGTGGTTATCGGTAGTCGATCGTCTCCTCGTACCCAATTAGAAACCGCCGTTCCGATAGATGTGATTGGTCCTACACAATTGAAGAATTCTTCACAATATAATGTAACTCAGATACTACAATATGTAGCACCTTCTTTTCATAGTACACCCCAAACTATTTCGGATGGAACTGACCATATTGATCCTGCAGCATTAAGAGGCTTAGGACCAGATCAGACCTTAGTTTTAATAA
This sequence comes from Bacteroidota bacterium, assembly GCA_024743405.1. GTDB lineage: Bacteria > Bacteroidota > Bacteroidia > Chitinophagales > Saprospiraceae > JANSWP01. The sequence goes on from JANSWP010000101.1 coordinate 21,119, forward strand.
ATGGAAAAAGAAGACATACTAGCTCACTATTGAATGTAAATGGTACAGTAGGTCGAGGTACCGTTGGAACTGATTTGAATTCAATTCCTGCTGGAGCCATCGATAGAATTGAAATATTAAGAGATGGCGCAGCAGCTCAATATGGCTCAGACGCTATTGCTGGGGTCATCAATATTATCTTGAAAGATCAAACTAATTTAGTTACCGTCAATGCAATGACAGGATTTGCTCTACCCAATGCATTTGGAGGTCCAGATCCGGGTAATGTTGACGAAGCGCTGATACCAGAATTTAATAATGACAGTGAGATATATCAGTTGTCCACCAATTTTGGTTTTGATATTGGCGAAAGAGGCGGTTTTATAAATGTAACAGCTGATTATACAGAAAGAGGTTCCACCAATCGGTCAGGAAATTATACAGGAAATCCTTATCCTGAGGGGTATGAAAATGCAAAAAGTAATGACGCATTTTTCCAAATTGTAAGAGATCATACTGGATTTGCAGAAAATCAAGTCATGGAAATCGGAAATTCAGCTGGCCGAAATGTAGGTACCTTCCTAAATGCCAAATTACCACTAGCCCATGGAGCCGAATTTTATGGAAATTTTGGATTCAATTATAGGAATGGGTTGGCAAGGGGCTTTTATCGATTTCCATCAACCCAAGATCGAGTGGTGCCACAACTCTATCCAGATGGTTTTTCACCAGAAATTCACTCTGATATTTTTGACAACTCCTTTGCTATTGGAGTAAAAGGAGAAATCGGCGGTTGGAAAGCAGATTTAAGTCAAACAAGAGGCTCTAATGAATTTAACTTTACCATTAAGAATTCAAACAACGCTTCCTTAGGTACAACTTCACCCGTTGCGGCTTACGCTGGTGGTTTTTCATATGACCAAAACACCACTAATATGGACTTTTCTCGTTCCTATGATGTAGGGATCCCCATTAATGTGGCTTTTGGAGGCGAATTCCGATTGGAAAATTATGAGATATTTGAAGGTGAAGAAGCCTCCTATGTTTCAGGTTCTGCTCGAAATGTCTGGATCATTAATGGCGATACCACTTTCCAAAATGGTGCAGCAGGTATTCAAGTATTCCCGGGTTTCCAACCACAAAATGCCTTAACTAAAAATCGAAATAGTATCGGTCTATATGGGGATTTTGAGTTTGAACTCACAGACAAACTGCTATTAGAATTAGCCGGTCGATATGAGAATTATAGTGATTTTGGAGATAATTTTAATTGGAAAATTGCCTCAAGATTTAAAGTAACCAATGGAATCACCGTACGAGCCTCTGCTAGTACTGGATTTCGTGCCCCTTCTCTACATCAAATCTATTTTAATAATTTGAGTACTCAATTTGTTGAAAACCCTGTTACCGGGGAGCAAGAACCTGTTCAGGTAGGTACTTTTAATAATGAGAGCAACGTAGCAAAAGGTTTTGGAATAGAAGCTTTAAAACCAGAAACCTCAACTAATATTAGCGCAGGATTGACTGCCAAAATTATCGAAAATTGGTCAGTGACATTGGATGGTTATTTAATAGATATCGATGATAGAATTGTCATTTCAGGCAGATTTGATGCGCTTGATTCTGATGGCCTACCAACCGAATATTTTAGTATCCTTAATCCACTAGGTGCTGGTGCTGCGCAGTTTTTCACCAATGCGGTCTCTACCTCTACCAAAGGAGTAGACTTGGTGACTGCTTATAGGATTCCAATTGGAAAAGGTCGTTTGAATTTAACCCTTGCAGGTAATTTTACAGAAACCCAAGTTGATAAAGATGGCAATGGAACACCGATTATTGATACACCAGAATTATTGGAAGGAAAAGAAAACGTATTATTCAATCGAGAAGAGATTTCTAGAATTGAGGTAGCACAGCCAAAAAGTAAATTTTCATTTTCAGCTTTTTATGAAGTAGGAAAATTAAGTATTATATTGAGAGCGACAAGATTTGGAGAAATAGAATATCGTCCAATTAATTCAGACAATGATCAAATTTTTGAAGCGAAGATCATTCCTGACCTGGAATTTGGCTGGAGATTTAACAATCATGTCCGGTGGGTCATTGGCGCACAAAATTTTACTAATACCTTTCCTGACATGCATCAAACAGCCGGTAATTTAAGCTCTGGACGGTTCTTATTCAGTCGCCGAGTGCAACAATTCGGGGTAAGAGGAATGTTCCTTTACATGAAAGCTGGATTGACATTCTAAAACCATTTTTTGATATAAGACAATACTAAAAAAGCCCTACTCAAAAGTAATTTGAGTAGGGCTTTTATCATTTAAAAAGAGTTATAATCATTTGACGATTAATACCTTATCAACTTTTAACAATGCTCCATTGCTAGTCAAAATTTGATAATTATAATATCCTTCAGACCAATTATTTACATCTATAGTCAAATCGTTTTTCAACGTTGATTGAAACACATTTTGACCCAGCGTATTAGAGATAATCAGCTGAAAATCTTTGCCATATAGATTTTCAAATTCGATTTTCAAAAAGTCATCTGCTGGATTTGGAAAAATAGAAAGGTTTAACAACCCTTCTTGTTCCAAAGTAGAAACAACAGATAAATCTTGACAAGTCGTATTATCGCCTGCGCTGTTGGTGACGCTCAAACAAACCGTATAATTGTCTGTAGCTGCATAAGTATGTATTGGATTTTGTTCCGTACTTGTATTGGTATCTCCAAAGTCCCATGACCAAGAAGTAGGTTCATTTAAACTTAAATCAGTAAAGTTGACCATCCCTACCCCATCATCAACAAATTCAAAATCTGCAATAGGAATCAAAACAAC
>JANSWP010000035.1 GCA_024743405.1 Bacteroidota bacterium
CCAGCTATTGCAAAAGCTTTTCCTTTTCTGATTTCTGGTTGTCTTTTAATTCTTTTTAATGCTTTGATGCCAAAAATAATTCCTAAGGTTGAACCTATAAATGGTATAAAACCTGTCAATGACAAAATAAAACTGGCGATAGCCAATGGATCGGTGGGGTATCTAAAACTTCATTTAATATTCCTGACAAAAGTAAGGACCAACCATACTGATGACCTTTCATTATTTCGGCAACAACTTGTACTATATCGGCATATCCGAAAAAATAGATAGATAGGATCTTGATTATCAAAATGCAAATCCCAAACTTAAATAAAACGAATCAGGATAACCTATTCCCGTTCGGAAAACGAAGATTCCATTAGGCTTCTGGAATCTAAATCCAATAGATCCAACGACTGAATTTTTTCCGTATGCAGTTGGAAATGGTCGGAATGCTTCTGCACCTATATAGGAAGTAAAACCAAGGTTTAATTCTAAATGTCCTTTTTTAGAACCTGTTAAGGCGGTTAAACCTGTAGTAATATTTGATCCAGTATCCCCAAAAAATTCTGCCCAAACACCATAACCTAATTTCCACCACGCGGAAGAAATAAATTGTTTTTTCGTTGATTCAAAAAGCTTCCTTTCGTAATTTCCATTGATTACACTAATACCTCCAACTCCTAGTGTACCGTAAATAACATTCTTCTTTAAGGAAGGAGAATTGGTATCAGCCTCATTATTTTGACTATAAGCTGCACTGATAAAAAGTACATTTAAAAGGAGGAATAGTATTTTGCACTTTAAGATATTCATTTTTATCAATTTTATAGTTTTCAGCCCAAGCGGATTCTCACGAAGAGCGCTCAATGTCCTATTGCCACCAAGTCCTCTTCGAGAGACTCAGCTTGGACTGAAAAAGATAATTTTTTTATAAAAGGCTACCACCAACTGCCTGTGGAAATTGATTTAAATCTTTATGACAAAAGTAGGCTGAAACCGAATGAAAGCCCTTTCATTATTTCGGTAATGATTGTACTAATTCGGTATGTACAAACTATAGACTCAAAGTGAAGTTATTTATCAAAATGCGAATCCAAAACTTAAATATAACGAATCAGGGTAACCAATTCCCGTTCGGAAAACGAAGCCTCCATTGGGTTTTTGATATCTAAAACCTAACGCTCCAACTAATGAATACTCTTGGTAGGAAGAAGCAAAAAGAGCAGTGGTTTCTTCTCCTAAAAAGTGGGTAAAGCCAAAGTTTAACTCTATGTGCCCTTTTTTAGAACCTGTTAAGGCTGTGAAACCGGTAGTAATGTTTGACCCATCATCAAGATCAAAATCTACCCAAACGCCATAACCTACTTTCCACCAAATTGAATTAATTAATTTTTTCTCAGTTGATTCAAAAAGCTTCCTTTCATAATTACCATTTGCCACAATGGTAATACCATATCCAATCGTTCCATAAACAACATTCTTTTTTAAAGAAGGAGAATTGGTAGCAGCCTCATTATTTTGACTATAAGCTGCACTGATAAAAAGTACATTTAAAAGGAGGAATAGTATTTTGCACTTTAAGATATTCATTTTTTTCATTTTTAAAGTTTTAGTTCGAGCGGAGTCTTTTGAACAGTACTCCATTTGAATCTGCGTTCATTGTTACCTAAAAATCTATCTGAAAACTCAAAATTGGTGTTAACCCTGACTGTTCCCGATAGACCCAATCATTCAAATCTACATCAAATACTCGGTTGAGCGGATCAATATTTTTACGATTCAAAAAGTTCTGAACATCGAGTGCCAATGACCACGCTGTTTTTGGATTATTTTTTCGGTAAGAGATTCTTAAATCACTTCGGAAATAGGCATCAACTTGTTCCGTAAAAGCGCGCGAATCATCCAATTGTGGCTCGAGTGAAAAACGATTAGCGGAGTTGTTTTCCAAAATGGGTGTTAATCTTTGTCCACCATTGTATAAGGCTTTGACACTCAAGGAAAACAAGTTTCCATTGTCTAATGCCCATTCTTTTCCACCCATAGCGGTGGCGGAAAGCCCAGAATCAAAAACAGTCGAAAATTCACGACCTTCCGCGTCTTTATATTTTGAATCTGAAATCGAACTCGACAACAAAATGAAAGTCCCTGAACTAAATGCTTTTTCAATACTCACGTCTATTCCGACATTGGTGCCTGATCCTTCGTTGACCAACTCATGTTTGGCAAAGCCATCAATAGTATTTAAAATACTCCATGAACTACCATCTGTCTTCGCGACGGGGACATCATTTATATATTGAGTGTAAGCTTCTATATGGAATTTCCAATTATTACCAGGCATGAAATCATAGCCAATGACGGTATGATCAGAGCGTAAAAAGTTCGCTTCAATATTCGGTAATTCGCCATTTACACGAGTAAAATAATTTCCAATTGGCAACATCTTACTATGTTTTCCCCATGCTGCCATGATGCTATGGCGATCTGAAATTTGGTATTTCAATCCCAATCTTGGCTCAAAGGCGGTTTTATCGTTTAATGTTAAATAAGTTGCATGTAAACCTGCATTTATTGTCAATTTATCAGTAGGTCGAAAGCGAAATTGTGTGAAAGCCTGAGCCAATTGAGTCCCATCTTTTGAGTCAATTCCTGTACTTTCATTTAAGGTCTCGCGAAAAAGATTGTAATTGATTTGACTCAAAATAACGCCTGTTTTGAAACCGACTTGAGGGTTGAACTTTTTATTCCAAAAAGAAGAAAGAACCAATCGATTTTCTTTATATCGCTCATCATTGACGGTGAATTCTTCGCCCGAAAGATTCAACGTGTCATTTTGGAAAAGAATATCTTGACCCATCATCGCCACACTTGTTTTCCAAAAAGCATCCTTGCCCGCAGGCATTGAATACGTTAAACCAACCGTCCCCATATCGGAATTAAAATCGCGGGTATAATAATCTGAAAACGACTTCCAATCTTCTGAGTTTTCAACCGCACTTTCGCGTTCTTTACTCAATCCGCCCATTCCCCAAATTGTCAAAAATCGTTTTTTGTCTTTGGATGGAAAGCTCAAATTGAAGGACAAATCCTGAAATGTATTATCGACTCGTTCGCCAACCAAATGCAAACCTAATTGATTCAAAATACCTAAAGTTGAATACCGATAATTCATCAAATAACTCGAACCGCGTTCTTTATTAATGGGACCTTCAGTACTAAAATCCATACCCAACATACCCGCGCGAAAGGAATGTTGTCGTTCGTTTGCATTTCCTTTTCTGAACTTAATATCAAATACCCCTGCTGTCGCATTTCCATATTCAGCTGGAAAAGCGGCTGTTGAAAAATCAGAATTTGCCAACATGCTCACACTAAAAATCGTAATGCCACCACCTGAATTTCCACGACGAGCAAAGTGATTCGGATTGGGAATATCTATCCCTTCCAATCTCCATAACATACCGATTCCAGAGTTGCCTCGAATGATAATATCACTCCGACTATCACGAGATGGTTGTACGCCCGGAAAGCCCATAACCATCCGTCCGGGGTCGTTAGCACTTGCCGCATATCGTTGAGTTTCCTCAACCGAAAAGGAGCGAGTAGAGAGTATGGACAATTCGTTCAATGCTTCATTTCCAAATTGTTTGGCTACGACCACAACTTCTTCGGAGGTAAATGCCGATTCAATTAATTCGACATTCAGATCCGTTGCTTTCACCGAATTTAAAATAAAAGGACTCGATATAAAATCACTATAACCAATGTACGAACAATTCAATTGCACTCGCCCAACAGGCACTTCCGTCAATTCGTAATTGCCATCAAAGTCGGTGGTTGTTCCAATAATTGGATCACTTCCGACGACAGAAATTGTTGCACCGATTAATGGAAACTGTGTGTCTTTATCTAGTACAACTCCTCTGATCGTTTGAGTTTGATTCTGGGTAAATAAGCTGGTGAATGTACATAAAAATAGTAGGTTAAGAATGATGGATTTCGCTCTCATATTGATATTAGATTTTAAGTTTAAGTTGATTATTCTTGTGTATAATTTATAGAAATTAAAAACGATGAATTTTTTGTTCATCACAACCGTCATTAGACAATTTTAGGAAAGAATTTATGGGATTAAAATATTGCATTTTGTTTTCGACTTAGAACTGTATGAAACCTAATAACCATAGTTAATTAGGTGAGTACGGGACGAAGCGTTAATGCAATAAACTTATTTTTGGACGAGCATTTTTTTTTGGAATAAGGCCTACTAATTCAGGCAAATACATGCTCATTAATGCTGGATTTCCGTTTATGAGGTATTCTTTTTTAGTTTCTTTTACAAAACTTGAAACCACCCCTATGACCCCTCCTACAGCTACTAAGGTTAAACCTATCTTTAATAAAAACTTCGTTGATTCATTATCATCCCATAAATCTTCATTCTGATCCAAAAGATAATATACACCGAAACCAGCTGCGCTACCAGCCAAAAAACCTTTAGCCATAGTTTCATTATTTTTTCCTTTTAGTTGTATTGTTTTAATATCGGCAATGGAAATTATTTGAATACCATGTCGGCCAGGTCTTTTAAAAGCTAATTTGGACAAACCTTTGGTAATAGTAATCCTGACTGAATCAACCTTTATGAGGTACCCTTTAAAAGTTTGATTTGAAAAAGTTTTTATGGCTACAGGGGATTTCTGACCGAAACTAGAGACCAAAAATAATTGCAAAACGAGTATAGATAAAATGACCTTTTTCATGAGTGTATTTTTTTATGTACGAGAAATGGTTTTCCGTATAATAAAGATGTAGACAAATCTTCCTTAAAGCTTTTCACTATTTCGGCATGAGTCCAAATTGGATGTTTTGTGCTTAATGACAACCTCTTCAGTGGTATTTACAGATTTGATCAATTGAATAATCAATTCAGTCGCTCTTGCGGAATTAAGAATAAACGGATCGGATAGATGGTATTCATAGCCTAAATAAGAACAATCTATTCGAACCTGGTCTACGTATACATTATTCAATTCAAACTTACCTTCAAAATCTGTAATTGTTCCATTCATTGGTGAACTGCCAACAACTACAAGAGTCGCTCCTTTTATAGGAAGTTGTGTGTCTTTGTCGAGTACGATTCCTTTGATGGTTTGAGTTTGGTTCTGGGTAAATAAGCTGGAGAATGTGCATAAAAAAGCTAAACTTAGAATAATGGATTTCGCTCTCATAATGATATTAGGTTTTAAGTTTTTTACTTGACTTTAGGGACTTCACAAAGATACCGCTGGACTACCTAAACTTCTTTCACTATTTAGGCAAGTACTTGCACTATTTCGGCATGAGCCTAGAAGGGTGTTTTTGGGTGCTGTAAGTTATTATTGAAAAGGGCTATTTTGACATAGTAATAAGTGCTTCTCCACTTATATTCTTTGTTATTTTAGTGTTTGCAGGAACAAGCAATTTGAAAGTCAAATTATCATAATAAGGTTTGCTATTTACGGTTACAAATTTTCTTCTATTAGGCATGGTGACAGTTAATTGATCTCCATTTTTGATACTTTCTAATTTGAACCGTTCTTCCTTGGCTAAGTGGCTAGAAATATGGTATTCATTTATATTGTCATCTACCTTGATTTCAACTGAGATATAATCCTTATCCCAAAATTCAGTTTCAATTTTTCCTTCCAAGTTTAGTTTGACAGTAGTTGCATTTTCGGATTTGATGCTGGTAATTAAATTCAAGCTTTCCGCATTTTGTGCATTCATTATGGTACTAGTAGTTACAGCTAAAGCGAGGATGAAAAAATTGGAAGTATTCATAATTGAGGTGTTAATTGAATTGCTTTTGAAGTGAATTTATCAGAGCCACTTTTGAAACAATTCTTTGATGATGAAATGAATTTTGAACTCCTTTTTTTGATGTCACAAAGATGTGGGCAAACCTCTCAATTCCACTCGCAGTATTGTTTTAAGAATTAGGACTATTGTCCCGATGGGATAGAAAAAACGAGGATTATTGTTTCTTTAGGTAAGGTTTAAATATGGTAAGTATGTGGTTGTAAGGTGTTTAGGTGTTTCATTTGGTGTTTCGAAGAAAACCTAAATTGGTTTTTGATTTTGGTTAGGAGTTTAGAAAAAAATAAGCTATGCAAATTTGAGTTAGCTATTTTTTTATTTGTTGAGGCAAAAATTTTTAGCATAGCAGCGCTATGGTCATAATTTTTAACGAAGAAAAATGGGAAAACAGCAAGTCAAATGCGTAGGTTATTCTTTTCTAAATCCCTTAATTTGTCAGATAATTTGAAATTATCAGACAAAGATGCTGGCTTTATTATCTGATAATTTTAAAATACATCTTCTTCAAAAAATATAATCTAATATACAGAGCCTTGAGTATTTATCTTCTCAACAAGAGCATTGAAAGGTATATATCTAATATTTGAATTGATTTGCCATTCCAAACATACTGTTATAATTCGTTGGCCTCAATTTTAAAAATGATGGTAATAGGATCTACTTCTTCAATAGGATCTGCTTCCTCAATCGACAGATCTCTTTGGATTTTAATGAAAAGTTGATGTCCATGATTGGTCGAATTTCCAGTATAGCTGCTTCCGATAGTAGTTATTATTGGTTGAAATGCCTTAGTCATGTTCACTTGTCCAACTGAAATGCCCATTTCACCGCCTCCTTGTCCAGCATCGGTTGTTGCTTCTAGTATAAGTTTATATCCTTCCGGAACATTGCCTTCAGATATGGCGGCTGAAATTAGCTGATATGGACTATTATTTGACCCTTTTATAGCAGAATAATTAATCCACCAATTGGAGGTTATTGACAAGTGTATATTATTTTCAAATTTTGGATAAATAGTAATGGTTTGATTTCCTGTTGGAGCAATGCCGACCAGAGAAGTCTTTGGAATTTTCATAGACACTTGTTGCGCCTTTTGGGCAAGAATACTACTACATAGGGTGATTAGTAATATTAAAATATTAATCAATTTCAATATTGAGTTCATAGTTTTGTTTTTTGTAAAATGTTTGTTGTTACAATACTTTTGATACTACCCAAGACGGCAGCGGCGTATCATTTATGGTGAGTAAGACCCTTTTCTCATTTGGCTGATATTTGAGAAAGATTAAATGTAAATCTTTCTTTGTCTAAAGAGGTGGCTAAGGCTGTCGGATCAATATTTAGATGGGTAAAATCATTATTTTCACGTAGCATTTTGGGGTGAATTAGTCCTCGTTTTTCAAAAATATTCCATTAGATGGAGTCAATAAAGCAAAGGTGTATATGTTATTTTTTGGATGGTTTCAAAGATTCAACGAAGAGGTTTCGACCATTATATTATTCAATGAGTTCCAAAACGATCAAGTCAATTAAAACGATCATTATGATTATTAGAAGCCACCACCACCATTTTAATTTGATGTTCTTGGCAATTTTATACTCAATCAGCGTCCAAATACCCAAATAAATGTACCAAATCCACCAAGCACTGACATCATAAATAAGTAGTAATGCCATCCCAATTGTAAAGATGACCATTACAAAAAGGAATAATATTATGTCTTTCTTTTGTTGCCCTTCTGAATCTTCATTGGTAATTTTTGTATTGATGTTTTTCTGATCCATTTTTGTTGATATTTTCTCTTTTTTATGTACGATCTTTACAGAACATATCTTTTAAAAAGGTCGTCTAATTCTTTTTCTGGATCATGGCACAACCCAGGATGAGTTTTTGAGCTTTGAATGATCGTGCTTCTAGCAGCCGTTAGCCAACGGAATCTATACGCTAATTCTAGTTTGCCAATTGCTCCTCCAGAAGGTTCTCCCAGACAGATTGATTCCCATGCTTTTAAATAATCATTTAAGGAGTTGATGTCTATATCGCAAGAAAAGGCTTCAAGCCGTTTTTCATCAATTTTATACTTTATTCCAAGATACTTTTTCTGTTTGGAAAAAAGTATTGCACCAACGTTAAAGAATTCTTCGCGTTCAACTTTTGGAACAATTCTAATTATTGCGAATTCAAATGAATATTTATTTGGCATCTTCTGCTTCTTTAGCTAAGGATTCAATTTTCGACAATTTAGCATTCATAAAATCAATATATGCGGCTCTCATTTCATCAGGTGTTAAAGCGTTGGATGCTTCAATTAACCAATCTTCTGGTATTTGAGTTACGATCTCTTTAATTTTATTTGGATCTATTAAATTTTGAATCTCTTTTGCTGCCTCGGTTAAATGATTGGCACGCTCCAAAAGGACATGATCTTTTATTGCGGGAAAAGTTCTGGCAAGGTGCGTTTCCCAATTTTTCCAGTTATGATGAAAGTAAAAACTTGCTCCATGATCGATTAGCCACAATTCTCTATTCCAATTCAATAGATTCGTGTTTTTGGCGGTTCGGTCAATATTGGTGATCATGCTATCCAATAGAACGACTTTCGAAGCGGTCATAGAATCAGCGATAGACACCAAAGGATCATAAGTTATGGCGCCTGATAAAAAATGTAATCCTAGATTTAGACCTACACTAAATTTAAGTAAGTCTTGAATTTCTTCATCTGGCTCGGTTTTGCTAAAAGATGCATCTAAATTCATAAACACTAATTCAGGCACCTTTAACCCAATAGCCCGTGCCAATTCGCCACCGATCAATTCTGCAATTAATGCTTTTTTCCCTTGGCCAGCACCTCGAAACTTCAATACATAAATGAAGTCATCATCCGCTTTTACGATGGCAGGAAGAGAACCACCTTCTCTCAAAGGTTTCATATATTGGACAACATCTACTGTCCGAATTCCAATTTCATTCATAACGCCCAATATAAGTACCTTTGTGGAAATATTTTTTCAAAAACGGGATCTTATTAATTCACCATTACTTATTCAATTATTTCAAATGCAAAAGGAAACATTCAATTTAAGACCTGATGATGAATACATCGAACTGATTAAGCTTTTAAAAATAAAACAAATTGCTCAAACTGGAGGTCACGCAAAAATCATGGTCGAAAATGGAGAGGTAAATGTGAATGGAGAACAAGAATTTAGAAAAAGGAAGAAATTACGTGAGGGAGATGTAGTAGTGGTAGAAGGAACACAAGTTGAGATTCTAGGTAGCGAGGGATTAATATAAAACGCACAAAATTGACGAAGTAATTTTTGTTTCAAAAACATTTTAAAAATTAGTGCATAGCCCTGTTACGGACTCATTTTTAAAGTTTTTTGAGGCAAAAAGGACGAGTCAGGGTGTGCGTTTTATTATGCTCCCGTTACTAGGTCCTCTGCAAGAGAAAAATAGCCTATAAAAAGGTAGGTTATTTTTTGTCTAAACCCTAACCTAGCGAAGCCAATACGATTAAAATCAAATTAGATATGTCCTTTTTTTCTTGACAAAAAAAGGACGAAAAAAGTCAAGGCTGTGGATATTTTGGCTAAAATTCAATTGCCCTCTTTAGACCAACCCATCCGCTTGCGGTTCGTTCACTTGAATGTTCCCCAAACATACACCCGATGGGATCGTTCTCTCCCCAAATGCTCGCAAAGCTCGCTTGGGTAGTTTTTACAAAGTAAGCATGTTCCTTCAATTGAATTTTTTAACCCCAAAATCTCCAATGCCGAAAAAGGTTTCATAGGATTTATTGCCATGTTTGCGCAAGATTTAACTTGTAAGAGAACTAGATTTTCATTGCTGTCGCCAGAAAAAAGCGTCCGGACGGACGAGAAAACAAAGGAGGTGAGTCCAACAAAATTGCTTGCAATTTTTGTTGGACTCACCTCCGAAAAAGAATTTTTCGCGGCGAAGGCAGCTATCTGAAAAGAAAAATTTATCGGCAACATGTTGGTTTTAAATCTGGCTTAAGAGCCTAACTATTCAACATATAGCCTAATATAGGTTGGCATTTGTCCTGACAAGCTGGATAAAAAACCTTGTGTTTTCTTTCTTCAGATTTTGTTGATTTTCCCCACCAAAACTCAGCTATCGCTAGAGGTTTCATTTTTCGTTCATAGGCGTATTGGAGTAATTTTGGGGCTGCACATTCTCCTGCTCCAGATGGTGGTTTTTTATTAAGGTCTTCTTCAAAAATGGCACATAGACTTTTTGATTTTCCGGCTTTGTTTAGGAAATGGTATTGATCAAATAATTCCTGTTGTAAATGGATAGATTTTGCTTTTCTGTCATTTTTCAATTGACTGATTTCTGATTGGGTAGTTGAGTTATGTTCCGTTTTTAGGATTTTTATTTGATTGCCAATTTTTTTGAGCTCCGACATTCCTTTGGTGATGAAATTGTCATTTGTGGATATGTCAAATAAGGAAGGGACAAATAGGAGAGGGTGGGGTTCGTCTGCCATTTTTCCGGAGAAAGTACATAAGTAACCAATTTCATTGTGAGTGTTTTTGACAACCAAAACACCAAACATCTTCCCTTTTATTGGTCCTGTTTTGTCTTTATTTAAACCGAAATTATGCTTCCACTTTTGTTGATTTTTCATTAGATAGTCTTGTAATTCTGCGGAGGCAATTTTGCAAATAGCAGGAGTTTCTGAATTAAAAGGGTCGTTGAATTGATCTGGTATCAATGAGGCAGCATTGGTGTCAATAAATGGTATAAAGCAGTTGTCGGTCATTTCTAAATATAGTTGTTCAATTTTATTACGAATACGCTGCCGATTTTTTCGAATAATAGTGTTTGTCGGTCAATAGTATGATAAGGCGTTTTACCTTTTTGACCATGCAGATGATAAATCAACCACAAAGTGTAAATTTGACTTTTTATAAAATAATAATTTGCCATGAGATCCTATTTAACAATATTCTTTCTTGTCTTAGTAATTCATTCAAATGCCCAAAATATCATTTTATTGGAGCAAGACACGGTTTCTCAGGTAAATGAAAATGTTGATATTTCAGATGACTTTATAACTTTTGCACTTGATTTATTTTTTAAGAATAATACAAATGATTCAATATCAATTAATTGGAAAAGAGAATTGGACGAAAATTGCCCACTAGAATGGCATATAGTGACTGCCGACCAATTGATTACTTATGTGCCCTGGATTAATGAATCCCAAATTCCAATACCCATGACGCCTATTGATTCTCATTTCATTGTTAGCCATGTCTTTTATCCAAGAACTGTTGCAGGATGTTGTGATATCAAATTGTTATTTTTTTTAGAAGGAGATGATACGAATCCAATAGATACAGGCTATTATCATATCGAAATCAATGCCGATGATTGCAATATTACCGCTACTCATGAAGCGGAATCAGGACAATTTAATATCTACCCAAATCCTACTTCTACGATTTTAAATATTGACAATAAACATTTGATTGCATCCATTGAAATTCTTGATATTAATGGAAAACTGTATCATCAAGGTACTCAACCTCTTTCAAGTCAAATTGACCTTTCTTCCTTTCCAACTGGAATGTATTATTTAAAAATCAAGAGTAATACTGGTGAGCTATGGATTAAAAAGGTGGTAAAGCATTAGGAAGAGTCTATTAATCCAATGATAAAATCCCATTCACGCCCTAAAAATCCGGTTCATCCGAAATTGCTGGTAACAAGCTCTTAATCCACCTTCTTTTGTTGCTGTAAGGGAGGAGGAAATAAATAACCTATCCAAATTTTAGAAAGTTAATTTTTCTTTAGACGAGGCAAAAAACATAGACATACCCAAAGGTATGGCGAGTATTTTTAACGATGCATAAAGGAAAAATAACAAGTAAAATGGGTAGGCTATATTTTTCCTCCTCCAAAAACCAATTATTCAAAATTTCTAAATTTGTACGCAACATGGAAAAATCAAATTTATATTTAGTCCTATTGATAGCAACTGTTTTGGGAGCTTGTATTTTAAACAGTACTCTAATCACTCCAAACGAATATGCATTAATAAAGGATAAGACATTTCTTGATAGAAAACCACAAGTAAACGATTTATTCATTTTAAAGGATTCCAGTAACCTTAAGCCATTTTTTAAAATAAAAAAGATAAATCTTAATGGGATGCATCATGTAGTTTATGGTAAAAGTAATCTGGATTGGGGGTTATATGAACATAACATCTCCTATCTAAAACAGCTCATTCAAGAGGATCAGGCTTTTGATTTAGAGCGTATCCAAAATAAAACAGATGCAGAATTAATAACACTATTTGCGAGAGGTGAATTGGAAGGTGATGCTGTTTACAAGGTTGATAAACTGCAGATGCCTATTTTTTTACAAATTTTAAGTTCTTATTTTGGTTATCTTTTTTTGGTTCTAGTCGTATTTCTCTTGATTTGGTTTTCTGATGTAATTGGGCAATTTTTTCAGCGCATTTCAAATCTTCCAAAGCAAAGTCGATTCTATTTTTTAGCGGCATTAGGGGTTTATGCTTACTTTAGAATGTTTAATAATCCTATTGCCTTTGATCATAGTGGTATCTCATGGTTGTTTGGGGTTCTAGGTATTTTACCGGTTGTTTATGCATTTAAATTTGTGAAAAAGAAAGTTCAAAATTTACCTTTTTCAGAGAAAGAAGCACGGAAGTTTGGTACGCTCTTGTTGGTTGGAATTATTTCATTTGTCTTGGCTTTTTCTGTTTCTGCATTTATTCTGGATAAGATAAATGAAGGACCTCCTAATATAATGCATCAATATATCTTTAGTATTCCGGCTTTATTGGGACAAAGCTTCCTATTGTGGACAGCAATGGCCACTGGAAATTTCTTAAATAATTTTAGAAAACATTTCCTTACTCTCCGAAAACAAGAATCCAAGCTCAAAGAAGCTCAAAAAAATGAGCTTGCCTCACAGGCTGAATTAGATGCTTTACAAGCGCGTATCAATCCTCATTTTTTGTATAATTCCTTGAATTCCATCGCAAGTTTGGCGCAAATAGATCCTCCAAAAACGGAGGCAATGGCCATGGCTTTATCCAAATTTTATAAATATTCAACCAATCGTGGTGAAGAACATTTATCCTCAATAGAGGAGGAAATAGACATATTAAAAACCTATTTAGAAATTGAAGAAATCAGATTTGGGGAGCGTTTGCAATTTGGAATTGATCATCAGAAATCAGATTTTAAATGGCGAATTCCGAGATTTTTATTGCAACCAATTGTTGAAAATGCTATCAAACATGGATACAACAAAAAGGAAAATAGCATTAGCATACAAATTCAAGTGAAAGAAAAAGAGGAGGAGGTATCTTTTGAGATTTTTGATAATGGCCAAGCTTTTCCTGAAAATATGAATGTCGGTTATGGTTTGCGAAGTGTGCAGAAAAAATTGAAATTGTTATTTCCTGATAAGCATCAATTTGAATTTGTGAATGCACCGAAAAAGCATGTATTAATTAAAATTAATCAGTAACAAAGTTGGTAGTTAATGGAGGGCAATCCACCCACCCTTAACCATCGACTGTCTACCATTTGAAAAATGTTTACAACCTTTATCATAGATGACGAAAATCCTGCGCGATTGCGCATCAAA
Organism: Bacteroidota bacterium; assembly: GCA_024743405.1. Classification (GTDB taxonomy): domain Bacteria; phylum Bacteroidota; class Bacteroidia; order Chitinophagales; family Saprospiraceae; genus JANSWP01. Next base: position 13,502 of record JANSWP010000035.1, read on the forward strand.
AAACTATTGGAGGCATATACTGATAAAATCGAAGTAGTGGGGGAGGCTGATTGCGGAAAGGATGCGATCACAAAGATTGAAAAACTACGCCCGGAAGTTCTGTTTTTAGACATTCAGTTGCCAGATATGACTGGTTTTGAAATACTTAGGAATTTGACTTATCGTCCATTGGTTATTTTTTCAACGGCCTATGAACAATATGCGGTTCAGGCTTTTGAGTCTTATTCAATTGATTATTTAGTCAAACCTTTTGATGCGGTTCGATTTGCAAAATCTATTGAAAAACTGGAGAAATTTGGAAAGGAATCTCCCCAGAATAATTTTCAAGATTTGGAAAAATTAATGGAGCAGTTCCAACCAAAACAAAAATCTTATGCACTTCCAGTACAAATTGGTGACCGCATTTTATTAGTTGATTTTGAGGATATTACCCATTTTCAGGCTGAAGATAAATACACTCGCGTCATTACCAAAAGTGGCAAGAAGCACCTTTCTGACACTTCTTTAGGTCAATTAGATAAAGAATTGCCTGAGCAATTTTTGCGTGTTCATCGGTCCTTTATTATTAATAAAATGGCGATTCTCGAAATTCGGAAATACTTCAAAGGGAAACTGATACTGATTTTGGAAGATAAGGAAAGAACTGCGGTTACGACAGGGGAGACGTATTCGAAAAAGGTAAGACAGGCATTGGGTATTTAAAATTCAAAGTAGTTCTCCAAGTCATTTCCTATTTCTTTATTGGGCTTTAAGCCCCTTTTATGTAAGGGAGACGGAATTATCCTCCTCCTTAAAGACTTTTTCGCGTTGTAGGCACGCGAAGGCACAGCATTTCTAAAAGTGTACGACAGAGAATTCTCAAAAAAAAAATAAAAAATACACTTCTTTATTGTATTTTTAAAATCATTTTAAGAGCATGTTTAAATTTTACTTTCCTGATAACCAATTTTTTAAACATGTTTTAAACAAAAGGAGCTAAATGAAGTCATATGGTGTTATATCAAAAGAAGTCAAGGAAATTTTAATCCTAAATTTTCACTAATGCTCAGGAGGATGTCACATCCGACTGAGCATTATTTTTTGTCAAAAAGTCTAGTGCTTGAGTCAACTACCTTTATTAACTTGACCAAATGAATTCACTTAGTAACGGCTAAAGAATAAGTCCGCCAATTTGAAATAGTAGATTTTGGATTTCGGCAAGGCAAAAATACTTTTTGCGTTCGCCTTTGTACCTTCTGGCACAAGCCAGCGCAGGATGTAGGGCATCGGCGAGTATTTTTAACGCCGCAAAAGTTCAAAAGATACATCGGCAAATGACGGAGTTATTCTATAGGCGTTACTTAGCTCCAAACAAAAACATTGACAGATGAAAATTTTGAAAAACCTACTTTATCTAATTGTCGGACTCGTAATTGTTTTTTTTGCAATTGGACTTCTAAAACCAAAGGTCAATTACGGTCATGAAATCATTGTCAATAAATCTATAAAGGAAGCATGGGCAGTCTCCCAAGATGAGTCCAAATTTGGAGAATGGCTCGATGGATATAAAAGTATTGAGTTGATTAGCGGAGAAAAAGGTGAGGTTGATAGCAAATACAAAGTCATTGTGGAACCTGAAGAAGGGCAGCCCGATTTTGAAATGATAGAAACCGTTGTTTCCAAAAAAGAATTTGATCATGTAACGTTACATTTTGATAGCGATATGATGAATTTTGAACAAACGATATTTTATTCTGAAAAAGATGGTAAAACAAGTGTGAAAACGGAATCCACTGTGAGTGGGAAAGGTATGACGATGCGTTCAATGTTCGCCTTAATGGAAATGTTTGGTGGCGCTTTTCAGGCTCAGGAAGTCAAAAATATTGAAGCTTTGAAAAAATTGATTGAGGAGAATACTACAGATTATTATCCGGTTCCTGTCGTAAACGAAGAAGAAGCAATGATGCCTGAGGAAGGGTCGGAGTAATTATGATTTTGGAAGACTTAGCCATCCTCGAATTGAATTTCTTAACCCCAAAATCTCCACTGCCACTGCAACACCCCGAATATACCCTTTTTAGGGCATTTTTAGGGTGTTTTTTATGAAAAATATCGACCTAAATACCTGGTTAATAGCGAGTTGTCTAATTGCTGGCAGACCCGAAACAGTCGGAAGTGTTATTCTATTTGGTTTTCATTCTTAATATCGAACAAGTATAATTTCTCTACTTTGTCCCAAAAGTATAAATCACCCTTCCCAGCACTTGTCGCCCGATCTTTGGCAACCCTGACCAACTGTATTTGTGATTCATCACATTTGAAGCTGTTATGTCAATAGAAAGCCCTTTAAACCAAGCATAACCAAGACCAACATCCGAGTAATTAATCTGGGCAAATTGGTGAACAAGACTTTATATCCTTGCATATATGCTTTGATACCACTGTCTGAGCGCAGCGAGTTTGGGTAGTTTAGGGATTTTGAATTCACGCAGCGTTAAGAAATGAAACCAGTCTTGATTTTTTTCGTTCTTTTTGCATCAAGGCAAAAAGGACAATGTGTTGAATATTAATCATTTAGGGTTTTCTGTTCTTTCCCTTGATGGAAAGAACCAAAGATCATCCCGATAGCTATCGGGAGAATTTCTTTCTTAACGTTCCAAAGGATTCCAAAATCCTAAACAAAATCAAACTCGCTTTGCTCAGACACGATTTTGTTCTAAACGGATTTTGAAATCCTTTTACACAAAAAGAAATTAGGTCATCATTAAATTCTAGACATAGTTTACAAAATCAAGAAATTGAATAAAAAATTCCTTGAAGACGGATGATTCAATCGGATTGAAAAGACAGCGATACCATCCAAACTTCAGCAATAGCTTGGCTATTCCTTCAGTAAATGCCTATTATTAGAACAAAATCTTTATCTCCAAATGGCGAACTTATTCTTTGCTCATTACTTAATCATCAATTCCCAAAAGAATAAACTGCTCTCACCAATATTTGTCTCCCGATTTTTGGCAACCCTGGTCTAGATCTATATTTATGATTTAGCACATTGGTAGCCGAAACATCCATCGATAACCAATTGAACCATTTATAACCAATTCCTGCATCTAGAATCGCTCTTTCAGGGATCTCTCCCGAATAAATACCTTCGCTTGTGCGCCACTTGGCATCATACTGAAGGTTGATATTGGCTCGGAATCCAGAATTGGGTAATTGCCAAAAATTCAGTCCCAATCTGAATTTATTTTTGGGAAAGGTAGGGAATAGGTCTTCATCTTCAATTTCTTCAACTCGGCGAATATTTTTGAACTCATGGGAATAGGTTCCATTAACCGAAAAGTTGTTATTGATAATGTATTCTATGCCTGCATCAAAACCTAATCTAATTAATTCACCAACAGGACTACCATATCCATAAGCAAGATGCGGTAAACCGCCTTCCGGCATTTGCTCCGTTTCTACTAATCCTAGCGGAGTAGGGACACCATCAGGTCTAGCCACAGCTATCGCCACTTCTTGGAAAATACCTGCTACGATCTCCGGCGTGAGTCCAAAGTTAGCTAATACAGAAGGGTTGAGTGTGCTCGCAACGACACCAGCGAGGTCTTCCGGTAAAGTAGGTATGACAACTAATGGACTGACTTGAAATGGACCAGCGGCCGTATTACTTCGCTTATCCACATAAAATTCAATCAGCCCAGATATTTTATCTGAAATACGTCCGCTATATCCAATTTCATAGGAGCTGTAATTAGCCAAGCTAAGCGGCTCTGTATTGTTAAGAGGTAGGTAGTTTCCATTGACGTCTATCGGTACACCGTTAGAGAATCCGTCAATATTTGGGATTTCTGATTGTAGATAGGCAATTAATTCAGGGGGTAAATTTTGAGCTAAGGCACCCAAAACGACCGCATAACCCGTTTGTAAAGGCATACCTATACCTTGAGTTTCACCAACTCCAGGTATAAAACTTGTTGTGTTTGGATTTTGCGAAAAGGTCTGAGCTTCTCTACCTCCCAATGCCCATAAATCAAACGCTCCAAAATTGGCTAAAGGTAAATCTACATACATGGTAAACATATTGGGGGGTATCAATGCTTTGTTGAAAGTTGCCCGGAATGCATTTCTTTCATTGAGTTTATAGAGTAAAGCTACTCTTGGAGAGAAGGTGATTTCATCCAATGGTTTAAAATAATCTACCCGTGCCGCGAGAATCAAATCAATCTGATCCAGAAGAGCTGTTTTCGTCTGAGCATAGGCACCTGTCAAGTCATAATTATTGGTTGCGTCGTACCGCCCAAAAGATAATTCTTGTGAGTTGGCTCTAAAGAGTTGGTATTCTCCTCCAACAACCAATTTTGTGTAAAGCGGTCTTAGGTCAAAACTATATTGGAGTTGTGCTTCTAAATGGGTTCGCTTAAGTGGTGAAATTTGACCTGATCGATATAAAAAAGTAGGATTTTCATTGTTGAATCCGCCAGAAGTATTGAAAGTGACCTGAGCAAATAATCGTTCGTATTTGGCTTTGACAACCCCATAGTATTCATTACTTTGAATCAGCATCTCTCCTTGTGATTGTCGGAGTAAACCTTCATAGCGACTGAATCCACCACCAGCTGTAAAGGCAATATCATGATCAGGTCGGTATTCAATAGTGGCATTGGCGCCAAATCCTACATTGTCTTTTCTGAGCTCTCCACCAGTTCTGTAAACCACTTCTCCAGTTCTTGGATCAATGATTTCATCTTGGATAGCTGCCATCGTCAAAAAATCAGTAGAATCAGATGAATCTAAGCCCCAATCATTGGAGCGTCGAAAACTAGCATTAATCTTATATCCAAATTTTTTATCAATGGAGTGGGAAGCATGCCGAATAGATGTTCGGAAGGTAGCGCGTTCGCCGCCCACTACTTCTATAGAAGTACCAGGATATTTAAAGGGGTCTTTTGACAAAAAATGGACGATCCCTTGAGAGATACCAGGTCCATAAATAGCCGTAGCTGGTCCTCTTACTACTTCGACTCGTTCTAGATCTAAGGAACTGAGTGCAGAATTGGAACCATCGAAATAATTAAGACCAACAGAAGCTAAGGAACGATTGTCCAAAAGTACCTGAGTAAAAGTTCCAAATAAAGCTGCGCCATCTCTTAGACCAACATTAACTCGTTCTGTTCCCTGTGTTACTATTTGTACCCCGGGCGTATTCTGAAGCAAAGTCAAGGGATTGGTCACTACATAAGCTTCAATTTTTGCAGTAGGTATGATGGATACCGCATTGGCAGTTTCATAGATTTTTTCTTTCCAACGAGAGGCAGTGACCACGACTTCTTGGGTGGTAAATCCATCTCCTTCCAAATAAATATTCAAGTTTTTTGAATCTGCTACAATTAATTTTTCTTTCGTAGAATATCCTAGATAGGATATTACTAAGGTTAATGGTAGCGCTTCTGAAGTGCTTAATTCGAAATTACCATTGATATCCGTAACGGTTCCTCCTTTCTCTCCTTTTATACTAATATTAGTTCCAATTAAGGGGGCTCCTGATTGAATATCTTTTACAAAACCAGAGAAAACGGTTTGAGCATTTAAAGAAATATTAAGTAAAAAAGCAAATAGGAAAAGAATATATTTAGAATGATCTCTAGGTATGGATTTCATTGTGTTAGACTTTATTGATTATTAACTTAGTATAGTATCTTATCAATTAACTTTTGCGGCAATGTGGCAAGAGTTGGATTGGAAGACCTATCGGCATTGGAGATTTTGGCGTTTAGAAATTCAATTGAGTTAAGCTCGAAAGAGCACCCATGTTTGAGCCAGACAAAGTCGGCGAGTTTGGGTGTGAGAGCAAAGGGAATTGAATTTTAGCTAAAATATCCACAGCCTTGATTTTTGCTTCTTTGTATCAAGACAAAGAAGCAATTGACAAAGAATAGTTTTTATTGTACTGGCTTTGCCAGGTAAGGAACACGGATAGAATAAATTTACATTCCTTACTCACCTTCAATTATTCTTTTTCTTGAAAGTTTGCCACAAACAGTCTTCACAAGTAAACTTTAATTCTTGTTTATATTCCTTCATTAATTCTTGAAATCGAGTTGTTTCTCTGATGCCATCCAAATCTGTGTCGGCTTTCATTTCGTCCCAATCTTCATAACCTCTTTCTAAAGCTAGATTAAGCCAATTTAAAGACTCTTCATTCTTCCCTTGTGTGGCATAAATGCTGCTGACGCTATAAAAAAAAGAGGGGGTTAATGACTCGTTACGTCCATTAGCTCGGTAATAATTTTTACGGAAGCGGTCATAATCTTTCAGGTATAAATATCCTATAGCTACTTCCGAATAATCCCCATGCCTTTCTTTTGCCAGCGCTTCCATTTTCAATAATATGTCAGATAATTTGGCATCTTGTTGGGTTTTTTGGTAAATGGAGACAAGCTCAACGTATGGATAATAGTTTTGAGGCATGACCTCAATGCCTTTCAAACACATAGCTTCTGCATCAATATATCGCTCTTGATCATTATATAGATTGCCTAGATTGGAATACGCTGTTGCATTTGGATAAACGTCAATAGACTTAAGCCACCATTTCTCTGCTTTTTTACTATTTTTCTTAATATCATTATATACAACTCCAATATTAACGTAGGATCCAAAATAACTGGAGTCTATATCTATAGCTTTCTTATAATACTTAATTGCCTGTTTAGGCTTATCCATTTCCATAAACATAGCCCCTACACTATTGTCGGGTGAAGCAAAAGTAGGGGAGAGTTGCCTTGCTTTTCTATAAAAATAAAATGACGAATCAATATTTATTGGAAGATATAAACCTTGTAAAAGTAAACAATTGAGCGCTCCCTCGCCCATCATTTTAGACGCTCTTTTTGCCAAAGGAATAGCTAGTCTATTTTGCCTGATTGTAACGTCTGAATTATGGTTTTGATCCATTAAGTTAAATGCCTCAAACCCATACTTCATTCCAATGACTCTGTTATACATGTAATGCTTTTCGCCAAGCAGGTTGGCCGCCCTACCCAAATAACCTGGTAAATGGAGGTACAATCCTCGTGCAAACCCTTTGGCTAATTCAGCTGGGTCATTTGCCAATATCTTATTGAGAGATGTTTGTGATTCGTCTAATAAAGCGGCTGCGAGATTTCTTTTCATAAAGCTGTACAGTGGAGTTAGCTTAGGTTTTTTTATGAGTGATATATATAAGTCATTTGCAGAAGCATCTTCTGGTGTCATCAAGTCACCATTTATTAGTGCTGCCTTGAAAGCTATATATTGATCTCGAGTTGGTTGATCTAAAGTTGCCAATATTTTATCTTCAATGCCTTTCGATTCAACCTCTGCCAGCATTGGTTCTGTTTTATCTTTTTGTTCCCTTATTTGTTTTACTAGCTCTTTATCTACATAAGCTAAGTGGGTGGTTCTATTGCCTACCGTAAAAGGTATTTGACTTTGAGGAGCAGTTTCAGCGGAAACTTTATCTTCTATGTATCGTCCGATTTCCATTAAGTTAATGGCTAGGTCATTGTTATTGTCAGCGAGTCCATATAAGCCTTCTATAAAGTGGTAGGAAAAAGCACCTCGTCCACCTCCCCATTGTTCACCTTCTAATGAATACTCATCTGCTTGGCAGGAAAGAATTTTTATTTCTTTGCTCGCCTGTTGAGCTAATAAGTTGGAAGTTTTTTGAGTACCCCCAATATCACTTCCCGCCAGGTTACCTGCACGGCATGCATCGGTAATTAGAATAACCTCTGTCTCTTTATCTAAGGAAATGGTTTCGATTATTTCTTGAATATCAGATACACGATAAGCTCCACCACCTGCATAAACCTTCGAAGGTGAGTTATGGAGCAGTAAAAATCCTTTTTGTCTTCGAGTTAAGGTCTCTACATCACCATGACCAGAGAAATAAATAATAGCTCGGTCTCCAGGATTGCAGGATTCTATTAACCAATCAAAAGCCCCATACATGTTTCCAAAGGTTGCTTCCGAGTTGGTCAACAGCATTATTTGATCTTCCGTTAGGCTACCACCAGCACTCGATTGCAGATATTCTGCAAAAACTTCCGCATCTCTATGTGCAAATTTCAAATCAGGAATCTCTGGATTTTCGTAGTCAGATATGCCTACGACAACGGCATAGGTAGTGCCTGAATTTAAGGATAGGTTTTGAGCGAACAAAGAAGAAGTGTGGAACAATGCCCACAAAATTATACCTAGGGTTTTAAAGGTTTTCATATTAATAATAATTAAATTAGATAATATATATGCTTTGTTGAGATGAGCTTGCCTAAATATGTGTAAGAGGTAAAAGAAAGTCTGAGCAGTGTTTGTAAAGCCTTGTAAACTATATAGAGAAGAGATTGGAAGTTACTTAATTAAAGTATAAAATTTTAATATTTAATTTTTTTTCAAAAAAAAAGAGGGATATTGATTGTTTTTGTAAAATAAAATTTGGAAATACTGGCAGTTTAAATCTTCTAATAAAAAGAAGAGAACGAGCAATAAATTATAATGCAGTAAGGAATTTATTATTTATTGCTTGCCCCCTTTATTTACTCATTACTTAAAAACAAGGATCAATCCCTGTATCTACCTCCACACCACCAAACACCTGATTCTGCTCACCACAGTCTTTCACCGCCACTTTTTGATATTTACCTGCAGAAAACAAAATCTTTTTGCAAGTTGGTGCAACAAAACCAAAACGACTCGTCTCGCCAGCTAATTCAAAATCATACACTTGATTATTGGATGCATCATTATTATACACGTAAGAGTTATTCCCTCCGTTTCCAAATAAATAGCCCCAAGCATTGTATTGTGCCAAATTATCTTTAATCACCCATTTCTCCGCTTTTTCACTGCTTCGGTAAGTAAAGTCAGGAAAACGAGCAAATCCAAAGGGAAATTGACCTAAGGTTAATCCATGAATACAACCGAAAATGGTGTTTTCATAAGCGACTCCTTTTTCTCCGCTGAGGTATATTCCAAAATCTACGCTGGAAACAGTATTGCCATAAACTTTAGCCTTTTTTCCATCGATGAGGCTTATGCACGATTCTATACCAGATGTAGAACTAAAATTAGCAGGACCTGAAATAGTATTATTGAAAATTCGAATCAAGTTAGATTTATCTGAAAATATACCAGATCCATAATTTTTTAGGACAAGTCCTTCTATTCGAGCGAAATGTGCTTCGTCCAACATAATTGCGGAACCCGCTTGTTCTCCTGTTCTTTGAAACTCTAAGTTCTTAATTCGGAAATTAACTGCGCCATTAACATAAATGACGGGAATAGAGGGAGCATCAACATTGGTTTTTATCACCGCACCTGACTCTCCTTCAATCCGAACACTGTGAGTGACTGTGACGCCTTGGGAGAGGTAATGTGTTCCGCTTTTAAACATCACTTTGCCACCCACACCTGCTTCGGCGATGGCACTTGCAAGTGCATCTTTTGAACCTGCTTTAATGTAAACGACTGACCGATTACTAGCTTCTTCTGAGGATGGTTGGTCATTGTCCTCTTTGAGTTCCGCGATGGCATTGTCAATAAATGCGAGGGATTCAGAATCTAGATTTTCGGTGGGAAGGTCAAGATTTGCATTTTCACCACATCCAAAAAAAACGGTAAAACTGAGTGCTAAAATAAAAACGTTATAAAATTTCATAGAAAAAAATTTGATGAAGGCCAGACAAATAAAATCATTCTAAATCTTATTTAGATGATTTTGATTGTAGGGTGTTCAATGGTTAAAGAATATATTATTTGAATAAGCCAAAAACTGACTCATAAAGAACAATCAAAAAGAAGTAGATGCCAAGATGCAATCCGCGAGACCCTGATCCAATTCCCGTAAATCTTGATAAAGGGCATGGTAAAAAGGATAATCCGTAGCCGATAATTTTCCGATTTTCTCTTCTTCCAAGGGTGTAGAGACGTGATGAACCTAAACAGATAAAAATGCTTGTGACCGAAAATAAGACCTTAAAGATGTTCCGCCATCTAAACTCCAATAAGGAATTTTACTAAGATTTTGATATAATAAATGGTGATCGACAGAGTGGACAACAATGTTATTAAAAAGAAATTCAGGGTTTACATTTAAATTAAATTTTCTAATATTCTTGTGTATACTTGCTCGGGCTTTTATTAAAAAATTGAAGTACCGAAACTGCATTTTATTCTTATCAATACGGTGGGGCATTTTTATTTTAGTCGCAGATTCTATCGCACTCTTTTTGTCTATATTCATTGAGAAAAAATGATTTTTAGTAAGTGGACTATTCGGATCATAAAAGAGTCCATCATGAACGGCTACTACAAAACGATTGGAAGGTTCTAGCTCGGGTATGTTTTTTCTAGCAATTTCTCGAGCAGAAATTTCAGAAACAATATGCGTTTGAGGATTTGCCCACAAAACCAAAGCCACAATCATTAAACTGGCTATTTTATTATTATCCCCTATGATATTTTCACCAGCCAATTCTGATTTTACGATGGTTTTATTTTTAATGTCAAAAGTCAAATGAAACCCACTGATATTTAAGCCCTTCATAGTAGTTAAAGGTATTTCTGGAATAGTAAATTCAATGAATCCATCGTGCATCTCTGCCATCACCATTAAGGGACTCTCAATGAAAGAATCATAGATCTGGCGGTCAGTTATTTCGGGAGTAATCACAAATGCTCTTGCTTTAAGTGAATAACCTAAAATTCGAACAATGAAAAGCGGAACTCTTTTAAAGAAAAGAAATAGCATTGACCACAGATAGCCTGGATAGTGGGATAAGACTTGATGCCAATTTTGCTTTTCATTGGTAGGAGGGCCAGCTAAAAGCCATTTTTCTTCCAACCCTCCCGTTGTTTTCATTTCGTCAGAGAATGGGGAATGGGTGTGTTCTTCTTCAACTGCTTCGAGCCAGCCTTCTTTTCTTAGGGCAGTCAGGTGATTTTTGTAAAAAAGAATCACGAATAATATTGTTAGCAACGCGACTTTTAGAGAGGTTGACACCAAAATGAAAACTAATAATAACAGACTAAAGCCTAAGCCATATCTTGCAATAATCTTAATTATTTCCGTCAACGGCTTTTTTGAAACAGCGTTTTTTAAATAATCCCTATTATCAAAATCTTTTGAATTTGCTAAACTACTGGATTTTTTTATGTTTTCATTTAACTTTTTAGAGTTGTTGGGTTTGATCTTTTTTCCGATGGATATACTACTAAATGGACAGTGGCTTACTTTTTCAATAGGATGGCTTGAGTAATTCATTTGGTAATTTTTTTATGTTTTTTTTGATGACACAAAGATGTGGGTGTACCTCCTAAATCCCCTCGCAGTATTGTTTCAATGATAGATAATATTGTTTCAAATGAATAAAAGAACAAGGATTATTGTTTCTTAAGAAATTTGTTTTTTGAGGTTAAATTATTGATAGTCAGTTTATTGATTGTTCCATTTTTGTATTTTGTCAGCAATTCTAAATTTGGACTTTTGGTAGTTCAGGATCATCAGATAATTTGAAATTATCAGATGATGAAGCAAGCATCTTTGTCAGATAATTTTAAATTATCTGACAAATTAATCTAATTGAGAATTGCTGGTATTTTGTTTAATGCCTTGTGATGATGCTTTTTTTAATTGCATTACAAAGATGTAGGCAAAGGCAGCCCACCCCCTTTCACTAAATCGGCAAAAGCTTTCGTTATTTCGGCATTAGTAAAAAAGAATGGAAACAAAATTGAAATAAATAACTGACAATCAATCAATTGCGAAATTCGCTCGGTGAAACCCCAAATTCTTTAGAAAAGGAAGAAGAAAAATAAGCAGGATTAGTAAACCCGACATCGTAGGCAATTTCGGATACATTTAAGTTAGTGGTTTGTAATAAAAATTTCGCTTTTTGGAGGCGAATACTTCGAATAAATAGCGATAAGGTTTTGCCAGTGAGGGCTTTTATTTTTCGATTCAATTGAGAGTCACTCATGGTCATTTGGCGAGACAATTCTTTATTACCAAATTCAGCATCATCAAGATTTTCTTGAATGAAGTTGGCGGCTTTTTCCAAAAATATATCTTCTGCAGAAGGGACTTTTGGTTGGGGTTCGGGAGTTATGGAAAGGAAATCTTTTCCACTATAAAGTGCTTGCAGTTTTTTTCGCAAGTCCACCAATTTTTCCAATCGGATAAATAATTCTTCTTTTAAAAATGGCTTTGACAAATAAGCATCTGCACCTACGCCCAAACCTTCCAATTTGGATTCGACATCTGCTTTGGCAGTCAACAAAACGATTGGAATATGGCTCGTTCGTTCGTCATTTTTTAAGGTTTGACAAACTTCAAAACCATCTTTCTCGGGCATCATGACATCACTGATGATAATATCAGGAATGATTTCCAATGATTTTTCGATGCCGATTGCGCCATTTATTGCCCATTCGACCGAATAGCGATTTTGTAAACAAGCCTCTATATAAATGGCAACGTCTCGATTGTCTTCGATCAGTAATAACAATGGGAGTTCTTCTATAGGGGAAGAGGGTTCTTGAGTTATGGGTTGAGTTTCCTTTTCAATTGGAAGTACGGATGAACTTAAAGAGGCGGTTATTTCTGGAATTTCGAAAGGTGCATTTTTGTGAATAGGCAACGTGACGGTGAATTCCGTACCTTCGCCTTCTTCGGTTGGGCTTTGAACTTTTATTGCTCCGCCCATTAATTCCACCAAATTCTTAGTTAAGGTCAGACCTATTCCTGTGCCTTCTCCGTGCCGAGTTTGGGAATCATCGACTTGATAAAATCGGTCAAAAATAAAGGCTTGCTTATTAGAAGGAATGCCTTTTCCATTATCCTTTACAATAATAAAAAGGTTGGCGTTTTCTTCTTTTAGGGTCAAATGAACCTGACCATTCTGTTTGGAAAATTTAATGGCATTTGATAGCAAATTCAAAATGATGCTTTCGAATTTATTCTCATCAAAATCCATTAGGATTTGGTCAGTCTCTTTATGGAATTGAAGATAAATACTTTTGCTTTCCGCAAAGGATTGGAGCGACTCCAAAAGATATTGAATATAAGGCACCACATCGGCTTGTTTTAATTCCAATTTCAGATGCCCCGATTCCAATTTTGCTAAATCCAATAGTTGATTGACTAAACGAAGTAGTCCTTTGCTATTTCTTCTGATGAGTTCTTTGGCTTTATCTGGTTCCCTTTCCATAATATCCGTCATACCTGAAATAACGGTGAGCGGCGTTCGAAATTCGTGGGTAATATTTGTATAAAGACGAGACTTCATGGAATCCACTTCCCGCAATTTATCCGTTTGCTCTTGAATGATGGATGTACGATTTTTTACTTCCAATTCTAATCGTTTGCGCTCACCGCGTTGCCGTTGTTGCCATAAAAGAAAAAACACAAGGAAGGGCAAAGTACATAACACAAAGAACCACCATTGTAGATAGAAAAATTGCGCCACGTCAACGGGAATAATAATTGGCGGATTTGACCATTTTCCATGTCCATCCGACCCTTTTATGATGATATCATAGCTACCTGCTGGTAGTGCATTTAAGGATAATTGAGTTTGCGAACCAATGAAATGCCATTCTTTGTCAATGCCTTCAACTTGATAAGCGAAGGTGCTTTTTTCGGGTGCGCTGTAATTAGAAAGCGCAAAGTTTATTTTTAGATTTCGGTTATTGGCAGGCAATACAATGGGTTTATTTTCCTCAAATAAAGGCAGAAGATTTTTTTTAACTGAGGATTCCCCCAAAGAATCACTATACAAATCAGTCAAATAGATACGTGGAGAATTATACTTCGCAAGCCTTGCTTTTGACAAAACTGGGTCAATAATAGTGACGCCTCCAATGGAACCAAAACAAAGTCGCCCGTCCTTCATTTTCATTGCGGACCAGCGATTACATTCATTATTTGCTAACCCATGTTCTTCATACAATTTTCCAAAAACAGTTCCGTCTGGTTTTAAAATAGTAATGCCCGAAAAGGTACCTGCCCATATATCGCCATCATTATCTTTCAATAAACTCACCACGATATTATTCGATAAGCCATTGGTTTCATCAATCACTTGGGTCTTGCCAGTAGATGGATCTAAAATAATAATGCCATTCATCACGGTTCCAAGCCATACATTACCTTTTGCATCTTGATGTATGCTAACTACATTGGTGGTTTGTCCAGGGATTAAGTTGACCCATTCTCGAATTCCTGTTTTTGAGTCAACTTTCATCAAGCCCTTTTGAGAAGCCAACCAAATGAATCCATCTTTTCCAACAAAGAGTTGATTGAAAGTCACATGGAAAGGTTCTTTGGTAAGTAGCTTTGGGACTTCATTTTTGGTATCCCATAGATAAACATGTTTACGTGTCGCAATTGCTAGCTGCCCATCATCCATTAAATCAAAAACTCTTGGATATAAACCCAAATTAAAAGTATCGCAAAGACCACTTTCTATATTATATCGTAAGAAGCCTAATACGCTTGGACTTACATTAGTAGTAATAATTTTCCATTTGTCAGATGTTTTCTCCTTAATAATATCTTTTCCTTTTGCACTTTGAAATTGGCAAAAGTCAGTGTATTCATAAAGCACCCATTCCTCCTTTTCAAAAGAAAGAAGCTCACCACCACCACCACTACCACGATCTACCCTAATATTGAAAGCATCTAGTTCTATCAGTTTTCTTGTATGCCCGGTTTCTGTATTTTTTTTGATAGCATTTCGTGTAGAAACCTCCACAAAACGCAAACCAGGATCAAAAAGGGTGATGCTTTTTTTGAAATCTATACCTGTTGTTTCCATGTGATCACTCATCACTGCGGAATAGTCATAAATCTGTTGGTTATTGTCTAGCAAGGTAGCATTGACTTCGTTGTTTTGGTTTTGATATCTTAGCAACAAATTACCTTTAGCATCTTTGAATACCCTAGCCAATTTTATATCCTCGTCTTTCCATCTTTTTGGTTGGAAAGGGTTGAGGATGAAAGTATCTGTTTTATGATCCCATAAATAAAGGCGATTGAATGTATTATTCCACCCTCCATTTCCTGAAGGGTATTCATATGGACTTATTTTACTTAGTGTAATCCAGACCGCTTTAGAACTGGAATTAACAATGGAGGCAACCCTTTTTTCTTCACCAGGCAAGGCATAAGGGTGTATTTTTCCATCCTTCCTATTGATTCGATAAATAAAATGAGAAGACCCACCGATCCAGAAGTCTTCATCTGTAACGGAAAATATTATTCGCTGATTGCCAAGATTAATTTTCAATTCAAATTGAAGTTCGGAGGCAATGATGTTATTATCGATACTAATAATTTCATATTGATTAGAATTAGTTATCTGTAATAATTTAAAAAACGTCCCTTCCCTGTTTAAAACTTGCCCCCGTTCCAATCTATTTATCTTATTCTCTACTTCGAAAATTTGAGAAGTTCTTAGTACTGGATCATAAATAAATTTCCCAGTAAATGGGTCAAGCTTGCCTTCTTTTGTTCTTCTATTACGATAATGTCCAAAAATTCGCCCTAATGAATCTTGTCCATCAAAATAAATTCTAAGTGGTTTGGGATTAATCTTTAGTTTGGTAGGGTAAGCTTGTTTTCCATCATATTCATATAAAACTTGATTAAATGCTGTTGCGCTAGAGTTAGGAGCAATATGCAAACGTCCTTCTTTGTCCATGAATACATTAGTTATGCTATTGTCTGGTAAGCCGTCGGTGGTGGTGTAGGAATGTTCGGCGGTGGGGAAGAAGGCGGGGAGGTTGGGGATGTTTTGAGAGTGGGCATGATTAGGAAACCCTACAATAAAAAATAGTAGGAGATAAATTATTGGGATTCTAATATGCACAATAGTTTTTAAAAGTGGCAATTTTTAGATTTAGTGTTGATATTCAATTAATTACGCGTCTCGCTCGGTGTTTCGCCAAATTCTTCCGCATAAGTTCTCGAAAAATAATTTGGATCTTTAAAACCGACATCATAAGCCACTTCAGATATATTTAAATCCGTAGTGAGGAGCAATTTTTTAGCATGATGTAATCGTAGAGATCGAATAAAAATAGAAGTTGATTTGCCAGTTAAGGCAGTAATTTTTCGATGTAATTGTGCTCGACTCATAGCCATTCCTCGGCAGATTTGAGGGATACCAAAATCACTATCATTGAGGTTGTCTTCCATAAGTTTTTTGAGTTTCAAAAGGAAGGCATCCTCCATTTCAGTATGAATAAATGGATCAGGTTTTGTGGATATATTTAGTACTTCTTCTTTATGGAAATTTGAATATCGAATTTTTAATTTTTTCCTTAAGTCTACCAATTTTTCCAATCGAATGAATAGCTCTTCCTTCTCAAAAGGCTTAGCCAAATAGGCGTCGGCACCCCTTGTGAGTCCAGCAATTTTATCTTTTACGGTTGCTTTTGCTGTCAGTAAAATAATTGGAATATGGCTCGTTCGTTCATCATTTTTCAAGGCCTCACACACTTCAAATCCATCTTTTTCAGGCATCATGACATCACTAATGATGATGTCGGGTACATTTTCAATGGCAGTTTCTATACCCATAGCGCCATTAAAAGCGGTTAAAATTTCATAATCATTTTGTAATATAGTTTTGAGATATTGAATGATATCAGGTGAATCTTCGATGATGAGTAAGGTGGCTTTGGTGCGCTCCTTAAATGGTGATTTTGAGTTATCTATTGACTTGGTTTGTAAACCGGTGTTTCCAAGGTTAGAATTCAATTCTTGGTTATCAACTAAAACGGTAGGCTGCGAATTGTCAATGGGAGACTGCTGATTATCAATGGGAAGCCAAAGCTCAAACTCTGTACCCTTTCCTATCTCGCTTTTTGCCTTGATTTTTCCGCTCATCAACTCGATTAATTCATTGACTAGAGAAAGACCAATACCTGACCCTTCATTTGCCCTTTTTGTGATTTCTTTTGTCTGATAAAATCGTTCAAAAACATGTGTAAGATCTTCCTTTCCAATGCCGATTCCGGAATCCTTAACGGATATGTAAAGCTGATTAGAGTCTTTTAGATGCTTCAGTAAAACTTTGATTTGACCACCTTCTGGCGTGAATTTTATGGCATTTGAAAGGAGATTAGTGATGATTTGTTGGATTTTTTCCTCATCATAATCCATATCCAAGTGATCCAATTCGGTGAGGAATTTTATATGTATATCTTTTGATTGAGCATAGGAATGAAATGAATGAACTAAATAATTTAAATAAGAAATGATATTTCCATTTTTTAAATTTAATGCTAAACTTCCTGACTCCAGCTTGGCAAGATCAAGAATGCGATTAACTAAATTCAATAATCGATCTCCATTTCGCTTAATTAATCCTAGTTTTTCACTTAATTCTTCTTTTACATTTTTACTCACAGCTAACTGCGAACTGCCAGCTACCAATTCATCAGACATGCCTTTTATTACCGTAAGGGGTGTTCTAAATTCATGCGTAATATTGGTGTAAAATCGGGCTTTGAAATCATTTAAATCTTTGAGTCGATGTGCTTCTTGTTCTTCTTTTATCAATATTTTCATCCGATAGGCGAGCCCTAAGGAGAAGAATAAAATTTCACCAAACAAGCCAATTTTTACAAAAGGACCTTGAATGGATCCACCTGATAAGATACCCCAAGCACTGAGTACCACTCCTAACATAATTAGTGCAGTTCCAACCACCAAAAACCATGCTTTACGATCTTTTGTTCGATACAAAATTATCATAAAAAACATGAGAAATAGATATTCTGATATCATATAAATGGCAGAAACTTGGTCTGTTAATGGCTCGTATTTTATGATCTGAAAAAGGATAATGGTACCAACACACAAAGCGACTCTTGCGATTACTAATCCTTTTAGAATCTTGTCCCATTTTGGCAATAATTTATTCAGGTGCATATACTCTCGAACGAACATAATATATCCCACATCCATGAGCATGAGCATTATGTAAGTAGATTGTTGAATGTAAAAAGGATGCTCACTGAAGAAATAGGCGTCTTCCATGATTCCATAAAATTCGAAGAGATATACATTAACCCCAAAAAGGAACATAAAGTGATAGAAGAAAGCTAAATCGCGTGTTCCGAAATATAGTAATAGGTTGAAAATCAACATGGTAACCAGAAAACCAAGAAACAACCAGTCTAGTCTCGTTTTCTTGAAAAATGACCATGATTGATGAAAATCTTCTTGACATAACCTTAAATCAAAAACCGTGGGGTTGTGGTTTTGTCCCGTAATTTTAATGAAAATCGTTTGTGGAGTCTTACCCGATAAATTGAATGGAACTCGCTTTTGCCGATTGGCGTAATCTAATGTTTTGTTGGAAGCGGGTTCCAGGTTTCCAGCCTTTTCGATTTGGTAAGTTCCAGATGGATTTGGAACATAAACTTCAATAAAATTGGCATTACCAATAAAGAGTTTCCAATCTCGAATTATATTAATTTCAGATAGGGCATTTTGAATGGTGATTTTACCCCAATGTATTTTGTTACTTTCTAGTTTTAAACTGTCTGTTTTTGAGGTCTTATATAGACGAAAATTGGTGGAACGTTGGATTTCTTCTAAACTTTTGGATTCGTTTTCTTCAAGTGTGAGGACTTGGAGGTGCGCATTTAAATGGTATTCATTCTTTAAATTGGAAAGCTCGAATAGTTCGTTTTCATTTTGAGCAAAAATGGATAAAGAAAAGAGAACAAAAAATATATTAAGGATTATTTTTTTTAGGGTTTTCATCAGTAGAACTAGTATATTTGACTGAAAGGTAAGTAAAAATCAGGAATTGCCAATCCAGAAAAATCCTTTCCAAATGATATTCAAATCCTTTCCTAAAGCATAATCTTTGGCATACCAAAAATTAATTCTTCTAATGGTTTCTTTTGGTGGATCTTGAATGTCCAACACATCTATAGAGGAGAGAACGCCTTTTCGCGTTTTTGGCAGTTTTTCACTTTGAGTACCCTTTTCGTGTAATAAGGCATATCCAACCCACGATTTTTTTCCACTTAAAACGTGAAAAATATTGCTCAAAAAACCGCCTTTGTTTTGTACGAAAAACAATAAAATTGGACTAAAAACCAACAATAAAATGGCTAAGAATAGATCAAAAGTTCGTTTGTTTCGCCTTGCCATTTGAGTCGCAATATTGAACTGCGTTTCAATCGTATAAAGCTGTCCAGTAGTATCTTTCGAGCTACTTCCGATAATGCTTTGACTGTCTTCTGAAAGCGTTTTATATTCGATCTGATTGCCAAGTTTAACCATCCAATTCATCATATTCTTTGCGGAAACGTTTTTCAAGCAAAAAAGGATTTCATCGATCTTGTAAATTTGAACCAACTCTTCCAATTGAGGTTGACCGCCCAGAAAATCGGTTAAGTTTTTGGTCTCCTTTGGTGCTACGATTCCAATATAGTTTTTTTGAATTTCAGCTTTTTGGAGCAGTCCTAAAGCTCTTTCAGCTTCCATTTTTGAACCCACAATGATTAAATTTCGGATTCGATTTCGACCGACATTAAAATTGCCATATTTGAAAAAGTGAATTGCCGTTCGAAGGGTTGTTGTAGAAATTAATGCCCAAATCGCCCCAAATGCAATTATTGCCCGAGAGGGTCTCAAGTCAAGAGGCAAAAAACCATAAACTGCTGCCAACAGGATGGTGCCGATTACAAAACCTCTTGTCATTCTTCGAATATTAAATCGATCATCATATCCGCCAGTGAAGAAGACCGCACTCAGCCACAAAAAGGTATAAAGCGGTATATTGAAATAATAAAAAGCTGTAGAATAATAACCGGGGTCATTATAATAATGTGTCGCCCAAAAATCTTTAATCAAAACCAATCCGCCAACAATCAATACTGCATCCAACAGAGGCATAAATCCTTTTCGGAAAATATTGCTTATTAGCGTCAAAAATGCGCGAAAATAAATGGCTAATTGGAGTGACCAAACAAACCCCTTTGCACTTGAACCTTTGAAGTGTTTTTTTGCAAAAATGATCATTGCATTATAAAACACTTTGACGTAGTTTAAACTCCCTTTTTTTGTGCTTTCTCCTTTATAATGAACGATTTGTGTATCTGCGAAATAGTAATTTTTATATCCGCCTAACTGAATTCGATAAGACCAATCAATGTCTTCCCCATACATGAAAAAAGTTTCATCTAGTAAACCAATTTTATCTAAAGTTTCTCGTCTAACCATCATAAATGCACCTGCCAAAATATCAATTTCATGGGTCTCTTCCTTATCTAAAAACCCCAAATGGTAACGATTAAAAAGCCGTGATTTTGGAAAGATTTTCGATAATCCAAACGTCTTACAAAATGCGACCCATGGAGATGGGAATCCACGCTTGGATTCCGGTAAAAAATTACCCGATCCATCAATCATTTTTACGCCTAATCCACCGATATCGGGATGTTGATCCATGAATTGGATGCATTTTTCAAAAGTATCTTCCGTTACAATAGTATCTGGATTTAGGAGTAAAATATATTCCGCATTAGAAGCCCTGATAGCTTGATTATTTGCCTTAGAAAAACCGGGATTATCTGAATTGGCAATGAGCTTTACTGATGGAAATTTCTTGCGGACTAGTTGGACAGAATTATCGGAAGAATTGTTATCGACTACGTAAATTTCAGCGTCGATATTTTGTATAGCTTTTTGAGCCGACAGGAGTGCCTGTTCGAGAAAGTATTGGACATTGTAATTGACTATTATGATGGTGAGCTTCATGGATGAAATCAAAATTCATTTCTTAGTTTCCCGTTTTCAATCCTTAAACCAACTGAAAACCGCCAACTGGAAACTGTTTACTCATTAATTCTGTACGGCACCCGTGCCACAATCGACCGACCTAAAGTTAGTTCATCGGCATATTCCAATTCGCCACCAAAACTAACGCCTCGCGCAATAGTACTGACTTTTACTTTCATGTCTTTCAGCTTTTTTGAAAGATAAAAAATGGTCGTATCTCCCTCTATGGTTGGACTAATGGCCATGATGACCTCTTTTATCTCTCCTTTTTGTATTCTTTGCATCAATGCATCAATATATAAATCACTGGGGCCAATTCCTTCAATCGGTGAAATTACACCGCCAAGGACATGATAAAGTCCTCGAAATTGGCTCGTATCTTCGATTGCCATGACGTCTCTGATGCCTTCAACTACACAAACAACAGAGCGGTCACGCCGGGCATCTGAACAAATTTCACAAACAGCCAAATCAGAAATATTGTGGCATATTTCACAATGTTTGATATGCTCTCGCATTTTGACAATAGCTTCTGCAAATTGCCCAGTGACTTCCTTGTCTTGATTAATTAGATGCAAAACAAGGCGTAAGGCGGTCTTTTTTCCGATACTTGGCAAAGACGCAAAAGCGTTGACCGCTTCTTCGATGAGTTTTGACGAAAAATTCATGTGGGCAAATTTAGGAAAAGGAAACGTTAGTTCAACGTTTCCTTTTATCCCTTCCCACTTTGTGTGGAAAAATTGTTTGTTTGAGGCTTCTGTCGGGTTGTGTCGAAAGACATTTTTGGTCTTCTCCCCTTCTAAAAAATAAGTCACGCCGTCAATTGCGACGGCGTGACTTATGATACAGGCTAATTTTTACCATGGCTGCTAATTTTAGTTCTGCCAAATTATTTGAATTTCTGTAGCGACCAAATGAAATTCTTCGCCATTACAGTCTGTAATTCCAGCAATTCCACCTAAAAAGCAAACATCTTCACAACCGCTATTTATAACCGTTGCGCCGCCATCTGAAATACAAGTGCCTTGGCTTAAAACATAAACTGTCTGACCTTGAAATTCGTACTCGATAACGGAAGCATTGTCACAATTTTTTTGATCACTTTGAAAGTCTTCGACTTTTGATTTGACACAACTGGGTAAATCGCCGGGTAAATCATCTTTGTCACAGGACCCAAAAAATAAGATGGAGGTGAGCGCAAAAAGAACTAAGTTTTTCATAATTTTCAGTTTTGAAGGTGATGTCCAAAATCTATTTCAGTTAAATGGACAGGGTCATTCAAACAGAACGTTGGGAATCATCCCCAATTTAACGTATTGATAACTATGTGGGAGATCTGAACTTAGGTTAGTTGGTTTTTGCTGCTATCTAAATTTTGATTTTTATCAACTGAGCCAATTGTATGTTCAAAATAAACGGTCATGGACACTTGTTACCTTATCCTGAAGATATCCCCAATTTCATGCGGGAAAAGAAGATTTTCTGGGTAGATAAGGATCGAAAGTTTATGCGACAGGGAGATTGGAAACGCCCGATTACTGATCCAAGCTTTTTCCTTCAAGAAAAATTGGAATGGATGGAGAAAAACGAGATCCAGCATGAAGTTGTGTTGAATTTATCGCAGTTGTATTGTAATGGGTTTGAACGGAAAATGGCGAGAGATGTGATTCGATTTCAAAATGATTTTAATGCCAAGGTCCAACATACACATCCTACTAAGTTTACGACTGGTTTTGTTGTTCAACCCGCTTATGTGGAAGATGCTTTAGAGGAAGTTGAAAGAGCTGTTAAGACGTTGGGAATGAATTTGTTGTGCTTGCCAACACATTTTTTAGATCAAAACAAAGAATGGACTTCGGTTGCCAATCCTGCGGTTGAACCAATCTTTGAACTAGCAAATCAATATAATTTAGCGGTAGAAATTCACCCTTACGATGGTCCCAAGATAATTGGATTAAAAGATCAGTTTTGGCGATTTCATCTCGTTTGGATGTGTGCCCAAACGGCGGATACCTACCATTTTTATACCTTATTAAACTACCCTGAAAAATATCCAAACTTACGAGTTTGTTTCGCACACGGCAATCAATTTGGTCAAGTAAATATAGGTCGGAGAGTTCAAGGTTTTGATGGTCGTCCTGATTTATTTGAAGGAGCTACACACCCTAATCATTCCCTAAAAAAATCTAATCTGTTTTTTGATACTTTAGTGCATGATGTTTATTCCTTTCGACTCTTAAAAGACCGGCAAGGAAGCAATCAGATTGTATCTGGCTTGGATGATCCTTATCCATTGGGTGAGATGGAATCAGTGCCCAACTGTTATCCCGGAAAAGTAATAGATGAGGCAGTTGAGTTCGGTTTTATTACTGAAAAAGAAAAAAAAGATATTTGGTATGAGAATGTTATACAATGGCTTTATGGAGATAAACGAGAAGGGTTTTTGAAAAGGATTGAACAAAAAAGGGTGCTTAATGACAAGTCAATTACTAACTGATGAAAAACTATTCTCGCATTTGAAAACCTAAATTATTTTTCCAAATCCGGTTATTGCCTTTTTTGTAAATATCTACTTTCGAAGGTCTTATTAGAAAATCATCCACCCAGATTGTTTCGGCTTCGATTTTATTCCATCGAACATTAAGCCTTACTGAACTTTCAGCAGATTTTGGTTTAAAGGTAAATTCTGATAAAACCCAGCCATTAGTATTAAAGACTTTGGCTTCTTTACCTAAATATTTTTTCAATTCTTGAATTGTTTTTCCATTTTGATCTATTTCTTCAATCTCAAGAAACATAGCAACGCCAAATCGGTCTTGATTTAAAAATGTCCAAAATGAGATAGTATAGGGCGCATCTTTGGTTTGATTCGGAAAGGACCTTTCAAATAGAATATTATTTTGATTGGCAATACCTTCGAAAGCACCTGTTCCTGAAAAGGGTTTTTCAACCTTCCTGAGCTCAAAATCTTGATAAACAAAATTTTCGGTGCTATCTGTTGATAAAAATGTCCCAACTTGGTGTAGCGAATCCGTGCTGATTTCCTCTAAAATTTCGGTTTTTGTTTGCTCTATCCTTTCTTCAAAAATAGAAAGCGGTAATTCATATAATGCCACGGATTTTTTTTCGAAAATTAATTTTGCGCCTTTTCGAAGATGATCATAATTGGCAACATCAACTGGTTTCATTTTTTTATACCAAATCAATAAAATAGGCTTTTCTGAAGTATATTCATCAAAAATTACTGGACGTTGAAAAGGTTTCGAAATGAGCTGCCACTGTTTATAGGTTTGATTCCGGGAGGTTCTGGTCATCATGGCGGTGGTAATGGGTAAACCAGTTTGGGCACTCATAACAAATGACCTTTGTGTAGCAAAACCATTAGCACTTTTTTCAAAGTTATTCGAACCAACATTAAAATAGGGTAGAGGTAAAATTGCTTGATATCTTGAAAAATCTATTCCTTCAATTTCATTAAATGGTTGGTCATCGTTGAAATAAGGAACCTCTTGTAGTGTATATTTTTTCAGAAAAGAAACTTGAAAAGCTTCATAAGCAAAAACAACAAAAATTAATAAGGATAAAGCTGTAGCCCACTTTTGATTTTTCCAACTTGAAAGGGTTTGATAAAGTACAATTACGGCAATGATATTGATCGCAAAATAAAAAACCCACCCAAATCTTCCGACGGATCGAAACTGTTGTAGTGGTCCAGTATAATCTACTAAAAATTCCAAACCAGTTATTGAAAAGGGAAAAGCACAGGCAAACAAAACCAATAAAAATCCTGCAAAAAATAAGGAATACAAATAGGGTTGTTGATTGATATAAAATGGAAAAAGTCCTTTCTTAAATTTTTGAAAACTCCATTTCAAAAACACCCAAAGACAAAATGCAGTAGCAACCATTCCAATATAAATACGCCCCTCAAATTGAGTAGGTCTGATCTTGATAAGATGATCATTTATCCAATCATAAAAAGGTAGTTCACGCATTAAAAAGATGCCCTCCCAATTGGCTCGATAATGTAAGAAACCGAAGGGTTTGGGGCTTCTATCCGTAACGGGGTCATTGAAAATCATCCAAAAATAAAAGAAGAGTAGTGGGATGCCGACCATAATGGCAAAATGTAAAATATACTTGCTTACTATTTTTAGTTTTTGGGGTTGATAGGTTCTAAATATATTGAAAACACAACTTACACTCAGGTAGATTAAAATGGTAGCCGCTACAATGCCGAAAAAATAAAAATGAAATTGTGCCGAAATAAAGACGGCTAAAGCCATCCACACACTCCATTTCCATTTTTTTTTCTGTTCAAATTGGAGGAGCAAATAAAAAATCATGGGTAAGACAAAAAGAACACCCAAACCGAAATGCCCTTTCATGCGCATGGTTTGTGGACCCATAAAAGTGATGGCAATCGCCATCGGTATAGAAAACCACCAAGGAATACCTAGTTGGTTGAAAATCAAATAGATAAATAGACTGCAAAGTAACATTGAAAGCATTAATGTTAAGTGTACGCTATCTATTATTTGAGCATCGGATAATTGAGAGATATGGGCATCAATAAATTTCACTAAAATGGCTAAGCCGGGTAATTCAGTCGCTGCCATGATATGCTCGCCAAAAGGATAATTCATTCCATTGAAATAGGAATAAGTCGAGTCATATCGAACATGATAAATTGTATTGGTATAGGTTTTTAAACCGTCCCCCCACACTTCGACCATCTTTTTTTCGCCAAATTGAAGAAAGGTATCATGGAAACGCGCATAAATGGTGATACCAGTAAGTAGGATTAGGAGTAGTAGCTTCCAGTTGCCAGTTTGATTAATGCTGTTTTTTAACATTTGTATAGATGAAAACTCCTTTAATGACAATGCTTGTATTGAACGGTTTTGTCATCTTGATTTAAAAGAAAGATGACAAAAATCCAAAAAAAAAAGCGAAGATAGAAGATTCCAGTTTATTGTAACTCTATTGCATTCGTATTATTCGTGCGGTCGCACTCGTAGGATAATGAGTGTGTATCAAGGGAGAGAATAATGGTTTTTAAATAACGGGTCTTTTTTCGAATGTCTAATTTTACCGTTTCTTTATAACGATCATTTGGATATAGGGTAATATCTTTTGAATTAATATTTTCTCCAACAAAACCACCACCAATTGATAAAGCCCCTTTTGATAAGGTTGGTACGCCAGAAATATGGGCGCGGATAGCTAACTTAATGGGTTCATTCCCAACCCTTTCGACTAGGTCAACGGGCCCCTTCCCAATGTTGGCAAGGGTATATTCAATAGTAGCCCATTTTTTTGATTGGTTGACTACTTGTAATGATTCAATGATTAAATCAGGGCATTGAATTTTGCTATTTAAGAGCTCTTTTTCAGTAAAATCGTTACTACCTCCTGTGGTGAAAATGATTTTTTGAGCGGGCTCTTTTGGTGAGGCTATTGGTTTTTTTTCGATGGTTTTATGAGAAATAACCGAAATCATCATTTCAACTTTCAGTTCGGCCTCTTTGGTCATTTTTCCCGCCTTTAATTTAAAATTAGAATTATAAAAAGCATATCGAATTTGCTCCTTCCAACCACCCAGTTTACTGTCGTACAGAGAGTTGTCAAACTGAAATTGTATCCAATGTGCTGTTCCTTTTTTGGAAAAATTGATGTGATTTCTTCCTGTGTTGATAGCAGAAAATTGAATGCGGATCCAGTTCTCACTTTTCTTTAGGACTTTTATTTGAGTAAGATGGAGTCGGTAGCCCATATAGGTTTCAGGTGGGGTAATTGTGTCGTATTGGGAGAGCTCAACCAAATTTTCAAGAAGGAAATATTCGTTGATATTTAGTTCAGGTTTTGAGTCTTGTAAGAAAGGTTCAAAATAGGATATAGCAGTATTATCAGATTGGAGTCTGTTCGGGTAAATGAAAATTAAGAATAGACATATCAACCAAAAACACTTCATTAAAATAGGTTGGATTTAGGTGATTTTTCTTGACTTATTAATGCATCATTTCTTACTGAGTTGATTTTGCTATTGTTTCCATAGAGGAAAATTAAATCATCCTTCTTTTTCTAGAATATTAACGGGGCGATTAATACTTTCTTGTAGAGATATAAAGGTTTCGGTTCTTTGTATACCAGGAATTCGTTGGATTTTATCGTGTAAAACGTCTCGTAAATGATTGGTATCTCGACATACAATCTTTGCGAAAATATTGTAAAGTCCTGTCGTATAATGGGCACCGACAATCTCAGGGATTTTTTCTAAGTACAGGGACACATCATCATATAAAGAACTTTTATCCAAGTAAATCCCTAAAAATGCGACGATGTCATATCCTAATTTTTCGTAATTAATGGTTAGGTTAGCTCCTTCTACGATGCCCATTTCTTTTAATTTGCGCATACGTACATGTATCGTACCACCTGAAACGTAAAGTTTCTTTGCGATGTCTGTGTATGGTTTATTCGCATCTTGCATTAACACAGAAAGAATCTGTTTATCTAGTTTGTCTAAGTCAGCCATTTTTATTTTTTGTTCAAAAAATTGCAACAAAAATGCCAGATTATTTCGAAATTATCAAAGAACATGCGTTTGTTTTTTATAAATTAACAGATTTTTAAAAAGTAAATATCGAATAAAACATAAGTCGGACAATTTGAAATAGCAGATTTTGGATTTTAGCAAGGCAAAAATACTTTTTGCGTTCGCCTTTGTACCTTCTGGCACAAGCCAGCGCAGGATGCAGGGCATCAGCGAGTATTTTTAACCCCACAAAAGTTCAAAAGATACATAGGCAAATGTCGGAGTTATTCTTTAGGCGTTACTAAATTACCGTTTACTAATCTTATTATTTGAGATATGTTTTTGACGAGAACATTTATGTCTTCCTTCTGAAAAACTCCTTTTTTTAGCGTGCTTAGTCGCTCGGTTTTGAACCCTTTCTCGCCACATTTTCCAACTTTTTAGCTTCATTTCCTTGCGCATTAATTCAATGACTTCTTGTTCTCTTAAACCAAATTGGTATTCGATGGCATCAAAGGGCGTACGGTCTTCCCATGCCATTTCGATGATTCGATTAATTTCTCTATCTGTTAATGTTTGATATTTTTTGGATTTCATGGGAGTGAAACAAGAGGACATTTTTTTGGTTCATGGCAGATCTAAACTTGTCAACCTTTTTAAAACCTTTTCAAAAAAGTACTGTTCGATTTTCTAAAATTAACCTATGAAAAGAGGACTCTTTTGGTTTCGAAATGATTTAAGATTAGCCGACAATTATGCTCTTTCGGAAGCGGTCAAAGTATGCGATGAAATCGTACCTGTTTATATTTTGGAAGAAAAATGGTTAGGACAAGATCGTTGGGGCTTTACTCGAACGGAGCAATTTCGTCTAAATTTTCTATTGGAAAGTATACAAGATTTAAAATCACATTTAAATGAAAAAGGAAGTGATTTAATATTTGATCGAGGTAATTCCATTCAATTAATTAAAGAACTTGCAAAAAAATACGAATGTGATTCCATATTTGCTTCTAAAGAATATACACCTGAGGAAATCAAAATAGAAGAAGAGATCTCTAAAGTGTTTGATTTAAATCTTTATCATAATTCTACTCTTTTTCATCCCAAAGATGTTTCGTTTTCTATCGAAAAAACTCCAGATATCTTCACCTCTTTTCGGAAAAAAGCAGAGAAATTTTCCAAAGTTCGAGAAGTCATTCCTTCTCCGATAAAAATAAAATCACCTAAATTTCAAAACCTACAAAATCCCGATTTCGAAGAATTAATATTTTCAAAAAAAATAGAGGACAAGCGTGCTGTACTTCAATTTAAAGGGGGAGCAACAGAAGCCTGGAAACGGCTCGATCACTATTTTTGGAAGTCCAAATGTTTATCAAAATATAAAGAAACGCGTAATGGTTTAGTCGGAACGGACTACTCCTCTAAATTTTCACCTTGGCTTGCAAATGGGTCAATTTCGCCACGACAGATTTATGATGAAGTTCTTAAATATGAAGATGAAATTGAAAAAAACCAATCAACTTATTGGATGATTTTTGAATTGCTTTGGCGAGATTATTTTAAGTTCATGGCGATGAAATATGGTTCAAAAATATTCTTCAAAGGTGGCATCCAAAACCGAAATATTCTTTTCAGAAATAACCCGAAAAATTTTCAAAAATGGGCTACAGGCACAACTAGTGACCCTTTTGTGGATGCGAATATGCGTGAATTATTAAATACTGGTTGGATGTCCAACCGTGGTCGCCAAAATGTCGGTTCATACTTGGTTCATCAGCTCAAAGAAGATTGGCGAAAAGGCGCGGCATGGTTTGAATCACTTTTGATTGATTATGATCCTACGAGCAATTATGGCAATTGGATGTATGTTGCGGGTGTTGGAAATGATCCTCGCGACCGGGTGTTTAATATGAAAACTCAAGCAAAACGATATGATCCGAATGGGGATTTTCAAAAACTATGGTTAGGGAGCAGGAAATAAATGAAGTACCCAAAATTTTGCACAGCTATTTTTTCTTCAGTCGAGGCAAAAAACACAGATATATCCATAGGTATGGTGAGTATTTTTAACGAAAAAGAGCAAATGAAATGGGTCGGTTATTTATTTCCTGCTCCCTTATCTAATTAAGTAACGACTAAAGTATGAAAAAACAGCACCTTCCCCAAAAAATATGTCTCGTATGTAATCGTCCATTCAAATGGCGAAAAAAATGGGAAAAGCATTGGAACGAAGTCAAATATTGTAGTGAAAAATGTCGTCGAAATAAATCGAAAGCTAATCAAGTATGAAAAAAACAATCCGATTAATATTGGGCGACCAGCTCAATCATCAGCATTCTTGGTTTTCAAAAAAGGAAGACAATATCATTTATTGTCTTTTCGAGATGAGACAAGAAACGGACTATGTAGCCCATCACATTCAAAAGGTCGTTGGCTTTTTTGCGGCGATGCGAAATTTCGCTCAAGAATTAAGAGTCAAAGGTCATTCTGTCATTTATCTCAAGTTGGATGATTCCGAAAATCGGCAGTCATTAACCACAAATATTAGCCAATTAATTTCTCAAAATAAGATTGGAAAATTCGAATATCTATTGCCTGATGAATGGCGATTAGATATTCAATTAAAGGAATTTTGTAAAAAATTAAACATAGAATCAGAAGCCTTTAATACGGAACATTTCCTAACTACTCGAACTGAACTAGCTGATTTTTTCAAGGGGAAAAAGAACTATTTGATGGAGTCATTTTATCGGAAAATGCGCCGTAAATATGATATCATGATGGATGGCGACCAACCAGTAACTGGTAAGTGGAATTATGATGCTGAAAATCGCAAGAAAATACCCAAAGATCATTGCCCGCCTGAGCCGTTAATATTTGGAAAAGACGTTTCTGAAATTACAGAATTAATTGAAAAACAGGGTGTTAAAACTATTGGTCAGATTGATTCAAAAAACTATTTGTGGCCTACTTCACGAGCAGAATCATTAGCGTTATTAAATTTTTTTGTAGAAGCGTGTTTACCAAATTTTGGTAATTTCCAGGATGCAATGACGCCTCATTTTTGGTCAGTTTATCACTCCCGATTGTCTTTTAGTTTGAATACGAAAATGATTTCTCCGTTAGAAGTTGTAAAGTGTGCGGTTGAATATTGGGAAGTAAATAAGGACAATATTTCTATTGCTCAAATAGAAGGTTTTGTACGTCAAATAATTGGTTGGCGCGAATATATGAGAGGCATTTATTGGGCTAAAATGCCTGGTTTTGCCGAAATGAATTTCTTTGCAAACACCCGAAGATTGCCAAAGTGGTTTTGGACAGGCGACACTAAAATGCATTGTCTTAGACATTCCATAAAACAATCTTTGAATTATGCATACGCTCACCATATTCAACGATTAATGGTAACTGGTAATTTTTTGCTTTTGGCAGGTATTGACCCAAATGAGGTAGATGATTGGTATTTGGGCATTTATATTGATGCAATTGAATGGGTTGAAATAACCAATACACGCGGCATGAGCCAATTTGCAGATGGTGGAATTGTAGGCACTAAACCTTATGTTTCTTCCGCAAATTATATTGATAAAATGAGTCACTATTGTAAAGATTGTTTTTACAATAAAAAATTGAAAACAGGGGAAAGAGCTTGCCCATTCAATAGTTTATATTGGAATTTTTATGACCGAAACCGTGAAAAACTAGAAAAAAATCCACGTATTGGAATGGCATATCGAACTTGGGACAAAATGAATCCGGACTCAAAAATGGCCATTTTGGAGCAGGCAGAATTTTATTTAAATAATTTAGATGAGTTGTGATTGCTTACTTTTGTCGATCCAAACAAATTCTAAAATATGATTCGAATACTCTTACTCTCTTTTTTTATTTCCTGTCTAGGGTTTTTCGCTTGTGAAAAGAAGACAAATATTGTCGAAACGGCTGAAATCAATACAAATCCCTCGGCTAAAAATACAGTAGAGGCAATGACAAAACCTTACGTCATTTTGATTTCTTTAGATGGTTATCGCTGGGATTATACCCAGAGATTTAACCCACCTAATATTACAAAATTTGCCAATGAGGGCGTTAAAGCTGAAGCGATGTTGTCTTGTTTCCCCAGTAAAACATTCCCTAATCATTACAGTATTGCAACAGGCATGTTTCCAGAAAATCATGGTATTGTGAATAATTCCTTTTATGATTATGAAAAGGATACGACGTATAAAATTTATGATCGAAGTATTATCGAAGATGGAACTTGGTACGGTGGTACCCCGCTTTGGTTGAATGCTGCAAATTCAGGAATGCTAACGGCTAGTTTCTTTTTTGTGGGTTCGGAAGCAGATATTCAGGGAGTTCGACCCACTTATTATTATCGTTATAATGGAAATATCTCTAATACAAATAGAGTAACGCAGGTTTTGGATTGGTTGGATTTACCTGAGGAAAAAAGACCTCATTTGATAACCGCCTACTTCTCGGATATGGACGACACGGGACATTCATATGGTCCTAATGATGATGAAAAATTATCAGAAACATTGATCGCATTGGATAAGACTTTAGGAGAATTATTTAAAGGTGTAAAAAAGACGAGATTGCCTGTGAATATCATTTTAGTCTCTGACCATGGAATGATGGAAATTCCTGTTAATCAATTACTTCCGTTAGAATCAGTTTTTAACGATTCACTTTATCGAAGTGTTTCCGTTGGGGCAGTTGTACATTTATACTTGAATGAAAATGTGGATGAAAATTTGGTTTACGAAGACTTAAAATCAAAAGAAAATCATTGGAAAGTTTATCGAACTTCAGATTCAATTTTTTATAAAATGAATCCAAACAACCCTCGTCTGGGGGATCTTTTAATTATTCCTGATAATCATTATTATTTCAAGACTGTTCGCCAAATTGGTATTCATAAATCAAATGAACAACCTGTTTTAGGACATCATGGATTTGACCCAGCACATCCTGACCTACACGCTATTTTTTATGCGAATGGGCCTGCTTTTAAGGGGAATAAGACGATTGAGCCTTTTCGAAACATTCATATTTATCCTATGGTTTGTGAGGTTTTAGGATTGGAAGTGCCTAAAGAGGTGGATGGAGATCTGAAGGTTTTGAAACCTATTTTGAAGTAACGTTTAGTTGTGAATTAATATTGGGTGGTTTATGTCTTTTTGGGTCAGCATTTCAACAAGTTAAATAAGTTGATTATGTTGAATGTGCTGATTATATCTTAACAACTTCAACGTAATCAACATAATAACAAAACCATTTATAGAACAGCCTACAAATAAGATTGATCTAGTTAATGACCATGTAAAACCATAAAGAACCTAGGTTTTCAGGGCTATCGCCAGAAAAAACCGCCACCTCAAGTAGCGGGTAAATTAAGCAATCAAATCCATGTCTCTCCTTTTTTCCACGATGAAAAAAGAAGCAAAAAAATCTAGGCTGTGGATATTTTGACTAAAATTTAATTGCACTCGCGCAAACGACCCAAATGCTCGCAATGCTCGCGTGGGTAGTTTTTACACAATAAACACTGCCCCACAATTGAATTTCTTAACGCCAAAATCTCCAATGCCGCTGCGAAAACCGAAATATTCAGTTCAATAAACTAGCAAAAAATTATCGACAACATGTTGGTTTCCAACTGGGCTTAAGAGCCTAATATTTATACCGCCTCAACTAATATTAACGGACCATTCTTTAAGTGGAAAATGAAAATCGTTTTCTTTTGATATTAATCGCTTTACTACTTCCTTCTTTCAATTTAAGTACTTTATTAATTTCAATATTCTCAAAAACTTCTGTTGTATTTTGTTGATTTGGCCATTGAACGGTTACTTCCTTTATTTGAATGGCATCCCCTAAACCAGTTTCTAATTGAAGACTATTGGCACCAAAACTACTTCCGGTGGAAACAGTTCTGTAGAATATGATTTCTTGTCCATTTTCAGCTAGAGCAGTGATTTTGACTCTAGCACCGATAGCAGAACGGTTAGATTCAGTCCCTTCTAATATTAATGTCACCCAACTTTTTTCTTGTCCTATGGGATTCAAAAAAAGTGCATCTCCAAAAACATCCCCTTCATAGGCACCTCCTAAGACACAGAAAATATCTTCATCTCCATCATTATCAAAATCACCAAAACCCACTCCATGACCTTTTTGAACATGTCCCAAACCACTTGAAGTGGTTACATCCTGAAAGGTTTTACCCCGATTGTTCCGAAACATTTTATTAGGCACAACAGCGGTATAGCTGGGTTCCCCAGTTCCAAGATAAAAATCTAACCATCCATCATTATCTATATCCCCATAATTAGAACCCATAGCATACATCCCTTCAAGAAGCCCCATTTCTGTTGATTGATCAGTAAAGGAGCCGTCGCCATTATTTTTATATAATCTCGGATTTCCGATACCAAATTTTCCTGTGAAATTCATAGCTGCAACCGCTGCCACAGATTGAGGACCTTCCTTGTCAAGAAAACCAAAAGCGGCAACAAAGATATCTTCCCAACCATCATTATTATAATCCCAAAACCAGCAAGGAAAACTATTTTTAGGTTCTCCGATTTGGTATTGAGCTTGAGCCCTTTGAAAAGAAACGGCACCTGTGGAGGAAGTTCCATTATTGATAAATAATCGATTTTTATTTCGAAGAAAAGACAAATATAAGTCAGGCAATCCATCATTATTTATATCTCCAGAAGTCACTCCTTTTACCATGCCGGCTATATTCTCAAGACCTGATTCGTAAATTTTGTTACTAAAAGTACCATCACCATTATTGATAAATAATTCGCAAGGGAAATGTGCCTCCTCTGAGGAAGATTCATTGCCAATAAATACATCTAGCCAACCATCTTTATTGAAATCTGCCCAATTGGCGGTTTGAGTAGGGGCGTAAGAAAGTAATCCTGTCTCAATAGTTACATCTGTAAAAGTACCGTCACCATTATTGCGGATTAAGGAGTTTGGAATTTTCCCTTCTCCTTCAAACCATGCACCTCTAAGAACAAAAATATCTAACCATCCATCATTATTATAATCGCAATGGTTGATGTTAAGACCGCCTATCAATCCTGCTAGTTTGGAGGTTCCAGTCATATCTGTAAAGGTGCCATCGCCATTATTCTTAAAAAATCGAATTTGGTCATATAGCCCCCAAGAGGAAGCAATGATATCCAAAAAACCGTCATTGTTAAAATCATCTACACAAGTACCACCTGATAATGCAAGTGTATTGATACCCAGTTTGTGAGCGATATTTTGAAATTTCGGTATTTGATAATCGGATTCAAACGCTTTTTTATCTAAGCGCCATTTGGCAGGCACTTTCTCAGGATATTCACCTAAGCTCATATAGGCAAAATTGAGCATCCAAATAGCTTCGTAATCCTCAGGTTTTTCCTCAAGCATTTTTTTGTAAATATCAATTGCCACCCTAACGGATTGTTGCATTTCATATATACCTTCACCTTCAAATGGCAGGATACAACGATCTTCATTATATCGTTCGATACAGTTGTTTTGTTCTCCCAGTCGAATATAGGCTAATGCCCTTAACCTGTTAATTTGATAGAAAGTAGGCGGGTTCTTATAATTCATTTGTTCCAATTGGCGTAACAGGTTTTCTAAAACCATAATGGCATCTTCATTTTGTCCTGCCTTTAATAATTCATTGGAATAAAACAATTGCCCCTTTAGCTGTTCTACTGGTTCGGTGGTTTGTTCGACAATTTTCCTATATCGAACAGCTCGTTCGCTATTTGCAAAATACACCGTTTTCATAGGATCTAATTTCTGAACGGATTCTCGTATTAACTTGATCATTTCAGCTGTCCCATCGTTTTTCTTTTCTTTCAATCCGTCTTTCGTCGCTTCTTGATGTTCGGAGGATGTGCAGCTAATTTGAAATAAGGTCAACAAAAAGAGTAAGCTCAAAAATTTTGTCTTATAATTTATCAACAGCATGATTTAATATTTTCTAATTCTAATTTGGTACTTATCAGAAGCATAGGAACGTGCAAAGAATAAGTTATCAAGGTTTGGGGAAATTATTTTGGTTTTAGCCGAGGCAAAACACGCAGGCATAGCCTTGCTACGGCGAGTATTTTTAACGAAAGATAAAATCAAAAGAATCCAATCCGCCTAATGTTATAAGTTATTCTTTATACGTTCCATACTATCAATTAATATGCTAGTTTGAGTTGAACTCAAACAGTTAAGTGTTGAAAGAAAGCGTTACTAAGTAACGAACAAATAATAAGTCCGCCATTTGAAGTTACAGATTTTGTACTAACACTAGGCATTTTTTGAAGGAATACCCCAAGCTATTGCTGAAAAAAATAACGACGGATTAGTACAAAAGATGATCGGTGAAATGATGGAGTTATTCTTTACTCGTTACTAAACCAGCTTCTATTCCTAAAAAGGCGTTTTGTAAGCCTCATTATTCAAAAAAGTCTCATCTGTCAATGTCTTCAAAAAATTAATTAGGTCTGTCTTGTCTTGAGCTGTCAATCCTAAACCAGTAGCTTTTGTATTTAAAATGGCTGGATCAACAGAGGAAGACTCTTGAATACCTGTATTGTAATGGTCAATTACTTCCTCTAAAGTTTGGAATCTCCCGTCGTGCATATAAGGTTGAGTGACAGCAATGTTTCGGAGACTAGGGACTTTAAATTTACCTCGATCGGCAGGGTTTTGGGTGACATTTTCGCGACCCATATCTGTCATAGTTGCGTCTGAGTCCAAACCATTATTCATGTACCGGTCATTTTCAAAATTGGATCCGCCATGGCAGTGGACACAATCAGCGCCTGATAGATCAGGAAAAAATGGATTGTATTCTGTCTCAAAAAGCAGTCTTCCGCGTTCTTCACTTTCGGTCAATTCAACCGTGCCAGCGAGGTATCGGTCATATTTTGAATCATAAGACACAATGCTCATCATGAATTGCTCCATCGCTAAAGACATTTTATCTGGAGTAATTTCCTCCGAACCAAAGGTGCGCATGAATTGATCTCGATAAGTTTTTGTATTGCTCAATTTGGCGACCACATTATCCAACGTCTCATTCATTTCCAATGGATCTTGAATAGGCTTTAAGGATTGATCCCGCAATAAATGTGCTCGACCATCCCAAAAGAACTCATTGGAATGCCATGCCATATTAAAAATGGGCATTGCTTGTCTTCCGCCGGGTAAGCCCTTTACACCAATTGAAAAACGGTTGGTATCAGAAAACCCGTCAGCTTGTTGGTGACAATCGGCACAGGCTTGGGAACCGTCTTTTGACAACATCGTTTCGTAAAATAGCATTCTACCCAACTCCACACCTTGAACGGTTAATGGATTATCTGCGGGTAAATCGGGCATTGGTAACCCGCCGTATTCCAATAGATATGGTGTTTCGTCAATTACGACATTGGGATCGTTGTCTTTATCACAGGCATTGATGAGTAAAATGCCGGAAAATAGAATAGCAATATATTTTAGTTTAGGCATGAAATTCAGATTAATTGTTAAATAATTTATTGTTTATAAAAGTCTCATCCGTTAATGATTTTAAAAAGTGAACAAGGTCAGTTTTCTCAAATTCTGTCAAATGAAGTGGTTGAATAAGTTGATTTTTGTGAGGGTGATTCCTCCCACCAGAATTATAGTGATCAATAACTTCCTCTAAAGAATTCATTGAGCCATCATGCATATAGGGTGCGGTCAATTCGATATTTCGAAGGCTTGGCGTTTTAAATAAGGCTATATCTGATTCTTCACCAGTTAGTCTAAATCGCCCTACGTCTTCGTATTCCTCGTATAAGCCATTATTTTCAAAGGTATAATTGCTAAAATTAAAGTCTGAATGGCAGTTTGAACAATTAGTTTTCTCACTAAAAAAAAGATTCATACCTCTAATTTCGGAATCCGTCAAGGCATTTTTTTTATCATAATTCGTGTACTGATCATAAGGACTATAACCACTCAATAGGCTTCTTTCAAAACAAGCCAAAGCACGAGTTATTACAAAATGATCAGGTGTTCGATCATAAGCTTTTTTGGACATCAAAACATAAATCGAATCGTTGTCCAATCGCTCAGCGATTAAGACAATATTGAAATCAAATTCATTATGTTCTTGTATAGGGACTAAAATTTGCATTTCCAAAGTTGGTACTCCGCCTTCGCGAGTAAAATATGGATGATAGGCAACATTCGCTAAAGTAGGTGAATTGCGCGTTCCAATTCGATTTTCAACGCCCAAGCTGAAGGGTACATCGTCGCTAAATGCTAATTTGGGTTGGTGACAAGAAGCACAACTTATTGAAGAATCTGCCGATAATACAGGGTCGAAAAAGAGCTTTTTACCCAATTCCCACCGGGCGATGGTGAATTCATTTCCTTCTGGGAAATTAATTTCAGGAAAACCTTGCGGAATATCCATTAAATCGGGAACATACGAAGGCTCTATATTTTCCTCGTTTTTACAAGAAAAAATAAGAAATACGATTCCGAAAATATAAAGCCCTCGTACCATCATTACTTCGAAATTAATTTTTTAGAAATGACCGTTTGACCATCTTTAATCAAACTGACAATAAATAAACCTGAGTTATTCAAAGTCAAGTCAATTGTAGTATTACTTTTTACTTCACTGAAATATAGAATTTGTCGGCCTAAAATATCCGAAATAGCAACTTGGTAAGTCCTATTTTCTGTTGCAGCAACCATAAAATTTGTCGCTCCACTTTGAGTTGGATTTGGGAAAACATTAAAGCTGCTAACCTCACTAAAATCTACTGTTGAATTCACATTGTCGGACGGACTGAAAACATAATCTCGGAAGTTTTCGAGCGCTTGCTTGGCTTCGCCATCTTCACCATGTACAATCACGCCACCGTTAAGCGCAATATCTTCCAAAGCACGTGCATAATCTGCGTCCAGATTAATTGTAACTACATTATTTTGTGCCGTTGTCGTCAAAGGAATTTCTGTTTTGAAATAATTATCGTCACCTAAGCCATGTAATTGGCAAAGTTGGCTCAAAGTATTGCCACCGTTCCCCTCATAAGCGATAAAGCGATAACCTGGAGTCCATCCCCAATGCATAGAAGGGAAAGTAGGAGCTAAAGGATGACCAGCAGGCCAGCTTGAAGGGTCTAAATGATTGTGATCCGGGTCAACGCCAATATGAAAATGAATGGCTTCCACAGCATCAATAGGATGGTCACCTAAATCAATTTGAGTAGAGGCAGAGGCATTCGCTAAAATCCAAAGATCTTTAATTCCTGTTTCCGTGCCGCCATCGTGAATGATAGAAATTTCGGAAATATAATATTCCATCCTTGTGACATTAAAGTTGTGGTCTATATTGTTTGAGGATGCCATATTCATTTCGAAATCTTCTCCATTTAATTTATGGTGAATATTTAATTGAACATTGTTTTGGGCAAACACATATACATTGAGTGTGCAAAAAGTGATTAAGAGAAGTATAAATTTTTTCATTTTAAATAAATTTCATTGAATAAATTGTCTTATTCCTTGGCTAGAAACAAGGCTATTTATTAAGGTTATTAGTGATTATGACCGTCTTTTTTATGGGCTTCATTTTTTACATAATCCATGTCGCAAACTGGGCATTTCCCTGGCTTATCACTACCACTACCGTCGCAGTGCATATGGCATATATAAGTAGAGGTATATTCTTTACCCTGTTGTTCTTTTGATTCTTCTGTGTTGTCTCCACAGGAATATATAGCTATACTAGATGCTACAAAAGCAAGAGACAGTAAAATAAATTTTAAATTTTTCATTGATTGAAAATTTATGAATTCATTAATTGGGCTAGTCTGGATAAAACTAAAGCCTTTTTGATGATTCTTCTTTGAATTCTCTAAAGCAATTACATTATTGATTTTTTGAAAAAATAAACGGCTTTAGCCATTACGACACATTATTGAATCGAGTGGTCAAAGGAAATGAATACTTATAGCTATAAGCGGAATATTTGAAATAGAACCGATATGTCAGATTGGACAATGGGCGGTTTATAGGAAAGAAAGGTTTGAGTAAATGTTAGTTCTATTGGTTGAATCCAATGATGTTTTATAGATGAAGAAAGAAGATTTAATTGTTTAAAGGAAACAACCTCATATTCTTGAGTAAGTAACTCTTGATCGAGATGGACATACTCGAACTCACTGCTACAACAGCCTTTTTTATAATTTGATGCTTGTTGTTTACAGGAACTATGGGCTTTAGACTTACAGCATTTCTCCAATGGCAAAAAGGAGACATTTTCCAATTTGTGTTGGCAATAATGCTTTTTCAAGGTGAAGCCAGTGGAGCAGATAAGCACCCAAGAAGCAAATGTTATATGTAGTATTTTTAAGATCAAATCATTGAAATTAAATCAAATATACCAAAATTGTTAAAATTTAAAATATATGAATTCCATTAGATTTTATTTTGAAAGGATTTATGAACAAAAAAAGGTATTTTGTTTTCAATTGGGAAACACACAGAATCTAATAGCCCTTAGTATGTGGCGAAGAGTGAAGACCAAAAGACTATTATTAGCCATAAAACTTTTTTATGTAAGTGCTTGGATGTAAACAACTTTCACTTAATTTATTGCAACATCGCGCCAAAGGCGCCCGTTGCAGTAATAGTTGTCTTGGAGGGCAGTTGAATTGAATAACCTGAAAATCAGGTTATTCAATTCAACTGCCCTCCAAACCTCCTTAGCGCGCCTAGCCGTAGGCGACGGCACGCAATAGGGAGTTTAATATTGTCTAAGTACAAAAATGCATTTCAAAAAACCATATAAATTCAAGTACTATTTTTACTATTATGTTTTTTATATTAAAATTTTCAATAAATGAAATTAAAATCTATCGTCATCTCCTACTTTTTTATTCTATGTGGGGCTGCACTCATAGCTCAAGAAGATCCAAAGCCAACGGATTGGACACCCGAAGACATCATCAATACCGAACAATTTCGGAGTGCCCGATTTTCACCAGATAATCAAATGGTCGTATGGACGAAACGAAGGCAACTGAAAGAAAAAGATAAATTCATATCAGATATATATTTGACGCGATTGAATATAGAAAAAGAGGGAAAATTCAAAACGATTCGTCTGACACAAAGTGACGAAAATGATACTTCTCCTTTTTTCTCGAAGGATGGCGAAACGATTTATTTTCGGTCATCCAGAGACAAAGGAAATAAACTCTGGGGACTAAGTATTTATGGCGGAGAACCTGAAAAAGTCCATGAATTTAAAAATGGTTTTTCATCTCCTAAATGGCTAAATGACAGTACGTTACTGTTTACAGGGAATGATGGGAAATCTCAATACGAGTTAGATTTAAAAGAGAAAAAAGATAATGTGATAGTCGTCGAAGATGAAGAACATTGGACGATTACAAAAGTCTATGCTTTTGATTTGAAGGCGAAAAAGATTAAAAGGATGACAGATAATTCATTTCCTATTAATACCTATTCGATTTCAAAAGATGGAAAATGGATGGTGTATTCGACTATCCAAAGTAGACATTATGCTTCCGATGCGAATCCAAAAGCAAAACATTACCTAAAGAATTTAGAAACGGGAGCGGTGACGCAGTTTTTGCAAGATACACATGACCCTGGAGGATTTAATTTCACGGAAGATAATGAAGGATTCTATTTTGGAACTGAATTAACCAATGATCCAAAATGGAGTGGTTCAGGCATAGGCGAGTTGAACTATTACAACCTAAATTCTAAATCCCATCAAAAAATCAATCTGAATTGGAAGAATGGAATGGAAGGCGGTTATCGAGTTTTAGGTAATGATGTGATGGCTAGTTTAGCGAATAGAACGACTAGAAATTGGGCATTTTATGCGAAAAATAACAATTGGAAAAAGCAAGATATTGCCTTGGGTGAAAAGCAAGGACATACAACAAATGTGACAGTTTCCGAAGATGGAAAAAAGATCATTTATGAATATTCGACAGCCTCTAAATTGCCAAAATTTTATGTGGCAGATATTCGGAAAGCTGGCGAAGTTCGATTCGCCAATGAAAAGGAATTAGTGAGTTTGAATAAAAAACTAGGTAAAAAAGCCATTACGAAATCAGAGCAAATTGAGTGGAAAGGCTGGAAGAATGAAAAGGTTTCGGGAATGCTTTATTATCCCGAAAATTATGAAGAAGGAAAAAAATATCCTTTGATGATTTGGATTCATGGTGGACCTGCTAGTGCAACAACTGACCGTTGGAGTGAACGGTGGTCTTTTTACCCAAATATTTTGGCGCAACGTGGAGCCTTTGTACTTTCTCCGAATTATCACGGTTCTTCAAATCATGGGTTGGAATATGTAGAGAGCATTGCCTATGGAAATTACTATGAACCAGAGATGGAGGACATTACAAAAGGAATTGATTTTTTGAATGAACAAGGAAAAATTGATACTGCGCAGATGGGTACGATGGGGTGGTCAAATGGTGCAATCTTGACTACTATGCTGACTGTTCGATACCCAGATATGTTTAAAGTAGCTTGCCCCGGTGCGGGTGATGTCAACTGGACTTCGGATTATGGGACCTGCCGTTTTGGGGTTTCTTTCGACCAACATTATTTTGGAGGTGCACCGTGGGATGATGTCGATGGTAAAACCTATAATGAAACCTATATCCTCAAATCTCCACTGTTTGAATTAGAAAAAGTGAAAACGCCGACTATCATTTTTCATGGTAGTAATGACCGTGCCGTACCACGGGATCAAGGCTGGGAATATTATCGAGCGCTTCAGCAGGCAGGTAATACCCAAGTCAAGTTTTTGTGGTTTCCTGAACAACCACATGGCTTACGCAAAATCACTCACCAATTGAGAAAAATGAAAGAAGAATTGGCGTGGATTGACAAATATTTATTTGGAAAAGAAGAAGAGAAAAATGAGGCATTGAAAGAAGGAAGTCCTTTGGCAATGTTATTAAAAAAGGAAAAAGCAACCCGGCAAAAAGATGGCAACTACGGAGATTCTTATAATAATATATTAATACCTGAAGTGGTAGATATTAAAAAGGATTCTATTGCTATCGGACGTTTCGAAGTGACCAATGCGCAGTATCGAATGTTTGATTTAAAGCATCAGTTCCCTATTAATGAAGTTAATTTTCCGGCGATTGTTCCTCCTAATCGAGCGCAGGCTTATGTCGAGTGGTTAAGTAAAAATACGCGTCAAAAATATCGCTTACCGACAGAAAAAGAGGCAAAAGGTTTTCATGAAAAAGCTCAAAAGTCAGCAGCAATGGAAAATACATTGAATCTTTGGGCAGGTTATGAATTGACACCAAAAGATGCAACTAGTTTGCAAAGTAAAATTGAATTGGATGGCTTGAATTTATTGAAAGAAGTAGGTTCTTTCAATGCAACAAAAATAGGAGATGCCAAGGTTTTTGATTTAGGCGGGAATGTGGCAGAATACTATGGAAAAGACGGGAAGACCTATGGATTCGGAGCAACAGATTTTGTGGATTCGGCTAATAATGATTTTGGTGTAGAAGGAAAATTAAAAGGTTTTCGAGTAATAAGAGAATAAAAAAATATAGAGCCTGTCTCATAGTCGCGCCGTCGCAAGCGACGGCGAATATTATTTTTTTGTAGGCAGTTGTTTTTAAATTTTTGCTTTGAAAAAATTTAAAAATAACTGCCTACTTAGAATTTTCTTTGGCGGCTTTAACCGCCAAAAGACTTATGAGACAAACTCATCACAATACTACCAGAATAATAACTTAGGAGTATTATTAAAATCTCCTGAAATGGTTATTTCAGTTTGAAGATGAAATTGGACTTTTTCAGAACCTGGGAAATTCACATTCAAAATACCTCCATTTCGGTTAGGATCTGTCATATATACGATATAGTTTCCAGACGATGCATAGGTATGTTTCCAGGTGTAACCATTTTGTTTTCTTGCTCCCAAAGTAGCTTCTTGGGTTCGTTCGATTTTCTCACATTGTCCATCTCCCCAACAAATAATCAAACTGTCCCGATCGGCAGCTATAG
Source organism: Bacteroidota bacterium (assembly GCA_024743405.1). Classification (GTDB taxonomy): domain Bacteria; phylum Bacteroidota; class Bacteroidia; order Chitinophagales; family Saprospiraceae; genus JANSWP01. The sequence goes on from JANSWP010000035.1 coordinate 56,956, forward strand.
CACTCGCAACTGTAAAAGTTAGAATCGTAGCTTCAATTGAAAGAACATCTGTTTATTTAATATATATATTACCTGCCACATTATGGGTCGCAAAAGCAGTCGAAGCGCATAGCATTATATAGAAAAGCGTAATTTTTTTGAAATATATAATCATGACTTGGTACTTAGTTCTACTTTGGCACTTTAAAAATCATTTTGATCGAAATGCACAAATGGCGGCAAAGCCGCCGAAAAAACTATTTGGAGGGACTTGTTTTCTATTTTTTGCTTTGCAAAAAATAGAAAACAAGTCCCTCCAAAAATATCTTTCGCTGCCGTAGGCAGCGGCTATACTTAAAGTGCCAAAGTAGAATTAGGGAATGCGGATAAAATAAATTGGTCAATTTATTATGTCCATATTCCTACAAGAAAAATAGGTTATTAAAATTAAGGAACTAATATTAAATGGGAAAAAAAGTATAAAGGATCGTCAGTAATTTAGCATTTTAACACTCTGTGCTGGCGGGTTATCAAGAAAGGAGACTTCGTACTTCTACCAAAAGCTGCTTAAAATACGATGGCGCCTTTAATAATCGACTCCCATACCAGGAGAATAACTCTCCATCGACTAATCTAACAATAGCATTTGGACAAACTTTTTTGAATTCATCAATATGCTTTTGCGCAAAAGGGTAGGGTTCAGACGATAACAAAATCACTTCCGGTTGGATGGATTTCAATTCTTCTAATGAGGTTTTAGGGTATCTATCTTGTGAAGCGAAAACGTTTTGAAAACCCGCGATATGAAGCATCTCCTGAATGAAGGTTCCATTTCCAGCTACCATATATGGTTTCTTCCAGATGAAGTAGGCTGTTTTAAGGGGGCGATTTGTAGTGGGTAGTTTGGTGAATGCTGTATTTATTTTTGAACTCAATTGTATCGCTTCATTGGATTTTTCTAATATTAAGCCCAATTTTTCAATCATCTCCAATGCACTTTCCAAATCTTTGATATCACTCATCCAAACAGGATATTCCTTCATTAATGCTTCGACCTGTTTCTTGTCATTTTCTTCTTTATTCCCAATGATTAAGTCTGGTTTTAATTCCTTTATTCTGTCCAATCGGTAGGACTTTGTGCCACCAATCTTGATTTTGTCTTTGACTTTGTCACCAGGATAGATACAAAATTTAGTTAGTCCAACGACCTCTTTTTCAAGTCCTAAGTCGAATAATAATTCTGTTTGAGAAGGAACTAAAGAGATAATTCTTTTCGGTACTTGTGATAGGGAAATATGCCTTCCCATTTGATCGATATAGACTTTAGTCTCCAATATATTGCGTTCTAGTTTTTTACCTATTATGACTCAAAGGCTTTAATTGAGTGCTAGCCTCCGACTATGGCCAATTTACCATCGTCACTAATTGCCAGCCTTGAAATTTGAGTAATATTGTAATCTCTAAAATCACCAATTTCGATCCAATCATTATCTTTTTTCGGATCAAATTTTAGCAGTTTGGTTCCTCTCCCTGCCAGAATGATACCGTTTTTCATCACCGCAAAATCTTCACTTCCACGAGGTGTTTGCACAATGATTTCGGAACGAAGAGTAGATTTGTTCAATTCTTTAATGAACCAAGTTGACTCAGTTGCTTTATGAACATAAGCAATATTCCCATTGGGTAATTTTTTAAAGGCACGACCAATATTTGTTCCTAATTGTTGAGTCGAACCATCTCGAACATCTGCTACAACCATATAATTGGGCTCGGCAACAATAAATAAAACAACCCGTTGCTCGTCTAACCATTCGTGATAACCAATATCAACTAAATAGTCAAAAACGGGTTTTCCATTATTTTGCCTTGATATTGGAAAACGCCACAAGCGCTGTGTTCCATTATCATCTAGCTCGACGCGGACTGATGAAAAATGAAATTTGTCTGCCATTAAAATGGGAGAATATTCTGATTCGGCAGTCTTAGTGACTTGGAGTTTGGTGCCTTTTTCCAAATTCAACAAATAAATGTCATTTTGTTTGGAGCCCAATAGTCGAGCCGAGAAAAGCAGTTCGTTATTTCGAATAAAACAAGGCTGATTATTATAGCCATCGCTATTAAAATCAGTTAAAAACTTGGGGTTATTGAAGTTGAATAGGGTATCCGTTTCTTGCTCCAATTCAAAAAGATAAATATTAGTAGAGGGAATATCATCTTGAGCAATGATCGGTAAAGAAAATAAAAAGAGAACGAACAAAATGTTGAGAAAGGATTTCATATTAATGAATTCGTTTTTATGTGAATTTGCAAATCTAAGAAATGGGGAATAAATAAGTTGGGTCAAGAACCTAAATATTTTGACACCAGCCGAGGCGTGATGAATGAGCATAGCCATAGCTCTGTGAATAAAGAAGAACGAAGTATGGTGTTAAAAGATAACGGTAATTGGTCTAAGTTATTTATTCCTCATTTTAAATACAAATTAAGGCATTAATTTTAAAAGGCCCTGATTTTGACAATCTTTTGCGTTAAAACGATAGATCAAACACCCACTTTTTATTAATTTTCAGATTCAATCAAAATTCAAAATTTTATGAAAAAATTAGCCACAATTATCCTTTCTTCCTTTTTGTTTTTTTTCAATTCTAATGCTCAATTAGATCTGGAATTAATTGAATTTGCCAATGGTTTTTCTTTACCGGTTGATATTGTAAATATGGGTGATACCCGATTGTTTGTGGTGGAAAGAGGGGGCACAATTAAAGTAGTTTTTGAAGATGGGACACTCAATACGAATGATTTTTTGGATATCTCAGACCGAGTGTTAGATAATCAAAGCGAACGAGGCTTACTGGGTATGGCATTTCATCCAAACTATCTCAACAACGGCTATTTTTATGTGAACTATACTGGGACGGGTGGACATACCCGCATATCTAGATTTAGTGTGGCGAATGATCCCAATACTGCCGATCCCAATTCTGAAGTTATTTTGATGACCATTGACCAGCCTGAATGGAACCATAATGGTGGTTGTGTTCGCTTTGGTCCTGATGGCTATTTATATATAGGAATGGGTGATGGTGGTTCAGGTGGTGATCCTTGGGGCAATGCGCAAAATACTAACACTTTTCTTGGTAAAATACTCCGGTTAGACGTCGATAATGGTACTCCTTATGGCATCCCTCCAAATAATCCTTTTGTCAATGACGCCAATGTTTTGGATGAAATATGGGCAATAGGTGTTCGAAATCCGTGGCGTTTTAGTTTTGATCGAGAAACGGGTGATCTATGGATAGGAGATGTAGGTCAAAATGCTTGGGAGGAGATTGACTTTCAACCAGCTAATAGTCTTGGTGGTGAAAATTATGGCTGGAAATGCAATGAAGGCAACCATGTTTTTGACATTTTTTCTTGTGATAATATGATCAATTATGTCGACCCTGTTCACGAATATGTCAATAATAACTCGGTAGGTCGCTCCGTGACAGGTGGGGTTCGCTATCGAGGTACAGAATACTCAGCGATGTATGGTCATTATTTCTTTGCGGATTTTGTGAGTGGTCGCATTTGGACATTGAGAGATGATGGAACAGGTAATTGGATAAGTCAAGAGTGGTTAAATTGGTCAAATAATCAAATCAGCACTTTTGGGGAAGATATGAATGGAGAATTGTATATGGCAGCTTATGGTCAAGGGCGTATTTACAAAGTCATAGAGATATGCGGGGGCTTGGGATTAGAAATAAATGGCAAAACAGATGTGAGCTGTTTTGGTTTTGAAGATGGAGCGATTTCTTTAGACGTCTTAGGAGGTGGTGATCCAATGAATATCAACTGGTCAAATGGAATGACTGGAGCGGAGCTCGAAGACTTGCCGGCTGGTATTTATACGGCAACGATCACCGGTTCAAATGGATGTTCCTCTACTGTGAATGTCGAAATAGCTGAACCAGATGAGATTTTTGTGGAGGTAGAAGCATTCTTTGTTTCAGGAGGAGCTTTGCTTGAAGTGACAGGAATGTATAATTCTTATGAATGGTATCAGGATGGAAATTTAGTGAGTACAGATCCTTCTTATACGACTTCTGATGATGGCAGTTATTATGTAATTGTAACAGATGCAAATGGATGCGAAAGTACTTCCGAAATACTTGAGGTCTTTATTGAAAATGTAAATGATGTTCCTGGACTTTCTAATATTGAAGTGACACCAAATCCTTTTGAGAATAATTTCAGCCTTAAACTACAGACTGATAAACGACTTGAATTGAAGCTTCAAGTTTTAGATATTTCTGGGAAAATGACCTTTTCTGAAGACATATTAGCTAATGGTCAATTTGAAAAACAAATTGATCTTTTTGGACTCTCTTCTGGTGTTTACTTATTGTATTTAGAAAATGAGGAAGGTAAAGCCGTTCAGAGGTTAGTGAAGGAGTAATTCATTTTGTAGATGATGGTATGCAGTGGGTTTCTAGTTTTTAATTCACTGCATACCATTGAAATGCTAACCTACCAAATTATGCTTTTGATAACTCCGTAATTGCTTTGACTAACCTATCCAGATCCTTAGTTCGAGTATAAACATTTGGAGTGATTCTCACGCCATGAATATTCTCCCAATTAATAGAAGTCGTATGAATTTTATAATTTTTGAAAAGGAAATTGCCGACTTCTCCTGGAGTCATCCCTTCTACTTGTAAAAGGGCAATGGCGCAAGAAAAATTAGGATCAGAGGAGGTTGCAATATTGACTTTGGGAAGATCTTTTACTTTGTTTGTCCAGTAGTTTTTCAAATAGTGTAACCTTTTTTCCTTTCGTTCTCCACCAATCATTTCATGAAAGTTCACTGCCTGACCGATTGCTTGTTCGATTGCAAAAGAACGAGTTCCGAGATTCTCAAATTTTCGGATATTATCGTCTTCAGGATTTGCCGCAGCAAAGAGTGGATATAGGTTTTTAATTTTTTCTTTTTTGACATATAAAAGCCCACTTCCAAAAGGCGCACAAAGCCATTTATGAAGGCTAGTACCAAAGTAATCGCCGCCTAAATCAGGGATTTTATAATTTATATGGGCGAAAGAATGAGCCGCATCAATCATCACTTCAATACCTCTTTTATGAGCCTCATCTGCAATCTCTTTAGCGGGTAAAATTTGCCCCATCCAATTGTTGATATGTGTAATTTGAACCAACTTAGTTTTTTTGGTAAATGCTTCTTTAAACTTGTTGATAATCAATTCTTTGTCGTCAATAGGGAACTCAAAATCTAGCCATTTTAAGACGATGCCATCTCGATGTTCACGTTGTTTCCAAGCATTGATCATATTTGGATAATCCTGCTTTGTCAATACCACTTCGTCTCCCGCTTTTAGCCTGAGTCCAAAAATAATAGTTTCCAAAGCTTCCGATGAGTTACGATTGATCGCGATTTCTTCTTTTGAACAACCTGCTAAATCTGCCAATTTCATTCGCAAGGGTTCTCGCCCTTGATCCAACGTTCGCCACATATAAAAAGAAGGGGCTTCATTACTTAGCCGATTATATCGTTCCACAGCTTCCTGAACGACAAGCGGTTGAGGGCTTACACCTCCATTGTTTAAATTGATGATATTAGTATTTACGGTATAAGCCTGTTGGACATAATGCCAGAAATCTTCATCTGGCGCTAAGTCCGATGGATGAATACTTTCAACATGTTTTAAGGCACTTATTAATGATTTTCCTTGTACGGAATTATAAAACGGAGCGAGAGCAGAAAGACCCGCTACACTGGCTATTTTTTGGACAAATTTTCTACGATTGACCGACATTTGGTAATGGTTTTAATTTTCATTAAATGGCAAGGTATAACTCTTTTGTCATTCCTAATGGGGCAGAACCAGTCTATAACTTTCAAATTAGAGTATGTCTAAAAATTTCACAAACTGAGAATCAATGATTTATGGTTCTGGCGATAAATTATTAAGGGAGTTTGCCGAGGCAAATGACCGCAATAATTTGAAGGCAGGTTCATAAAGCGTTGGTTTTTAGGAAGTAAAAATTTAGA
>JANSWP010000169.1 GCA_024743405.1 Bacteroidota bacterium
GTATTGTTGATACTATGACTGATTTTAAAGGGGAAATAAGGGCAATAGAAGCAGCCTAAATTACGAAGTTATTTCGTACACGTTCCTTAATACTCTGTAAATTAAATAAATTGCTTTTTTGAATGATTTTATTTTTTGTGAGTGCGAGGCGAAAAACGCAGACATACCCAAAGGTCTGGTGAGTATTTTCAACGAAGCAATTGCAAAAAAGAAACTTTCAAAAGGGTAAGATATTTAGTTTACAGTGTACTTAGTTAAAAATAGGTTTCATATTATGCCAAACACCTAGTACTAATTTATCACTTTGAAGTATTCTGGAAATACTTGAAAACTTAGTTCTTTTTGAAGGGTTGTACTCTTTGGCATTCGCGTAACCTTTTGCCCAGAGGCAAAAATGCGATAGCAAGTACCACAAAGGTCTAGTTTGTTTATCGCTCCGCGTAAACAAACGGCTACCCACCAAAATAGACGTATTGCCACAAAAGTGACAAGTATTAGATAGATTGAAATTGAATTTTACTCTTATGAAAAGCATTGCTACATTTTTGCTCTTTTTATGCATTTTCCTTACCCAAATGGACAGCCAAAACTTAATCCCAAACCCAAGTTTTGAGGATGTCAATATTTGTAAAAAATATCATGAACCCTGTGCCCCCAAGGCTTGGCGAGCCACCGTTTTGAAAAATTTCTACTATTGGGAATATTTGTCGGTCGCTAAAAAATCTATTCGTCCAGTCGAAGGGGCTCGGTCAGCGGGTTTTACTATGTTTTTGGCTGGTAAAGATTTTGAGCGGAAATTTATTCAAACACCACTTTTATGTGAATTGAAGCAAGGAGAAAAATATAACTTAACGCTACATTATCTGATCAAAGAATGTACGGTTGGAGCGTTTGGAATATACTTCTCGGATACGCTTACGGTGTATCGAAATAATAATCGAATGAAGCAAATTGAACCTCAAATAAAAATTCAAATACCAGAAGATACAGAATCGGGAGAATGGATCAAAGTGAACGCTACTTTCACAGCAAATGGAGGTGAAAGAGGACTGATTATTGGCAACTTCAACTCAGATGAAAATACCAGTTTATTTCCTGCCAAAGGTGTAAGAAAAAAGGACTTTGAAAAACTCAAAAAACGAAGAATCTATACTCGTTTTGATCAAATCACGCTAACGCCTCTCAATCCAGAAGCACACTCGGATTGTCCCATCGAATTAAACCTAGAACAACTTTATAAAGATTCTGTCAAGCATTTATATGAGGAAGTATTATTAGTCCGTGAATGGGATGAACCTACCGAGGAATTAGAAGAAGTGATAATTGAAAAAATAGCTGATCCAATTCCGCCAACCAAAATCGTCATTGCCCAAGACACCATAACAACAGGAGAGACTTTTACAATCCAAAATATCAATTTTGAAACCAATAGCGCTAACCTCCTACCCTCTTCTTTTCGATCTTTAGATAGAATTCGGATGATTTTGCGCTCCAATCCACAGTTTAATTTAAAGATTATCGGTCACACCGATGATATAGGGAATGAAAATGAAAATCTAATTTTGTCCGAAAAAAGAGCTCAATCGGTTGCCTATTTTTTAATCAATAATGGCATCTCCCAACACAGAATTACAACAGTAGGCAAAGGAGAAACGGAACCAATTACCAAGAACATTTCTGAAACCAATCGTTTTTTGAATCGAAGAGTTGAATTTATTTTATCTGAGAATGGGTTGTAAATCCAATAAAAAAGCCCTTTCCAACCCAATAGTCGAAAAGAGCATAATTACCTTATTTATCAATCTAATTTCTTATCATAATTCATCCAAATGACTGACTTTTCAGACAAGGATGAAATAAGCTTCTTTTAATTTTATTCAAATTCAGGATGATACAGGGTAAAGAATTCAATGCCATACTCACCCCTGACCCCTGAAGGGGAATCGCCTCCCGCTGGGTGTTTTAAACAAAGCCCCTGCGGGTAGAATTCCCCTTTAGGGGCTAGGGGTGAGAAAAGGCTCTCTACGCCAAACACGTACTCAAAACCTTTCACCTCCTACTGATTTTTTACTGCACCACCACCCGCTCCAAAAACCGCAACCCATCCACCTCCATACTCACCAAATAAATCCCCTTCGGAAAATCGACCGTTTGGATTTCCGTATTGATATCTAGGATGGTTTGAGACTGAACCAAACGACCGACCGAATCATAAATTGATAATTCGGCTAATTCAAAATTTGGATCAGAAAGGGAAAGAGTGAATGGACCTCCGAAGACGGGGTTGGGATATACTGCCAACTGCCGACCGCCCTCTAAAAACAGAACACTGACAATATCCGAATACTCAAAAGACCCATCGTAATCTAATTGTTTTAGGCGGTAGTAATTAAGTCCTTTAGCGGGATTTTTATGCAAAAAATCATAATTCAATTCCGAACTTGAGAATCCTGCGGCGGTTACTTCACCGACTTTTTCATAAAGAATCCCATCCCTTGAATGTTCAATTTCAAAAAGGTCAGAATTAATCTCCGTAACAGTTATCCATTCTAATTGAACGTACTCATTTCGCCGTAAAGCGGTAAAAGAGAATAATTCAATTGGCAATGCTCCATTACTACCAACCGCAAAAGGAGATAATGTCGTAATACCCGACCGACTAATCGAATACGGATTTGATCCTGATGCCGCACCAGGGACTGTCCCATTCCAACCACTCCCGGTGTAGTGGGATAGATAAGATTGCGTTCGGTCAAAACCTGTCAATTCATCGGCAGCATTCCAGGTGGCAGTGAGCGTCAAATTACTGCCACCGGCGACTCCTTCTTCGACAAACCAAGTTCGGTCAACCACATCGGTCGTCAAGGCATTTCCCGAATTACCATTCTCTAAAACTTCAGCTGAAGTTCGAATGGAAAAATCGTCAGTTGTGCCACTATTTTGTACAGATAGGGGTGTATAAGTTGAATTCCCAACTGGGAAAACCACATTCGATGCTCCAACTTCGCGAATGAGCCCACCTGTGCCATCTGTTTTGATGTAGCGATTACTATTGACATTTGAGATGGTAGCAGTATTGCCCATCTCCAAATCATAATTATCAATTAAGAGTTTTCCGGAACTCAAAGTGAGTTCGTTGGTTACTTCTATTTCCTTCGCTAGTGTCACATCATTAGAAGATTTGTTGATTTTTAATTCATAAAAAGAAGTCGTCGATGTACCGCCAATCGTAGTATTAGCAGAACTAGCGGTACCCGATATTTCTACTTCCGAGCTACCTGCGGAGAAAGTACCATCGTTTATCCATTGAACATCATTCAGTACTATTTTGCTCGCTCCATTTACATTGACATTGCCGCCTGTAATATGAAGTTTTGTGGTTTGTGCCTGCACCAAAAAGGCACTGCACATTATAATGAAAGTAATGATTATTGATTTCATTAGATGATTATTTTGATTAGTAAAGGATGGCTTAATGCTCACTATCATATACTTCTTTAAACACCGGTAAATCGTAATACATAGCCATCGTAAAAAAAAATCGACCGCTTACGCGGTATAAATAAATAGTTAAATTGATAAATAGTTAAAAAGCCCGAAC
>JANSWP010000019.1 GCA_024743405.1 Bacteroidota bacterium
AACGCCACTTATACTCAAGATGGAATTCATTTAAATGGTCAAGGCTATATGGAATGGAAAAAAGCTATAAATAAACATGTAATTGGATTGACGTTTTGATTTCTTTGTTTCCTCCCGCCAAACATCGAAACCGGTATCCTACCAAAGATTACCTTTGGAAACGCTGAATTAGCATACTATGATTTTTAACAGTTTGGCATTTTTTGTTTTCATTGCCCTTTTTTTTCCAATTTATTTTGCCCTGAAAGGTAGAAATAGACTCTGGTTATGCCTTGCTGGAAGTTATTTTTTTTACGGCTGGTGGGACTGGCGTTTTTTGAGTTTGATTATTACCTCGACTTTGGTGGATTATTATGTTGGATTAAGTCTGGACAATACCGACGAAAAGCCAAAGCGCAAACAATTGTTAATCGCAAGTATAATCGTTAATTTAGGATTTCTTGCCTTCTTTAAATATTTCAATTTTTTCACAGATTCTTTTGCCTTATTGGCAGGTTCAATGGGCTGGGATCCTGGTTGGAATACACTCAATATTATTCTGCCAGTTGGTATCTCTTTTTATACTTTTCAATCGATGAGCTATACGATTGATGTCTATAATAAAAAGATTCCAGTGGAATCAAGTTTCCTTCGATTTGCAACGTATATTTCTTTCTTCCCTCAATTAGTGGCTGGGCCTATTGTCAGGGCTAGGGAATTTTTGCCCCAATTTCAAGCAGATAAAAATTTCGAATGGAACCGACTAATTTCTGGTTCTGGACAAGTCCTTTGGGGGTTTTTCAAAAAGGTAGCCATTGCAGATTCATTAGCACCTTTTGTGGATCAATGTTTTATGGCACCAGAAGGTTTCTCTGGCATCCATTTAACGATTGGTGTTATTTTCTATTCCTTTCAAATTTATTGTGATTTTTCAGGCTATTCTGATATAGCTATTGGGCTAGCAAGGATTATGGGGTTTGATTTTCCAGATAATTTTCGGACTCCATACTTTTCAAAAGATTTTAGTGAGTTTTGGAAAAGATGGCATATAACCTTGTCTAGTTGGCTTCAAGATTATTTATATATACCGCTTGGTGGAAATAGAAATGGAACTTTCATGACCTACCGAAATCTAATGTTAACTATGCTGTTAGGAGGGCTTTGGCATGGTGCAAGTTGGGTTTTCGTCTTTTGGGGATTTTTGCATGGCAGCTATTTAGTGATTCAACGTTTATTTGGCAACAAATTTGGAATCCTACTTAACTACCTCCACCTCCCGAAAACACTTCAAATAGGAATAAACATTTTTCTTGTTTATATATTTACCTGCTTAGCTTGGATTTTTTTCCGGAGTCCGGATTTTGAGACGGCGGTTCATGTAATTACAGGCATCGCCAATTTTCAAACCTTTACGGTTGCTAGTATCGTCAATAAATTTTTAGTGCTAAAGGGATTCCTTCTTATCGGATTATTATTAACGATTGAAATAGCAGACTTTAATTTTGATCTTAATACCATATTAATAAAAAATCCAGTGTTTAGAGTCGTTTCTTTTGCAGCAATCATATGGTTAATTGCACTTTTTGGAACCTTTGATTCAAATGCATTTATATATTTTCAATTCTAGTGATTTGATGAACTGTCCAATTGATTTTTTTACTTTTAGAAACAGAAGAATATGAAAAAAGTAGTTTGGGTTTTTGCTTTGATTATTCTAGTTTTTTTGGGAGATAGAGTAGGGGGATGGGTGTGTGAAAAATTAACAGAGAATAGTCAATTTCGATATTCAAGAATTTATAATGGAAACCTTGAAGCAGAGTTATTATTTGTTGGAAATTCGAGGGGGTTAATGTTTTATCAACCTCATGTTGAGGAAACAGCAGGATTAAGCACCTTAAACATTAGTTATAACGGGATGCCAATTGATTTGGCTAACGTTATCATACAGGATCACTTTGAAAAAAATGTATTGCCTAAAACGATGCTTATTGATGTGACGATGTGTGACCGGCAAAATCAATCTTTAATTTCAGGTTTTAGCCCTTATCGAGCCTATTCAGAGCGTTTAGGACAATTAATCAAGCAGAATGCCCCAAAGAGTTATTACGGAGGAGGCTTAAGTCACCTATTTCTTTATAACAATGAAATTTTTCAACGAGCACTTTATTATCTTAATAAATCTGATGAAGATTGGTTAATTGATAGAGAGATGAATCAAAATTTAGTGGACTTAATTAAAGCTGAAAAAGAATATATAATTACCACAAATGATTACCTTTTGAATAGTTTAACTGAATTGGTACAGACAGCAAAAAACCATGAAATTGATGTGAAGTTGGTCGTCAATCCTTATTATCCTCCTTTCGCAGCAAAAATCACAAATTTGGAAGACTTTATTAATCAAGTTGAAGACAGGACAAGTTTGAAAGTTTATGATTATTCAATGGCTTACAATAATGTCAAAGGATTCGGAGATTACCAGCATTTGAATAAGTTTGGAAGCATTGAATACCTGAATATATTAATCGAAGACGGAATCTTACCAAGTAAGCAAAAGAAGCTGTCTTCGCTTCCCAACTAGTTTTTGCCAACCTCTTAATCTAAATAATCTGTTGTGAAATAAATTTCACTAAATTGCTGGCAAAAATTAAATCTAGATCGATATGCCAACAGCAATTATTATTGACGACGTGGCTCAAGCTCGTCAAACACTTAAAGAGGATATTGAAATTTATTGCCCTAATATTGAAATAGTAGGAGAAGCTGAAGGAGTTGTAAGTGGAGCAAAATTATTGCGTAAAATAAACGCTGATGTTGTTTTTCTTGATATTCAAATGAATGATGGAAGTGGCTTTGATTTGTTAGAAATATTACCTGAAATAAATTTCAAAATTATTTTTACTACCGCCTCTGATGCCCATGCTATTCGGGCTTTTCGATTTTCTGCCATTGATTACTTAATGAAACCAATTGATCCGGATGAATTAGTAGAGGCAGTAAATAAAGCTGCTAATCAGCTTTCAAAAGATAGTGAAAAAGTGGATTTACTTTTACAAAACTTGAGAAACGGCAAGCCTCCTAGTAAACTAGCTTTGCATACACTTGAGAAAATACATGTGGTAGAAATTAATAATATATTGAGATGCGAGTCAAGCGGAAATTATACAATATTCTATTTTTCTGACCGACCTAAATTATTGGTCACAAAAACATTAAAAGAATATGATAAACTTTTAGGAGAATATTCATTTTTGAGAGTTCATCAATCACATTTAATTAATTCCAATCAAATAAAGGAATTTGTAAAAATAGATGGTGGATATATCGTAATGCACGATGGAATTAAGATTCCAGTATCAGTGCGGAAAAGAGCTAGTATCGTAAAGATGTTGGATGAATTATAACTCAAATCAAATCAAATAAATCCTTAACCCCTGGTGTTCTGCTTACATTAAAGCCCTCTGCATATTCTACACCTATAGAACGACCGAACGACCTGCCTTTTGCCTTCAAAAAGTCTAAAAAGTCTTTACCTGAAATAGGAGATTGCAATTCATTCTCATATTCTTTATCATTTGGATTAAAAAATTGAGATCTGAAGGTTAAAATTAGCTCGATCTTTTTCTCGAAAAATGGTGTGATATCAACTACAAAATCAGGCTTTAAATTTCGGTCTTGTATATAATGGTATACCGCTTTGGGGCGCCATCGAGGCTGAGGATTTCCATTTTCATCCAATGTTTCCGCCTTTATCAAACCAGAGTAAAAGCAAGCATCTGCTGTAAATTTTGCAGAACGTCCATGGTCTGGATGGCGATCATCAAGGGCATTCGTTAAAACGATTTCTGGTTGGTATTTCCTGATTACTTGTATGACTTTGAGCATATCAACCTTATTGTAAGTGAAAAAACCATCTTCTAGTCCTAAATTAATTCTAAAACGAGCACCCATTAGTTTTGCAGCATTGGCAGCCTCCACGTCTCGTATTTCTGCTGTCCCCCTTGTCCCTAATTCACCACGAGTTAAATCTAATAAACCAACCGTTTTACCTTGTTCAATATGATGTAGAATGGTTCCAGAACAACTTAATTCTACATCATCGGGATGAACTCCAATAGCTAATATGTCTATTTTCATTTTTTATTTTTGAATAATGGGACGCAAAGGTATAAAGCTACAATGCATTTCATATAAAGATTTTATACACATAAAATGGGTGTTCTTAGTATTTGGCTAACCGAAAAACTCAGAGACAACAGAAGCTGTCGCTAGGATTTTCAACGAAGCATTTAATGTGCAATATCAATATTTGAAAGTCGAATAATTAGGAAAGAAACGAAACGAAAAAGGATCGAAAATGTTGATTTTTCGATCCTTTTTTTAAAAAAATTGTACCCCAAATTTTTCTCCTACAGTAAAGTAAAATGATCCCTTCATAATACTTTTGCCATTTAAAGCCCTAAAAGAAGAGTAACAACCGTTTCCTTTTAAGGAACCAATTTCTAAATAAAGGGCTAAGACTAAAACGAAATTTGTGCAGTTTTCGAAAAAAATGAACTAGTTTTCTCAGTATGTTTAGTGCTGGGGTACAATTCTAGCACTAAGTTATAAGATTTTTTAGGTTTTTTTAAAAAACAAATACAATTTTTCAAGATAAAGGTAGGGATTCACTATTCAACGGTATCTTTTTGGAATGGTACGGTGTTTACCATCTTTTTTTGTAAGATTGCAAAAACTTAATAATATTTTCAATGACTTGGATAAAAACTATTTCATACGATAACGCAAAGGGAAGTCTTAAAAAATTATATGATCGGGTCAAAGGACCAAATGATAATGTTGATAATATTATGTTAGCACATAGTTTGCGTCCACATAGCATGAAAGGTCATATGGCGCTGTACAAAAATGTTTTGCACCATAAGAATAATCAATTACCTAAGGCGACCCTTGAAATTTTAGGTGTGTATGTTAGCATTTTAAATAAATGCGAATATTGTGTTTTGCACCATTTTGAGGGTTTAAAACGTTTGGTGAATAATGAACATCGATCGAAGGAAATATGGGATGCGCTTCAAAATAATGAATTAAAGGAATGCTTCGAAGAGAAAGAATTGAGGTTATTATTATATACACGGAAATTGACATTGACTCCTTCAAACATGGTTGAAAATGACCTGCATATCCTTAGAGAAAAGGGGTTTAGTGATGGCGAGATTTTAGAAGTCAATCAAGTTGTAGCCTATTTCAATTATGCTAATAGAACGGTATTAGGGCTTGGCATAAATACAGAAGGTGATATATTAGGTTTATCCCCAAATGACGATAGTTCAGAAAATAATTGGGGACATCAGTAAGCTGTGTATGTGCTTGGACAATATTAAGCGCAATACCGCGCGCTGTTGCCTATGGATAGGCGCCCGTTTCCGTAAATTAATTGGAAGTGATTTATGTTCAACCACTTTCTCAATTGGAATATTCAACTTAATTTATTCTTCTAAAATAGGTCTCCAAAGCTTCATTGTTATTTGCAATTAAATATAGTTTTTTCCCATTTTTGAGTTTGATGACTTCTATATCTCTAGCTTCTTTTGATGCCCAAAACCCCGAATTCGCATTTCTTAAAAAATCAAAGTTTCCATTTCCTTTCCCAAACAATAAGGTTCCGTTAGCTGCATCATATCTGCCTGTTTCTACTTCTGTAGCATAACTATTTCCAATCATCAAAAAGTCTAATTTGCCGTCTGCATTAAAATCTTCTACCTCAATAGCGTAACAAGGTGAAAATTGAGCTTCATTTGAGAGATTTTGAATTATGAATTGCCCATTTCCATTATTTTCAAAATAAGAAGTTGCCAACACTTTTGCTTCCAATTTTTGAGCATTATCGAGCTCCTTTTGAGAAAATACATCTTGGATGGGAGCATTTGCATAATCTTTAAAGCGAACAAATTTTTTCTTTAAAAAAGGTAATTGTTTAATAATTGCATCCCGTTGTGGAATAGGATATAATGCTCCGTTTTCATAACGTGCTAGAATAGGGTCAATACTAGAATTTTTATCAAAGTCAGCTGCAAACAAAGTCAATGGCTCCTTTTCAGTTGCTTTCAACCTTGAATTAAAACCTAAATTCCCACCAATTAAATCTAAATCTCCATCATTGTCCATATCTGCTATCTCAATGCAATTCCACCAACCGTTGGTGTTATTTAATCCAAATTGAAGGGTCGCATTTTCAAGTTTTCCATTTTTTAATTTAAAAATAGTGACTGGCATCCATTCTCCTACAAGGATCATTTCTTCGGATGGGTCTGAATCTAAATTCGTCCACTTGATGTCTGAAATCATTCCAATATGCTGAAATTCAGGTGCAACTTGGTTTGTTACATCAACAAAATTGCCATTTGTATTTTGTAAAATATAACTTTGAGGTATAGTCGGATATTGGTTGGGAGTGACTCGTCCACCAACAAATAAATCTAAATCTCCATCCTTGTCAAAATCAAATGGAGTGACACAAGATCCACTAGTAGTTATTCTTGGGAGGGCATTGCTTTGAAAAGAAAGATTTCCTTTTCCATCGTTTAGATACAATCTGTCTTGATAATTGTCTGAATTAACAGAATATATATTGCCTCCAGAAACTACATATAAGTCAAGATCTCCATCTTGATCAGCATCAAAAAAAGTACAGCCCAGGTCTTCAAATTTAGCTTCTGATTGCCAAGCTTCACTAAAAGTAGAATTAGAGTTTTGAATATAAAGCACTCCTGGTTGATTTACTGCACCTCCGATGTACAAGTCATCTATACCGTCGCCATTAACGTCCCCTACCGTAATAGAAGGTCCTAACTTTGATAGCTGATGAGGGAGTAATCGTTCTCTATCAAAATCTAAAAATTCATTTTCTTTATGGTAAAAATCTAATCCCTTGACATCAGCTTTTTGAAAAATTGTTGCAATGGTTTTTGGAATTAGAAGATTTCCTTTTTTGGAGTCTTCATGCCTCAAAATCAGTTTTTGATTTATGGTTACATTTTCCAATGTTTGTATATTTCCATCATGCCATATGACTTCTATTTTATCAATTTCAGAGTGCTTACCTAATCCAAAATGTAAAATATGTTCAACAGAAGAAAAGAATCCTCGCACCGGCATCAATTCCTGATATTGGATTTCTGTACCGTGATAAATTTTTACAGAAGAACCTACTGCAAATTTATTTTTTGCATCACCTATAAGTTTGATCTGTAGATAGTTTGATTTATAAAGTTCTTGGGTGTTATTTCTATATAAAAATGCTGGATCTTCTATATTATTGACAACTAGGTCTAAATCTCCATCATTATCCAAATCTCCATAGGCAGTACCATTTGAATAAGATTTTTGTAAAAATCCCCAATCTGTGCTAACTTTTTTAAATGCTAGATTTTTGGAGTTTTGAAACATATAATTTTGCAATCTTGTGCTAGGAATTTTTTTCAAATAATCATCGAAATTTTTGAATTGAGCTAGTCCTCCACTTCGATTGATAGAGTCAACCGTATAGGTCAAATAATCTAAATTTGTTAAATCCCTTCTATAGCCATTAGTTATAAATAAATCCTTTTGAGTGTCATTGTCGAAGTCAGCAAATAGGCAAGCCCAGCTCCAATCCGTATTTGAAATGCCTGCTAATGTTCCAATTTCACTAAATGTACCGTTGCCATTATTTAACTGTAGGGCATTTCTCATAATTTGATGCCCATATCCATAACGAACCAATGAATTATAACGCTCTAAAACCATAGTAGTCATTAGTTCTTTTTGGCGTTGGTTACCCTCTGCAATCATATCTAAGGCTACTAAATCCACCTTTCCATCATTGTTATAATCTGCAATATCCACGCCCATAGTATGATTGCTCAAATGGCGAAAATACTCGTCCGTTTTTATTTCAAATCCACCCTTTTTATTATTTATGTACAACCAATCTGGTTCTATATAATCATTGCCCACAAAAATGTCTGGATAACCATCTTCATTAAAATCACTAACCGTAACACTTAATGACCAAGCACGATTATTAATTCCTGCTTCTTTACTTACATTTGAAAAAGTTCCGTTACCATTATTTCTAAATAATTTATCGGATTCATATTCATCTCTGGGTTCTGTATTTCTTATATATTTTTCACCTTCTTGTGATACAGAAACTTTGTTAACTTCTGTAAAGGTTATAGGGTGGTTGATTACATAAAGATCTAGGTCTCCATCTAAATCGTAATCAAAAAAATTAGCATGATTTGAGGCTGAAACATCGTCTAATCCATATTCCTTAGCTTTTTCGGAAAAACTTAGGTCTCCATTATTTATAAATAATAGATTACGTCTTTCGTCTGAAATCTTTAAACCCGATCGACAAACATACAAATCTGAAAGTCCGTCATTATTGATGTCAACAACTGTAACACCTGTTGTGAATCCTCCCAACCCAGAAACTTTTGCTTGATTGGTTATGTCTTCAAATTTGAAATTACCTTTGTTCAAATATAATCTATTGCTTTCTTGACTACTTGTGAAAAATACATCCTGAAGCCCGTCATTATTAACATCTAAAATTGCTACGCCACCACCATTATACATGTATGAATTGCTAACGATATTTATCCTTTTGTCTTCAGAGATATTGTTGGAGAAATTTATTCCAGTAGTTTCAGCTACGAGTAGCTCAAATCGCGCATTATCAGGTGCTATAATGGGCTTCTCAGGCAAATGTTTTTTTTGCTGAACATTTGTGTTATCTACATTCTGACAAGAAAAAAATACAGACAAGAACAATAAAGAATAGAAAAATATGCTTTTATTTATCATGATCAATTGTACAGGATTTGAATAATTTGATAGATTCTAACGCAAAATTAATACTTACATTAGCTTTTTAAACAAGTTTTATGCCTTGAAATAGAATCAATTAGGAAAAAGAAGATTATTCTTGAAATGATTTTTGCCTAATAACAATGCATTACTTTTCAATGTTATTTAAAATGCTACTGTACTTTTACGATTATTTTGCGTTATAGTTTGTAAAATTATTTCAAGATCAGTTTGAATCAAATCACCTATGCAAAAAGAATTTTTTTTCCTGATTTTATGTTTTGGTTTTTCCTCACTTTCTTTTTCACAAAAACCACCAGAAACAGAGGCTGAATATGAAAAAAATTATCGACGTAATATTCAGAAAGAATATTTATTTGGTGTTTATATACCGAAAGATCTTGCGGATTCATTCGTTCAATTAAACAGGAAGATTGGTTCAGAATCAAAAGCCAAATTTAAGTCGATGCCAGAGGAAATAGCTGGAGATAAATTATTTTTTAGTTTAGGAAGATGGATTATCCATAATTGGAGCTTTTATAGTGGATCTAGGTTTTCTAATTATCTGAAAGGGCTTGGAATTCATCATCCAGAAGAGATGGCAAGATTTGTAATTATTGCTTATCACAGAAATTTAAATCGAAAACCTTTAAATGTGAAGGATTTATTAAAGACATTCCATGATAAAAAGGAAAACGAAAAGAAAGAATTATTGAAAAAAGGTCAAATTCTGCATCAGGAAACCCGCATGAGACCTAGGAAAGATTCCTTACAGATTCAAAATTAAGGATCAAAATGAAGTAAACTCTTCATTCTCAACTTGGTGAACCTAATATCAAGAATGTACTATCTATACAGTTTAAGTTCCCCCTGATCAAAAAAGAAAATTTCAAAAGTTTTTGCCATTTCATTATGAAAAAATGATTCTGACATAAAAACGACAATCCTTATTTTAATTAAATCTAAATAAGAATTACATTTGTGCTCTAATCAATTTTAATAGGAAAATGGTCATAAAAAATAAATCTGAAGAAGTCTATAATCCTGCTCATGAGATTCGATTGCCATTTGCTCTGCCTACCATACAAGGCAAAAAACTAAAGAAGAAATGCTGCAAAAAATACAAAAAAGGCAAGCGTTGTAAAAAATGTCCTGGCAATTGTTTGTCGTAAAGTTTAAACTTATTATTATTTTTAGACGGTAATTTTAACTCCCATCTCAAAAATTCTCACCAAATTTTTCAACATTTCTACCCACCATTCACAAAATTTTTACTTTTGCACTTCTTAGAAAGTTTATGTGTCTATTATTGTCTCTTTATTTTTTCTTATTTATTTGCTAAATATTAGACCTAAAACTCTTAGAATCATGAACAAAAATTTTATATACACATGCCAAAGAACCTGTTGATTGTTGAGTCACCGGCAAAAGCTAAAACAATTGAAAAATATCTGGGTAAAGACTTTGTTGTGAAGTCTAGTTTCGGTCACGTTCGCGATTTAGCGAAAAAAAGTACGGCTGTAGAAATTGAAAATAATTTTAAACCAAATTATGAAGTTTCACCAGATAAGAAGAAGGTTGTTAAAGATTTAAAAGATTGGGTAAAGAAGGTTGATGAAGTATGGCTCGCAACGGATGAGGATCGTGAGGGAGAGGCCATTTCCTGGCATTTGTGCAAAGTCCTTGGTCTAGACGAATTAACCACTAAAAGAATAGTTTTTAGAGAAATTACTAAACCAGCAATTCAACAAGCAGTTCAAAAACCACGACTAGTTGATTTAAATTTGGTAAATGCTCAACAGGCTCGTCGAATATTAGATCGTTTGGTTGGCTTTGAATTATCTGGATTATTATGGAAAAAAGTAAAAGGCAAACTTTCTGCTGGTAGGGTACAATCCGTTGCAGTTCGTTTAATAGTAGATAAAGAAAGAGACATTCAAGGATTTGAAACCACACCATTTTATAAAGTTACAGCAGTTTTTGATGTTAAAGATAAAAATGGTAAAACAGTTGGTCTGAATGCGGAATTGCCAACAAGGTATGATTCGGAAGCTGATGCTCAGGCATTTTTGGATCAATGTCTAAACGCTGATTTCAAGATAGAAGATATTCAAGTTCGGCCTGGTAAAAGGAGACCTTCTGCGCCTTTTACCACTTCTACATTACAACAAGAGGCTAGTCGAAAACTTGGGTATTCGGTGAAAAGAACCATGGTGGTTGCCCAGAAATTATATGAGGCAGGAAGCATAACCTATATGCGTACAGACTCAGTGAGCTTGAGTGAGACGGCTTTGGAAGCTATTGCAACAGAAATTCAAACTGAATTTGGTGAAAAATATTTAAAAACAAGAAGGTACAAGGGGAAAAACTCGAATTCACAAGAGGCGCATGAGGCTATAAGACCTACTTATATAGAGCGTCAAAGTGTTAGTCCAGATAGAGATGAGCAAAGGTTGTATGAATTAATCTGGAAACGGACAATAGCTTCTCAGATGGCTGATGCAGAATTAGAAAAAACTACCGTAAAAATAGGGATCTCAACTATACCTGATGCAAGATTAACTGCAGCTGGAGAAGTTATGAAGTTTGATGGATTTTTGAAGGTATATATCGAGTCTAAAGATGATGATGGAGAGGATGAAGCCAAAGGGATTTTACCTCCACTGAAGGAAAATCAGATTTTAGATCTAAATGAAATGAGGGCTACGGAAAAATTCACTCGACCTCCTGCTCGGTATACAGAAGCTAGCCTTGTTTCAAAATTGGAGGAATTAGGAATTGGTAGGCCATCTACTTATGCGCCTACGATTAGTAAAATCATGGAAGAAAATCGAGGATATGTCATTAAAGATAGTAAAGAAGGGGAAGAGCGAAACTATACCATTATTAAGTTAAAGGATCAAAAAGTTACAAAAAAGGTAGATACAGAACGAACGGGAGTTATTAAGAATAGATTGTTTGCTACTGATTTGGGGATGGTTGTTACTGATTTTCTCAAGGATAACTTTGATGAGATCATGGAATATAGTTTTACGGCAGGAATTGAACAAAAATTCGATCGAATTGCAGATGGCAAACAAGAATGGGAAAATATGTTGGGTGAGTTTTATCCAACTTTTCATGAAACGGTTCAAGAGACTTTAGAGAAATCCGGACGTGCGACAGGAGAAAGAATCTTGGGCAAAGATCCTGAATCTGGAAGAACGATATTAGTTAGAATGTCCCGATATGGTACAGCTTTGGTCCAAATCGGCTCAAGAGAAGAATTGGAAGAAGATGAAAAGCCAAAATATGCTAATTTAAGTCCTGGTTTATCATTGGGCACAATTACGCTTGAAGAAGCGCTAAAGTGCTTTCAATTACCTAGGGATTTGGGCACTTATGAAGGAAAAGAATTAAGTATTGGAAGTGGTCGTTTTGGTCCTTATGTAAAATATGATGAAAAATTCATATCCATTCCTAGAGGTGAAGATGCGATTGCGATGACAAAAGAAAGAGCAATTGAACTCGTTGAGGAAAAAAAGAAGGCGGACGCACCTGTGGGTACCTATAAGGGCATTCCTTTTACCAAAGGAAAAGGTCGATTTGGCCCTTTCTTGAAATGGGACAAATTTTTTGTTAACGTACCAAAGCGTTATGACTTCGAGAATCTGTCATTAGATGATGCCTATGAATTAATTGAGAAAAAAATTGTCAAAGAGGCGAATCGATACATTCATCAATGGGAGGATTTAGGAATTTCTGTTGAAAATGGACGTTGGGGACCTTATGTTAAATTCAAAAAGAAAAATATCAATATTCCTAAAGTAGATGGCAAACGAGTGACTTCTGAGGAGGCAAAAGAATTCACATTAGAGCAGGTCAAAGAAATTATTGTTGCTGAAATACCTGATGCTTTCGAAAAAAAGACTAGGGCAAAAGCTAAACCCAAAGCAAAGGCTAAAGCCAAGAAAAAATAGGATTTCTCCTAATCTTATATAGAAAATCAAAAATCCCAATGCGTTAGTGTTGGGATTTTTTTTGATAGTTTTTGTACCTCTCAATTGTCTTCAAAACAGTTTAATATATTGAAAAAAATAAAATATACATATCTGTTCCTCATTTTATTAACAATACATTTGTGTGTCTTTTCTCAGTCATTCACATTTCAAAATTATTCTGTTTCTGAAGACCTTTCTCAATCCCAAGTTTATTCTATTTTAGAAGATTCCAGAGGTTATTTATGGCTTGGAACTCAGGGTGGGGGATTAGATCGATTCGATGGTGAAAATTTCAAGAACTTTTCTCGAAAGGATGGATTAAAAGATATTTTTATCAATGCTTTAGCCGAAGATACAAATGGAAATATTTGGATAGGTACCAACCATGGTTTATGGAGATTCGATGGCTGGGATTTTAAGTTTTTTGATTTGAAAAGAGGGAATAGTGAAAAAATTCTTTCTCTACTTATCGACAGAAAGGGCGACTTATGGATAGGAACAATAAAAGGGTTTCTTAAAATTGAAAGTGGCAAAATTATACCTTTTTCTGATGATAATAATTTAAGACGTTCGGAAATTTATTCTATTTATGAAGACTCTAGAGGTTCTATTTGGGTAGGTTCTAATTTTGGAGTTACGAAAATTTCCGGTTCAAGAATTCAACAATTTTCTTCAAATACAGGTATGCCAGGGGAGACCGTTACTGCTTTTTCCGAAGATAAAAATGGGCGTATTTGGGTTGGCATTTTTGGCGTTGGAATTGGAACTTTTGTTGGTGATAACTGCTACTTGATCAAGCCAAAGTCCGGCTTAAAACCATTAGAAATTCAAACAATGGAAATGGGAATAGATGGCGCAGTATGGATAGGCACATTTAATCAAGGATTATTTATCTGGAGTGATCAAGATAGTATTTTTGCGCAATTTTCCGAAAAGAAAGGTTTGGCCAAAAAGGATGTAAGAGCTATAGAAAAAGATCAGTGGGGGAATTTTTGGATTGGAACATCTGGAGGTGGTATCAGTAAATATGGGGGACAACAATTCATTCATTATGACCAAGAGAATGGATTGGAGGAAGAATTTATTTATGCTTTATGTGAGGATGATTTTGGACGAATTTGGTTTTCAAATTATGATAAAGGGGTCAGTTTTTTTAACGGTCGGTTTTTTGAACATTTGGGGCAATCATCGGACTCATTGAAATTTGTTTCAAAGGCCTTATTTAAGGATAATAATGGTGACATTTGGATAGGGACAGAAAAAAAAGGACTAATTTTATATAAGGATAATCAATTCACTTTTTTGCAAAATTATTTTGTTGATCCCGCAATAAATATTCGAGATATTATTCAAGATAAAGCAAATAATATTTGGGTTGGAACGGCTGGTTCAGGCATCCTTAAACTAAATAAAGATACTTCCCAAAATATAGGTTTTCGAGTACAGAGGTTTACTAAAAACAACGGTCTTTTAAGCAATCAAATCACCAATTTGCATGCAGATACTTTAAATCGAATTTGGTATACTACTCGAAAATTCGGAGTTGGATATTTAATTGACGATCAAGTTGTTGATCACTTTTCTATTCAGGAAGGATTGGTCTCAAGAGAAGTGAAAACAATGGCAGAAGACTCCACCGGGTTTTTATGGTTTGGGACTCCTTTAGGACTATCAAAATTATTTTTATATGGCGATTCATTGTTTCTTTCTGAAAAAGAAAATAATCAAAAACTTAACTATAAAAACCTTTATTCTATCGCCTTTGATGCCGAAAACAATCTTTGGACAGGCTCTCAAAAAGGGGTAGAAAAATCAATTTTAGATGGCGGTAGAAATATAATAGAGACCAAGTTTTATGGGAAAAGCGAAGGATTTCTAGGAATTGAAACTTGTCAAAACTCAGTATGGAAAGATAGTGAAGATAATCTTTGGTTCGGCACCATGAATGGGTTGACAAAATATCAATCTGGCACTACTGTTACTAACTCCATACCTCCAAAATTACACTTTACAGACATTCGGTTATTCTACAAAACATTGAAAAAAACACCCTTTTCTGATTTTACGAAAAGTTGGGGCGTTTTGGAACCCGGATTGATCCTCAAGCATAATCAAAACCATTTAAATTTTAAATTTTTAGGGGTAAACTTACCCAACCCTGAGAAGGTGAAATATAGTTGGAAACTTGAAGGATCTGATTCAGGTTGGTCACCTCCTGAATCTCAGAATGAGGTTATGTTCCCAAATTTGCCTCCCAATAAATATACATTTAAAGTAAAAGCATGTAATGAGGATGGAGTTTGGTCAAAGGAACCCTTGATAGCTGAATTTGAAATTTTACCTCCGTTCTGGCAAACTTGGTGGTTTCGAGGACTCAGTCTCGCCTCTATTTTAGGATTAATCATCGTAGTTTTCAAAATTCGTCTGAATCAGGTAAGGGCAAAATCTAAACTTATTAAAGACCAGTTAGAGATCGAGAAAAAGCTTTTACAATTGGAACAAAAAGCTTTACAACTACAAATGAACCCTCACTTTATTTTCAATGCCTTAAATTCAATCCAGAGTTTAATAAGTCAAAAAGACCATAAAACAGCAAGGTATCATTTGGCTAAATTTTCCAAGCTGATGAGGCGTATTTTGGAGAATTCCCGAGACCAAGCGATTAGCGTAGAACAAGAAATTGAAACCCTTAAGGATTACCTTTCTCTAGAACAATTTAGTCGTGGAAATACTTTTAATTTTCGAATAAACATATCTTCAGATATCGATATTGAAGAAATATTTATTCCCCCTATGATTATCCAACCTTTTGTTGAAAATGCAATTATTCATGGAGTTGCACATTTAAAAGAAGCAGGAGAAATAGAAATAAATTTAATAACGGTGGATAACCGTATACAGTGCGAGATAACTGATAATGGTATAGGTAGACAAGCTTCAAAAAGGCTCAAAAGTCAGCAAGAAGAGCAGCATAAATCTATGGCACTCACTGTTACACAAGAACGATTAGAAATATTGGGAGACACAAACGAATCAAGCGTTTTTTTCGAGGATATTTGTAATGCAGAAGGTTCAATAAGTGGCACAAGAGTATTAATTTATTTACCTATTTTATCTATTATTTAAAATCGTTTACAACGCTGTTTGCTGGAATTTCGATGACTTTTAATTTCGGGTTTTCTGCCAAATGCTTTCGGATTATTCGATTGGTTTCAGGATTGCCTGGATAAGCTTTTATACTGTCTCTTAAAGCTTCCGTATGATTAGGAAAATCATCTTTTTCAAGATAACCAAATCCCCTGTAATTACCATTTTCTATTAAAATAACGGAGCATTCGTCCTGGTTACGGCCAATGTCAACCACAAAAAAACTATCTTCAAAAATGGTTGAAAGATAATCAATGGCTAACTCTGCGCGACCATTATATTCTTCAGGAGATTCTAAATGTATACAAGCTCCCTCGCATTGTTTTAAATGATAATCAAAACATGGACCATCTCCTTTTTCAAAATTGGTATATTTAGGACAAAGTTGGAATGCTTTTTTTACATATTCTAATTTGGATTTAGCACTTCTAATTTTGGGGAACTCTGCTACAATATCCTTATTAGATCGACTTTTTTTTGTTGCTTTTTCCGCTTCAAAACAGATATATCCATCTTCATTTAAATATTTGTGAACCATGTAAGGAAAATGTTGGACACGTTGTGCTCGATTGATAAAGGGACGCAATCTTTTTATTTCATAAGATTCTAGCAAAAGTGCTACCATCTCACTTCCTGTTAACTCGAAAGTTATCTCGTGAACATATTTTTGAAGTCGAAGTGCTTTTTCAGTTTTTTTTGAGAAATGTTGGGCCACTCGTTTCTTGATATTAATACTTTTTCCTACATAAACAACATCTCCAAAAATGTCATGGAAGTAATAAATACCTACTTCTTCTGGTAATGCATGCATTATATCTAAGGAAATATTCGGAGGTAACAAGGCTTCTTTTATGCCCATGTTAACCATATCCTGTAGATCCTCTACACCCTTTTCAATATTCATTATTTTCTCAAAAAGTTCTACTGTTGCCATTGTATCAGCCATCGCTCGGTGACGATCTTCGACTTTTATTTTGAAATGTTTTATTAGATTACCTAGGCTGTATGATTTTAGCCCAGGAAAGGTTTTTCTAGACAAGCGTACCGTACACAATTGCTTTCGGGTATAAGTAAATCCTAGGCGAGCAAATTCTTCTCTGATAAAGGTATAATCGAATCTTACATTATGTGCGACGAAAATGGCATCTTTTGTTATTTCAACTACTTTTTTAGCAATTTCAAAAAAACGAGGAGCTCCTTCTACCATGTCTTGGCTAATACCTGTTAGTTTGGTTATTCCATATGGAATTTGACACTCAGGGTTAATTAATGTTTCGAAAGTGTCAATGATTTCCTTTCCATCGTGAACGACAATTGCAATTTCTGTAATTTTATCCCGAGTTGCGCGACCACCTGTTGTTTCTATATCAATAATCGCATATAACTTATCCTTCATAAAGGCTTCTTCATTAAATAATTACATACAAGTACTTCAAATTTAACCAATTTGAAATACCACTTTAAAACATTCTGGTTGTGAAATTAAATATAATTGTTGTAATAATTGTTCTTTTTCAAGCTTCTTATTTTAGTTGTTCCTCCTCATCGGTATCGGAAACCCAAACTAACAAAAACGATAATAACCAAGTGACGGAGACTGAAGAGATTTCAGAAAAACAAGAAGACGCTAAACTAAATATCGTGGTTGGGGCTGAATGGTTGGATGGTTATTTAAACTTAATTGAAAGCCAAAAAATTGGTTTAGTTGTCAACCAAACCTCAAAAATTGGTGATGACTTTTTAGTTGATGTGCTGCTTGAGAAGGGAATTCAAATAAACAAAATATTCGCGCCGGAACATGGTTTTAGAGGGACTGCGGATGCTGGGGAAAAAGTAAAAAATGGTAAAGACTTAAAGACTGGAATTGATATTCATTCTTTATATGGGAAAAATAAGAAACCTTCAAAAAGTGATTTAGAAGACCTCGATTGGATTATTTTCGATATCCAAGATGTTGGAGCTAGGTTTTATACTTTTATTTCAACTATGACTTATGTCATGGATGCTTGTGCAAAGTATGGCGTTAAATGTTTAGTACTTGATCGACCAAACCCAAATGGGCATTTTATCGATGGACCTGTTCTGAAAGAGACACATCGATCATTTGTTGGTTTACACAAAATCCCAGTTGTACATGGGATGACGATAGGTGAATATGCAAAAATGGTAAATGGAGAAGGATGGTTAGAAAGTGGAAAAAAATGCGATCTAACCGTTATTCCTTGTCAAAATTATTCCCATCAGTTTTTTTACGATTTACCAGTAAAACCTTCACCAAACCTACCGAATAGTCTTTCAATTGCACTTTATCCATCACTTTGTTTTTTTGAAGGTACTGAAGTTAGTATTGGTCGAGGTACAGATAAACAGTTTCAGTTAATGGGAGCGCCAAATTTTCCAAATGGAAATTTTGAATTTATTCCAGAACCAAAACCTGGTGCAAAATATCCTAAGCACAATGGGAAAAAGTGCTCGGGATTTGATTTGTCTGTTTTAGATTTAAGAGAGGTTCGAAAAGCAGGGAAACTAGAAATTAAATACTTGATTAATTTTTATAAAGATTATCATTCAAAGGAGGATTTTTTTCTGGAAAATCTTTTCTTCGATAAATTAGCAGGAGGAACTGAATTGAGAAATCAAATTATCAATGGGGTCACAGAAGATAAAATTCGAAAGTCTTGGGAAAAGGATTTGAGCGCATTTAAGAGCATTCGGCAAAAATATTTGATTTACGAAGAATAATGACAAATTCAGTCCTTTGCTATTACTTTGAAAGCTTGAATTAGCCGATTTCCGTCTTGATCGACTAAAGTAAGGATATGAAGTCCAACATTGGGTTTTAATTCCAAATCATGGAAATTAGTTGTCGATCCTAAAAATTCATTATCTAAATGCCAATAAATAGTAGATTCGGAGTTGCGATGGGCTGCTTTAAAAACGGTCCGACTCATGCTACCATCTAAATTTTTGGGGATATAAATTTTAGTCTTATGCTTTGGATAAATCAGTTGCATCGGACTATCTTCTTGTACCATTTGTTTACAATCTGTGCGAATCGGTGGCAATGGAATATAGTTAGGGTTCTTTGATGTATAATAATACTCTTCAATTGGCGGAAGCACGAACCATGGTTGTTGAACCATTTCTAATGGGTTTTCGCAGTCTGAATGAACTTGGAATTGCTCTTTTTTATCTAAATGAACCATTTTGTGAAATGCACATGCCTTTACATTAGTTGAATTAGCAGTTGCCCATATTGTATCTTTTGCACATAAACTTGAAGCTCTATAGCCACTTTTTTTACAAATTTCTATTTCGATCATTTCGTCAAATGGGGCATCAAACCAATTCGTAGTTGGTAATAATTCAAAAATATCAAATAAAACCGGTGCCGCACTTTTTACACCAATGCATCCAGGTCTTCCTTCACCATCTGCATTTCCAGCCCAAACCCCAACTGCATATTGGGGAGTAACTCCACTTGCCCATGCATCTCGGAAGCCAAAGCTAGTTCCCGTTTTCCAAGCAATATTCGAACTACTTTCAAATTTTCTCCATTCTCCTAAAGTATTAGGTCTTTCAACTTCTTTCATCGTTTCAAAGGTTAGCCAAATTGCGCCAGCGCTAATTACTGGTGGCGTTTTTAAAAGTTTTTTTTCCTTTGCTTTTGTTGGCCAATTATAATGAGCTGTTTGAAATGGCTGTGAATGATACATTCCATCATTTTTATGAAAATCCTTTAGTATGCCTGCCATAGAGGCATAGGCACTAGTTATTTCCAAAAGGGAGCTTTCTGCCCCGCCTACTATTAAGGGTAATCCATAGTGTTGGGGAGGTTTATTGATAGAATAAAACCCAAATTTCTTTAGGTTGAAATGAAATTTTTCTAATCCGTAATTTTGAAGCATCCTTACTAAGGGCACATTTAATGATCGAATAATCGCCCTTTTAGCTGAAACAACCCCATCATAAGATTCATGAAAATTTTCAGGACGATAACCTGTTAAATGGGTAGGGATATCTGAAATAAGACTATTAGGGAAAAGACTTCCTTCCTCCATCATCATCGCAAATAGCATTGGCTTTAATATGCTACCAGTACTTCTTTTTGCCTTTATTAAGTCTACTTCATTTCCATGTTCCTTTCCTGTTTCAAGAACATTTCCTACATAGGCGACTATATTTCCAGTCTCCACTTCAATGATCAATGCAGCAAGATTGTGGATGTCATTACTTTTTAAAATTTTGTTGTGACGAACTAAAGTTTCAGTGACTTTTTTTTGCAATTGAATATCGATGGTGGTTTTTACTCTTGACGGTTCTAATTGGCTATTTTTAGATTTTTCATTACTGATTCGATCGAACAGATGTGGAGCTAGTCTAGGCAATTTTAAGGGTTTTATTGGAAGCGGTTCCTCCAATGAAAGAGAATAATTAAATTTGTCTATTACCTCCTTATCAAGCAGTCTTTTTAATAATCGATTTCGTTTTTCCTTCAAGGCTTTTCTATTCCTTCCTGGATGTATAAGACCAGGACTATTAGGTAACACTGCCAAAGTTGCTGATTCTGCCCAGGATAAATGTTCTGATCCTTTTCCAAAATATCTCCAAGAGGCAGCATCTAATCCTACAACATTTCCCCCAAAAGGTGCATTAGCGGCATAAAAGGCTAAAATATCTTGTTTTGAATATTTGAATTCTAGCCGAGTGGCTTGAATCATCTCAATAATTTTTTGATATATATTTCTTGATTTAGTACCTCTTGCCATCCTCATTACTTGCATAGTGATAGTGCTTCCACCACTTACAATTCGACCATTTTTGATGTTTTGGTACATGGCTCTAATGAGACCTTTAGGGTCAATTCCAAAATGTGAATAGAACCGTCTGTCTTCAAACTCTAGAATACAATCAGTAAATTTCTTTGGAACCTCTTGATTTTTTGGGAACCTCCATTGTCCGTCTAAAGCTATTCTTGCACCAAGTAAATTACCTGCATTATCCTCCAGTACGATTGAGGTCGGTTTGTTAAATAAAGGGTAGGGTAGGCATAGATAGTATCCTACAATTATTAAAAACAATAGTATAATCGATATTAGGCGATGTTTTTTTAAAAATGAAACCATAGAAAAAAAAGTGATGATGGAGTTACTTGGTATTTGTTTACAATTTCCACTTTTTTCTGCTATAAACTAAGGAATCAAAGATAATCGAAGGTGGCTATTTAGTAAAGCACCTTCTTGAAAGAGTATTCGTAAGGTTTGATCAATAAAGAATTATTTTCTAATAATTGCAGGACTCTTGGAATGAAGTGAAATCAACGGAAAAGAGGTTTTGCAGGTGTACCAGCAAAACCTCTTGAGTTTTCATGCTTAAATAAAATCCTTTAATAAAGAAGGAAAATTAATACTCGTCCTCGTTAAAAAGAAAATCATCTTTTCTAGGAAAATCAGGCCAGATTTCAACCATACTGTCGTAAACCTCTCCTTCATCCTCCATTGCTTGCAAATTTTCAATCACTTCCAAAGGAGCTCCTGAACGGATTGCGTAATCAATTAATTCGTCCCTAGTTGCGGGCCATGGCGCATCTTCTAAATTATGCGCAAGTTCTAACGTCCAATACATTTTACGCTAGTTTAAGATTTAACATAATAACAAAAACTAAATTATTCGGAAATCCTTTAGTTTGGATTATGATTTTTGTGAGTATTCGTTTTTTGTCAAATTAAAATTTCAAAAAACAAACAAAACAAAGAACTAAAATAAATGGTCATTTTTTGAAATTTGCGCAAATGTAATAAACATAAATTTGCGTACCAAATCTGAAAAATATACAAATTTCGCTGAACAAAAATCAGACCATTTTTAATACGTGAAATATTATCAGAAGTAACAAAAAGAATGGTGAAATCTATTTAACGATGGCGTTTACTTTTATTATTTTTATAGTCCATGAAAATAAACTCTCCTAAGCCTTTCAAACTAGAATAGAAAGCTTTGCCATTATTGGCTTTAGTAAATTGATCCACAAACCTCACCAAATATGGGTCGCGCGCGATCATGAAAGTAGTTATTGGGATTTGAACCTTTCGACATTTTGTGGCTAGATTAAGTGTGCGATTGACTATTTTTCTATCCAAACCAAAACTATTTTTATAATACCGTTTACCTTTTTTCATGCAGGTCGGTTTCCCATCAGTAATCATGAAAATTTGTTTATTGGGATTTCTTCTTTTGCGCAATAAATCCATCGCTAACTCTAAACCTGCAATTGTATTAGTGTGGTAAGGTCCGACTTGAAGGTAGGGAAGGTCTTTGATTTCTATTTGCCATGCATCATTTCCAAAAACAATAATATCTAATGTATCCTTTGGATATCGAGTAGTGATTAATTCAGAAAGCGCCATGGCAACTTTCTTCGCAGGAGTAATTCTATCCTCCCCATATAAAATCATAGAGTGTGAGATATCTATCATCAAAACCGTACTCATTTGGCTTTGATAGTAAGTCTCATGGACTTCTAAGTCTTGATTGGTGAGTTTGAATTCATCAATACCATGATTGATTTGAGCATTACGAAGTGATTCTGAAATGGCTATTTTATCGAGTGTATCGCCAAATTCGTATGGACGTCTTTCGGAGGTAGTCTCATCTCCTTTACCACTAGCCTTGGTACTATGATTGCCTCGTTTTGATTTTTTTATTTGTCCAAAAATGTCTTCTAATGCTTTCTGACGAATGGCTACTTCCATTTTCGCAGTAGGGGCAAAAATTCCTCCTTGAGGTTCATTTTGCGCTATATAACCTTTATCAATTAAATCTTGAATAAAGTCAGCCATCCCATAATCTTTAGATGTTAGACCATATTCTTTATCCAATTCAGTTAGCCATGATAGCGCTTCTGAAACGTCTCCTGAGGTATGAACTAAAAGCTCTTGAAATAATTTTAAAAGCCTGTCAAAAATAGAACCTTCATTTTTTCCAGGAATGTATTCACCAAATCGCCAACCTATCATATATTAGAAATTACCAGTTATCAATTGTCGGTTGTGTTATACAGTAAACTGACAACCGACAACCGATAAAAGCTATTCAAACAAATTATCATAGGAAGTGTTTTCGCCCCTTGCTTGTTTTTCTGGTCTAGCCACTTTTGAATTTAAATCAAGTGAACCAGTTTTTTCTTTTCCATCTCCCAATAACATCATGGTACTTTTTTCTTCCCATTGTTCCAGCATCTTGAGTCCTTCCTCTTCAAAAATTCCATTTTGCAAATCAACAGAATCCATGAAGTTTGAAGACATTTCCATAAATTGCTCCATCTCACCTACTTTATTTGCAAGATCATCTGCAATATGCTCTAATGCTGAATCAAACATAGCTCGCTGATCTGGATCACCCGAAATAACACTCATCGCCGATTTCATGGCAGAGTGCGAAGCACGGATGGCTTTTCTTTCCTGTTCTTTTAATTGAACCTGATCCTTAGTATCTTCCAGTAAGATTTCAGAATTCTGATACATTTTATCCAAAATCTTATACATCACCTTCATTCGGTTATGAAGCTTTTGATATTTCTCATTTGTTTCGGTCAACCTAGCAGCTTTTCGAGAAGACAATAGCATCGCTTTCTGGTTTCCTTGATCTTTTGCGGCACTTGCAATTTTCATGTTCTTGCCGATTTCCTTCTTATTGCTCTCCATCAAATTGCCCAGTTTTCGCATTTGACCCCGAATCTTACCAATCTGCTTACTCATTTTTCCGAGATTATCTTGCAAATCTTCAACATAACTTTTCAATATGCCAATTGGGTCTAATTGAACAAAGATTCCTGTCACTGACCGCATAACGCTTTTATACATATACCAAACGAGGTTACGCATTTTAGGATCAAAAATCATATACAAAACAGCAGCAATAACGACAGCTGTAATGACCATATAAGCTGTATTTGCTAATATAACTGCCCAATTTAAAGAAACGGCAAGGAAACCTACCCCTGCTAAAATAGCCAAAAGGAATATTGTCCCAGTAATGCCTTCAGGCCGTTGCCAAAAAGATTTTTTCTTGAATTGTGGAGCAATGTCTGACATAATATATTATTGTTTGAGTGGGAATGGTAGAAGAAGGTTTTCATTTAGTTAGAATCTCCATACTCATTCGCCTAAAAGTTTTCAATAGTATTTTCTCTTAAGAATGAAAATAAAATGAAGTATCTTTTTTAACCTTCATCCCTCAAAAACTAAAAGAGTTAATATGAAACCTCAAAATAATGAAATTCATGGGTTTATTGTTGTTCAAAGTTTTGATTCTTTGATAAATCCAAGTAATACATCGTCAAAAGGCATTTATTCCTATTTTCTTTTCGTTTGTGATTTATCCAAATACCTCTTTTTTTGAAGCTTTTAGTGTATTCATTAAAAGGGAAGTTACAGTCATAGGGCCTACGCCACCTGGAACTGGAGTAATAAAACTACTTTTTGGTGCTACTTCATCAAATGCTACATCACCTTTTAAACGATAACCTCTTTTCGCTGTTGGGTCTTCTACACGATTGATTCCAACATCAATCACAACTGCTCCTTCTTTTACCATGTCAGCAGTAACAAATTCTGCAATACCAATAGCTGCAACGATAATATCTGCCCGTCTAACTTCTGCTGCCAAATCCTTGGTTCGACTATGAGTTAAAGTCACCGTGCAATTCCCAACTTTGGCTTTACGAGAAAGTAAAATACTCATTGGGGTACCTACAATATTACTTCGACCGATAATTACGGCGTGTTTACCACTTGTTTTTACACCATATCTTTCTAACATGACCATAATACCATTAGGGGTGGCAGGTAAGTAAGATGGCAGGCTTTGGGCCATTCGACCAAAATTAATAGGATGGAACCCGTCCACATCTTTTTTGGGATCTATCGCTAAAGTGACTTTGTGCTCATCAATATGCTTAGGCAATGGCAATTGAACGATAAACCCATCGACATCGTCATCATTATTTAAATCTTCTACTATCTTTAACAGGTCTGCTTCAGAAATAGAATCGTCCTTGCGGATAAGTGTTGACTCAAAACCAACTTTTTCACAAGATCTTACCTTATTTCGAACGTAAACTTGGCTGGCAGGGTCTTCCCCAACTAAAACAGCTGCTAAGTGTGGAATTTTTCCTCCTTTAGCTTTAATTTTATCAACCTCTATGGCAATTTCTTCTTTGATAGTATTGGCAAGTGCTTTTCCGTCTATTAGTTGCATTCTTTAGTTTTCATTTCTAAGAAATAGGTTTAAATTTTTTGTTCCAAGAAAATATCCAAACCAGTTCTTTCGATTTTACATTAAACCAAAAACTTTGGCGTATTTTATTAACTCCCCTTGATTACTAATCTTAATTTTACCTGTTAATACAGCCATCATAGGGTTCAATTTCCCACTTAATACCTTAATGAAATTGTCTTGGCTGCCTGTAATTTTACATTTTTCAACGCCAATAAAACTTTCATGTACAGTCATTTTCCCATTCGAAACCTCAATGGCAAATTGCCCACCTCCTTCACCTGAAATATCAAAGTGAAAGTTAGTTTCTACATCATCTAACATTCCGTCTGGAACCTGAGATGGTAGATTAGTTAAAAATTCTTTTGCGGTCATTTATTTTTGCTGTTGTAAATTAATTAATAGTTCTGTCAATATTGAATAATCTCTCTATTGAGAAAAGTTAAATTTTACTCAAAATCCAATTTAGAGTAAATCTAAAAACTTCTTTTTGTTCTTTTTCATTATGAATTTCATGATAAAGTCCTTCCCAAACTTTCAAGGTTACATCTCCCTGGACTCGTTTTGTAAATTCTTCACTCGCTTTGGCAGAAGTTAGTCCATCCTGACTACCATGCATTACCAAGAGGGGCACTGATAGCTCCCCTGAAAAAGAATCTAAAAATTTAGCAGCCTTTGTCATCTCAATCGCCATTCGAGCAGAAGCTAATCCGTGAACTAAAGGGTCAGAATTATATTTTTCAACTTCTAAAGGGTCACGACTTATCTGCGAACTGTCTAAACCTGTAGCAAGTGCTGTTTTAGGAGCAATAATATTGAGTATTTTTCCGATAAAAAGTAGTAACCCCGGAGGTGGATTAGGTAATCGAATCCATGGACCGCTGATTATTACTCCTTTAAGCTGTGGATTTCTTTTAATAAGATAATTCAAGGAAATATTTCCACCCATGCTATGTCCATATAAAAAAACGGGCAAATCTTGGTTTTCTTCTATGGCTTCCGTCAATAGTTGAGCAACTTCATCCATATAAGCGTCTAATCCATCTGTATGTCCTTGTTTCCCTTCGGTTTGTCCATGTCCAGGCAAGTCAAAACTAAAAACAGATATCTCTTTTTTATTGTAAAATTCAGCAAAATGATCATAGCGATTGCAATGTTCACCAGCCCCATGAACTAGACAAAGTATGGCTTTGGGAGATGTGACTGTCCATTTTTTTGCATAAACTTGGTTCCCTGTATTATTTCTCCAATTAAATTCAGTAATAGACATTTAATGAAATATTTTTTCGTAAAAGTAATCCAAATCATTGTAACAAAAAAAGGTATTCGAAGCACAATCGAATACCTTTTCAGGATATAGAAAAAGAAAACTATGCCATTGAATTACGCATCTTTTCCATTCTATAATAATCTCTAAATGAGATCATCTTTTGCTGTTGTTCATCCCATAGGTGATTAAAGACGGTTTGTAAGCTTTTTGTAAAGGTAAGGGTAGTAGCGTACTTGTTAATTATAGGATTTTCCTTTGCACATTTTTCCAAATTATAATTCGGTATTTTTGAACTTAAATGGTGAATGTGATGAAGCCCAATATTGCCGGTTAGCCATTGAAAAACTTTAGGTAATTTATAATAACTACTGCCTTTAATAGCTGCTAATAGATATTCCCAATTCTCCTTCCATTGCTTGTAGGTTTCTTTGTGTTGATGTTGAACATAAAAAAACCAAACAGCGATAACAAAAAAGATGAAAACGATTGGAATATGAACTAAGAAGAATTCTTTCCACCCTATAACAAGTGCTAGTATAACCCAAATCAAAGTCAAATAAACATTGTTAAAAACTTGAGATTTTCTAGTTTTTTCCCATCCTTCTCTTGTAATGACTGGAAGTCTCATCAAATATCCAGCATAATAAATAGGTCCTAGCATTAACATAACTGGGACGGAACGATATAATCTATAAACGAATTTTTTGTACGGGGTACATGCTCTAAATTCTTCTACTGTTTTTAAATGTACATCTCCTAGGTCACGCACATCTTCTTCTAATTGACCACAATGAGAATGGTGAAAAGCATGTGAACGAGCCCAATACCGGTAAGGCATTACACTAAAAAAACTGCAAACAATTCCCACCGCATTATTCGCCTTTTTTGATGCAAAAAAGGATTGGTGTCCACAATCATGCTGAATAATAAAAATACGAACAAGGAAAAAGGCATTTAAAACTGCCAAGCCTAAAGTGATCCAATAAGACCATCCTAAGCTGTAATACATTAGAATCCAAACTGCTATGAAAGGACCGAAAGAGGTAATTATTTGACTAATAGCTTTTGTTTTGTTAGGTGTTTGATATTTGGCGACGATTTTTGCCCAATTATTCAAAAATTTTTTGATTTCAGTATTGTCGTGCATTAGTAATGTTGTAATTTAAAGAAATATAAAACTTTGCAAATATGACCAAAATTTTGAAAATAGACTATGACATTAATCATAAAAGGTCAAAACTCAGTCGCTTTTTTGACTGAGTTCTGACCTTTTAGAAACATAGTAGGGTAGTGATTGTTTTACGGCTTGATCGTTTTCAGTAGTTCCTTAACCGCTTCTTCCAATTGTTGATCCTGTCCTTTGCTTACCTTTTCAGGAGAATTCATTACTTTAATATCAGGCTCTAATTGACTGTTTTCTAAATATTTGCCATCAGAACCAACCATTCCTACTTGTGGGATTCCGAAGACCATCCCATTTTGAAGCGTCTCCCACCAAACAGCAGTTCCAGTTCCTGGAACTGGCATTCCTAATAATTTACCAATGCCTAATGCACGATACGTATATGGGAACATATGGGCATCTGAGTAGTTAGATTCTCCCATAACGACAATACTAGGTTTTGACCATTTAAATTGAGGTTCATTTCCTAGATCCTGCCCTCTTGGCATGAAGGTCATATAATTTTTTCCGTCTAAAAAGGTTGCCAAATCATCGTGCAACCATCCACCTCCATTAAATCTTGTATCAACAATTAACGCATCTTTTCCGTGATTTTTCCCAAGTACATCTTCATATACAGTTCTATAACTTCCATCATTCATGCCTCGAACATGAACATAACCTACAGTTCCTCCTGATGCTTTTTCTACTATTTCTCTACAATTTTTTACCCACCTTTGATATCTTAATTGTCCTTCTGTGCCTAAAGAAATTGGTTTTACGGTCTCTTCCCATCTTTCCCCATTTGAGGGGTCAAACAAGGATAACAAAGTGTATTTTCCTATTTTTCGATTAAGTAACTGATAATGATTTGTGCTGGTAGTAATTGCTTGACCATCAATTTTTTCGATTATGGTTCCAGGCTTAATTTTTGACCCTTTTTTTACTACCGGGCTTTTATCCATAACTTCCTCTATTTTTAATCCTTCACCCGAATAATCATTATCATAAAATAGACCTAATGCCGCAGTAGCATCCCCATTTTCTGCTCTCGGACGGAATCGTGCCCCCGTATGAGAAGCATTCAATTCGCCCAATAACTCACTTAACATTTCTGCAAAATCATGATTATTATTGATATGTGGTAAAAACCGAGCGTATTCAGATTTATAAAAATCCCATTTTACTTCATGAAGATCAACCTTATAAAACTTCTTTTCAACTTGTCGCCAAATATGATC
Organism: Bacteroidota bacterium; assembly: GCA_024743405.1. Classification (GTDB taxonomy): domain Bacteria; phylum Bacteroidota; class Bacteroidia; order Chitinophagales; family Saprospiraceae; genus JANSWP01. The sequence continues at coordinate 28,912 of JANSWP010000019.1, forward strand.
AAATAAATATTCACGTTCAATGGTCTCATTTAAAACCATTTCTCCTTTCATACTTACACCTTTTTTCTTACCATCTTCCACAGCGATTTTTGAAATTTTTCCATCGGCTAACACAAAAAGATTCTTACCCTCTTTGTCCAAAATTAAATTTCCGACACTACGAGCACTCATTTTAGATAAAATTTTTGATTCTCGTGTCCGTAGGTTGGTTGCCCATAAATCATAACCTTTTTCGAATCTTGCCAAGTAAAATAATTTCTCTCCATCTTTAGAGATAATTGCATCTGCTAGCCGAGTAGAATGCACACTCAATCGGACTTTCCTATCTTCAATACCATCCAATTCTATTTCGATCGGCTCAATTTTGTCATCCTCTTTTTTCTTTTCCTCCTTTTTTTCTTCCTTACTATCATCATCTTCGTCGCCATCCTCTTCTTCTTCCTTGGAAAGTTCAAACTCTTCCTTATTTAATTTGTAATTATCGTATCCTTCTTGAGTAAAGAACATGGTATAAACATCCGCTTCACCTCCCCAACTAGCATGGTTTTTCATTCCATCTCGATCAGAAAACCAAATCATTTGTTGACCATCTCTTGACCATCTAGGGGTTGAATTGCTGTAACCACTTTTCGTCAGATTGTTGACTTCTCCTCCAGTGGAACTTACTAATCCTGCCTGAGGAATCCATTGTTTGTCTTGAAGAAATTCAACTAAAAACCATTTTCCATCAGGAGACCAAGCATAATGTTGATCGCCATCGGAATAAGAATAATTCCGGTTTCCCGCTACGATTTGTCTAACTGCTTTAGTTTCTAAATTAATGACCTTTAAAGCCGTTCTTTCCTCCAAATATGCCACTTCTTTTCCATCTGGAGAATAAGCAGGCTGAAACTCTTCTGCGGGGGTTTCAATTATTATCTCTTCTTTTAAAATGGTTGAATTAAAAAAGTATTTTTCAGATTCTCTAGTCAAAGATGATTGATATAAATTCCAACTTCCATTTCGTTCACTAGCATACAGAATTGATTTTCCATCAGGACTAAAACTGATATTTCGTTCCTGCTCAGGTGTATTGGTAATTCTTTTTGTTGTGCCTTCTTTAATTGAAGAAACGAAAACCTCGCCTCGATGAACAAAGGCCAATTCCTTCCCATTAGGGGAGAGTGCCATTTCAGTTGCATCTTTACTGACTGTTAATGTTTTATCTGGATTATACCTTGCGTCTGACGCAATTTGAATGTTAACTTTTTGAGCCCTTTCATTGCCTTTCTTTGTATAAATTTCTCCATTATAACTAAAGCAAATGAGACCATCTTTGCTAACACTTAAATATCTAACTGGATGATTTTCTAAAAAGGTAATTTGTGTCTTTGTTGTTGGATTATTCAAATCCATCTTGAAAATATTATAGGAACCTTTTTCTTCGCTTAAATAATAGATTTCTTTCTGATTTGGTGCAAAAACAGGATTTCTATCTTCACCGGCAAAATCTGTTAATTGTGTATATTTTCCTGTTGAAGTTTCATATTTCCAAATATCTCTTGCAACTGATGAAGTATGATGTTTTCGAAAGGTGTCTTCATAGCCTTTTCGATCATGGAAGACCATAATACTACCGTCATTGTTGACCTTTGTATCTTGAGAAGGAGTAGTCAACACTTGTTTTACCATGCCTCCTGAAACAGGTACTTTATAGAGCTCGGGTAATACTCCAGAAGGATATTGTTGATTTGAAGCTGCATCTAAACGGCTTGAGTGAAACATTACATAGTCATCATCAGCCGAAAAGTCAGATGGAAAATCACTTGAAGAATGAAAGGTCAACCGTTCGGCTTTTCCTCCGGTTGATGGCATCATGTATACATCAAAGTTTCCATATCGATTTGAGGCAAAAGCTATTTTACTTCCATCATGAGACCACACAGGCATATAATCATGTGCTTCGTGAAGAGTTAAAGGCGTTGCCGCCCCCCCGATTGTTTCCACTGTATATAAGTCACCTTGATAACTGAAAACAATGTTTTGGCCATTAGGGGAAAGTGCAGGGTAGCGCATCCAAAGGGGACTATCTTGAGCCAACATTTGAAGGCAGAAGAAGCTCCCAAAAATTAATAAGATTAAGTTTTTTTTCATGTTGATCTTGTTTGATATTAATATTGTATAATTAGTAAATTCACTTCTTGTAAATTTTTCAATTTAATCTGCGAAAAGTTTTCAAAAATAGAAAAGGAAAGAGGTTTTCAACATTAATTAGCTTTAAAAGATGACAAATGATAATAAGTGTGACCAAAGTTGGCAACTTTTGACCCAATAGTTGTTAATATTGAATGAATTGGGTAACAGAAGTTACGTAGATTAATTCCAAATTGATACTATCCTTTTTTTTGACAATATTGTTGAAATTGGGATTATACTTTTGATGTACTTTTGTGGCTCAATTAAAAAACAATCTTTATGAAATATCTAAAATTATTATTACTGGTTCCTATTTTTATGTTTTCATGTGGAGAGGCTACTCCGGAAGAAATAGAAGAGAATACACTTCATGAATCACTTTATGCTGTTCATGATGAAGTGATGCCTGAAATGAGCACTATTAATAGAATTAGTCGTGGATTGAGGAAAGTAAAAGAAAGTACAAAATTAGATTCCCTTCAAAGAAATCAGTTTCAATCTGCTCTAACTAATTTGGAGAAAGCAGATGAAGGTATGATGGATTGGATGCACAACTACAAAAAACCTTCAAAATGGCGCGGTGAAAAAACACACGAAGAAATAATGGATTATTTAAATGTAGAAATGGAAAAAATTTCCAGTGTTAAACAATTAATGGAGTCCAGTATTAAAGAAGGTCAAACTTTGCTCGATGCTTTTGAGAAATAAAGAATGATAAAGTAAGTCATCCTTTAAGTAGGGAAGGAGAAAATAAATAACAAGTAAAATGAGTAGGTTATCTATTTCCTCTTCCCTAAATCAACTATCTAATATTAAACAATGAAGAACTTCATCCTATTGATTATACCTTTCCTTGCTATAATCATTCTGACTAATTGCGTTAATTCAACTGGTCAGATAGCACAAAAGGGCACGCTCCCTTGTTTAGGGAACAAAATATACACAGAGGAAGGAGACACACTATGTCATACCATTCCTGACTTTGAATTTGTAAACCAGGATAGTCAAATTGTCAACAATTCAACATTCGAAAATAAAGCCTATGTGGTTGATTTTTTCTTTATTAGTTGTCCCACAATTTGCCCAAAGGTGACTAAACAAATGCTGCGTCTATATGATCATTTTGAGGAAGAAGATAGGCTGATGTTCTTGGCACATTCTATTGATCCTAAGAGAGATACGGTTGAAAGGCTAGCCCATTATGCTAGCAATTTAGGTGCTTCGTCCGATCGTTGGCATTTTATTACAGGGGAGAAAGATGCCATTTATGAAATTGCAGATGACTATTTTAGTGTAGCTATGGAAGATGCAGATGCTCCTGGAGGGTTTAATCATTCTGGAAGATTGATTTTGGTTGATAAGGATCGAAAAGTAAGAGCATTTTGTGATGGTACAGACCCTGTTTCTGTTACCCGTTTTATTGGCGATATTGATTTGTTGTTAAATGAAATGTAGGATCGTAGTAAGGAGCAAATAAAGAGTTGGCTGTTAGGAGATAAAGGGTTGCGAGACCCCTAACCTTATTCGCTACTTTCTAGATTTTTAATAAAAAGTATGAAGAAATATATTTTGTCTTTCCTTGTATTGGGTTGTTTTTTTTGTTTTTTGTTTTTCCAAAGTTGTAAAGAAACACCATTTGCACATGGGAAAATTTTGTATGAAAACTTTTGTGAGAGTTGTCATATGGCAGATGGTAGTGGTCTAGAGGGAGTCATCCCACCATTAGCTAATGCAGACTATTTAGAAAAATACAGATTGGATATTGCATGTATCATTCGAAAAGGACAGTCTGGAGAAATAGTTGTCAATGGTCAAAAATATAATCAGGAAATGGCAGGAATTCCCCAACTCACAGATTTTGAAATTACAAATGTCATTAATTACATCAATACAGCTTGGGGCAATGATTATGGTTATACCAAAATCACAGAAGTACAAGAAGCATTGAAAGATTGCCCTCTTTTCGAATAAATTGACACTGTAATTTTATTTTTTTTTGACTTTCCTATCCTTTTGGTAGTTTTCCGACACGAAAGCCTGTCTTTTATTTCATTAATCCTTTATGACCCATTATTTTTGACCCCTTTCCGAAGAATAACAAATAGCGATATTAAATAATTTTTTACTAATAGATGTTCCACATATGAATAAACTATTGACATTCATAGCTTTAATGCTTTTTTCTGTCTTGTCATTTGCTCAGCCAATTAATAATGATTGTGCAGGGATCATTGATTTAGGGGAAGCTCCAATTTGCCCTAGTCCAGCCATTTATACCAATTTGGATGCAACTGAAAGTAATATTGGAAATGATAACTTCCCAAATTGTTTTAATGGTGCTCCAACTCGAGACGTTTGGTTTCAATTCACAGCCTCTGCTGGCATTGAAGATTATGTGATTACTGTAACAGGTACTCCAGATGGAATGGGAAGTGATCCTATTTTAATGCCTCAAGTTGCACTTTATAGAGGAGATATTTGTGCGTTTGATGAATTAGTCATTTTAGATTGTGCCGACGCGATTGCTGGTGAAAGTGAAGTTTCAATGCTAGTGAATGGATTAACTGCTGGAATTACTTATTATTTAAGGATTAATGATTGGACACTTTCAACACCAAATTGGGGAAGCTTTTCTCTTTGTGTTGAGGAGTTTGTCCAAACGGTTTATACAATTGACGAAGGTAGCGCTAGTGTTTGTAGTGGGGAACTTTATGATTCTGGTGGAGCTAATGGAGATTATGGAAGTAATGAAAATTTTATTTTCACTATTTGCCCTGATGATCCACATGCGTGTATTAACTTCAGTTTACATAACTATAATGTAGAAAATGGAGATGATGTTATCAATTTTTATGATGGTGACAATGTTTTGGCTCCATTAATTGGAGAAATTGATGGCGGTGGAAATGGACAAAATCATGGTGGTGTGTGTTACAATGTATCCGCTTCAAGCGGTTGTTTAACGGTTCAATTCTCCTCCGATGGATTTTTAAATTTTGAAGGCTTTTATGGAAGTTGGGAATGTACCACTGAAAATTGCCCTGACCCCTCTCCAATTGATATTTCTCCAAATTCAACAGCCGCAGAAATTGAAGCTGCTCTTCAAAATCCTTTAATGGATATATCCGTTGTGAATATTATCTGTCCAGATAATGCTTATGGTACTTTTGTGGCAACCGATGAAACAGGGCTTGGAATGAATGATGGATTGTTAATTACAACCGGCCGTGCTACTGATGTTTCAAACCCTGCGACCATTTTGGCTTCTACTGATCATAATGCAACTGGAGACCCGGATTTAAATTATCTACAAACAACCTATGGAAATGGCTTTGGTTTTATTAATGATGCCTGTTCTGTAGAACTAGATGTTACTCCAAAATCAGGTAATATTGGGTTTGATTATGTGTTCGGATCTGATGAATATAAACAAAATGTAAGTCAATTTTCTAATGACTTAATGGCAATAATGATTTCAGGTCCTGGTATTTCAGGAGAGCCTGGACTGAATAATCAAGAGCACCTAACTTTTTTGCCTGGTAACGCTTTGATACAAATTCAAACTGTCAATCCTGGTACTCGATGGGAATATTTCAGAAATAATGAAGAAAATGAAAGCCTTGTTTATAATGGTTTAACATCTGATTTCTTAGGTGAGAGAAAGTATATGGTTGCACAGAAATCCGTATCACCTTGCCAAACCTATCGCGTCAAAATGGCTATTGGAGATACTGATCCTAATGATGATTCAGGACTATTTGTTAGACCAACTACGGAAGGTGTGCCAGTTGTGAGTTTGAATTATTTGACGGGCATTGATTATTTGGTCGAGGGCTGCACAGATATTGAAAACTTGATAGATATTAGCCTTCCAAACCCTATATCAACCACCTTAGTTTTTCAGGTACAAATAGGAGGAACAGCTACAAAAAACATTGACTATCAAGCGAGTATCCCTCCTCAGATCATCATTCAACCTGGGGAAACAGGTATACAAATTCCTATCACTGTTATAGATGACAACATCGCAGAAGGAACTGAAACGATTGAATTGACTTTAATAACAAACTTTGGTTGTGGAGATGTAGTTTTTTCTCAAACAACGATAGAAATAGAAGATGAATTGACTGTCAATATTGCTCCTTCATTGGATACAGTTTTTGTTTGCGACGGTATTTTTACCGCTGATTTAGCAGCCACTGGTGCAGCAACTTACGAATGGACACCAAATGGTGTTTTTGATGATCCAACTGCAGCCAATCCAACGGCTACTGTTGCCAATGACCAAACAGTTACAGTTACTGGTTCTCTCGGTACATGTTCTGCTACAGATGAAGTCTTCCTTCAAATTGTTTCTCCACAAGTAAATATCGATCAAGCCTCTACGGAGATTTGTGAGGGAGAAAGTTTTCAAATAACTTCAACAAATAATGTTGGAGATGAAGGGTTGTCTTGGGAACCGGCTTTTGGTTTGGATGACCCAAATTCAACAGACCCACTTGCATCTCCAAATTTTACAACTACTTATACTTTGACTGTTGAAACCGCAACAGGTGGTTGTACTGCTACTGATGAAGTAACTGTTACGGTTGAACCTTTTGATTTTCCTGAAATAACCGTAACAGATACTTTGATTTGTCAAAATTCAAGTGTGCTTTTGGCAGAACCAGTTTTTAATTCATCAACTGTTTTTGAATGGTCACCTGGTGATGGATTAAATTCAACAACTATTCCTAATGCAACAGCGACTCCTGATGTTAGTACAACTTATACCCTAACAGCAACCAGTATAAACGGAATCTGTACAGAACAAGCAACTGTGCATATTGATGTCTTCCCTGCGGATGTTGCTATTTCTAATCCTGATACAATTGAGATCTGTTTAGGAGATACCATAGCTTTAAATTCAATTACAAGTACGAGTGGATTAGGACTAATCTGGACACCTGCGGATTCATTAAGCAGTACAACTGATGAGACTGTCTTGGCTAATCCAATTTACTCCACATGGTATTATGCAACTTTGGAAGTAGGAGATTGTATTGTATCTGATTCTGTGTTTATTCAAGTGGATTCATTGCCTGATTTAGCTATTTCGGCTATTCCAGATAAAGAGTCTTATTGTGAAGGTGAAGTCGTGTCTTTAGCTAGTCAAGGTTATGCCGTAAGTAAATATCCTGAGATTGAGCATATATGGATTCCTGCTCCAGGAGCCATTTCAGAAGATACTTTATTAAATCTTGTTATTAATGCTACTGAAACAGCAATTTATACAAGGTATTCCATGAATAATGCTTGTTCAGATACGGCTCAAATTGAAATAATTGTAGTTCCGACGGCTGTAATTACGATAACCCCAGATAATCCTATTGTATGCCCAGCTGAAACAATTCAATTAGTGGCAAGCAGTCCTGATATTACTGATTTTGAATGGAGCCCTTCTAATGGGTTGAGTTGTGATGATTGCCCTAATCCAGTTGTCAATCCCCCTGGATCTATTACTTATCAAGTATCAGGAGAATTTATGGGTTGTCCTGCCACTGCTCAAGTAACGGTAACTGAGGAACAAGGTCCAAATTTCGATCTTACGTCCACCAAAAAAGTTTGTGAAGGAGAAACCGTTTTGCTTAATAGTGTTGTCGATCCTGACGCAACTTATATTTGGACATTAGCGGATGGAACAGTCTTTAGTAATGATCCAATGCCTACGGTTACAGTCACTGAACCCACCGAATATTTCCTTTCGGTTACGAAAGGGGATTGTCCGCCAACGGAAACATCCATTACGATAAATCCAATATCTGAGGTAGATTTAAATCTTTCGATCAGTGATGTAGGACCAATCTGTGCTGGAGAGGAAGTAAGCTTATCTGCACAGATTGATTCACCTAATGGTACTTATGCATGGACCCATGATGCAACTCTAAGTGGACCTAATATTACTGAAATCCCGGAGGTTGGAATTACTAATTATACCCTTTTATTTACTTCTGCCGAATCAGATGAATCAGATTTAGTCTGTTTTACAAAAGAAGCGACTATCTCTGTTGAAGTGGCAGCACCATTTATCCTTGATTCTTTAGTAGCTAATCCTGAATGTGTTTTTGAGGGAGAGGAATTAAGCTTGGAAGCAATTACGAGTCCATCTGTCTTAAATAATCCAGTTTATACTTGGCAATTAACAAATGGAACACCACAAGGAGAGACTTTCGAAAATGTAATAATGGTTACAGCAGCAACTCTAGAGAATCAAGATTCTGCGCAAGCAACTTATCAAGTAATAATTGTAGATGAAGCTGGCTGCAGAGCTGATGCGGAGGTAGATGTAACGATAAAAAATAGTTTTATCGAAATACCAAATGCATTTACACCCGATGGTGATGAAATGAACGATCGGTTTAATTTACTTCGTTCAGATAATGTTGAAGTTTTGGACTTTAAAGTTTGGAATCGTTGGGGACAATTGGTTTATGAAAATGATTCGAATGACTTTGGTTGGGATGGAACAAAAGATGGTAACCCTGCTGCCGTCGATGTTTATGTTTACTCCATTAAATATCGTTTTGGAGAGATTGAGGAAACATTGACTGGTGAGTTGACATTACTTAGGTAATGATTAACATTATGTATAATAAAAATGGGCATCCAAAATTTTGGATGCCCATTTTTTGTTTGAGTTTTTAAACGCACATTTAATCATAGACAAATTTCCAAGTCCCATCTGCTTGTCTTTTCCATACTGTATGAAATATCCCTTCAGATTTGATAATCTGACCGCTAGTATCTTGGGCGGAATAAGTAAACTTTCCGTAAGTATAACCTAAATCACCCGAAGCGGATACATCTACGAAATCGGGCGTCCATTCCAAGCTAATATTTGTGTGACTTGAAGATTCTAGATACTTTTTTATTGCAGGTTTTCCAGAAATGATTTTATTGTTTCTGTTTAAAACTCCATCATTTGCAGCATAGCTAGTGAACGCATTGGATAAACCTTCTTCTTTCGCTATTTTTGCGAATGCTAATTCGGTTTCAACAATTTCTTTTTTACTTTTTTCGATATCTATTTTTGTAAAATTTGATTGGCATGCTGTAAGAACTAGAATAATCGAAAAGGTTGTCAAGTGATAAGTTTTCATCAAACGTTCTATTTACCAACATAATTTTGAGGAGTAATCTTTTTCAACTCAGCTTTTATAGAATCCCTCACTTTTAAATTGTTAATGAATTCATGCATATCTGATTGAGTAATGCTAGCTTTTCCTCTAGTTAAATCTAATAAAGCTTCATAGGGCTTGGGATAGCCTTCTCTGCGCAATATATTTTGAATGGCTTCAGCAACAACCATCCAATTAGATTCCAAGTCCGAATTCAGTTTTTCTTCATTCAACAACAACTTAGATAACCCTTTTTTTATGGATGCAAAAGCAATAATCGTATGACCCATTGGGACGCCGATATTCCTTAATACAGTACTATCGGTTAGATCTCTTTGCAATCTTGAAATTGGGAGTTTCTCTGCTAAATGTCCAAAAATTGCATTGGCTAAACCTAAATTACCTTCCGCATTCTCAAAATCAATTGGGTTAACTTTGTGAGGCATAGCAGAAGATCCAATTTCTCCTTTTATCGTTTTTTGGCGAAAATATTCAATTGAAATATAAGTCCATATATCCCTACAAAAATCAATCAAAATAGTATTGATTCGGCTTAAGCAATGAAAAATGGCTCCTAAATTATCATAATGTTCAATTTGAGTAGTCGGAAAAGAACGGGAAAGGCCTAGATCATTTTCTACGAAATTTTTAGCAAATTCATGCCAGTCAATTTCAGGATAAGCTACATAATGTGCATTGAAACCACCTGTGGCCCCACCAAATTTTGCCGAAAAAGGAATGAGCTTTAATTGTTCTAGTTGAACTTCTAAACGATTCGCAAATACTTCAATTTCTTTCCCTAATCGAGTAGGGGAGGCAGGCTGTCCATGGGTTCGAGCAAGCATCGGAATATTAGCCCAATCTTTAGATAGCTTTTTTAATTCTTCAATAATTGACTGGAAACTAGGTAGATAAGTATTGTGAATCGCATCTTTTAAAGATAGTGGAGTAGCCGTATTATTGACATCTTGTGAAGTCAAACCAAAGTGGATGAACTCTTTGTATTTTCCTAAGCCTAATTCGTCAAATTCTTTTTTTATATAATATTCGACAGCTTTTACATCGTGATTAGTTCGTTTTTCAATTTCCTTTACCTCCGCACCAGATTCAGAAGAGAGGTATCGAACTATATTATCTAATTGAGCCAATTTCTCTGATCCAATGCCTTCCAATTGTGGTAAGGGTAGGGCAGCTAGAGCTTTGAAATATTTAATCTCGACTAAAATTCTATATTTTATCAGAGCAAACTCAGAAAAATAATTAGAAAGTTCTGTGGTCTTTGAAGCATATCTTCCATCAATTGGGGAAATAGCGGTAAGCATAGAGAAAGTTGAAAGTACAAAGTTTCAATTTTCAAATTTTAAAAGAAAAATTAATCTTATAAATTTTTGAACATTGAAACTTTATCGGATCTTAATAATCTTATTTATCTGCCTAAAAATTCAATTACTTTACGGTAAACATGGTCACCTGTGAAACCAAATTTTTCATCTAAAACTGTATATGGTGCAGAGTAACCAAAATGATCTAAACCAGCGACCAAACCATTTTTACCCACTAATCCTTCCAAATTGACAGGCAAACCTGCAGTCAGTCCAAAAGTTGGAATATCAGCTGGCAATGTACTTTCTTGGTAATCAGCAGATTGATTTCTAAAAACACCTTCTGAAGGCACGGAAACAACCCTGACTTTTAGATTCTTTTCTTCACTTATTTTTTTAGCACCTGCCAACAACGTCGAAACTTCTGAACCGTTACCGACCAAAACAACATCTGGTGTTCCTGCAGAATTTTGAACAATATATCCACCAAATTCGGCTGATTTCGCTTCCTCAAATCGGGAATCTCCCATCGCTGTTAAAGACTCAACATTTTGACGAGAAAGAATTAATCCACTAGGAGAATTCGTATTTTCCAAAGCCATTTTCCATGCAATGGTTGTCTCATCTGCATCAGCAGGTCTTAATGCAAGGAACGCATTGTTTCCTGAGTGATTTTTCAGTTTCTCCATCAATCGAATTTGAGCTTCTTGCTCAATTGGCTGATGAGTTGGACCATCTTCACCTACTCTAAAAGCATCATGTGTCCAGATAAAAATAACTTGCTGTTCCATTAATGCAGCTACTCGGATAGCAGGTTTCATATAATCAGAAAAGGCAAAAAATGTCGCACATACAGGTATTATCCCGCCATGCAAAGCCATACCTGTGCACAAAGCGGACATTGTTAATTCAGAAACTCCCGCTTGTAAAAACGCTCCATTAAAGTCATTTCTTTGAAATTCTTTATTCTTTTTCAAAAATGCTTCCGTCTTATCTGAATTTGCCAAATCCGCTGAAGCTACAATCATATTTCCAACTGAATCCGCAAAATGAGAAAGAACAGTTGCAGATGAATTTCTAGTAGCAACATTAGGTTTTTGGGTGATAGACGCCCAATCTATTTTGGGTGTTGCTCCAGATAACCAGCTATGATGGATGGCTGCTAATTCTGAGTTTTCGTCAGACCAGTTTTGATAATCCGATTTTCTTTTAAGCGCAATTTTATGTTTAAGATTTTTTACTTTTTCGATATGTTCAGCTACATCAGAAAATATTTGGAAAGGATTCTCTGGATCACCACCTAGATTTTTTATGGTATCATTCATCGAGGCACCTGCCTTTGAAAGTGGTTGACCATGAGTTGAAACCTGTCCTTCAAAGCTATCACCTGTCTCTGTTAATGCCCCTTTTCCCATAGTGGTCTTTCCTATAATTAGCGTAGGGCGGTCTGTTTCATCAATTCCTTCTTGAATTGCATGGCGAATTTGGTTATGGTCATTTCCAGAAATAGTCATAACATGCCATCCCCATGCTTCATATTTTTTAGCAGTATCCTCACCTGTAACAACATCAACCATCGTAGATAACTGAATGTCATTTGCATCATAAAACATAATTACATTCCCTAAGCCCAAATGCCCAGCAATACGACCTCCACCTTGTGAGATTTCTTCTTGAATGCCACCGTCTGATATATATATGTAGGTTTTATGTGCAATGGTCTCTCCAAATCTTGCTGCCATAAATCGTTCGGCAATGGCAGAACCAATTCCAAATGCATGACCTAAACCTAATGGTCCAGATGTATTTTCAACACCCCTTGCTACGTCTAATTCTGGGTGCCCTGGAGTTGGGCTGCCCCATTGACGGAAATTTTTTAGTTCATCCATTGAATAATTTCCGAATAAACCTAAAACACCGTACAACATTGGCGACATGTGGCCTGCATCTAAATAAAATCGATCTCGATGCGCCCAAGTCATATCCTTTGGGTCAAAGTTCAAAAATTCTGAATATAAAACTTGAACAAAATCAGCGCCGCCCATTGGCCCTCCTGGATGACCAGATTTAGCTTTTTCAACCATAGATGCGGCGAGAATTCGAATATTATCAGCTGCTTTATTTGAAAGATCCATCTTGTGTAGTAATGAGTGATGAGTTAAAAGTGATGAACTTTGGCGAATAATTGATGCCTCTTTTCTTCATTTAAACTCAAAAAAATGCATTCATAATTTGCGCGCAAAGATGGTTAAAAAGCCTTATTTGTTAGTTATTTATAAAGGAAATTTTTCCACAGGATAGCAGAATAAGTAAGTGCTTGGACAGAAATAAGTTGTTCATTTCGACGAGCTTATTTTGTTCTCAGTTTACTTATAAAAGAAGGAGTATTGTTGATACTATGACTGATTTTAAAAGGAAAATGAGGGCAAAAGATTCCGTTCAAATGAGTAATTATGTTATTTTTCCTCCTCCCTTATACTAATAAATTAGCGAATCAAAATCAAAACCCCTTGACGATGTTGAGAAATCAATTGATTATTGTTCATTATATCAAATTCCATAATATACTGATAAGAACCGCTAGGAACATCTCTTCCGCCTAAATCGCCTTTCCATCCATTATCGATTGTATTCGATTCGAAAATTAATTTTCCCCATCGGTCGTAAACATACATCGCATAATTAAACAAAGGGCAGGCTGCGAGTGGCATAAAAACATCATTTCTGCCATCGGCATTTGGAGAAAAAGCATTTGGTATAAAGAGGCAATTTTCGCAATCTTTTAAAAGGAGTTCATCAGAGAAGATACAATCATTTATGGAAATGTCAACCAAATATTTCCCCGGTTGATTAATCTGAAATTTCGAATTTTGAGTGTTGTCTGACCACAAATATTTTTCAGCGCCTATTTCAGATAGGTCTAATTGGATTACTTCATTCTCGCAAATGGTAGTATAGGTTGGCAGAATTTGCTCAGGACGGTTTTGATAATCTACTTTTATGGAATCGCTATTTGAACATCCGCCTACTGAAACCTCAACAAAGTATAATCCAGGTTCCTGAACAGTAAATCCTTGATTTACACTACCATCTTGCCAAAAATATTCAGCATTTAAAAAAGCAGCGTTAATATTCAATTTTTGATCTTCACAAAGAAGGGTATCGTTCCCTAATTCTACATCAATAATTACATAATTGACTACAATGGAATCTCTATAGGCACAAGCCCCTTTTTGAATTTCGAGCCAATACAATCCATTCTCTTCAACTTGGAAATTCTCAGTTGTATCACCATTTTGCCAAAGGTATTTTGCGCCTGACAATTCAGATTTTAAGATAAGTGTTTCTCCTTCACAAAGCGTCGAATCATTTCCTAATGCAACAGATTCAGGATTAACATAATCGACCCAAATGGTATCTGTAATGGTACAGCCATTTCGAGTAGCCTTCACCCAAAATTCACCCGTTTCATCAACTAAAAAAGTAGTATCTGTCGAACCATCCTGCCATTCAAAAGAGAATGTTTCATCTAGTTGACCATTCAACAAATGAGTGTCGTTCAAACAAATGGTAGTATCATTTCCAAGGTCTATGTCAAAAGAATCCGGAGTCATTTTAATCACCCAAAAATCTCTATTTCCATAATTAGATTCTAAATCAATGTCATCGGAATATGAAAAACCACAAGCAACATAGCCTCCGTCATTTATTTGTTGGATAGAATAGAAACGATCTTCTTTTGTGCCTCCAAAATTCTTTTCCCATTCTAAATTTCCATCAGAATAAAGTTTGGTAATCCAGCCATCTTTTCCTCCATAATTATTAGCAACATCAGTGTCGAAACTACGAGAAAAACCAGCTGAAATGAATCCATTCTCATTTGCATTTTCAATTGCAAAACTTCTATCTTCCTGAACCCCGCCATAGTTATGGCTCCATATTAAATCTCCAGCTTGGTTTAATTTAATAAACCAAGCATCATTCCCTCCATTATTCCCGCCAACATCTCCACCGCCTGAAATGGAAGTACCTGCCAAAATTATATCTTCATTGTCCGTTAATGTTAAAGCATAAGCTCTCTCTTCTGTAATCCCACCGAAATTTTTCTCCCAAATTAATTCACCTAATGGGCTCACTTTTATGACCCAAAAATCGTAAAAACCGTTGTTATCGGATACATCTCCATCATCAGAAAAAGTGGAACCAGCAACTATAAATTGTCCTGAAGCATTTTCTTTAATCCCGTAACCCCAATCGGCAGAGGATCCTCCAAAACTTTCTTCCCAAAGCATATTGCCTAAAGCATCAGTTTTGAAAATCCAAAAATCAAAATCACCTTTATTTGAGCTTACATCTCCATTCGAAGATTGAGAATATCCAGAAATTATAAGAGCACCATCAGTTGTTATTTGAATATCTTCTGCGTTTTCATTTTGACTTCCACCATAATTTTTTTCCCATAATAAATCACCATTAGGATTGATTTTGATAAGCCAAATATCTTCTTCTCCATAATTATTAGCCACATCATTTCCAATCGAAAGAGAGGAGCCAACTACTAAAAAATCACCTTCTGGAGTCTCTACCACAGAATTGGCTTTGTCAACATCAGAACCACCGTAATTTTTTTCCCATTCAATCTGACCAATTGAATCAATTTTCAATACCCAAAAATCTTCTTGTCCATAATTTTGATTGACATCAAAATTATTTGATTCTGAAAAACCAACAACCAAAAAGCCATTATCTTGAGTTTGAATAATTTCATTGGCAATTTCGTCGTCGCCACCACCATAGTTTTTTGACCATTCAATTTCAAGGCAGGGAGGTGCTTGGGAATAAGCAAAACCTGTAAAAAAAATAGTTAATACGAAAAGGGAAAGAGTAAGAGATGGAATGGGAAAAGGATGTCCAAATTTTAAATATTTGGACATCCTAGTATTTATTTTAAATGTTCGGAAAAAATAAAATAAAGTACATTTTATTAAACACAGAATTATTATCACAAGAGCTATTTTTTGGATCACAAATTTAACCAAATACTTAATTGGCTTTATTGAATTTTAGCAATCTATACGCTAATTAATCAAATTAAATCCAATTGGCAACACATTGATTTAGCAACCAAAAAATTAAATAATTCAGCTAGAATTTTAGGCTTCAGCTAGAACTTTAGATACAATATCTGCAGCTTCTTTCAAAAGAATGGCAGAATGTACAGCTAAACCTGATTCATCAATAATTGTTTTGGCAATATCTGCATTCGTTCCTTGTAATCGTACAATGATCGGAACTTGTATATTACCCATGTTTCTGTAGGCATCTACGACTCCTTGAGCTACACGATCACATCTTACAATTCCTCCAAAAATATTAATTAAAATAGCTTTTACTTTCGGATCTTTTAGAATGATTCGGAAAGCTTGTTCAACTCTAGCCGCATCAGCAGTACCACCTACATCAAGAAAATTGGCAGGCTCTCCACCTGATAATTTGATAATATCCATTGTAGCCATTGCCAATCCAGCTCCGTTAACCATGCAACCGACATTACCATCCAAATTCACATAATTCAATCCATAGCTTTTGGCTTCAACCTCTGTTGGATCTTCTTCAGAAGTATCTCTTTTTGCCGCTAAATCAGGGTGGCGGAATAACGCGTTATCGTCTAAAGTAACTTTACAATCTACTGCAATAATATCATCATTAGCAGATTTTAAGCAAGGGTTGATTTCAAACAAAGATGCATCAGAACCTACAAAAGCAGCATATAATTTAGCAATGAACTTAGTCATTTCTTTGAATGCTTTCCCACTTAATCCTAAATTGAAGGCAACTTTTCGAGTTTGAAACCCTTGAAGCCCTAGCGTTGGATCAACATATTCTTTGTGAACTAAATGAGGTGTTTCTTCAGCTACCGCTTCAATGTCCATTCCTCCTTCAGTGGAGTAAATAATGACATTACATTTTCGTTCTCTATCCATTAAAATGGAAACATAAAATTCTTTACAGGCATCAAAATCTGGACGGTAAGCGTCCTCTGCAATTAATATTTTACTTACTAATTTACCTTCACCGTCCATTCCCCCAGGGGTTTGAGGTGTTTTTAACATCATTCCTAGGATCTCTCCAGCTGTTTCTTTTAATTGGTCTCCGTTTTTGACCAATTTTACTCCTCCACCTTTTCCACGACCACCTGCGTGAATTTGGGCTTTCACAACAGCAACACTAGTTCCTGATTCAGCTTCAATTTTGTTGTAAGCCTCAACAGCCTCTTCAACAGTATTTGCTACGTAGCCTTCTTGAATGGCAACTCCGTAACTTTTCAATAATTCTTTTCCTTGATATTCGTGAAGATTCATTCTATAAAGTTTTATATATGGATATTGGTTTGGAAAAACGCCGCAAAAGTAACAGAATTCCAAAGTAAAACAACACAAAAATCAAGTTATATCAAATCCCATGGGGTCTGTCGTGACTCAACAAAGAGACATGCAGATGATCAGCCGTTCCAAAATGCCGTAAAGTATTAAAACCCATCATTCTGAAATACCTTTCTAGTAGCCAATTTCGGACTTCACTTCTTCCTTTTACTCTAATATCAATGGCATGAGAAAATCCATCTGATTGTTTGAAATGCAAAGAATGACTTTTGGTCGGAAGACCCATTTTTCTATAATCTTCAGGTATCCGGTTGGCATCTGTAACAATCAATCCTTTGTCCAACTGAACAACAGTGCTTATGCCTAATCTTAAAATAGGATGTAAGCTGGTAAATTCTTTTTGAACCTCTGTATGTTTACTATTGGTATTTGATAAAAATAATAGCGCCGGAAAACAATAGGTTAAAACCAGAATTAGGGCAATCCAATAACTAAATTTCATTGTTTTGATATTACCTAATTTGCCAGTAAATCGCCCATGGATAAAAAGGATATAAATGCAAATAATTAATCCACTCCCTAAAATACCTCCAGTAATTGAAAACCAAGGCAGAAAATGATAATGTTCGTGTAGAAAAACAGCGCCTCGAATCAGAATTATAAAAGGAAGAATAAGCATTAATGTCACCTTTAAAAAGTTGTAGAGTATAAACTTCATAAACTAGGTTTTGATGATTAGTTAGCTAGATATGAAGTCAATGAAAACTGTGCTAATTCTTTCTATTAATGGAAGTGATAAAAAGATAAGTAACAGCTAAAAAATAAGTCCGCCAATTTGTAATAGTAGATTTTGGATTTTAGTAAGGCAAAAAACACAGGCGATGCAGGGCTTCCTGCGCTAGCTTGTACCAGAAGACACAAAGGCGAACGCAAAAAAGTATTTTTAACGCCGCAAAAGTTCAAAAGATACATCGGAAAATGTCGGAGTTATTCTTTAGGCGTTGCTAATAGATAGAAAATAATGAGTTCCCTATTCAGTCAAGTCAAAATAGGGAACTCAACCAAGAAATTATTTTAATTTCGACACAACTTCTGCAATCCTCCGAACCGCTTCCCGCAATTCAGGTTCCGAGGCAGCATAAGAAAATCTAAAACAATTATCTGCTCCAAAAGCTGATCCAGTGACGACTGCTACAAAGCCCTTCATTAAAATATACTCACAAAATTCATTAGCATTATTTATGGTCACCGTGCCATCTGTTTTCCCAAAATAGTCACTTATGTCTGGAAAGATGTAAAATGCACCTGGAGGGCAATTCACTTTAAACCCGGGAATTTCGCTCAATAACCCAATTACAATATCTCTACGTTTTAGAAATTCTTCACGCATTTTATCTGTCTCACTCATATCTGCCAAAAGGGCATGGGCTGCTGCTTTTTGACTGAAAGCATTTGCGCCAGAGGTAAACTGACCTTGTATTTTGGCACAAGCGGCAGCAATCCATTTTGGAGCGCCTATATACCCTAACCGCCAACCAGTCATTGCGAAGCCTTTCGCAAAACCATTAACAGTTATCGTTCTGTCTTTTACACTTGGAACAGCTCCAATGCTTGCATGTTGTCCAGTAAAGTTGATGTATTCATATATTTCGTCAGATACAATAAAGATACCTTCATGTTTTGATATGACATTACCTATCTCAGTTAGTTCCTCTTTCGAATACACCGAACCTGTAGGATTACATGGAGATGAGAACAAAACCATTTTAGTTTTTTCAGTAATAGATGCTTCGACCTGCTTGGCAGTAACTTTATAATCATTTTCTATACCGGCAGAAACTGTGACTGGAACACCCCCTGCCAACCGTACAATTTCATAATAGGAAACCCAATAAGGAGTAAATATTACAACTTCATCCCCTTCATCAAGCAATGCAAGGCAAAGATTCGCTATGGATTGTTTTGCTCCATTACTTACTACAATTTGATTCACATCAAAATCTAAATCATTGTCGCGTTTGAATTTTGTCACAATCGATTCACGCAAATCCATTAACCCAGGAACAGGGGTGTATTTTGTGTATCCATCATCCAAAGCTTTTTTGGCTGCCTCTTTTATATGATTAGGTGTGTCAAAATCTGGTTCACCTAAGCTTAAACTAATTACATCGTGACCTTTAGCTTTTAAATCTCGAGCTAATTGAGCCATTTTGATAGTTGCCGATTCAGACATATTTTGAACGCGGCGAGAAAGTGGAAAAGACGATACTTCAGCCATTTTGGATTGATTTTGTATATTTTGTGATTAACAAGAATTGGCAATATTAAAGGTTTAATCATTAAGCGATTTATATGTATTAAACCATGAAATAACCATTCGTGTCAAAAATCGGGCAAACTTACGATATTTATAATTTACGGTCAATAATTAAAATAGATACCGTTATTTTGAACATTGTAAAAAGAAAGCTTAATAAATTGCCATTTTCAATATCTTCACGCCGTTTTTTAAGAAATTAGAAGCTTACATTCTTTAATTCTAGTCTTTGCTTTCAAAGACTCTATCAATAATCACAAAATAAAATGAACTATAAATTATTGTTTCCAACCTATCGCAACAGATATCTATTTATAAAAAATTGCTTAAGAAAATATGAGGGAAATGGATTTACAAATGCCTTGAACTTGGGAACAGGAGAGGGTGATTATGACCCTATGATTGCTTTAAGTTGCAAAAAGTTAACCTCTTGCGATATCAACGAAAATGATATTGCTTTTGCTTCAAAATTGAATGAAGGTCTAAAGAATACAGAATATCGTGTTGAAAATGCATTGGATTTGACTTTTGGGCAAAGTTCTTTTGATATGCTAGTATCCGTAGATGTTATGGAACATGTTGGTGAACCGGAAAAAATGACCTCAGAGATCGGACGAATTTTAAATAAAGGAGGTTTGGCTTTTATTACATTTCCTCAAATTCATTTTCCATGGACATACGATCCTATCAATAGAATATTGAGTTTTTTTACCAAAAAGAAAATTTCACAAGGAGCTTATGCTTTTGGCCATGAATATTTAGTAGATGGGGATCAATTTAAGTCTTGGGCTGAAAAATATGGAATGGAAATCGTTAAAGAACAAAATTTGAGTGGATATTTGGTGGCTCTTCTAGAGATTTATTGGACCGGGATCATCCAATCTATTTTTAAGGAAAATTCAACTAATTTATCTAGTGAAAAGGAGAAGACCATAAAATTGAGACCTTCGATTAAAGAACCATTCTTAGTTCACTTCACAGACTTAATAATTGGAATCGATAAACTCCTTTTTGGATGGATGAAACATTCAGTGGGGAAAGGTTTTATTGTGAGAAAAAAATAATTCACCCTAGACTTTTTCAAGTTTTTCTATAAGATTTATTCGATGAATACCGACTTCATAGTTTTTATTAACTAACTCAATTAAATTTTCGAAAATCCAATCATCGTCTGCAAAATTCAAATCTTCTAAATCAACAATCAAAATTGGAATTTCCTTTTCTGTTTTGAAAAATTCAAAGTAAGCGTTTTGGAGAGAATCTAAATATGCTGGTTTGATATCCTTCTCATAAAGACGACCTCTTTTATGAATATTTTTCAATAAATTTTCAACAGATCGATGCAAGTACAACAATAAACTTGGTTTTCGAAAGGTGGAATTTAATACATTGAATAGCCGCTGAAAGAGCCGATATTCTTCACTCTTCAAATTGTTTTTAGCAAATAATAAAGTTTTTAGAAAGAAATAATCTGATATAATCGAATCTTGAAATAATTCACCTTGGGAGAGCAATTCTTGCAACTGCTTATGGCGTTCTGTCATGAAAAACAATTCCACCTGAAATGCATAACGGTCAGGATTTTCATAGAAATAAGGAAGAAATGGATTATCGGTGAACTGTTCTAATATAAGCTTACTGTTGTAACGCTTAGAGAATTTTGTGCAAAAAGTAGTTTTCCCTGCACCAATATTACCTTCAACCGCAAT
Source organism: Bacteroidota bacterium (assembly GCA_024743405.1). Classification (GTDB taxonomy): domain Bacteria; phylum Bacteroidota; class Bacteroidia; order Chitinophagales; family Saprospiraceae; genus JANSWP01. The sequence goes on from JANSWP010000019.1 coordinate 49,975, forward strand.
GAATTTATGAGGTGATTGGTTTGACATAGTCTAACCTCTATTTTTTAATGATTAATTTTTAAATTGGGTTTGAGTTTCTAGTTTTCTCACTTCACATTTATCATCTGATTCAGCCATTAAAGTTAAGATGTCTTTTCCAAATACAGGATGAATAAGATTCGGAGCTAATTCAGACATGGGTATTAAAACAAAGTTTCTTTCTCCAATTCTCGGGTGAGGAACAGTTAAATTGGGTGATTGGATGAGAAGGTCTTCATAAAAAAGGAGATCGATATCAATAATTCTAGAGCTCCATTTGATCGTTCTATTTCTTCCCAAATCCTGTTCAATCTTTCCAATTTTGTCCATAACCACAAGTGGAGAAAGTATAGTTTCCACTTTTAAAGCTTGGTTAAAATAATCAGGCTGATTTTCAACACCCCAAGCCTCAGTCTCATACAAACTAGATTTTTGGATGATTTTTCCAATTTCGATTTTTATATTTTGACATGCCAAATCTAGGTTTTTTAATCGATTACCAAGATTACTACCTGTATGTAAGAATATTATTTTCGTATCTGACATGAGCTCAAAGGTATTTAAGTAAAGCAATTTATATCGAATTGTGGACGGAATATATTTCCACATTGTCACTTTTTTTTGGATTTTGTTTGAATAAAAGACCGATTGGTTTATTTTTGCCAATCAATTTAAAATGCCATTATGAATGAAGCTAATATTTACGAAAAAAATGAAATCCAAAAAGCTTGGTTTATCGTTTTAAATGAGGTTCAAAATTATATCGAAAAAATTGATTCCAATACTTTTGAGAAAAGCATTGATGAAAAATGGTCAATTGCCGAAAACTTGGATCATTTGATACGTTCCACCAAGCCTATTGTGAAGGCTTTAGGTGCATCAAAACTTGGTCTTAGGATGTTTGGTAAGCCAAAGGGGCCGTCAAGAAATTATAATGAAATTGTACAAACCTATCATACTGCTTTAGCGAGCGGATTGGTTTCTGGAGGTGGCTTTTCTCCCCAAAACGAATCCGTAATGAGTCAAGAAGAATTCTTAGTCTTTTGGAGGTCAGTTGGTGGACGATTGCATGAAAGACTAGAAAAATGGAAGGACAGTGATTTAGATAAATATGTTTTGCTTCATCCAGCTCTAGGGAAAATGACTATTCGTGAAATACTTCTTTTTACAATTTATCATACTTACCATCACTTAAAAGCAATGAAAAAAATTGCTTGACAATAAGGTGAATCCTAAATTTTCAAATGATGAATAAAGTAACAAAGTCTGATAAAACAAGGCATTTGATTATTGAAAAGGCTGCTGAGCTTTTCAATCAAAAAGGTTATCATGGTACTTCTATGTCTGATATTATGGAGGCAACAGGTTTAACAAAAGGAGGGATTTACGGCAATTTCAAAAAGGATGGGAAAGATAAAAAAGGAGTTAAAGATGAAATCGCTATAGCTGCTTTTGAGCATGCGGTAAAGAAAGTCACTTATCAAGTAGGGGAGCGAACCAGAGTCATTGATAACACCATTGACAAGTTGAAAACCGTAGTATATTTTTACAAAGAACGTGTTTTAAATCCACCAGTTGAAGGAGGATGCCCCATTCAAAATACGTCCATAGAAGCTGATGATAATAATCCAATTTTGAAAAAAAATGTTACCAATGCCTTAAAACATTGGCAAGACCGAATTTTATACACCATACAAAAAGGTAAAGAACGAGGAGAAATTAGAGAAGAAGTTGACGGAGACGAATTTGCAATTCAATTTATTGGAATCATTGAGGGAGGTATTATGATCTCTCGGATTTTTAATGAAGTCGAACCTTTTAATAAAATGGCAGATTTGCTTTTGAGTTTAATTGAAGATTTAAAAAAGTGAGAAATTAAACCAATTGGTCTTAAAAAAAACAATTATGACTTTTGAAAAAACTGTCGAAATTTTAGAATCTAATTCAATTGACTCTATTTCACCGAAAGAGGTTAAATATCCCCCAGCTTTATTTTTAATTCAATTCTTTTTTCAAACTGTCGGCCGTGTATTTCCGAGAATAGGTGGAAAATTGGCTTATTATTTTTTTACAAAACCTCGGCTTAAAGCTAAACACAGAAGATCAGATCATATTCTAGAAAGTGCTAAAGTATTCGAATTTTTATATGGTAAAGACATATTGAAAGCTTATGAATGGGGGAGTGGTGATAAAATAATACTGCTAGTACATGGTTGGGAATCAAGAGGAACAAGTCTAAGAAGTTTTGTTCCACCCCTACTCAAAAAGGGATACAGAGTTGTGGCTTTTGATGGACCAGCTCATGGAGATTCTGGAGGAAAACGGACTAATTTGCCTCATTTTGCAGGCGCCGTGAAGGCAATTATCAATCAGATTGGAGAAGTTTATGGAATTATTGCACACTCTTTTGGAGGACCATCAGTCACTTATGCTATGAGTGTTTTGGATGAAACAATAAAAGTGAATAAGCTCGTTTTTGTCGCTGTCCCATCACAAATACAGTGGCCGATTCAAAAAGCCGTAAATACGATGAAAATTCCAAATAAGGCAACAGAAGTTTTTAAAAGTATTCTCCAAGAAAAACTTGAAGGCAGACCACTGAAAATATCTGATATTGCCCTAAGATTTAAAGAAACTAAAGCCAATGAGGTACTTGTAGTTCATGATGAATTTGATCCAGTTGTAACGTTTCAATCAGCGGAACATATTTTTGAAAACTGGGATAATGCCAGCCTATTTGTGACAAAAGGGTTGGGGCATTATCGAATTATGAAACATCCTGATGTTATTCAACGGATTTTACAATTCATCAACGATTAAAAGTGAATTTCAGTGAAATTTGATCGATGTATGTTGAAATAAAAAAATTTATATCCATATTTGTCCTGTAATAATTGGCGGCTGCATTTTGTAGCCGCTTTTTTTGTTTTCCAGAATACAATTGAATTAATAGCTTAAATTATTAAAAGATGGCATATATAATTTCTCGGACCTTTTATTAACTTTACCGGCTTCTTATGAAATAGCTTGAAACAAATTTTCTAAACAAAATTATGGATTATGCGAAAATCACTACTTACCTCTTTTTGCTTTTTATTCTCTCTAGTTCTTAGCGCTCAATTTAGCTCAGAATTTAAACAGGCTAAATTAACAGATGCAGCAAAAATAAAAGCTGTAAAAGTCCAAAAAATTGGACTAACTGGAATGGAAGATCCTGGACACCTAAATCCTAATCTTCCCCTGAATGATCGTACTGAACCTGCCGAAGCATTTGGAACAACTACCTATGATCTACAATCAAATAATTCTACACAGAATCGACTTTACAACCACGGTGGTAATAAACTAACTGGTGTATGGACGATGGGTCTAGATGCTGTATCAGGATGGCCAGACCGTGGCACAGGTGTAAATACAAATGATGGGACTGGATGGGGACCTCCACCAACTGTTAGAATTGAACAAGTAGTGAGAACAGGCTGGCCAGCCGTGGGTGCTTTGGATGATGGAACACCAGTTATAGTTTCACACATTTCTGATGGTGCTGTACCAATAAGTGTTTTACATTTAGCTAAATGGCATGAACCATCTGGAACTTGGATAGAAACAGATATTCCTACTAACAACGCAGGAGGTATGCTTTGGCCAAGGATGGCAACTGGTGGACCTGATGGCAATTCTATTCATGTTATTGGTATTACTACTCCAACAGGCAATGGGGGAAACGAATACGCAGGTATGAATGGACATCTATTATATAATCGTTCTACGGATGGAGGTGATTCATGGGATTTAACGGACATCATTATTCCTGGCATGGATAGTACTAAATATTTGAATACTACTGCAGATAGTTATAACATTGATGTAGATGGAGAAAATGTAGCAATCGCTTTTTTTGATGATTTAGGTGACGTTTTAGTTTCAAAATCAACGGATAATGGAACAACTTGGACAACCTCTATAGTACGAGATTTCCCAATTGACAAATATGTTGTTGACCAAGGTTGGACAATAGACGATTTAACCTACCAAGATACAGTGAATAGTCCAGCCGTTAATTCTGTTCTTTCTTCGGATCAGACTGGAGAAGTTTTGATTGACCGTGATGGATTGGTTCATGTTTGGTATGGTGAAATGTATTATGCTGATGATGATTTAACGGATGGTAGTTTCAGTTTTTTCCCGCTAATCGGAGGTATAAGGTATTGGAATGAAACACATGGAGAAGATTCTTCGAGGGTGGTTTCTGGCTTATTGGATTCTGATGGTAATGGTACCTTTGATTTGGCAGGAACTGCAAGTGCAGCATTAGCAGGAAACTACTTTACTTCTGCGACTCCTTTTATTTCAGCAGGTGTTGATTTGAATAACAATATTTACATGACTCATTCTGCCTTGGTCGAAAACTATTGGAAAGAGGATGCAAATCCAACTCTTCAACATTATCATCATATATACCTTACAGTCTCTCAAGACGGGGGTGCAACTTGGTTGGATGACCCTATTGATGTAGTTGCTCCAGGTTTAGTAGATGATGACGATTTAATTCCAGCAATGGAGGCCGTTTATCCATCTATGGCAAGAGATATTAATTCAGAACAATTACATTTAAGTTACCAGTTAGATTTTGAGCCAGGGACTGCATTAGGATCAGATTCTGACCCAGCTGAAACCAATTTTATTTATCACCTAGCTTATGATTTAGTTGATTTAGGAATAGTTGGAACAGAAGAGACTGTGGCTCCAGAAACTTTTAATATGAATTTATCTCCAAATCCAGCAGAAGGCAATGTAAATGTCTCTTTTGAATTTGAAGGAAGTAAACAAACTACAATCCGAGTGATGAATATGGTAGGTCAAGAGGTGGCGACTTTTGAAAAAGGTAATTTGACTACTGGTAAACATAGTTATCAATTAGATTTAAATTATTTATCAAGTGGATTATATATGGTATCCCTTAAGGCAGGAGACCAAATTTCTACCAAAAAATTATTAATCAAATAAATAATATCATTAGAACATGAAAAATGTCTCTTTTAAAAATTAAAAGGGGCATTTTTCATTACACATCAAATTTTTAGTTTTATGCAAAAATCACTACTTGTTTTATTTTGTTCCTTCTTTGCAATGGCATTGATTGCTCAAAATAGCCCAATTTACAAAGGAGTAACTTTAGACAAAGCAGTTGCTTCTCAAGCACAAAAAATTAATAAAGTAAACATGACTGGGTTTGAGGATGTACCCTTACATGTCAATCCTAATCTTCCTCTTAATGATCGTACAGATCCTGCTATCTCAATCGGAACAACCCTTTATGATTTGCAGTCAAATGCAGCAGTGCAGAATCGTATAGTTGATGATGGCAGTGGAAAACTTTCCGCTACATGGACTATGGGTTTTGATGCTGCTGGTGGATATCCAAACCGTGGGACTGGTTTCAATGCAAATGATGGAACCTCTTGGGGACCAGACCCATCTTCAAGAATAGAAACTGTTCGGACAGGATGGCCAGCAGTTGGAGCTTTAGCTGATGGTACTCCCGTAACTTTAGCTCATACCTCTGCAACATTGTTACACTTGTCAAAATGGCATGCTCCATCTGGTACGTGGATAGAAACAGATATTCCATCTGCATCTCCTGGAGGAATGCTTTGGCCTCGTATGGCTGTTGGTGGTGCTGATGGCAACACTATTCATGCTATTGGTGTTACACAACCTACTGCTAATGGTGGTCAAGTCTATGATGGTGTTGATGGTCATTTATTATATTTCCGTTCTGTGGATGGAGGGGACTCTTGGGATAAAGTTGATGTAAAACTTCCTGAAATGGATAACACAAAGTTCGTTTCAATGGATGCTGATGCTTATGTCATTGATGCAGATGGTGAGACCGTAGCAGTCGCTTTGTGGAGTGGATTTGGTGATGTATTAATTGCAAAATCTTCTGATAATGGAGATACTTGGACAACTACTGTTATTCGAGATTTCCCAATTGATGCTTATTCTACGGATCAAGGATGGACAATCGATGATGTTTCTTACCAAGATACGGTTGGAGGCCCTGATGGATTTTTAGCGATCCAAACATCTGATGGAACAGGTGATGTAATAATCGACAAAGATGGAAAAGTACATGCTTGGTATGGTGAAATGTTTTATGCTGATGAAGATTTAACAGATGGTACTTCTTCATTTTTTCCTTTATGGTCAGGTGTACGATACTGGAATGAGTCTTATGGTGCAGATTCTACAAATGTAGTAGCTGGTTTGCTTGATTCTGACGGTGATGGTGCTTATAATCTTCAAAGTACATCAACTGCAGTGGCAGGAAGCTACTTTACTTCAATTACAACTTTCATTAGTGCAGCTGTTGATCAAAATAATAACTTGTATGTTGCTTATTCTGCTTTGACAGAAGACAATTGGAAGGAAGATGCTAATCCTGAGTTAGAGCACTACCACCATATTTATGTGACTACCTCGCAAGACGGAGGAGAATCATGGTTGGCAGATGAGGATATTTTGGATGTAATTACTCCTGGATTAGTGGACGATGATGACCTAATTCCTGCAATGGAGGCTGTATTCCCATCGTTGGCTCGTGATGTTACAGGAGACTTCTTGAATATGACTTACCAGCTTGATTTTGAGCCAGGTTTATCTGTACGTGGAGATACTGACCCAGCAGAAACAAACTTTATTTACCATATCGCTATCAATATTGGTGATGAATTTGGTGTTGTTAATACTGAGGATGTTGTTGCACCTGAAGCTTTCAACTTGGAGTTAGCTCCAAATCCAGCAGAAGGAAATGTAAATGTTTCTTATGATTTACCAGAGGCAGCACAAACAACTATTAGTGTAGTAAACATGATTGGACAAGAAGTTTCTCGCGAAACTTTAGGTAACCAATTTGCAGGGGAGTATACGCACAATTTGAATATCAATAACTTGGCAAATGGTGTATATTTAGTTCGTTTCCAAGCTGATAATCAAATTTCAACTCAGAAACTAATTGTGAAATAAGCATGAATTTAAAGTAGAATAAACTTTAAATTCTATTACTTATTATATAAGAGCTCTTTTTCTATCATTGAAAAAGAGCTCTTTTTTTATAAGGGATTAGGAAATAAATAACCTACCCTTTTTACTTGCTCTTTTGCCTTCATTTTTCATTAAAAATACTCGCCATACCTATAGGTATGTATGTGTTTTTTGCCTCAACTGAAGAAAATTAGCTGTGCAAAATTTGGGTATCTTATTTATTCCCTGCTCCCTAAAATACAACCAATTGGATTTTACATTGTCTTTAAATTATTGAATTTATCCTGAATTAATAAGATATAGTCGAAGATTTGTAGTGATTTGGTAGAAAGTTTATAAATTTGGGGTGACTTTTTAAAACAAATAGGTCATGATCTCCTAATAAAAATACGCTTTACAATGAAAAATCTTAATGCCCGTACTGTTTTATTAACACTTTTAGTTATTGCTAGTCTATCTTCTTATATTTTTCTCCAAACTGAATCTTCGAAGGTAACCTCTGACAATATTGAGGTAATAGAAATGGATGATAAAGAACAATCTCATATTTATTTGCCAGATGTGGAGTTAGTAAAAAAGGTCATCCAAGTTTCAAAAGCCTTGTTACATCCACTTCATAATTCAATATAGAATTCAGTTTAAAAAAGCTCCATGGAAATAAATTTTCATGGAGCTTTTTTTTTATAGTCGATCCATGGATCTTCACAAAACGACTGTTCCAAGCTCCTTAGCTAACTCTTCAATCATCGTGGAAAGTTTTTTTTGCACCTTTAGTATCTTGGTGATTTTAGTGAAATCGTCATCAGATTTTAAGTCTTTCAATCTTTCTTGATTTTTTTTCCATACTTTTTTGACTTTGTTTAATTTGAACCTCAATAGAGCACTTCGACTATCTTCCGTAAAATTTAATTCAGGTGCTTTTTGTGTATTTAAAAAGATTTCTCTTCGCTCCCAACCTGGGCTAAATTCAAACGGCGTATGGAGTAAGTCAATAGCTGTTTGACTAATCTCATTATTTGGATGAGAAATAAAATATTGAGAAGAAATTTGCTGTTTATTCACTAACAAACTAAGGCATTCCTTCACTATTTTACCATAGATTTCATTGTCAAAATCATCTAAAATCTCTTCAATATTGCTTAATAGAAACTCTGCTATGCTGATTCCTTCATCTTTATCAAAAAGTTCACTACCTCCCGATATTAAAATTCTTGCGATATCTTTTTCTTTAAATTCATCACTTGTCTTTTTTACTTTTGATGGTTCAGAAGGTGTTTCATAATCTGGAGCTGAAATGCCTCCTCCTGTTATTGGATATTCAGAAGGGAATCCTGGGTCATCCGATGGTTTTGGTTGACCTCTTCTTTCTTGTCTTTGCTTTCTTTCCCATTCTTGTTTCTTTTTTCTGATTAAAAGGCTAACAAATTTATTGGTCTCGGTCGTCAACACCTGCTCATCCATTTCCATCAGTCTTGAACACTCCTTCAAATAAACAGATCGTTTTAGCGGATCTGGTATTTTTGCAATACTCATTACTATGTCCTTTACCAGACCTGCACGTTTAACAGGATCATTTCCAACTTCAGATATTAATAAATCAGTTTTGAAAAGGATAAAATCTTTTGATTCTTTATTAATGTATTCATTGAATGAATTTGTTCCTACTTTTTGCAAATACGAATCTGGGTCTTCGCCCTCAGGTAAGAGCACAACTTTCACATTCATATCTTGCTCCAACACCATATCTAGTCCTCTTAGTGCAGCCTTTATCCCTGCAGCATCTCCGTCATACAGTATTTTAATATTTGGTGTAAATCTTTTTATTAGTCCAATTTGTCCTTCTGTTAAAGACGTACCTGAAGAAGCCACTACATTTTCAATCCCTGCTTGATGCAAAGAAATTACATCTGTATAACCTTCAACTAAGATACATTCGTCATTTTGACGGATGGATTTCTTTGCAAAATAAGCACCATATAGAATTTTGCTTTTGTGGTAAATATCTGTTTCAGGCGAGTTGATATATTTAGGAGCTTTTACGTTTTTGACCATAATTCGGCCGGCAAAAGCTATTATCTTACCAGATAGGTTATGAATTGTAAACATTACCCGGTTCCGAAAGAAGTCCTTTCCGTATTGCGAAGCCAAGCCCAATTTTTTGAGTAACTCTATATTATATCCGGCTTTTATCGCTTTTTGAGTAAATGCATCTGGTGTCTCAAGTGTAAAACCTAAACCAAATTTCTTTATAGTTTCTTCCCTATATCCTCTTTCTTTAAAATAATTAAGTCCAACACTTTTTCCTATGTCTGTATTAAACAAGGTATTTACAAAGTATTGTTTCGCATACTCATTGATGATGTATAAACTATCCTCAAGTTGTTGTTCAGCCCGCATCTCAGGAGTAACTTGGGTTTCTTGTACTTCAATACCATACTTTTTAGCTAAAAAACGCAGCGCCTCAGGATAGGAAACACTTTCATGTTCCATTAAAAACTTAGCAGAGTCACCAGCCATACCACAACCAAAGCATTTGAATATATTTTTTGTGGGAGATACAGTAAAGGAAGGAGTCTTTTCGTTATGAAACGGGCACAACCCAATCATATTTACACCTCTTCTTTTCAAACTGATGTAGTCTTGAATAACATCATCAATTTTAGCCGTTTCTATTATTTCTTGAACAGTTTTCTGTGGAATCATCCTCTTGGAGGTCTAAAATGAAAATATTGGTAATAAGCTAGCAAATAAGGCAACTCATAACCTATATTACTAATGTGTTAGTTTTTATTTAGATTGTTTAATTTTTCTCTCAATTCTTCTTTTGAAAATTCTTCAATTTCTTTTTCAGGTCGAATCCCTCTTCTAAAATATTCCTCTTTAAGAATATGAATTAATTCGGACTTTTCTAATCCTTTGGTAAGATTTTCAATGCTTAAATTATCTGTTTTCTCTTTACTCGGGCTGTCATGTTTATTAAAGGATTTTAATTTTTCAATAAGTTCCTCTTTTGAGATTTTTTCCAATTCATCCTCATTTTCAAACCCTTTCTTATTATTAAATTCCTTAACAAAATGCAATAAATCAATAGGAGTAAATTTTTCAGATAATTGCTCTATCTCATTTTCAGTATTAGAGTCTATGGCCTTTCTCATTTGCTCAATAGTTTCAAAACGTGCTACTTTTTCAGCTTCTTTAGTTGAGGAGTTTGCTTTCGCTCTGTCAAAGTTTCTTTCTTCAGATTCTAAAAAGTAGGTAAACTCGCTATCAAAATTGCTTGTCATTGTTTTTCGGAGGATCAAATTATGTTTATCAACTTTTAATATAGAAAACCCACCAATAAAATATATATTCTCTTTTTCTTCATAAGCTTCTCGTTCAGCTTCCAAAACTAATAATTTCCCATTCTCAATATACCAAGTGCCTTCAATATAATTATGAGTAAATAATCCATCGTCAGTAATTTTCAAATTACCCCAGTTTAAATTTCTATTCAGAGATTTTCCCTTCTCGACATACTTTCTAGTTATACAATGCCAAGTTTTTCCTAAAATTTTAGATAATATTAAGGGTGTTATCTCGATAGCTTGAGGTTCAAGACTTTGGAATGGGGCAATATCTTGGGCATCCAAAGAAAAATTAACCAAGAAAAAAAGAATAAAACTATTGGAAAAAAAATGTTTTCGTTTCATAAATATTCTGTTTTTATGGTAAATCAGTAATAATTGTAGACCCTCCACACAAATTTACCAAAAAAATCATGATTAATTAATTCAAAAGTATCCCTTTAGAATTAGTTACATTTTGTAGTTTTCTATATTTAATCATTGATTTTTAACCTTTTACAAAATGTTATTTTTACAAATTGTATTTCATTATGATTCACTTAACTAGTATTAACATTCTATAACAAATTTATTTGTGGACTTTCCAAAAAGTCTGCGTCTAATAAATGTGTTTGCGAGCGAAAATTCGCAAGAATATAAAAGGAGCCTAAATAATACTAAAAGGAGAAAACTACACAACTTTAATAAATTGAAACTCTACTCAACTTTGAGTTAAAATATAATTGGGTGTTCTCATAGTGTGTGGGCTACCCCGACCCGTAATGTCGGGTGCGGGGTAGTATTTTTAACTTTTTTGAAAGCTGAAGACTAATTCTTTTTGAACAATCTTTGGATTGATATTAATTAATAGTTCTGGTTTTTAGTGCCTCTTGTAAATTCAAACTTAAGGTACTTCAAACTTCTAAAATATAATTGGGTGTTCTCATAGTGTGTGGGACTAGCCCTGAACCATTAATGGTGGGGCTAGTTTACTTTTTTACCTTCACGCGACTCAAAAAGATACTAATTAGTGGGTGTTCTAATAGTGTGTGGGACTACCCTAAAGCCGAAAGGTTGCGGGGTAGTATTTCCCCACATAATAATGATCTACTATGTTTTATTGAAAATAGTGAGGAAAGGAGAGGCTGACAGTTTAGATTTAGCAATATAAAGCAGTACCAATTTAAGTCAATTATGCTAAAAAAATTGTTCTGGCTTCAAAACTACAATACGTATTTTATTCTGAGATAACATTCTCAGATCTAGAAAAATATAATTGGGTGTTCTCATAGTGTGTGGGCTGCCCCAGTTCAAAAGGATTGGGGTAGTTTTTTAAAAGCATTTACACAAACTGTCACCAGAAAGTAATCAAGATCAAAATAACCAGTTCAAACTCAGTAATGGCTATGATAATAAATGGATTACTGAATAATATGAACTTTTATCAGATATAATTGGGTGTTCAAATAGTCTGTATGACCAGTCTGTAAAAGGCTGGTTTGTTTTTTCTATTTGAAAGAATCCCCAGAATCATAATTGCTATGATATTCAACCATACATGCTAGGTCAGGAAATTTTTAAGGCAAAAACTATGGAAATCAAATGGTAATTAATTTATTCCATTTTTTTAGGGATAAGAATATGAATTGTCTCAATAGGCTAAGTACCTATTTGAGGCAATTTTATTTATATAGCTGATATAAATCAATATATATTAAAATATTAATCACTAGTTACTACGTTTTTTTTTAAGTATTTGCGTTTGTTATGACAAATGTTACCAATCAAAAACAATCGCAATGTCAAATCAATATCAATGTAAATACCTCACAAAATCTAAACTGAAAACCTTCCTTGCAATAGCAAACAGAATCATACCTGAGGATGAGTTTTCTAAAGGGGGCGGCACAATGCAAACTGCTGGGATTGTGGACTGGTCAATGGAAAAAATGGATCCCTCTATTCGATCACAAGTGTTATTACTTATTTCAGTTATGGAAGTCCTCGGTTTCATTTTTGGACTGAGACCCTTTTCAAAAAATTCTTCAAAAGCTCAAGATCGGCAATTACGATGGATGGAAAATAATCCAATCCCTCTATTAAGAATGGGGTTTTTTGGATTAAAAACCTTTGTCTGTATGGGGTATTATACACAAAAAGATGTCTGGGCAACCATGAATTATTCAGGCCCAATTATGAACCAACGGACTTATCCTGACACAACAATTCGCTGGATTTGTGATGGTGAGATGGAAGTTGTAGGATAACTTACCTAGATGAACTCTAGCACAAACAAAATAGAATATTATGAAAAATAAATATGACATTATCATCATTGGTTCTGGTGCGGGGGGTGGAACCGTTGCCCAAAAATTAATTCCTTTGGCAAAAGACGGTGTCAAAATTGCAATTTTAGAATCTGGACCTTGGTTTGAAAACGAATATTTTACCCAACGGGAAATAGAGATGTTTGACATCTTTAAGGATCGCGGAGCCTGGCCGACAAAAGATGGGGCTATTACAATAAGTACAGGAGAAGCTGTAGGTGGTAGTACTTTGATGTACACTGGTGTTACATTTAGATTGTCTGAAGAAGTTTGTAAGGATTGGAATGTGACGGGATTAAATTCAGAGGACTTAAAGACAAGATTTGAAAAGTTAGAGAAAGATATCCATGTCATGGAGCCTTCTTCTAATATGGAAAATAATAATAACCGATTTTTTAGAGAAGGTTGTGAAAAATTAGGAGTACCAATAAATAAAATTCATTTAAACATTAAGCAATGTGAAGGAATGGGTTTTTGTAATTTGGGTTGTGTCAATGGACGGAAGCAAGGAACGACTGAGGTTCAATTGCCACAAGCTTTAAATTCTGGAATTGAAATCATTCCAAATTGTGAGGTTCGAAAGCTTAAAGATCATAAAATATACGCTCGAATTAAACCAACTCCAATGGGAACAAAAGGTAGTGATTTGCCAATTGGAGAAATTATTCTTGAAGCTGATAAGGTCATCTTAGCCGGTGGTACAGTTGGATCTTCAGCTATCTTATTAAGATCTGGATTTCAGAAAGAATTACCAGCAATAGGCAGATATGTTACCCTTCACCCTGCATTAACGGTTTATGGTTTGCATCCTGAAAAAGTAAATGGTCACAAAGGATTTCCAAAGATTTGGTACATAAATGCTTTCTCAAAATCGCGTGGATTTTATTTAGAAACTGCATTTTATTACCCTTTTGTGACTACTAAAAATCTTGGACTTTGGGGAAAGGACTTGAAATATGTTATGCGAAATTATGAACATTTAATGGCTATTTTAATACTAGCGCATGATAAGGCTACTTTTGAAAACCAAGTAGTCCTTGACGGAGATGGTAATGCAAAAATTAAGTATAATGTTTCAAACACTACGATTGAAAAATTATGTCAAGCACAAGTTGAAGCTACACGAATCTTTTCTTCATCAGGATGTAAAGAGGCGATAATGCCAGCTGCAAAAAACAATTATTTTGTTATTGATGAAGCAAAAAAGAAAGGTTTAGACAAATATATCACTTCAAAACATTTCTTGTTAAACAAGGCCCCGATTGCCTCTGCTCACTTACAAGGAGGGTGTAGAATGGGAGATGATCCAAAAAATTCAGTAACGAATGCTTGGGGACAAGTTCATGGGTATCCATGGTTATTCGTAGCTGATGGAAGTCTTTTCCCAGATAGTTCACATGTGAATCCTTATTTAACAATAATGGCATTAGCTGATAGGGTAGGAGAAAAAATTCTTACCCAAGCACCTGTCGTTTTATAGCTCTTGAGATAAAACGAACCTTTTCACTAAATGGGAATCTCAATAAATTAGTTTTGACAACACCTTTCGTCAAATATGTTTTCTTAGAATAATCAATATTGACGTCGACTAATACAGGCTGTCCAGATTGTGAAATTTTGATAGCATTTTCTATCGTCGAATCTATTTCAAGATCATTAGGAAGCGAAATAAAATCCACTCCAGTAGCATGTGCTACTCCTTCAAATTTTATTTCATTTAACACAGAGCAGGTCTTTCGATTCAAAGGAATCTTTTGAAATTGTGAAATTTGGCCAAGTTCCCCATCATGGAATACAAATACCATGATTCCTAATTCATGAGCTTTGGCAGTCAACAATTCAAATCCTGACATTAAAAATGCTCCATCACCCACGATAACAGCTACCTGTTTTTCTCTATTCGCCAATTTTACACCTATGGCAGCAGGAATACTATACCCCATACAATTAAAATCTGTTGGGGAAATAAAATGTTTAGCTTTTAGTACTGGAAATAATTCTGCTGCTAAAAAAGTATGTTTACCATCGTCTACTACCAAAAAGGCATCATCATTTAAATGTTTTCTTAACGATTTAAAAAAGTGCCCTGGAGAGACTTTGTCATTCTTTAGATTTAGAGTCCATTCCGAAAAATAGTCATTTTTGTCTTTCTGAATCTGATTAGAAAGTTCATTGAAGTGATTCTGTCTAAAAGTAATTTCGCGTTTTTTTAATGCATTAATAATTTGACACAGAACTATTTTTGCATCTCCTTCCAAAGCAATTTTGGCTTTATAATTTTTATTGAAAACCTCCGAATTAATATCAACATGGATTAAATTTTCAGGAACTACCACTCCATAACTTCCAGTTGATAGTTCAGAAAATCGTACACCAACCGCCAACAAACAATCACATTTTTTGAATGCATTTTGAGCTGCAGGAGGTGAAGAAGGACTAAATCCCATACCTACATGCAATGGATGATGGCTAGGAAAAGCACTCAACCCCTGAAGAGTTGTTGAAACGGGCATCCCCAGTATTTCAGCTATTTGAGTGATTTCTTCCGTGGCTTCTACCGCTCCCCAACCTACAAAAAAACATGGATTTTTTGAGGATAATAATAAATCGACGGTTGACTCTATTAAATTAGGACTTAATGCATTTGTTGAGGGTTGATGAGTATATTCTGGCAAGGTGGATACTTCCCCTCTAAACACTTGAAACTCAAACGGAATTTCAATAAAGACAGGGCCAGGTTCACCTGAAGTGGCTACATGATATGCTTCATAAATAGTAGAAACAATGTCTTCATGACTTTTAATTCTATAGAATTTTTTGACAATGGAACCCACCATTTTCTCTTGATCCAATTGGTGCAATTGATAATGTCTCCCACTATCTTGGCGTGTACCTCCGGAAATGACTATTAAAGGAATTCCATCCAAAAAAGCCTCTCCTATGCCACTCATCGAATAAGCAGTTCCTGCAGCTGGGACAATGACTGTTGTCCCAATAGACGATGAAGTTCGTGAAACACCATCAGCCATGAAGGTTCCTAACCCTTCTTGAGTGACTAGAATTGGTGAAATTTTGTCAGAATTATTTAATTCATCATATAATTCGGTATTGTGTACACCAGGAATTCCAAAAGTAAATTTTACGCCGATTTGCTCAAGAGCATAAACAGCTAACCATGCACCAGTTTTTTTCATAATTCTTCAATGATCTTTGAGATTAACAGAATGAAATCATCTTGGACTCTTTTTGCAGCCTCAATGACCATTTCATGAGTAATTAATTCACCATTATAAATAGGAACATCTGTGATACAAGAAATTCCAAGAACTTTCATTCCTCCATGTACCGCCACAATAACTTCCGGGACAGTTGACATTCCGACTACATCAGCGCCTATTATTGTTAGAAATTTTATTTCAGCCTGCGTTTCATAATTTGGACCAGCGACCGCAGCATAAACCCCAGAGTAGGGTTCTAATTTTAAGTCCTCAGCTACTTTTTTGGCAAGTTTTAATAAGTTAGCATCATAGGCAAGTGACATATCTGGGAATCTAACCCCAAACTCATCGAGATTGTCTCCTCTAAGAGGATTATCTCCCATTAAATTAATATGGTCTTCAATAAGCAGCAAAGTCCCAGGTTTATGTTCTGGTCTTAATCCACCACAAGCATTAGTAACGATTAAGTTTGGGATTCCTATTTTTTGCATTAAGCGAATGCTAAAAGTAACTTCTTGCATAGAATAGCCTTCATAATAATGAACCCGGCCTTGCATTACTAAAATTTTTTTTTCTCGGTAACTTCCATAAACCAATTGTCCTTTGTGTCCTTTTACCTTAGATATTGGAAAATGAGGAATATCCTCAAAGGGGATTGCTACAGACTTTGAAAAGTATTTAGGAAGTTTGCCTAATCCGGAGCCCAATACAACTGCTATCTCTGGAGTATTTGGAATAACTGTTTTTATGAAGTCAAATGCTTCAGTTAATTTTGAACGTAGGCTAGATGATTCTGACTTAATACTCGGGTTTATGATCACGATGCATAGTTGAATTTGGTAAAATGACCCCTAAAG
The DNA here is from genome assembly GCA_024743405.1 of Bacteroidota bacterium. GTDB lineage: Bacteria > Bacteroidota > Bacteroidia > Chitinophagales > Saprospiraceae > JANSWP01. The sequence continues at coordinate 66,768 of JANSWP010000019.1, forward strand.
GTTCAATAAAGTGTCTTCCAAACTTAATGATCAAAATCAATGGGTGTTATGACAATCGTCAACCAAAACTTTGTTTTGAGTATATGAATGTTTTTGAAAAATCATTTCGTACTTTTCGGGAATGACTGAAATACTCGTACAAAAGGGTGATATTACTAAAATAAAGACAAATGTGATAGTAAATGCAGCCAACTCTTTACTTTTAGGAGGGGGTGGTGTTGATGGTGCCATACATAAAGCAGGAGGTGAGGAAATCATGAAAGCTTGTAGAGAAATTAGAGCGAGGCAAGGAGGCTGTGCCACTGGAGAAGCAGTTATAACTTTTGCTGGGAAACTGCCTTCAAACTTTGTTATTCATACTGTTGGTCCTGTTTGGAATGACAAAATTCCTGAAGAAATAGATCGACTTTTATCTAATTGTTATAAAAATTCTCTTTCCATTGCTACAGAAAACAAAATTCAATCAATAGCTTTTCCAAACATAAGTACGGGTATTTATAGATTTCCAAAGAAAAAAGCAGCTGAAATTGCTATTAAAGCAACGATTGATTATTTAGGCGATAAGTCACTAATTGAAAAGGTTATTTTTGTTTGCTTTGATGATGAAAATTTTGAAATATACTCCAGACTTTTAACAGAAAAAACAGGCTATTAAATCTTAATAATTAATAACAACACTATGAAAATTGCTGTGTTTCCTGGTTCCTTTGATCCTATTACTAATGGTCATGTAGATTTAGTCAATCGGGCGATTCCATTATTTGATAAAATCATAGTTGCAATTGGTCAAAATGCTTCAAAAAAATATTTATTCCCTCTTGAAAAGAGGTTGGAATCCATAAATTTGGTTTTCGAGGAAGAGTCGACTGTTTATGTAACTCATTATGAAGGACTTACGGCACATTTTTGCAAAAAAATAGGTGCGAATTATATGCTTCGTGGACTCCGAAATGCTTCAGATTTTGATTATGAGAAAACCATCTCTCAATTAAATCATATTGTTGGTGAAGGATTAGAAACCGTTTTTTTAATTAGTCAGCCAGAGTACTCTCATATCAGCTCAACAATTGTCAGAGAAATAATAAAGGGTGGGGGAGATGCTTCCTCGTTTTTGCCCAAAGAAGTTATTCTTTAAAATTGGTGAGTTTCAGGAAATAAAATGGATTAGGAATAATTCTTACTTTATCTATTTTTAATTCTTTGTCGCATTTTTACCGCAAATGACCATTGAATTCCTAATAATTGTTCCAAATCAATTTTTGCAATTTCAAGATCTGTCTCTGCAGTCATTCGATTTTCTAAAGCTTGATAATACGATTCGGAAGCTTTGGTCATATCTTCTAATTTAATTTCACCAGTTTTGAATCTTTCTGCCGAAATATCACGCGTATTTTTTGAATCTTCCTCCGCCAATATACGAGTATCTAAGACCTTCTCCGCCAATAATAGTATTTGATACCGAGACAATACTTCCCTTCTTAAATATAGTTTTTGTTGTCTTTCATCAAGTTCTTGCAGTTTGACTTCAAACTCTTTAATTTCTCGCTTTTTCTTATTGTTATAAAGCGTTCCCAAGCTTACTGATGCGTTAAAGGTATATAATGGATAAACTACAATATTATCTGTTGGATTCTCACCTGAATCAAAGGCATTACCGAGGCTTATTTCATTTAAATTGAATCCCATTTGTACTTGATCCATCCATTCTTTCCGAGCTATTTCAACCTCTTTTTTTGCAATTGCCATTTCTGTTCTATTTTTCTCTTTTTCTTGGCTATTTGTCCATGCTTGTTGTACCAAATAATCTTCGAAAGTGACTGGACGACTTGTCTCAGGAGGAACAACTTTGTCAAAGTTAACCTGCCCATCACAAGGTGAAGTCAAAAAAAGTAGAAGAATGAAAAAAGGTAGATTATTTAAAGTGTATAGAGTTGAAATTAGTTGTTTTCTCAACATGATGTATGCTAGTATTTTTTAGTTCTTCAAGTCCAAATTGGATAATGTTTTTGGATTCACTGATTATTAAAAAAAAATAAAATGACAAATACCGACCCAATTAAAATGGTTGTTTCAATTATTGATAAAATCAGTATAAAGACTTAAGGCAAAACATGGAAATCTGGAATATGTCACTATACAAAGGTAAAATTCACTCCAATAACCGTTATATTTATGGGATTATTATTTTGAAAAATATAGTTTTTAGAACGACCATCTCAAAAAACATTTTTATTTGTTCTCCCCCTTTAAAGAAGTTTACTATTTCTTCGCTCAAATATAACCTAGGTAGTTGGTAAGAAATAATCTACCATAGACTTCACCCAAAATTGATTTTCATATCAAAGTTCAATAACGATAACTCCCTGTCAGATGAATTTGACTAGGAGATTTAAATAAACTTTGAACAAGACTAAATTAAGTAGAAACAAATTATCTCCCCTTTCATATAGATTATTATTCCCTTTATTGTTTAGTAAAATAAGTGCTATGGGTCAAGACATCACGAAACAAAAAAAAATTGAGTTCTACACTCAAAATTGTATCCCATCATTTTTTCGCGAGATAGCCAAAAAATGCCCAAATTCATCTGCCTTAATCTATGATGGGCAACATATGAGTTATAAAGAATTGGATGAAAAATCCGACATACTTGCCCATTGGTTGATTAAAAGAGGAATTCAAAAGGAAGATTTTGTTGCATTGTGCCTAGACCGCTCATTTGAAATGATCATTAGCATTTTTGGAATTTTGAAAGCAGGTGGCGCTTATGTCCCCATTGATGTTGATTATCCTGAAGAGCGTTTGGAATTTATGTTAAAAGATGCCCAAGCTAAGGTGGTTTTAACTCAAAAAAATCTAACTCCTAGAATTCCAAAGTCAAATACCACTGTATTATGCTTAGATGAAGACTGGAGGAAATTGGAAGAAGAATTTGTTTCGGTTAAATCACTAGATGTTGAAATTAGCACAAGCCAATTGGCATATATGATTTATACCTCTGGTTCAACAGGGAAGCCAAAGGGTTGCATGTTGACTCATGAAAATGTAATATACCAATTAGAAGGTCAACAAGCCATAGCTCCAACCCCTATTGGGAAAATGATACTAACCTGCTCCATTTCTTTTGATGTTTCAGTATTGACTATTTTCTGGACTTTGTTGCAAGGTGCACCTTTGGTCTTACCAAAACAAGGTGAGGAAAAAGATATGAGCATATTGTCTAAATTGATTGAAAAAGAGCAAGTCACCCATATGCTGACGTTGCCTTCGCTGTATATCTTATTATTAGATCAGGCAGAACCAGCTACACTTACCTCCTTAAGACTGATAAATGTTTCGGGGGAAGTTTGTCCTACATCTTTAGCTCAAAAACATGAGCAAATCATTCCCAATTCACAATTATATAATTTGTACGGACCTACAGAAGCAACTGTAAATTGTACCTTTTTTACTTTGCCAAAAGGCTTTAAAAACCCTAAAGTTCTAATAGGTAAACCTATTTTGAACTATGAAATATTCATTTTAAATAAAGAATTGAAAGAAGTCAAAGAAGGTGAGGTTGGAGAGATTTTTATTGGAGGGTCTAAATCCGTAGTTGGTCGTGGATATTGGAATAGAGAAAAATTATCTAATGAAAGATTCATAAAAAATCCATTTAGAAAAAGCCGAGGTGGTGATACCTTATATAATACAGGTGATCTGGCAAGATGGATGCCCGATGGTAATATTGAATTCTTAGGACGTTCAGACTTTCAAGTTAAATTTCGTGGTTTTCGCATCGAACTTGGGGAAATAGAGGTAGCAATTGGGAATCATATTGGTGTCAGAGAGACCATTGTCGTAATGAATAGCCAGCATGAATTGGGAAGTCAAAAATTAGTGGCTTATGTAGTGCCAAGTTCAAATTATAACCTAAAGATTACTGACCTAAGATCCTATTTGGAAGATAATCTTCCTGGGTATATGATGCCTACTAATTTTGTTTTTTTGGACAAAATGCCTTTAACTACAAATGGAAAAATTGACCGAAAAGCGTTACCTGCCCTAGGATCTGATCGACCTAATCTTTCTCAATCATTCGAATCTCCTAATACATCACTAGAAAAGTATCTTGCTCGCATCTGGAGTAATTTATTAGATATCAACTCCATAGGCAGAAAGGATAAATTTTTTGAGTTAGGTGGAACTTCTATCCAAGCAGCCCGGTTTATTGGTGAATTACAAAAACGGATGAAAACTTCAATTTTCATTACGACCATTTTTGATAACCCAACTATCTCTGAATATGCTAAAATGTTGGAAACTCAATATTCAAAAGACATTGCTGCATTAAAAATTCATAAAGAGGAAAACCTAAACGTTAAAACACAAGAGGATGAATTAAAAATATCCAATACTTTAATACTACCTGAAGGAAAAATCACTTTTGATCATATTACTTATTTCCAAAAAATCATCCCAAAAGTTGAGCTAAAGAAATCCAATCAAAAGAAAAATCCAAAAGCAGTTTTTATTCTTGCTCCTCCTCGTTCTGGAACAACCTTATTACGTGTTATGCTGGCTGGACATCCTCGATTATTCGCTGCTAATGAACTTCAATTATTAGGCTTCAATGATCTAAAAGAAAGAAATGAAGCTTATCAAGGAAAATTTTCATTATGGTCGGAAGGTTTGATTCGAGTTATTATGGAATTGAAAAATTGTACAGCAGAAGCTGCAAAAAAGCAGGTTATAAATTATGTACAAAAAGGTTGGACGACACAGCGAATGTTTTTGGAGATACAAAATTCCGTAGATCCTCAAATTTTAGTTGATAAATCACCAAGTTATGCGCTCGATTTAAAATCATTATTGAAAGCAGAAGAAGATTTTCAGGATGCAATTTTCATTCAATTAGTTCGACATCCTTATTCTATGGTAAAATCATTCGAAAAATATCATATGGATCAGGTTTTACATTTGGATGAGCATCATTTTTCTTCCAAACAATTAGGCGAGTTGGTCTGGTTAGAAAGCCATAATAACATAAATAAGTTTTTCGATAGCATTCCTCGACATCGTAAAATTCAAATTCAATATGAAGAATTAGTCACTCAGCCTGCTAAAGTCATGTGGGAGCTTTGTAAAAAAATCGGGATACCATTTCATGATGACACCCTAAATCCTTATGCTGATTTGGATAAAAAAATGACAAATGGTTTATATCCCGATTCGAGATCTATGGGTGATATAAATTTTGACAAACAGTCTAAAATAAATGCTGATAAGGCCACAGAATGGAAAGGTGTTTTGAATGATAGTTTTTTGTGTGAGAAGACCTTAGCATTGACAGCATCCTTTGGTTATGAGGTTTATGAAAAAAAAGGTAAAAGCATTACCCAGAAAGACGAGAGGTTATTCAAAATTAAAAACCTTGACCCAAAATCTAATGAAGAAGTAAAATCAAACGATATCGCCATTATTGGAATGGCAGTTCGAGTTGCGGGAGCAAACACATTAGAACAGTTCTGGGAAAACCTGATGGAAGGTGTTGATGTAAGCAAAGAATTGAATGTCAATGATTTAAAGCAAGAAAATGTTAACCGTGCATACTGCTTAGATGATCCTGATAAATTTGATGCTGCTTTTTTTGGAATTATGCCAAAAGAAGCAGAAATGATGGATCCACAGCATCGAGTTTTTTTAGAAGTGGCATATTCGGCACTTCAAAATGCAGGTTACAATCCTAAAAATTACGATGGAAAAATAGGTGTATTTGGAGGTGTTTCTCGAAATGCCTACTTCTCCAATAATATAGCTTCAAATCCTGAAAGGTTGAAAGCCGCTGGAGATTATATGGATATGATTGGCAGTGAAAAGTCCTTTTCCGTTAGTCGAGTAGCCTATAAATTGAATTTACAAGGACCCGCTGTAAATGTTCAAACAGCCTGTTCTTCTTCGGGTGTGGCAGTTCATCTAGGATGTCAGTCCATATTAAATGGTGACAGTGACATTGTTTTAATAGGAGGAGGTCGGATTCAGCCGCCGATGGACAATGGATATGAATATAAAGAAGGAGGCCCACTTTCACCTGATGGGTATATTCGGGCTTTTGATTCGAATGCCAAAGGCATGGTTCAAGGGCATGGGATGGTCATGATTGCCATGAAAAAATTGGAAAAAGCAATTGAAGATGGAGATTATATTTGGTCAATTATTAAAGGAACGGCAATCAATAATGATGGATCAGATAAGATTGGATTCACGGCCCCAAGTATAAAAGGACAATCCGAAGCAATACTTAAAGCTCAAGAAAAAGCAGGTGTTACCGCTGACTCAATTAGTTATATTGAAGCCCATGGTACAGGTACTATATTAGGTGATCCAATTGAAATTGAGGGACTTACACAAGCTTATCGACATTCAACTAATAAAAATCAATTTTGTGCTATTGGATCTGTTAAGACCAATATTGGACATCTTGACGCTGGTGCATGTGTAGCTGGTATAATTAAGACCTCTTTGGCGTTAAAGTATAAACAAATACCTCCAAGTTTAAATTTCGATCAGCCAAATCCACAGATTGATTTTCAAAATTCTCCTTTTTTCGTCAATAATCAATTGCGAGATTGGAAACAACATGGTAACCCGAGAAGGGCGGGAGTAAGTTCTTTTGGACTTGGAGGGACTAATGCTCATGTTATTCTTGAAGAAGCTCCCAGTGAGTATAATAAATCAAACCTTAATGGCTCAGGTGGGGCTTCCGAAATACTGCTGTTTTCTGGGAAAACAGAAAAAGCCTCTTCCGAATTATCAAATAGTACTGAAGTATCATGCACTTTTTCGAAAAACGCATCTTATACCCTTGCAATTGGTCGGGAACATTTTCAATATAGAACTGCAAAAATTGGCTCAATATCCAATTTGAAGAATGGATCTAAAAAACCAATTACGGTAACTGGAAATTCTGATAAAGCTAACCATAAAATAGTTTTTCTTTTTCCAGGTGGCGGCTCACAATATTTGAATATGGGGTATGATTTGTATGAATCAATGCCTGTTTTTAGAAATTATGTAGATGATTGTATTGCTTTATTAAAGAAAAATCAGGGAGTTGAGATCGATCATTTCCTGTTAGGATCAAAAAATGACAATACTCAGAATGCATTAGCATTACAAAGCCCTTCCATTGCCCTCCCGACCTTATTTACCATAGAATATGCTCTAGGAAAGATGTGGATGGATATTGGAATTATGCCAAATGAAATGATGGGACATAGTATGGGCGAATATACAGCAGCTTGTTTGTCTGGGGTAATGTCTTTGAAAGACGCACTAGCCTTGGTGACCGTTCGAGGGAAATTATTCGAACAACTACCTAAACAGGGAGGTATGCTTAGTGTACCTATTTCAGAAAAAGAAGTTGGTCATTTTTTAGAAAATGAATTGAGTGTGGCAGTTGTTAACAAACCAGACAACTGTGTAGTTTCCGGTAACTTAACATCCATTAATAAACTCCAACAGAAACTAGAAAACGAAGGGATTGAGGCAAAAAAAATACATATATCGGTAGCGGCTCATTCTAAGCAAGTTGAACTGATTCTTGAACCATTTCAAGCTTTTTTTGAGAATATCAAATTAAATAAACCACAAATCCCATACATCTCTAATGTAACTGGAAGTTGGGTAAAAGAAGAAGAAGCGACTTCGCCCGAATTTTGGGTAAAACATCTTCGCCAAACGGTTCGATTTTCAGATGGATTAACCACCGTTTTTGAAAATCCAAAGAAAATTTTGTTGGAAATTGGACCTGGCCAAACCCTTTCAACCTTTGCAAAAACGCATCCTGATAAGAATTCTAAACAACTCATTTTAGCCACCCTTCGACATCCGAAAGAATTGCAAAATGATCTCACATTTTTACAAAAAACAATAGGGAAATTATGGGTGTCAGGTAAAGAAGTGAATTGGGAGAAGTATTTTGAAGGTAGGAATGTTGGTCGAATTCCAATGCCAACCTATCCGTTTGAACGAAAGCGATTTTGGATTGAGCCAAGTGCCCATCAGCATCCATTGGTTGACAGCCAACGACCAAATAATTCTGTGAGTGAGGACTTAGAATTAATTCCTGAAACCATTGAGAATAGTAATAACTCTGAAATTTTAAATATGAACACAACAGAGACAAGAGTTGAAATTTTAATCACTGAAATCAAAGCCATCCTTTATGAATTAAGTGGAATAGGCCCAGAGGAAATGGATGTAGAGGCTACCTATCTGGAATTGGGATTTGATTCACTTTTTTTGAGTCAGGCAGTTATTCAGCTGAACAAAAAATTGAATTTAAATTTATCATTTAGGCAGATGTTTGAGGAAACGCCGACCATACTATCATTAGTAGAATATGCAGATGAACTGTTGCCAAAAGAAATATTTCAACCAGCAATAAAAAAAGAGGAGGTTTTCTATAGTAGTCCAACCATTGAAGAAGAAGGTGTTCAGGGACAAATTGGGGATTCCCCAATTGAGCAAATTATCCGGCATCAATTGCAAGTGATGGAACAGCAATTAGCTATTATAAAAAATGGAAATCAAAATATTAATGGAAACAAAATAATAAACAATCAACCTTCTCAGAATACTGCTAAAAAAGAGCGTTTAAGTATAAATAGTGAGGAAAAAGTAATTGAAAGGAAGGTGAAAGGTGTAACCGCTAAACTTAATAATTATAAAAAAATAACTGCAGTTGATAATTTAACACAAGCTCAACAAGACGCGTTGGACCAATTTATGAAAGCTTATATTTCGATGACCCAAAAATCGAAAAATCAGGCGCAAAAGCATCGTGAATTTTATGCTGATCCTCGGTCAGTTACAGGTTTTTCAAAATTATGGAAAGAGATAGTCTATCAAATTTCGGCTGAACGTTCCAAAGGTTCAAAAATTTGGGATATAGATGGTAATGAATATATAGATTTTGTAATGAGTTATGGAGTCGCTTTGTTTGGTCATGCGCCCGATTTTGTCCAAAAGGCTATAATTGAGCAGGTTGAGAAAGGAAATAGTTTGGACTTATTACCACCAAAGGCGACTGAAATAGCAAGAATGATTTGTGAGATGTCTGGAATGGATAGAGTAACATTAGCAAATACTGGAACTGAGGCAGTGTTAGGTGCTGTTCGAGCTGCGAGAACCTATACGGGCAAGGAGAAGATTGCTGTTTTTGATACAGATTATCATGGTCTAATTGGACAATTCATGTTGCGTGGAGTTCACCTGAAAGACCGTACAAATGTTTTACCCGCTGCTGCTGGTATTCCTTCATTTGTCGTAAAAGACACCTTGGTATTAGATTATGATGATGAAATGGTAATGGACAAACTAGAGGTTGAAATAAAGAATCTAGCGGCTATCATTATCGAACCGGTTCAGGCTCAAAATCCACATTGGCAACATTTTGAATTATTACGCAAAATCCGAGCATTGACAGCTAAACATGATGTTCCACTTATTTTTGATGAAATAATAAATGGTTTCAGGTTAGATCAAAAAGGTGCGCAAGCATGGTATAAAATAGAAGCAGATATTGTTGCTTTTGGAAAGTCTGTTAGCGGCGGATTGCCATTGTCCGCTGTAGCAGGAAAAGCAAAATATATGGATGCCTTTGATGGTGGCAAATGGCAATATGGAGATGATTCTGGGCCTGAAAGCACAATGACTTATTTTGCCAGCACTTTTATAAAAAATCCAATTAGTGTAGCTGGGGCTTATGCTGCTGTTTTGGAACTATATAATAGAGGCGCAAATTTTCAATATGAATTGAATGCAAAAACAGCAAAATTTGCAGATCAAGTAAAGGAGATTTTCTTACGAACTAAAGCTCCTATATTTATCCAATGTACGGCTTCGATGTTTATGGTGAAGCCTGCCGACTCAAATCCGTTCACGCGATTATTCCATTATTTTTTGAGAATGGAAGGGGTTAATTTCCGTGAGCGACCTTGTTTTATTTCGTTAGCACATACTGAATCTGATTTAGAAAAAACATTTCAAGCCATCGAAATGGCGATTGAAAAAATGTTTGCAACTGGATTGGTTCAACCCTATGAAGGCGAAGATTTAAACTTGATTGTTTTACCACCAAAACATTTACAAAAAGGAAAGTTTTGGGATAATCAGACTATTGAATTGCCTCTGACGGAAGGTCAAAAGGAAGTATTTGTTAGTGCACAATTTGGTGATGAAGCCAATGCTGCCTACAATATTGGAACTGAGATTTCACTGGAGGGATCAATCAACCTAAACCAAATAAAAAATGCCGTTTTGCATGTTGTTGATCGACATGAGGCATTAAGAATTCAATTTGCAAGGGATGGCCAAAAACAGTTTATTAGGAATTCAATAAATGTGGAAGTCCCATTTGAGGATTTGAGTCATTTGAATAAAGGAGAACTGGAAAAGGAGTTGAATAAATTGCATTTAACTTTTGCAAATATGCCTTTTGATTTGGTGAATGAACCACTTTTTAGGATTAAAATTATTAGAGAAAACAGTCAAAAACATCTTTTATTGTTAACTGTCCATCATGCCATAGCGGATGGATGGTCTCTTGGTATATTGACTCGGGATTTGGGACAATTTTTAAAGCAAGAATTGGGTGAAAAAATAAATCTACAAAATCCATTTCCATTTAGTAGTTATGTTCAGGCTCAACTCAAATTTCAAAGTACAAAGGAGTTTGAGAAAACTACTAATTATTGGAAGAATCAATTTAATGGATCTATCACCGCATTGAATTTAACAACAGATTTTGCTCGACCCAACTTTCAGACATATAATGCGGATTGTCAAAGGATTAAATTTAGTTCAAAAGAATTTAATGATATTCAGAAAGCAGCTTCAAAAAGCAAATCGACGCTTTATTTTTTCCTCTTTGGTGCTTTTCAAACTTTTATTTCAAGGGTAACCCAACAAGATGACCTAACAATAGGAATTGTTGCGGCAAATCAAAATACATTAGAAAATGCTCAAATGGTTGGACATGCGGCTAATTTCTTGCCTATTAGAATGGAAGTCAATCAAACAATGGCTTTTTCCAATCATTTAAAATCAGTCAGAAGTTGCCTATTAGATGCATTTAACCATCAGAATTTTACATTTGGGGAATTAGTTAAACAATTACGATTAGAGAGGGATACAAGCAAAAATCCATTAGTATCTATCGTATTTAATTTGGATGCCCCGCTTAATGATTTGGATTATGGTAGACTTCACGCTACAACAAGACCTATTGAAAAGCAATACGAAACTTTTGATCTGTTTATTAATGTAAAACCTGTAAACGATTGCCTATTATTTGAGTGGTTTTACAATACAGATTTGTATAAAAAGCAGACGATTCTAAACTATTTAATAGAATTTAAAACTTACATAAATGGGATTTTGGATAATCCGAATGAGGAGATTTTGAATCTGCCATTATTGCCAGTGAAATACTTACGTGGGAATTCTGAAAACCCACCGATTTCACCGAAGGGGGAAGTTCCACCGATGTCCATGACTCCACCCCCAGCCCCAAAAGAGGAGCATCAGCGCGCCACGAAAAACCAAAATATTTCTATTCCTTTAGGGGCTGGGGGTGAGAATGGACAGTCATTCACCCTCTCAAAATTATTTGAAAATCAAGCACTTAAAACGCCAAATTCAACTGCAATAATTTTCGGTAGTCAAAATTTCAGCTACCAACAAATCAACGAAAGGGCCAATCAAATTGCACACAAACTCATTGAAAAAGGTGTGCAACCAAACACTTTTGTTGGAATGTTTTTGGAAAGAACCCCTGATCTAATTGCCTCAATTTTGGGCGTTTTAAAAACGGGTGCAGCCTATTTGCCTTTGGATACAATGAATCCAACTGAGCGACTGAAAGTAATCATTGAGGATGTGAATGCAGATTTTATTTTGACACATTCGGAATTAGAAAATCAACTGCCAAAAGGACATCACAAATATATTTTTACTGATGAAATACAAGATTGTGAATCGAATTTGAGTCAAAATCTGAATATCGAAATTACAGAGTCCGCAAATTCCTATATTATTTACACATCAGGCTCGACGGGTAAGCCAAAGGGCGTGACGATTACTCATGGACAAATTTCGAAACATCTAATTTCGATGATTGAGTATTTGAAATTTGATGAAAATCAAGTGATGTTTTCAGTCATTTCGTCGTCCTTTGACCCATCGGTTCAAGACTTTTTCTTGCCACTGATAACAGGGGCGAAAATAATTTTGAATGACCAAAATACGATTAAGGATGGCTATTTGCTGAGGCAAAAATTGAATGCTTCAGACGCCACTATGATGGTAGCAACACCTGCAACTTGGCGAATATTATTGACGTCGGGTTGGAAAGGAAAATCGGATTTGACCATCATAAGTACTGGAGAGGCTTTGAGCAAAAAATTAGCAGGTGAGTTAATGAATTGTGGTGAAGATCTTTGGAATTTTTATGGACCAACAGAGACGGTGATTTACGCGATTGCGAAAAAAGTGACGAAAGAAGATTTAACCGAAAACAGTTTAAGTAATTGGGTTTCTATTGGTGCCGCATTGCCTGAAACGGTCATTTATATTTTGGATAAAAATGGTCAACCATTGCCCACTGGCACGCCTGGCGAAATCTTCATTGGCGGCTTCCGAGTGGCAAAAGGCTATTATCAAAGACCTGAAAAAACGAAAGAAGTTTTCCTCAATAATCCTTTCAACCTCGGTGAGCAATTTTATAAAACAGGTGACTTGGGTATAATGCAGGACAACGGCAATATTCTCTATATCAACCGGATGGACAATCAAGTTAAATTGCGCGGACATCGTATTGAGTTAGGGGAAATTGAGGCGAAAATCAGGGCATTTGAGGGTGTAAATGAAGCGGTTGTTTTATTAAGAGAAGATGAGCCAGGTGATAAGAAATTGGTGGCTTATGTAAAAGGTGAATCAAATCTTAATTTGGTCACCAGTGATTTAAGATCATTCTTAGTGAGCCAGTTACCAATATACATGATCCCAAGTTTATTTGTCGAAATTGAAAAATTTCCACTCACGACCTCAGGGAAAATCAATCGACGCCAACTACCAAAACCAGTCAATATTTTAGAAAAAATATATTTTGAAAATATTTCGGAGGCGCGAACGGAAACTGAAAAATTCTTATCCAAAATTTGGTGCGAATTATTAAGAATACCGGAGGTTGGTATCAATGATAATTTTTATGATTTGGGGGGGCATTCATTAATGGCGGTGGGAATGATGGCTAAAATTGAAGATGAATATGAGATTAGATTGCCATTGGTAACATTTATCGAAAATTCAACCATCGAAGGAATTGCAAATAAAATTGATGAAGGTCTGGGAAAGTCTAATGGTCAAACGATTGACCAAATTTTCGAAAAAGGTCAGCTAAATAAAACTGAAAACACAACAAAATTGTTGCCGCTGACCGAAGGTCAAAAAGAAGTTTGGGTAAGTCATAATCTGCATGAAGAAGCTGCCAAATCCTTCAATTTAGGTACAGAAATTAAATTGAATGGTTCAGTCGATGTCAAACAGTTAAAATTGGCGATTTATGATTTGGTAGACCGGCATGAAGCGCTTCGAACTTCCATTGAACCCGACGGAAAACAGCAGAAGATTCACTCCAAAATTGACTTTGATATTCCATTTTTGGATTGGTCTGGTTTAAGTGAAGAGGATCGAAATGAACAATTGGAAAGGTTGAGAAAGCAAGAGATTGAACGAGTTTTTGATTTGGAGAAGGCACCTTTGGCGACGTTTCATATTGTGAAGATGTCACCCGCACCCGCTAAAGGGGAGCATCTTCCCATTGGGCCACGAGCGGGAGGCGGCTCCCCTTTAGGGGCTGGGGGTGAGAAGCGGGAATTCATTCTCCTAATCTCCATGCACCACATCCTACTTGACGGCTGGTCACTCGGCGTTTTAACCAACGATTTAGGATTGCTCTATCAAAAAAGAATTGGCAAATCCAACATCAATTTAGCACAAAATTCTCAATTAACCGACTTCGTAAACTATTTGGACAAATGGACAAAATCAACTGATTATCAAGAGTCTGAAGCATTTTGGTTAAAGCAATTTGAGAATGGAATTCCACTTTTAGAATTTCCGACAGACAAGCCAATTGGCAAGACTAACTCCTTTGCGGCTGATCAATCATCGATTTATTTTTCGGATGATTTTATTAAGGATTTGAAAGTGAAAGCGAAGCAAAATAACATGACATTTTACACATTCATGTTTGCCGCTTTTCAGGCTTTTACGGCTCGATTGGCACAACAAGATGAGTTTGTTTTGGGCGTTTCAGTTTCAGGTAAATCCATTATTCGATTCAATGATTTGGTGGCGCATCGGACGAATTTATTGCCATTGAAAATCAATGTCAATCAAACGGAATCCTTCCAAAATCATTTGAAAATTGCGAATCGGCAATTGTTGACGGCCTTCGATCATCAGGATTATACTTTGGGAACTTTGGTTAAAAAATTGAAGGTTTCGCGCGACACTTCTCGGCATCCTTTGGTGAATGTGGTTTTTAATATGGAAACGATGAGTCGTGAATATGATTTTGGCGATTTGAAGATCGAAACAGAGTTCATTCCTGGGACTTTCAAAACATTGGACTTGATTGTCCACATGAAGCCAAATAAGTTGGGTTATGAGTTTAAATGGATATTCAAAAACGAAATATTCGAAAAGGAAGAAGTGGAAAGAAGATTAGCAGAATTTCGGGCATTTTTAGATGGCATATTGGCAAATCCTGAGTTGCCGATTCAAGAAATTTCGGTATTACCAGAAACAGAAAAAGCGCAGATTTTGGCATTTGGAAAGAATGAAATAACATTGGATTTTGGGCTGAAATGCTTGCATGAATTATTTGAAGATCAGGTTTTGAAAACACCTTTAAAGACGGCTTTAGTTTATCAAGATCAATCTTTGACTTATTTTGAATTAAATCAAAGAGCCAATCGCTTGGCTAGATATTTAATAACCAATGGTCTGAAAACCAATGATTTTGTGGGTATTTGTTTAGACCGTTCTTTGGATTCAATTATTAGTATTTATGCGATTTTGAAAGCAGGAGGTACTTATGTTCCTTTGGATCCATCGAATCCCAAAGGGCGACTGAAAGGAATTTGGGAAGACTCGAATTGTCAAATGATTATGACACATTCTCACCTTTTGGACAGGACTTCCGAATATGAAGGAAACTGCATTGTTTTGGATGACCAATCAAATGCGATTCAAAAGCAAAACGCTGATAATTTAAGGTTAACTCTTTCTCAATTTTCGAATGCGTATGTGATTTATACTTCTGGGTCAACCGGCAAACCTAAAGGCGTAGGCATTCAACATAAGTCGGTTGTCAACACACTTTTTGGGATTAATACACATTTGGAAATCACGTCAAAAGACTCGTTCTATTCGGTTTCTTCGATGGCATTTGATATGTCGATTCCTGATTATTTCTTGTCACTAACCAAAGGTGCTACATTAATTTTGGCAGAATCGGCGACTAAAAAAGACGGATTTTTACTTAAAGAATCCATCGAGAAACACAAACCGACGGTCATGCAAGCGACACCGACGACTTGGAAAATTTTGCTACTGGCAGGCTGGACAGGCAATTCTGATATGCAAATCATCGCAGGTGGTGAAGGATTTTCTCGCGAATTGGCGGAAGCATTATTGAGCAAAGGTTGCCGCCTTTTTAATGGATATGGCCCCACGGAAGGGACGATTTATTCAACTTATAAAGAGGTGAATTGGCATAATATTTCATCGGTTTCGGCACTTGGATTTATCCCAATTGGAAAACCAAATCCGAATGTGAAATGTATGATTTTGAATGAGCGAAAAGAACTCGTTCCGATTGGTGTGGCGGGTGAATTATACATCGGCGGACCAGGTGTAGCGAGGGGTTATTTGAATCGCGAAGAATTGACTAAAAAAGTCTTTTTGGATGGCAAGAATTTGAACGAAAATGCAGGTTTAGATAAATGGTATAAAACGGGAGATTTGGTTCGATGGTTGCCGAATGGTGATATTGATTTTTTGGGGAGGATAGATAATCAGGTGAAAATTAGAGGATTTCGTATTGAATTAGGTGAAATAGAAGAATGTTTAATGGATGGTGAAGGTGTGGAACAAGCGGTTGTTTCTGTTTTTAAAGATAAATCGGGAAGGGAACTTTTGACGGCTTACGTCAAAATGAACCCTGTCTCTAAAATGGATGAAAAAGTGCTCAAAGCAAATTTGAGAAAGCGATTACCTGGTTTTATGATTCCTGCGATTTATGTGGAAATGGATGAATTCCCATTAACAAATTCCTTAAAAACTGACCGAAAAGCATTGCCCAAACCTGATTTGGATTCGATGGTTTCGGAACGCGAATTTGAATTGCCGAAATCGGAAATTGAGGAAAAATTAATGTTGATTTGGAAAGAAATTTTGGGCTTGAAAAAAGTGAGTACAAATGAAGATTTCTTTGAATTAGGTGGTCATTCTTTGGTGGCGGTTGGTTTGATAGCGCGAATTCAAAAGGATTTTGGGAAAAAATTGCCCTTGACTTCCTTATTTCAAAATTCGACGATTCAAAAATTGGCGGATTTGATAAAAGGAAAAGGTTGCGATAAAAATGCAAAATGGTCTAGCCTGATTCCGATTCGACCTGAAGGCAAAAAAGCACCGATTTATTTGGTTCACGGCGGCGGATTACACGTTTTATTTTATCAAACTTTGACCAAATTTTTGGATAAAGACCAGCCAGTTTACGCGCTTCAAGCGAAAGGACTAAACGGAATAGAGGAGCCATTGGAAACGATTGAGGAAATGGCAGCCCATTATATTAAAGAGATTTTGGAGCAAAACCCAACTGGACCATACAATTTGGCAGGCTATTCTTTGGGTGGTTTGATTGCTTATGAAATGACGAGACAATTGAAGGCATTGGGTAAAGAAGTCAAAGTGTTGGCAATGTTAGATGCTGTAGCGCGACATGAAACGGACTCAAATTCGAAGTTCAAAAAGAATCTGCGTAAGGCAAAATTCTACCTCGAGTTGATGATGAAAGACCCTATCAATACTGCCAAATACAAAGCTGAAGTCCTCAAAATGCAACTCCTTCATAAAAAAGGAAAAGTGGATATGCCGTTTGGTGAAACACAAATCAACCCGTCCGAAAATGCAGGACATTTGGCAGGCAAGCGAGTCTTTGAAAAAAGCATGGCAGCCTTTCAAAATTATTTATTAAAACCTTCGAAGGTACACATTGATTTGTTCAAAGCCAAAGACCAAATGTTTTATTTGAGTGATCCTGATTATTATGGCTGGAATAAATTTGCGAAGCATGGGGTAGAAGTGCATGAAATTGAAGGAAACCATATGACGTTGTTTGAGGAGAAATCGGGTAGGATAGTGGCGGATATTTTACAAAGGTGTTTGGATAAATAAAACAAAATTTGGATTTTTCTTCGAATTTTAGACTTTGATATAATGTGGACGTTTTTAAGGATTAATCTGATCCGCTAATGGAATACACTTGTCAAAATTTATTACCAAATCCAATAAAAAAAACGGAACTGCTTGTCGTGACTTTTAGTCACGTTGCACATCAAAGTATCGGCTTATAACCTAAAACAATATAAAAATACACATCAAAGCCCTGCACTAAATCAATTAAGCCTACTGCCAGTCGGTACAAGACAGATATATAAATAGCTATTCGCAATCAAGAATACGGTAGCTCGGCAAATTAACCATGCACGTATCCATGTTCATTCAATGAGCGTTCTTTTTAGCAAATGAACTACTAAACACCATTTTCCTTTTTCATTTTAATTCCTTCCCAAACTTAATTTGTGTTCCATTCCTTATATTGGTGCCTAATTTTAGTTTGGATTATGCTCACCTGTAAAAAGGAAGATCTATTCCAGCAAAGAAGCCACTTATTTTTTAATAATCACATTAATGGTTCGAAATGAGAATTTTTTACATTCTTGCTTTTTTATTAGGCCTTGCCAATATTATTACAGCACAAAATTTAGGTTGCGATGGAAATCGTTTTGTCAATGAAGTATTTATGGAGATTACAGAAACAATTGGTGTTCAATTCGGACAAAATACCACTCTTGGTGGTAATCAGAAGGATTTGCTCATGGATATTTATGAACCAACAGGGGATAATCTTGAAATGCGCCCAGCTATTGTATTAGCACATGGTGGTAGTTTTATTGCAGGCAACAGGACTAATCTTAAAGGTATGTGTGAAGATTTTGCCAAACGTGGTTTCGTTGCGGTGACTATTGATTATCGTTTGATTGACATTTTTGTATTTGATTCCATTGGTTTTGGAGAAGGGGTCGTTCAAACAATTTCTGATATGAAAGCGGCCATTCGATTTCTTAGAGAGGATGCTGCTACTAACAATCTTTATAGGATAAATCCAGATTATGTTTTTGCAGGCGGTGTATCTGCAGGCGGTGTTATTGCTTCTCATGTGGGATATTTGGGAGCAGATGATACCCCTCCAAATTATATTGAGGATATTATTAATATGAATGGTGGATATGAAGGAAATAGCAGTGATAATTTTGAATATTCTTCTGAAATTCAAGGAGTTTTAAATTATTCTGGTTCTTTGACACGTACCAATTTTATTGATGCAAATGACCCTCCATTATTCAGCGCACACGACGAAAATGACGCGATTGTTCCGTGCGGGTATGGAGATTCTGATGCTGTATTTTTTCCTTTGTTTTCTTTTGGAAGTTGTGAAATGCACCCAATATTGGAGGAATTTGGTATTTTTAATGAATTTTATTTTAAGGCTAATAGCGATGGACATGTAAGCTATTTAAGTGGTGCTGAAAATGATATTGTAATTCAGCAATCTGCTGAGTTTTTGGAAACTATTTATTGTGGTGCAGCGACGGCAACTAATGAAATTATTGATCAAAGTCTAAATATAGAAGTGTTCCCAAATCCTGTTATTGATATTATGAATGTTCAATTAGATGATGAATTCCCAAAAGGGCACTTAATGTTAAAAGATATGACTGGAAGAACGATTTGGAATCAAATAATTCAAGAACCAAATATTACTTTTGAAATACCAACCTTAAATTGGGCAAAAGGCATTTATATTTTAAGTTTTGTTGGAGTACAAAAAGTGAGTTCAAAGAAAATCGTAATTCAATAAAAGAATCACATCTTAAGGTTGTTGAAGAAAACAGTGGCAAGGCATTTTGAGTATGTCTTGCCACTGTTTTGTGAAGAGTCGACTAGAGTTGGCACCTAGAGGCTATAATTTTTATTCCTAGGAATCTGTTAGCAGTGACTTAAAATATATCACTATTCTATAATTACCTTCTCAGAAAAAGACTTCCCATCAGTCCTAATTCTAAGCCAATAAATACCTTTCGCCAAGTTCCCGACATCTAAATTCAAGGTTTTATCAGTGACGAGGTGGGTGATGACCCGTTGTCCTTTTGAGTCGAATACTTCCAAATAGGCAGTCTCAAAATCTATGTCTTGGAGTGACAAGGTTAATGTGCCAATGGTGACGGGATTAGGAGCAATTTTGAGATTTGACTCATTTTTTAAATTTGTCAAATCTACACTTACCACCGGCGAATATTCATTACGTCCGTCAAAATCCAACTGTTTCAACCGATAATAATTCATTCCGCCCAACGGCGATTCATGCAAATAGCCATAAGACTGAACCTCAAAAGAAGTACCACTACCCGAGACAAAATCCAAATAACGCCAGTCTGTATCAGTTGTCTTTTGCTCTATTTCAAAACCTTCATTTTTGACTTCCGAGGCAGTTGTCCAAGCCAATTCGACTTGGTCTTGGGATTGCCATGCTCTGAAATTGGTCATTTCGACGGGCAGTACACCATTTGATCGGATATTCGCACCAACATGAATCAAGGCCTGCGAACCACCGCTATTATTCCAACTCATCGTAACTATACCTGCCCCAGTCTCATAGCTGCCACTAATCTTTGTATCTGAGCTCACAAGTGCATTCTCAATTAGGGCAGTTTGACCGCCCGAATTGATAAAATTAGGAGTTGAGTTTGCTCCAATTAAATCAATAGCCATATCTCCTGAAGAACTGGTGACATCTATTGATAAATCTCCATCAGCCTCAAAAATGAAATTATTGGCAGGAGTAGCCTGATTTACATTATTGAAAGTGGCGGCAAATGCTCCATGTATACCTGGAGCTGAACTCAAAGTGACTGTGATGGGTTTATCGGTAATAGCTGGGTCAATATTTCCTAAGGGTATAGCCCAAATCTCCGATCTATGACCTCCATTAGACCCAGTTCCGATGTTATTTGTGGTATAGTTAACTGAATTAAAATTAATATTTGTAACAGTGCCATTTCCACCGTTCCTGGTAAGAACAACCAATACAACATTGTCTCCTATTGGAACTGAAAAATTCTTAATAACGTAGGAACTCGAAGGACTTTCTGGTGCTGGAGAGACCACCGCATTGTCATCTGCAAAGACCTGCGCTTGAATAGGCATCAAGAGTCCCAAAAAAAGAAAAAATGAAAATAGTTGTTTCATGATAGAGAATTTTTTTGAGAAAAACGGAAAAAATAAATAGATCAAATTGCAGGTTAGATTTTTTGTGAATAAGGAGGCAAAAAAGCACACGGAAAGCCTAAGTTATGGTGTGCATTTTTAACGAAATTAGACACAAGTCTTGGAACCTAAAAGAGTAAATTTATTTGATCTGTGTTCAGAAGATTAAATTATTTATTTGAAGTTGTCTAAAGTTAATTGACATTTTGTGAAACAGTTGCAGCGAGTTAAGTTTGAAAATCCTACTTAACTCACCAAACCCACTGCAACTATGATGAAATTAAGCAAAAAGCTGATTAACCAAAATTTAGTACCTCA
>JANSWP010000105.1 GCA_024743405.1 Bacteroidota bacterium
AAACCTAATGTCGGATTTTTTATCTGAGTTTTTTTCGTTTGTTTTTAGATTTTTTGAGTTTCATAGCATCGCTATGGGGCGATAAAAATCTAAAAACAGGCGGAAAATGGCTCGGTAAAAAAACGGTAGTGGGTTTTGAAACAGCTTCTCATATATCTTACAGCTGATTCCATCCTTTTTTCTAACTTTGTCAAATGCGATTGGATGTGGTAATTAAATATTTACAAGCCTTAGATCTTAAGACAAAAATCAGGTTAGCATTAGCCTTGTTGTTTGGGATGATTTTTATTCTCGGATTAATGGGCAGTCATTATCTCGATAAAACAACACAGAATTCGGTAGCCATGCTACAAAATAACTACCGAACCATGAAATACACCAGAGAAATGACCTTGACCCTGAATCGGTTGATTACGATCATGGCTTTGGATAATACGACGCCCTCTTTGAAAAGAACTCATTCAAAAAGAGAGTTTGCCAATTTTGAGCGTTATTTGAAACTACAGTTAGCTAATGTAACAGAGCAAGAAGAAGGGGAAGTTTCTAAACAATTACAAGAGGCTTATGTCGGCTATAAATCGCAATTTGAGTTGATGCTTGATGCCTCAGAGTTTTCTCCTGTACTCTATATCCAGACAGAATATATTCAAGATTTGTTAGAGGATGTTTATGGGATGAATGAAAATACCATTCAACAAAAGACGGAGAACGCCAATCAACTTGCCAATCGAATTACCCTCATAACTATTGTACTATCCTTCTTTTTCTTTATAATCGCTTTAGCTTCCATGTTTTATTTTCCAGATTATATTGCCGACCCAGTTATACAATTAACGGAAAGTATAAAGCAAATTGCTCGAAAAAATTATAATCAAAGATTAGATATTAGCACTGATGACGAATTTGGTGAAATGGCTCGTTCTTTCAATAAAATGGCGGAGAAACTGGAAGAATACGAGAATATAAATGTGCATCAGGTTGTCTCGGAGAAAAGGAGAATTGAGACCATTATTAGTCAAATCAATGAAGCAATTATTGGAATGGACAATAACCAAATCATTCTTTTTGTTAATCCAAGAGCTTTAGAATTGATGGGCTTAGATGAGGTCAATGTAGTTGGAAAGAGAGCATCAGAATTAGGTAAAAAAAGTGATTTTTTAGCCGATATGGTGAAGGAAGTAGTGGCGAAACAAGTAACGGATTCGAAGCGACATTATGCCTCTGTTACAGTTGATCGAGATGGAAAAAGGTATTATTATGATAAAGATATTTTGAAGGTAGAAAGCCAAGATTCTGACGATAATAGTCGAGGAAGAACAAGTGTTGGCTATGTCATTATTTTAAAGAATATAACGGAGTTGAAAGAGCAAGATTTGGCAAAAACGAATTTTATGGCCACCCTTTCACACGAATTAAAAACCCCAATCTCTGCAATTGATATGAGTTTGAATTTATTAGAAGATGATCGGTTGGGGGGACTTAATGAAGACCAGAAGGATCTTTCTGGAACCATTCGCCAGAATGCATCGAGGCTTCTAAAAATGGTTAATGAAATCTTAGATATTTCTAAGATCGAAACAGGCAATGTACAAATTGCAGCGGAGGAAGCACCACCAGAGGTTGTTGTCTTAAGAGCCTTACAAAATGTCAAAACTTTCATTAACGAAAAAGACCTTCAAGTTGTCCAAAATATTCCAGAGAACTTACCTAATCTCAAAATGGACATTCCAAAAACTACCGGGGTTCTAGTTAATTTTCTTACCAATGCCATCAGGTATTCCGATCCGATGTCTTCCATTGAAATTGAGGTTTTTCCCAACAATGGAACGGTTCAATTTTCTGTAAAAGATTTTGGTAGAGGCATCTCAAAAGAGGATTTGAAAAAGGTATTCAATCGTTATCACCGCGCAAAGGATGATAATACCAAGGGTACTGGTTTAGGACTTGCCATTTCTAAAGAGTTTATTGAAGCACAAGGTGGTAAAATTTGGGTGAAAAGTGAAGTAGGAAAGGGCAGTGTCTTCAGTTTTGCTTTACCTGTTTAAACTTGGTTTGGCGCTTTTCATTTTAGGCGCTTAATCCCAGTTCGAAACCAATATGTTGTCGATAATTTTTTCTTTTCAGATTGTTTTTTTCTCCTTTCTAAAGCAACCTATTTGACTTTATTCTCACCCAATGTACTATACTTCACTTGTCTAAATCAAAAAGGATGAAAAAACGAATACCACTTTTCCTAGTTTTAGTTTCTAGTTTTCTTTTAATTTCTGGTACGATTGATTTGAATAGTCTATTCAATTACGCTAACCAACCCATTCCAAATTATATTACAAAAGATAATACACCTCCAAATAATATGATAGATGATAGAAGGGCAACATTAGGAAGGGTGTTATTTTATGATAAAAATCTTTCAGCCAATAATGCCATAGCTTGTGCAAGTTGTCATCAACAGGAATTTGCCTTCAGTGACCCATCTACTTTAAGTGTAGGTCTGAATGGAGGGTTAACAGGTCGTTCGTCTATGCGTCTAATCAATGCTCGCTTCGGGGATGAGAATCGTTTTTTTTGGGATGAGCGTGCCAATTCATTGGAAACACAAACGACTATGCCAATTCAAGACCATGTCGAAATGGGTTTCAGTGGTGAAAATGGGGATCCAGGATTTGATTCTTTGATCACCAAATTGGAGAACATTGATTATTACCAAGAGCTATTTACTTTTGCTTTTGGCAATCCCAATATTTCTGAAAATCGAATGCGACGCGCATTGGCTCAATTTGTCAGAAGTATTCAATCCTTTGATTCCAGATATGATGAAGGTTTAGCGCAGGTAAATAATCCCAATCAGCCCTTTCCTAATTTTACTCAACAAGAAAATCAAGGTAAACAGCTTTTTACGGGACCTCCTCAAGCAGGAGGCGCTAATTGTCAAACATGTCATAGAGCGCCCGAATTTGATATTACTCCTAATAGTGGAAATAATGGAGTTATTACAAAAGCAGGACAACCGGATTCCATTGATTTGACAAATACGAGGTCTCCTTCTTTGAGAGATTTAGTCAACCCCAATGGTACTTTGAATGGTCCATTAATGCATGACGGAAGTTTCACTAGCTTAATGGAGGTTATCAATCATTATGATAATATTGATTTTGATTCGCTCATCAATCCTAATCTCGATCCACGTCTTAGAGGAGGCCCTAATGCGCAAGGACAAAACCTTCAATTGACACAAGGCGAGAAAGATGCCTTGGTCGCTTTTTTGGGTACACTGACGGGAAGCAATGTTTATACAGATGAAAGATGGTCTGATCCATTTGATGCGAATGGAAACCTAACTATTGTGCCTTTATGTGCAGCCGTAAGCAATACATTGAATGTTAATATTTGTGAAGGCGAAATATATGAAGGCTATTCACAATCAGGTGTTTATGATGATGTTTTTATTAGTTCATTGGGTTGTGATTCTATTAGAACGTTAGTTTTAGAAGTCAATGAAGTTTACGAAATGGACTTGATCGTAGAAATTTGTGAAGGGGAAGAGTATGAAGGATACACTCAAACGGGTGTTTACAATGACCAATTCATAAGTATTGATGGATGTGATTCCACAAGGAATTTGGCACTATTTGTATTGCCAAATTCTGAGGAAATAATTGAGGCAGAAATTTGTGAAGGAGAAGCATATGAAGGATATACAGTCACAGGTATATATACTGATATTTTCACGGCTAGTAATGGCTGTGATTCCGTTTGGGTATTAGACTTAGTTGTTTTACCAGAGTCTCATCCTGATTGTGCTGTCAATGCAACGGACGGTGAAATAGCTCAATTGAATATCCAACTGTCTCCGAATCCATTTAATAATTATATTAATATCCAATGTGAATGTGATATCGAATTAGAGGTGGGTATTTACAATTTAATGGGGCAAAAAATGACAGCTCAGTTGATAAATATCCATAAGGATAATATCCAAATTGCAACAGATGATTTAGATGCAGGAATTTATATTATCAATGGATTTGATAAAAATGGACAACAATATTTCTCTAAAAAGTTAGTGAAAATTAATTAAATCTATATTATTGGAATTCTTGAAGCCCGAATTTTCAAGACGAAAATTCGGGCTTTTGCGTTATTTTTCTACCTCCTCTTATCGAAACTCTCTGG
Organism: Bacteroidota bacterium; assembly: GCA_024743405.1. Lineage (GTDB taxonomy): Bacteria > Bacteroidota > Bacteroidia > Chitinophagales > Saprospiraceae > JANSWP01. The sequence goes on from JANSWP010000105.1 coordinate 4,174, forward strand.
ATGCAAATCTCCAATTTATTGAGCCTAATCAATTAAACTTTCATTTCCGAAGTCACTTCCCTCATATTTGGCGGGTTGAAAAAATTAATGTCTAACAGAATTAACAATTATTGAAAAGCGTATTAATTCTATTAGATAAATTGGGGGCTCAGGATACTAAACTGAGGACTCACAAAAGCAATTACCATGATAAACGACAATTTAATTAATCAAAACACTTCTGCGTGGCGATTTCAAGTTTGGGCAGTTTTCATGCTTTCTTTTGGTGGAATGTTAATCGGAATATTTGCTATGCCAGGCGATTTCTGGATCAAAGGATTTTTGGCAATGGGCTTAGTTTCTACTGTAAGCGCTTGTTTTACCTTATCAAAAACGGTTAGAGATGACCATGAAGCAGAGCGTTTAATTAATCGGGTGAATAGTGCGAAAACGGAGGAGATGCTGACAAAATATGAGGGCCCAGCATAAGAGTGACCTACAAAATAGTGTTTTATGATAAGCCGAGTTTTTCAAAGTAAACTCGGCTTATTGTTTTCATTTAAAAAGTACTGATAAAGATTAAAAATTTAGGTTCAATAAGGAACAAAGGTTTGTTTGAGCAAAAATCAACCCTACAAAGTCATTCAATTCACAAAACTATCTGAATAATAATGCTCTTTTAAAATTCGACTCTACACATTTATTTGTCTTATAAAAAAAATCATACCTTTAGTCAATCGGCAGAAATCTGTTTGGAGTCAGCAGTTTTATGAAATATTTTTTTTGATTTCTTACCAAATTGTCAACTACAACCTGCCGATATTCAACTGAAAAAGCCTAGCCAATGTCAAAAAATATAAGCTACCTAACGGGGCGAAAAAGCCCGACCGACAATCTTTTCGAAAAAATCAGCCAAGCGGCTGTTGAAGGCACACCGACTAAAGAAGATTTAAAAAATCTAGCGGATGAATTCCTCATCGGTGCAGCCAATACCTACGGAACTGCCACTTTTTACGATTTCCTCAAACCTGAGAATAAAGGTAAAGAAGTTTATATCTGCAATGGAAGTGCTTGCCTTTGTGCGGGTACACAAGATGACTTGAAAGACAATATCGAAAAGCATGTTTCCGCCGATAAAATTGGTCATATGACCTGTTTGGGACGATGCCATGAGAATGGAGCATTTAATTATAACGGTGAGAATTATTCGAATTTAAAAGCATCTGAAATTGCAGATTTGTTTTCTGAAAAAGTATTTTCGAAAAAAGATAAATATACAGTTGGATATGTAGGAACACCCGTTTTAACAAAAGAGTGGGGTAGTACAGATGATATTTATGCGATTTTGAAAAGTACTTTGAAACAATCGCGTGATGAAGTTTTAACAGAAATTGTGACTGCAAATGTACGTGGAAGAGGGGGAGCAGGTTTTCCTATGGGATTCAAATTAGAAGGTTGTAAAAACGAGAAAAGCGATCGAAAATTCATCGTTTGTAATGCTGATGAGGGTGATCCAGGTGCTTATACGGATCGGTATTTATTGGAGGAAAGACCTCACCTGGTTTTAATGGGAATGATTATCGCAGGTTACGTAGTGGGTGCGGAATGGGGTATTGTTTACATCCGAGGGGAGTATCCTGAATCGGTGACTGTGATTCAAAATGCAGTTCAAGAAATATTAAATGCGGGCTATCTTGGTGATGATATTTTAGGTAGTGGTTTCAATTTTCATTTTAAAGTCATCAAAGCACAAGGCGCCTATATTTGTGGAGAAGAAACCGCTCTTTTATCTTCCATTGAAGGACAAAGACCCGAAGTTCGAATTCGACCACCTTATCCAACTCAACAAGGTTTATTTAATCTGCCTACAGTCGTCAATAATGTCGAAACGTTGGCTGCGATTCCTTTCGTGATGAAACATGGTGGTGATCATTATCGCAAGATAGGAACTACAAAATCGAGTGGAACGAAACTGATGTCTTTGGATAGTTCGTTTAAAAACCCAGGTGTTTATGAAGTTGAAATGGGGACCCCATTGAAAACAGTATTGAATGATTTGGGCGGAGGGTTTGCCAAAAAGATAAAAGCATTGCATATCGGTGGTCCACTTTGTGGATTAGTTCCTGTTTGGATGGTAGATGATTTGACGGTTGATTTTGAATCTTTTAATCAACATAATTTCTTGTTGGGTCATGCTTCGGTTGTAGGTATTCCTGAAAATTTTCCTATGGTTCAATATTTGGAACACTTATTTGAATTTACGGCAGCTGAGAGCTGTGGGAAGTGTTTTCCATGTCGATTAGGCTCTGTACGTGGTCAAGAATTATTGAATAAGGCACAAAATGAAGACTATAAAATTAGTCGCGAATTATTTGATGATTTGGTAGAAACTTTAGAGAAAGGATCCCTTTGTGCGTTGGGTGGTGGTTTGCCATTACCAGTGAAGAATGCTTTAGAACATTTTGAAGGAGAATTAAGTGAATATTTTAAGAAGTAAAATCTTTTTTATTCCCAAAATGCTTCATTAATTTAACAATTATCACAATTCTAATATATCATGATAATCGATAAAAAAATACAAGAATTACAGTCAAATGGTCACAATGGACAAAACGGAAATGGATCCGTTCAAGTCAAATTGGCTAATATAAATGGTCGTCCTTATCCAATTGAAAAAGGGGAAACTATTCTTACTTTTTTGCGGAGACATATGGGCGAAAACCCTGTGCCGACGCTTTGTGATGCACCCAATTTAGATCCATTTGGTTCTTGTAGAGTATGTAGTGTGGAAGTGGCGCGTGAGCAAGGTGGCGCAGTAAAAACAATGGCTTCTTGCCATACACCTGTTGGCGAAGGGCAACATATTTTTACCGATACCGCTTCTGTAAAGCGCCTTCGAAAAAATATCATTGAATTGGTTTTGACAGATCATCCATTAGATTGTTTGACCTGTGAGGTGAATGGAAATTGTGAGTTGCAAGATGTGGCGGCGCAAGTTGGTATTCGAGGAGTTCGATATCCAGATGGGAAAACCCACCTAGATCGAGAAAAAGATTTGAGTCATCCATATATGACCTCTGATTTGTCAAAATGTATTAATTGTTATCGTTGTGTACGGGCTTGTGATGAAGTGCAGGGCGAATTCGTTTTGAGTATGGCGGGGCGTGGTTTTGATTCTAAGATTATCAAAGGAATGGACACTTCCTTTTTTGAGTCTGATTGTGTGAGTTGTGGGGCTTGTTCTCAAGCTTGTCCGACTTCTGCAATTTCTGATATTTTTGAATCAAAAGCGCTTAAGATTGCCGAAAAGACTAGGACGGTTTGTACCTATTGTGGTGTGGGATGTAATTTGGAAGTTTCGCACTCTGGCGATGAAATTCATAGTATCCAGGCACCATATGATGCAGCCGTAAATGGAGGACACACTTGTTTGAAAGGTCGATATGCTTTTTCATTTTATGATCATCCAGAACGTTTGCGTAATCCATTAATTAAGAAAAATGGCAAATTTGTAGAGGCAACTTGGGATGAAGCATATGATTTGATTGTCTCTAAATTGAATGCTGCTAAATCTAAATTTGGGTCTGATTCTATTGCAGGAATTTCTTCTTCAAGATGTACCAATGAGGAAAATTATTTAATGCAAAAATTTATTCGGGCAGTCATCGGAACCAATAACATTGATGGTTGTGCGAGAGTATGTCATTCACCGACGGCTCTGGGTATGCAAAGAGCATTTGGAACAGGCGCGGCAACCAATTCAATTGAAGATTTAGAATTTACAAATTGTATGATGGTCATTGGAGCTAACCCTTCCGATGGACATCCAGTCACGGGCGCAAAATTGAAGCAATATGCGATGAAAGGCACGAAACTAATCGTGATTGACCCACGGAAAACAGAATTGGCAAAATATGCTGATTATCATTTGCCTTTGAGACCAGGGACGAATGTTGCGGTTTTGAATATGATGTTGCATTATATCTTGAAAGAAGGATTGGAAGACAAAAATTTCATTGCCGATCGAGCAGAAGGATTTGACGATTTTAGAAAAGAAATATTGAATCTGGATATTGCGAAAATGGAGGAAGTATCTGGTTTGGATAGAAATCTTGTTCGGGAAGCTGCGATTTGTTACGCAACTTCAGGGAATGCCATGTCATTCCATGGATTAGGTGTGACGGAACACTTTCAAGGAACATATACGGTTCAATTGATAGCGGATTTAGCAATTGTGACTGGAAATATTGGACGAAGAGGTGTTGGTGTCAATCCTTTGAGGGGGCAAAATAATGTGCAAGGTTCTGCTGACATGGGTGTTCAACCACATCAAGGCGCAGGTTATATGGACATTACAAAACCCAATAATCAAAAACTTTACGAAGAATTTTATCGCCGGCCTTTGCCTTTAGAAATCGGGCTTAAAATTCCTGAAATGTTTGAAGCCGCTCTTGAAGGAAATCTAAAAGCAATTTGGATTATTGGTGAAGATGTAGTCCAAACGGATCCAAATACGCAAAAAGTTATCAAAGCACTCGAAGCGACTGATTTTGTGGTTGTTCAAGAATTATTTATGACTGAAACTGCGAAATATGCGGATGTTGTTTTGCCAGGAGCATCTTTCCTAGAAAAGAGTGGAACTTTTACCAATGGTGAACGCCGAGTTCAAAGAGTCAATGCCATTTTAGATCCTGTTGGAAATTCAAAACCAGACGGTCAGATTATCGTTGATGTGATGAATCGAATGGGCTACGACCAACCAGACTATACGCCCGATGGAATGTTGGAAGAAATCTCTCAAATTGTACCTTTCTTTAAAGGAATCACTTGGGAACGTTTGGGTAAAAATGGATTGCAATGGCCAGTTGCTGAAGACGGAACTGATACACAAATCTTGCATGAAGAAACCTTCAAACGAGGGTTGGGTAAAGTTTCCTTTTTCCCATTTGAAGAAACAGCCGAAATCAAAGAGCATCAAAAGGATTATCCTTTCATACTCACGACCAATCGAAACTTGGAACATTATAATTGTGGAGCGATGACTCGCCGAACTAATAATGTTCAAATCAGTACGGAAGATCTACTTTGGATAAACCCTAATGATGCCGAATCGAAAGGAATCAAAGATGGTGAAATGGTTTGTATCGAATCGCCTCGTGGAAAAGTCGATATCAAAGCGTGGGTGACCGATGGTGTAAAACCTGGAATATTGAGTACGACTTTCCATTTTCCAGAAATCATGGTCAATAACTTGACTTCGGATATTATGGATTCTCAAGCAATGTGCCCAGAATATAAAGTGGTCGCAGTGAATATTCGGAAAGCAAGAAAGGTGGGTATGCGGAAGATTGGAGAAGTAACATCCTAGTGTTTTTCCTTAAAGAACCTTTAATCAAATTAGTTGGACTCGATGTCCAACTAATTTGAGATTTGGGACTTTATCGCTCCTTTTTTACAACTTCCATTTTCTGAATCATCAGCATATAAGACTTCGCAAAATCACAAAGCGAATCAAATTTCAAGCTACTCAAATCAGGATTCATATCAGAGTAGTCATCCTTATTCCTTTCAACAATCTCTTTTATAGCTTTTTTGATGCTTTTTGTATCGAATTTTTCCTTTTTTGAATCATAGAAATCTGTTGTAAAACCTAAATCTTTGAAATAACCGATTTCGATGATTTGATGATACAAGTGAAAGAACTCTTTATCTGGTTTTGGGACGGCATATTGAAACATACAATGTCCCGCAATATAACCTGGAATGGCCAGTGCAATCTTGTAGTGTTTGTGATCTTTATACCAGTCCATATTACTCAGTTCCCCTTCTATAATACTGGCAACTTTATCATGATTGACTGGTGAAGTAATCCCAAAGGTAGCTGGAACCTCGTACATTTCCTTGAAGAAGTCTTCCTTTGGGCGATCCAATAATTTCTGAAACTCCTTTCTCAACAGCGCATTTTTCTTACTCATCCCGTTCCCATCATTTGAGAAATAAAGGCGATGAATGCGCTCCAATGCTTCCATCATAAAACCTTCTGGTTTTGTCAAATAGTCTAGTTTGTAAGACAGGTTTAGTAAGAGGTACCCAATCGCACCAGGATATTTATCTTGGTTTAATTTTCCATTATCAATTTCATCAAAAGTAGACTTGATTTCAGCAACCGTGAATTTATATTTAACGGATTTTTCAAACTCTGAAATATGTTTTAAATGCTCAAATTCGACGGGCTTTAACATCTCAAATTCATCCAAAAGCAAGTCGTCTTGTTTGTCTGCATTGGTTGCTAGTTCTTTTAGTGCATAATATAATTTATAAGGGGAACCATCTAAGGTATAAGTATCGAATAAGATCAAGATATCATTAGCCTCATTAAGTGCAAAACGACCATACTTTAAATCAAAATTTTGTTCGATTAATCGGCGCATAAAGCTAATATTGAGTGTATCTGCCTTTGCTACTTTTGCTTCTGCCTTAAAATGTTTTTCATTTGCAAAACCGATCACTCGTTTTGAACCTTGAAAGATTTCAAAATGGATTTGATCGTTTTTCTCTTTTATATGGACGTTATCCTCTATCTCATCTCTCAAATAATTGAAAAAAGCCCGATAACTTTCCAAATAATTTTCTTCCTCAAATTCGTCTAAGGCTTTATCCCAATTGTCATATTGAAATTTAGTCTTATATGAATCTGTGTATCGCCCAAATTTTAGTTTAGGTTGAGATTTATCTGATTCCCCATTGTTTCCAAAAAAGCGATCTAAAAAACTCATTATATTAATAATCATGCTGAGCAATAAGCAGTGAACCAAAGTGTATAGAAGGCACTTATGATCAGTAATTATTGCACATCTTTAGAGTATGTTTATAGATTTTTATTAAACATGTTCTTATTTACGACCAAAATCAGCTGGAATCTCGCCCCAATTATCGGTATCCCATTTTAGAATCTTATTGGGGTACGTATTGTCTTTGAGCCAATTTTCAGCTCTTTTAATTAAGTCGTGAATCAAGGCTGTTCTTGTATTTCGAACTAAATTAGTCTTTACTTTTTTATTTCGAACCCAGGCCATGGCGGTTCTTGAATCCGTATAAATTGGCGTTGTTTTTCCAGCTTGTTTGAACATCGCTAAAGCATGAACGATTGCCAAAAATTCCCCAATATTATTGGTGCCAAGGCTAAATTTTTTGTGAAAAAACAGAGATTTCGTTTTCGTATCTACGCCTTGATATTCCATAACTCCAGGATTACCCGCACAAGCCGCATCTACAGAAATACTATCCCACACAATTTTTTTGCGCTCTGCATCACTAATTATGTCTAATGTCGTTTTTGCCTTTTTACTTCCAAAATTATAGTGATTCGAATAATTTTCTCGATAGGCCTCCGTAGCCTCTTCCAATGATTTGAAAGATTTATATTTCGCATTCGGATAGCCCTTTATTTGCAATTGACAATCTGCCCAACTTTCATATATTCCAGGATTATTACCCTCCCAAACGACATAATATTTTTTCGATTTTGCCATGTTTTCTCTTTGATACGCATTTTTTGAAACTAGATGCCAAATGTAAATAAAAAATGAGAGATAAGATCAGGTTGAATTCTTTGGATAACTATCATTTCTTACCACCTTTACCAAAATATTTAGTCATTAAAAATAAAAAATGCCTAATTCAATAGATTCTAAAACTCAAGAGCTCATTACTCAAAACTTCGAATTAGAGGTGCCAGATGAGCCTATTTCAGATGAACGATTATTCGAGATTCTTGCAGATCAAATTGCCTATATGATTGAGTTTCGAATGGAATATTTATTGAGCCTTTTATATCGAAATGATGTTTTAGAACACAAAATCAATGAAGCGCTTTCCCCTTCTAACGAAGATCCTCCAAATATCGCTCTTGCCAAATTGGTAATGGAACGCCAAAGACAACGAATCGCCACCAAAAAGGCCTATAAAGTGGATCCTATTGAAGACATTGACGAGGAATTGAGATTTTAAGGGGATAGGTTATTTATTTCCTACTCCCTAACTAAATAAATTCACTGCTTCCCCTGTCTCCACTTCTACAACCGCCCCACTCAAAACAAAGTGCACCATCGTTTTAACTGCTACGGCATCAAAAATTTCTCTCAAAGCCGTTTTGCTCAAGTGCAACCAATCACTCAATTCTGAAGCCTTTGAGCGCCAACGCTTTGAGTCACCTGCGAAGCCTGAATTTTGAATTAAAACTAATCCGTGGTCTGTTTCTAAAACTAAGTCAATAATTGTTTTAAACAATCGACCTTTATGCTGTAGTCTAATAGGATATTTCCGATGTATTTTCCGGATACTAAATTCCTTTTCTAGCCAATTAAACCATTGATTTGAAAATTTGAGCATTGCCTTTGCTTCCACCAAATCAGCAACTTCATATCGTTCCAAAAAAGCGCTTGCCATTTCAATTCTTTCTACCAGATCATAGTCCATTTCGTCGGCGGTAAGAAATGCTTTCACCACCTTGGCAACCATATATTTGTCCTGGTCTTCTTTTAGTAGTATTGGGGCTGCATATTGTTTAATATTGCCAACTTCAGAGGTGATTTGGGCATTCATAGTTTCAACATGAAGATCAATGAAATAGGGCGTATGAATAGCCTTTCCTGCTCGTTCCTCAATAAATGAAATATGCTCTTTTTCCTGTTCGCGATGGACAAAGTTTTTTGGATAAACGAAAATTTCTGTATCAGCGCTCAGGTATTTTCCATTCCATTCCCATTGGGTCTCAAAATTATTTGGGTCAAGGGTAGGGTAGTCTTCTTTACCTTCATGCCACACTCGATTGAGCCATTTGGTTGGACTAGGGCGGGTCGGAAAAATCAAGAAGTCTCGCGCTCGCGTAATGCCGACATAAAGTAGCCTTGCCTCTTCTTGAAGTGCAGCTTTCGTCGCTTGGATTTTTGCATCAGATTCTTCGATTCTTTCATATAATGCGGTTCCTTTAATTTGATCAGAATAAGGATTAACCCAATAGCGCAACCACCTGTTTCCAAGTATATTATCTAAATCAATTTCTTCGCTTTCCGAAATAATTGAAATGCCCCATACGTCACTTCGAATATTCGACTCAAGGCTATGGCAAATAAGGATTGACCATTCCAAGCCCTTACTTCTATGGTAGGTCAAGACGTTGACGGTATCTTCATTTTCTCCACTACCTTGCATGTCTTTCCCATTGTTTTCTAATTCGTTGAGCCATAATAGAAGCCCTCCCAATGAGGCAGCTGTATGGAGTCGATTGCAAGCTTCTTCATATTTTAAAGCAAGTTTTCGAAGTACATCGACATTTGCTAATCGTTGTTCTTTTTTGCCCCAACTCACGATAATTCTGCGCAAGTCCAGTTCTTCTAAAAGTAAGTTTAGAATCTCCGCGCTTGATAATTCGACAACTTTTGTTCGTAGGTCATTTAATTTGCCAATAAATACATTCTGTTCTCCCCATTTGAAATCTAAAATGGTGTCTTCATCCTCCAGCTTTTCCAAATATTCCAAACGGTCTTCTATGATTTCTTCGATGCTTAAGTTCGCGGCGAGCAATAAAATTTCGGCAATTGAGAGTGAATCGTATTTATTCAAAATAAATTTTAAACAAGCCAAAATCAATTTCGACTCTGCGGTATTTAATAAACCTGCTCTCGAAATAGCAGCTTTCAAACCTGCCCTATGCAATGCTTCTGCCATCTCTTGACATTGTGCATTCGTCTTACACAAAATCGCCACATCGCCAGGTTTAGCCGCACGATATTCCTTTTCGCCTTTGGGTTGAATAAGTGGTTTTCTTTCAAGGTAAGTCACTAAAGTCGAGGCAATCGCATTTTCTGTCCATGGTTTTCCAGGCATTCTTTTGCCTTCAACATCAGGCTTTAAGAACCAATGAATGAGTGCGTCACCGACCTCTGGAGGTTCATTTTCTTTATTAATGCTTTCGGGCGAAGCAATTTTGCATCGCTTTGGCTCAAGGGCAATTTGTTCTTTTGGCAAGTCCGAAAATGCTTTAATAAAAAGGGCATTGGTGGCAAAAACGATGTCTTCGCGCGACCGCCATGAGTATCCTTGAATATCCTCAGGTTTCACACCACCATTTTTTTTAATAATGGCTTGCATGAGTTTAGGCTCTGCACCTCTAAAGCCATAAATGCTTTGTTTGGGATCACCCACCCAGATACTATATTTAGCAAATTTTGAGAGCTTCAAAAAGATTTCTAACTGTATTGGGCTGGTATCTTGAAACTCATCGACCATCAATAAGTCTAATTCTTCACTCAAGACTTCTTGTACTGATTCATTTTTCAACAATTCCTTAATCAAGACTTCCATATCTGTGTAGTCAATCAAGCCGCGTCGCTTTTTGTACTCGTCGTATTCATTAATCGCCGCAATCGAAATATCAAAAACATGGTAAATAAAGTCTTTTATATCCTTTTGGAAGTCAGGATGTGATTCGTGTTTTTGAGCAAATTCTTTCAGTTCCTCAATTGCATCTCTACTTTTTGCCCCAACCTTTATTTTTGAGATTTTGACCCACTGGTGCCAATATAATTGCTCCCGTAATTTGAGTTCAATCAATAGATTCTTCAGGTCTTTGATGGCCGTTTGAGTGACTTTGGTGGCGTCTTCACCATTTTCTAATGTCTCAATCGTATTTGAGAGTTTTATTTGAGCATTCTCAATTGTAAACCCTTTACTATCAGTGTCTTCGCCGAGAAATTTCTGAAAACTTTCAAAAGATAATTTTTTACTTTTATTTAATATTTTTTCTCCAAAGTCATTTGTCCTTGCGACTTCCGTAATTTGTTTTACGATCTTTCGCCAATCAAACCTTTCGCGTTTATGGAGTCCTAATTTTTCGCATAGTTTTTCCATCGCTTCGACTCGTTCTAAATGCAAAACAGTGGAAAGACTTTGGTTGAAAAGGATTTGTTGGTCTTCATCTGCAACGATCGCAACCTCCGGTGAAACGCCAGCTTCAAAAGCAAACCGTTTCAATAATTTTACCCCCAGACCATGCACTGTTCCGATGAGGGCATTCGTCAAATCATCTGCTTCTTTTGAATAACCATCTTCTAATAACCTTACTCGGACGCGCTCCTGTAATTCGGCAGCCGCTTTATTGGTGAATGTAGTAGCGATAATGCCATTGGCACGTACTTTTTGGTTTGAAAGTAAATCCACCATTTCGGAAGTTAAACGATAAGTTTTACCTGAACCCGCACCAGCAGAGATGATTTTGAAACTCATATTCAACAGGAGATTGATACATTTGGAGAATAAAAGATGACTTCCAATATCTTATCTTTTTTAATTTTATGGTGATATAAGACTGGAAGATCACTTTTTTGGTAATAATTCACAAAGCTAAAAATAGGAGGATAAAGAAAAAATAATTGAGCATTGTTTTTCGAGAATGAAGAGTTAAAAAAGAAGGATCTTATTTTTATTGTAGGATAATAGACTTTATTCCAAAAATTTTTATCTCATAAAACCTTTTAGAATAAAGTCTAAGGAAGAACAAAAGAAGCTCCACCCTATTGTTTTTGAGGGATTTGCTAAGATACTCTTATTAGAAAGCTAAATTTTCATGGCTTTTGGCTGAAAAAAAATTGCAAAGCAAAGGGAAATGTAATGTTTTTTTCTTTTCAAAATTCATCAGGTAACGGAAAGTCACCAGATGAAAAGCGTGTCTTCATCAGATAAATTTCCGTTATCTGATGAATTTCAACCCAATTTATGCTAAGAAGTGAAATGATTTTTAAACATGTTCTAATTCGAAATGGATTCAATCAGAATTCCATTTTTCAATTCTTGCGAAGCATCTTTTTGTATAGGAATGGAAAAGAAGAAGGAGCTTCCCTCACCGACAGTTGATTCTACCCAAATCTTACCTTTATGCCTCTCGACTATTTTTTTGCAAGTTGCCAATCCAATACCCGTTCCTTCAAATTCCTCATTGGTATGTAATCGACGAAACATTTCAAAAATCTTTTGCTGATTTTCAGGATTGATTCCTATACCGTTGTCTTTTATGGAAAAAATATATTGATCATTATTTTTTTGACAGTCAATATTGATAACTGGACTATGAGGTCCTCTAAATTTAATCGCATTACTAATTAAATTCTGAAACAATTGGTTTATATGCGTTTTAGAAGCTTTGATTTCAGGCATCTTATCGTAATTAATATTTACCGTTGCATCTTGGCGTTTAATAGCCTCTTGCAAATTATTTAATACGATAGCCATGGTGATTTTGGTATCAATGTTTTTCAACACTAATTCTCTCGAATTTACTCTCGAGTAGGTAAGAAGATCATTTAACAGGTTTTCCATTCGAGTTACGCCATCTACTACAAAATCCATGAATTCATGGGCGGTAGGATCGAGGTTGGTAACATATCTTCTCTTGATTAGAGAAGTGTAAGAGCCAATCATTCTCAGTGGTTCCTTTAAATCATGTGAAGCTACATAGGCAAATTGCTGAAGTTCTTCGTTTGAACTTTCTAATGCTTTATTTTGATGATCAATTTTCTCATTTGCGTTCGATATCTCTCGATTTTTTTCTTCCAACAATCTATTCGATGTTTTCTGTGAATAAATTTGCCTACCCAGCAATAATGAAAGAATTAATAAAAATAAAGCCGTACTAATAGCTATAGAGGTATTTAAGGTATCAATTTCGTTTTCTTTTTGAAGCAATTCTATTTGTGCTTCTTTTTGCTGGATTTCATAATCAGTTTTGATTTCTTTCATCTGAGAAATGGTCTGCTGATTCATCACAGAGTCATTTAGTTGGATGTATTTATTCAAAAATTTATAGCCATCTTCTGCTTTTCCTGCTGACTTATAAGCTTCTGCCATATAATAATAGGCCTCTAATATTCGATTTTTTGCACCAATCTCTTGAGCAATTTCTAGGGCAGACTGAATCGTTGTGATGGCTTTTTCTGATTCTCCTATTTTGTTATAAAGAGCAGACATGGCTCTAATCGTACCAACTTGTCCCCACTTGTCACCTTGCTTTCTCTTAATTGCCAACGCTTCTTCAAAAAACTCTAAAGCTTTGAAATATTGTTTTTGACTCAAGAAATTGGACCCTAAATTATGTGCGGAGTAAGCCATTCCTTGCGCATAATCCATTTGTTTTGCCATTTCATAAGCCTCTAAGCCAAATTTAGAAGCCATTTCTAGATTTTCTTGACGGTCATATACACTTCCAATGGCAGCCAGACTGGAATAAATCGATCGTTGGATATTGATCTCTTTTGCTAAATCATGTGTTTTTTGGTAATAATTTAAAGCCTCTGGATAATTTTTTTGATAAAAGAATAGCGTACCTAATTGATAAAGAGATTTTAACTTCCCTTCATTATCTCCAATTGAACCTTGAAGTTGAAGTGCATCCAAGAGAAGTGTATAGGATTGTTCTGAATTACCCAAAATTCGATGGTTGATCCCCATATCTACCATGATTTTAGATTTTATAGCAGGTTCGCCCTTTTTCCCCCAATAATCTAGTAACTCCTTATAATGCTGATTTGATGTTTCGTAGTCATTTAATTTGAATTGAGTCTGTCCAAGGGAGATAACGGTTTGAACATAATTCTCTGAATTTTTTGATTTACTTTCAATTTGATAAGCTAAAAGAAAGGCTTCAAGCGCTTTTTCGTAGAGACCTTTTTCATAGTATTCTTTCCCTACATAAAGATGGGCTTCGCTTTCACCATTATTTTGAATTCCAGCAATAACATTTAAGCTATTTATAGGTGTGGCTAAAATAGACGAGGGGGCTATGATGAGGATTGTTATCCAGAAATAAGTAATTGTTATAGCTTTAACCATGACATATTTTAATAGAGGAGACTAAAAATATAGGTCAAAAATTATACCATCAAAAAACATATGTATTTAAGTTTTAATGCAAAAACAGCTGATAGGTTGGCTAATTCTTTAACCCTAATGATAAAGAAGGATAATATTACTGTTATTTATATCTTGCTTCGATGATTGTTCGAATTCAACCGCTAAGGTGAAGAAAAACGTACTTCCGTTGTTTAAGGTAGATTCTACCCAAATTTCCCCGTTGTATTGTTCAACAATTTTTTTGCAGATAGCTAGTCCCACGCCGGTACCTTCAAATTCGTGTTTTCCGTGTAATCGCTGGAAGATTTCAAAAATCTTATTTTCATAAGCCTTGTCTAATCCAATTCCATTGTCCGATACTGAAAATTGAAGATATTCTCCTTTTGGCTCGCAACTAATTTTTATGAAAGGTACACTGTTTTTATGAGTGAACTTGATTGCGTTGCTGATTAAGTTTTGAAATAATTGATGAGCGATGATTTCGTTGATCTTTATTTTTGGCAAACGACCGATTTGGATAATTGCCGATCTTTCTTCAATTTGTTTTTTTAATGAATCTTGGACTCCTTGTATTAATTTTGTTGAGTCAATCCATGTAAGATTTTCTTCAGTAGTATTAATTTTTGAATATTCTAAAACATCATTTAATAATTGATACATGCGCGTCACTCCCGACGCTATATAATCTAAAAAATCATTTGCAGTTGCGTCGAGTTGTTGTTGATATTGTCGTTTTAGTAAATTAGAGTAGGATCCAATAGAGCGAAGTGGTTCCTTGAGATCATGTGAGGCAATAAAGGCAAATCGCTGTAGTTGACCATTCGAAATTTCCAATTTTCTATTTTGTTCCTGAATTTGAATGTTGTTTTCTAGCTGGAGTTCATTGGCTAAAGCTAACTCTTTATTCTTGGCTTGGATTTGTTGATTCTTAATTTCTAAAACCAAATTATAAGCTTTTTGGGCTCGATATCGCGTAAATATTAACCAGAGTAAAACGATGAGTGTTAAGAAACTACCCGTAAACACTTTTTTATAAACAGATTCAATTTCTTTATCTTTTTTCATTAGAGCTGTTTCTTTTTCCTTAATCTCAAATCGAACTTTTGCGTTACTCATTTTTTCTAAAGTAGCCTCATTATTCAAGGTATCTTTTAGAGAAAGACTTTTATATAGAAAAGTATTTGATTGCTCAAAGTCACCAAATGCCCTATAATGGTCAGCCATTGAAATATAAACTTCATAGCGTCGGTCTTTTGAGTTTAATTCTTTTGAAATTTCAAGTGCTTCGGTCAAATATTTAAAACTCTCTTCTTGTTTATTTTGTAGTCTATAAGTGTCACCAATGTTTCGTAAGGTCGCAACGGATCCCCATTTATCCTGGTTTGAATTTTTTAACTCTAAAGACTGAAAAAAGTAATCATGGGCGATTTTTAAAGCACCTTTTGCCATGTAATTAACGCCTAAGTTATGCGTGGAGTAAGCCAAGCCAGTTTGATAATTCATCTCTTTCGCTAGCTCATAGGATTGTAAATTATATTGGATAGAGTTTTTAGTGTCTTCCATTCTACTATATGCTCCACCAATGGCCGCTAAACAATTAAAAATACCTCTTTTTAATTTTAAACTTTCACATACCTCCAATGACTGTTTATAATAGTCAATGGCTACTTCAAGATTTCTATGAAAAAAGAAAATACTCCCTATTTGGTAAAGGGAGTGCGCAATTTTTGAAGAATCATTTAATATTTCATTTTGATGAAGGGCCTGCAGTTCGTAATCATAAGCTAATTCATGATTACCCAATCGCTGATAGGCTTGTGAGATTGCGGAGTAAGTATTAGAAAGTAAAAGGGAATTGGTGGGTATACATTCTAATATTAATTTCTTTAAGGCTTTTATAGCGTTGGGGTAGTCTTGGAGTCGATTGTGCGTCTGTCCTATTTTTAATAAAAGATCTTCTTGAATTTTTTTGAGATTTTGTCCTTCTGCAATTCTTAAAGCATTTTCAAAACTAGACATAGCGAGGTCATTATTACGTTTTGTAAGATGAGCTTCTCCGATAGCTTTGTATAATTCAATTTGACTTTGAAAATCCTTTCCTTTTAAATGAGCAGACAAAACCCTATTTAAACTATCAATATTGGCGGAAAGAGTAGTTCCGAAAAATATAATTATCGCACTAATAATAGGTGTAAATCTAAATGAAGACATAAGGTTTTTTGTTCGAGGGGGTATTCTAATTGTGGTTTCTGGTAAAAAAAGAAACCAGCCACCTATTTTTACAAATGAGTGGCCGTTCACTTTCAAATTATTTTTTGATACGTTCTGATCCTAGATCAAAGTACTGGTCTTAAGTGATAAGGTTTAGGTCATCCAAGGTGGTGGACAACCATTGTTACCATTGCCATTACCGTTGTTACCATTACCATTGCCACCGGGCGCGCCCCCCTTGATTTTGAGGGCTTGAGAAGGATCTAAAATCTTAATCTCATTTTGAGATAGAACTAAGGTGAAGTTTTTCATGTTTTTTAAAAAATTTTGAAAATAGTGATTAAAAAAAAGATAGTTAGACATATTAGTATATGAATTAAAAATCTAATATGTTATAGTAGGGAATTGACTAAAGAGAAATTGTTATTCCGAGATATCTGTGTTATTCAGAATGCAATTACTGGGGGAAGAATAATTAGATATTATTGGAATTGGGAATATGACCTGTCAAAAATTATATATGTAAATTGAATAGGCTGATCTAAGTGTCATTGTATCAAAAAATATGCCAAGATAGAGAATGGTAATAGTTGTATTATATTGTGATTTTTTTTTGTCTATAGAGGAATGCTGATAGAAGCAAAAACACCATTAGAGATCTTTTCTAAATCATTGACAGATATTTTAAATAATAATCCTCTCTTGCCAGCATTGACATATATGTCACTAAAGTGTCGTGCATATTCATCAATTAAAACAGGAAATGTTTTTTTCATACCAATTGGAGAACAGCCTCCTCGAATATATCCAGTTATCGTTTGAATGTCTTTCACAGGAACCATCGCGGTTTTTTTATTTCCACTTTTCTTCGCTAATTCTTTGAAATCCAAAGACCGATTGCCTCCAATCACAGCAACCAAAATTCCTGTTTTATTTCCTTTAACGACTAAAGTTTTGAATACCTGTTGCACAGGTAATTGGAGCTTATCAGCAATCACTTTAACATTTAAGTTTTCAGGGTCATAATCGTATTCAAGGAGGGTATAGTTGATTTTGTAATTGTCCAAAATTCGAAGGGCATTTGTTTTCTTCATTGAGATATTATTAAGTCACAGATCAATAAAAAAGATGAAAAAATAGATTTTTTTTAGTTGAAAGCATATTCGTGACTAATTTTTATTCAAAAAATAGAGCTAATATCTTAATGGCATAATATATTATTTACTTGAATAATGTTTTTACAATGATTTAATAAATTGATTATTAATTACTTTTGGTTTATTTATTTTTTTAATATTAATTAAAAAGCAAAAGAAGAAGAATGCCATGTATGAAAACTAACTGTGACAGTTTTGTGGCTTGGTTCTTGCTGGGTTTTAAGGGTGAATAAATAAAACCTTATTAGTCTCGGTATTCATACAGACTTCAAAAATAGCACCTCTTGGTATAATTGTTGCAATTTGAATCTGTTTGAATACCTTTTTTGGATTTATTTTATTTTTATCCCCCCCCGCAAAAATAGCCGTACTGGTATTCACATTTCTTGAAAATATTCCCCCTTTTAAATTTAAAAGTTATAATTAACTGATTTATAGGTTTTTATGTAATGAAAATCGAATAAGTCAAGTAATAAACTGTCTTCAAAAAAGCTATAAATATCAGCTGGATCTCATCCCCTAAAAGAGGTTCAATTTCACTAATGCTGTTCTATAGCTTCGTACGGAAGGATCCTTAATCATTAAACTCACTCACAGTTTTATAAAAAATTAATTGGCAGTACTTCCCCCCATTTGATTAGGTTATGGCTTAGGTCAACCTTTCTCCTGCCTGATTTAGAAATAGAAATTGGTCTCATCTCCCGAGTAAAATAAAGCAAAGTTTAACAACGATTGCTGCTTAAAAAACACTTTGGACTTCCTGACTATCAGGCCGTTAAATATTATGGAAGCGTATGCATACGAAAATCTACACTAGACCATTTTTATTATTATTGGGGGTACTTGTTCTTTTTGGGTTTAATGATCCAAAAGAAAATGACACACCAAATAATGATAGCTCTATTATTCAAAAAGAGTCTAGTTCCTATTTTAAAAAGGTATTAAGGGATTTCAAAATTGAAATTGCTAAAACAGTCTCATTGAATTCATCTGAAAGTGAGGCCAAAGTCTATGCGATGATGGGTATTATCCCACCTATTAATATGGAAATTATTCCTGCAGGTTCTTATATTATTAACATGGGTGTAGAGCCGCAGACAAAGAATAACGCTCTTAAACCCTACGGACTTATCTGGGAGTTATTGCATGATCATTTGGTTCCTATCAAATGGGCAATAAATGCTGATAAGATTAAAGATGGAGTAGATTTTACTTACAATAATGTGGACTATAAAGGTGGACCATTTATTGTTCTAGCGGAATATAGATCTATTGCTGTAAATACAGTCATAAGTACTTGGGAAGCACAGGGAGTTATTGGGGTAACTACAACTTTAGATTTTATAGCTCCAATTGATAGAACAATCAAT
>JANSWP010000100.1 GCA_024743405.1 Bacteroidota bacterium
CAAACATATTTTTACAAAAGAATCACATAAGGGAGTAGAAAACAAATAACCTACCCTTTTCACTTGCTCTTTTTCCTTCATTTTTCGTTAAAAATACTCACCATACCTATGGGTATGTCTGCGTTTTTTGCCTCGACTGAATAAAAAATAGCTGTGTAAAATTTGGGTACCTTATTTATTTCCTACTTCCTAACCTGGGGCGACTATTTTTTAAAAATTTAAGATGTGCAAATCAAAATACGTCCTTTTTCTCTTGTTTTGGATAGTACTTCAATCTTGTCAAAATCGACCTCGAATAGAAGAAAAACCAAATCTGATTTTCATCCTTGTTGATGACTTAGGGTGGAAAGATATTGGTTTTATGGGTAGTACTTTTTATGAGACTCCAAATATCGACCGACTCGCAGAAAGTGGTATGCATTTCACCAACGCTTATGCTGCTTGTGCTGTTTGTTCGCCTACGCGTGCGTCGATAATGACAGGAAAATATCCGGCAAGAATGGGGATTACTGATTGGATTAGAGGAAGGTATTCGGGCATTGAGATTCCAGAAAACAAACAAAATCCAGTAGGGTATGACACTTTTCCGAAACGACGCTTTTTGACACCCAAAAATCCGTATTGGATGGAGTCAGAAGAAACGACACTTGCCGAATTATTCAAAAAAGAAGGCTACGTCACAGGGCACATAGGAAAATGGCATTTAGGACCTAATAAATGGAAACCTGAAGGTCAAGGCTTCGATTTTAATTATGGTGGTACCGATTATGGACAACCACCCGTCTATTTTGACCCATATGAAAGAAATGGGTTTTCAATTGAGAATCTACCCGGTCGAGATTCAGGCGAATATTTAACGGATAGAGAGGCTTTTGAAGCAGTTAATTTTATTAAAACGCATGCCGATAAACCTTTTTATTTAAATATGTGGCATTATACGGTTCATACGCCGCTTCAAGCTAGGGAAGATTTGATTGAAAAATATAAAGCCAAACAAGTCTCCAATCCAAATTCCCCTCAATATCGAGAAAAAGATACGATGAATGCACGATATCGAAGTCGGGAGCCTTTGGATGCTCAACGAAATCCAATTTATGCTGCCATGATCGAAAGTTTGGACAATGCTGTCGGTGATATTTTAAACACCTTAGATTCCTTGAATTTGAGAGAAAATACGCTTATCGTTTTCTTTTCAGACAATGGCGGACATATTGTCGCAACTGATAATTCGCCCTTAAAACTAGGTAAAGGTCATGCTTATGAAGGAGGCATTCGAGAACCCTTAATCATGAGCTGGCCAAAGAAAATCTCATCCAATACTAAAAGCGATTTTCCTGTTTCTTCGATTGATTTTCTACCGACCATTTGCAATATTTCGAACATTAAACCATCTGAAAACCAGCTCATTGACGGTATTGATTTCTCAGATGTTTTATTTCAAGAAAGTGAACCAG
Organism: Bacteroidota bacterium; assembly: GCA_024743405.1. GTDB lineage: Bacteria > Bacteroidota > Bacteroidia > Chitinophagales > Saprospiraceae > JANSWP01. The sequence goes on from JANSWP010000100.1 coordinate 1,455, forward strand.
ATCGCAATACCTTATATTGGCATTTTCCACATTATTGGTGGGGAGATAAAGTGCAACCATACAGTATTATTCGTGAAGGCGATTATAAATTAATCAAACGATATGAAACCGATAGTTTTGAATTATTTGACTTGAAAAATGACATTGGTGAGACCAAAAATTTAACAGAGGTCATGCCTGATAAAGTGAATGCCTTAAATGAAAAGTTAGAGACATGGTTGATTGAAATGAATGCAAAAATGCCCATTGAAAACCCAAACTTCGAGGTAAATTAATAATATGCAACATCAAAACAGTACAATAATGAAAACCAACTTTCCAATCTTATTCCTTGCGCTTTTTTTATTTCAAATCTCCTGCAAAGAAGCCCCCAAAGAACCCCTTCCGCCACCCAATATTATTTTCATAATGACGGATGACCATGCCAATAATGCCATGAGTGCGTATAGTACAAAGCTTATTGAAACACCAAATATGGATCGGATTGGAAAAGAAGGAATTAAGTTTACAAATAGCTTTGTGACCAACTCTATATGTGCACCCAGTCGAGCTGTTTTATTGACAGGAAGATACAGTCACTTGAATGGTTTGCGAGACAATAGAGATCATTTTGATGGCAATCAAATGAATTTCCCTAAAATACTACAACAAACGGGTTATCAAACTTCTGTTGTCGGAAAGTGGCATTTAAAAACGGCACCTACTGGATTTGATTATTGGAATGTACTTATTGGTCAAGGACCTTATTATAATCCAAAAATGGTGGAAAATGGTGATACCATAGATCATGAAGGATACACCACAGATATTATTACGGATTTGGCATTGAATTATTTGGAAAAGCGCGATACGACCAAACCTTTCTGTATGCTCTACCATCATAAGGCACCCCATCGAAATTGGATGCCACACCCAAAATACTTTGATTTGTACAAAGATGTAGAGCTGCCTTTACCCGAAACCTTTTATGATGATTATTCAACCCGTTCAAAAGCAGCAAGTGATCAAGACCAACGAATTGAGCATATGTATTTATCGCATGACATGAAACTTTTACCGGAAGATTGGGGCGGTGGAAAAGATCCAGGAACTGGTGGAAGTGGTGGATCTCATGATGCAGGTCCCGGACATGTTGCATCGATGAATCGCTTGACTCCGGAACAAAGAGCAGCTTGGGACGCCCATTATGACGAAGTTCGAAAATATTTCCGCGAATCGAATTTGGAAGGCAAGGAGTTATTGGAATGGAAATACCAACGATACATTAAAGATTATTTGAGGTGTGTCAAGTCTGTAGATGATAATATTGGGCGGGTTTTGGATTATTTAGATGAAAATGGCTTGACAGAGAATACATTGGTAGTATACACCTCTGATCAAGGTTTTTATCTCGGGGAGCATGGTTGGTATGACAAACGGTTCATGTACGAAGAATCATTAAGAATGCCTTTGGTCATGCGCTATCCAACACTAACGAAACCCAGTCAAACTGTCGAAAAAATGGTTTTAAATTTGGATTTTGCTCCTACCTTTTTAGACTTGGCTGGTGCAGCCATACCCACTGATTTTCAAGGGCAATCCCTAAAACCATTTCTAGAAAATGAAACACCTGACGATTGGCGATCTTCTTTTTATTACCAATATTACGAATATCCACATGGCTGGCATTTAGTCAAAAAGCATTATGGCGTTCGGACAGAAACGCATAAACTGATTCATTTTTACGATGATATTGACTCCTGGGAATTGTTCGATTTGCAAGCCGATCCGAATGAATTAAATAATGTTTTTGGGCAGGAAAACTTTGCTGAAATTCAATCCAATTTAGAAAAAGAATTGGCACAATTGAAAAAGGATTTAAAAGTACCCGAAGGGTGAGTCATTCCCAAACTTTAATTTTTCTATTTTTGCGGCGAAAAACAATAGCCTGATGCCCAGAAACACTAATAAACCTTCTTCACCGCGAACCAAGCCGAATTACTTCTATGCTGTTATCAGTGTGGCTTTGGTTTTGTTTTTACTCGGTTTTTTTGGTTTGATTGTTTTGCATGGGCAACAATTTATCCAGTTTGCAAAAGAGCAGGTGGAGATTATTATTGAGTTAAAAACAGACACCGATGGGTCAGAAATTGGGTATTTAAAAGATAAATTGTCAAAAAGTAACTTTACCAAACCAGGTACGGTAAAATTCATTGGAAAAGCGGAAGGTGCCAAATTATTGGCAGAAGAATTAGGTGATGAATTTATGAAACTAGATTTGACTAATCCTTTATATGATGTCATAACATTCAATGTAAAAGCTGATTTTATGACACCAATTGCATTAGATAAAATTCGAAAGGATCTGAAAGATCACTCGTTTATTAGTGATATTTTTTATCAAGAAAGCTTGGTTGAATCTATCGCTCAAAACATTCGAAAAATATCTTGGATCACCCTTGGCATAGGCATCTTCTTTATTTTTGTTGCTATCATACTCATTCATAATACAATTCGGTTGGCGCTTTATTCCAATCGCTTTTTAATAAAGAATATGGAATTAGTGGGCGCCTCATGGGAGTTTATCAGTTATCCTTACATTGGGAAGAGTATTAAGCTTGGGCTAATTAGTGCCTTTTTGGCAATTTTGGCTTTGGTCGGATTAATTTTTTGGACAAAGTCTGCCCTACCCGAGATAATGAATGTGATTCATGTGCCTGGTATCATTGTAATTTTTTCCAGTTTAGTCTTACTAGGAATTTTGATTAATGCCGGCAGCACCTATTATGTCGTCAATAAATATTTGAGAATGCGTGTGAATGAATTGTATTAAATGTATGTTTTATGATTTTTACATGAACGTTTACACCTCTTTAGTTTAATAGTTTTTGAAATATAAGAAATAAAGGAGGTTTGGGATTAGTGATTATTTTATCACCTATCTTGAACTGATAATGATCATTAATAATGAGTAAGAAAAAAGTAGTTGTAACCACTCAAAAAAAGAAGACTTCCCCTACCACCTCAAGGAGAGGTCAAAAAGAGCAAAAAAATCAGAAAAAAATAGAAATGGTCTTCAAGAAAGATAATTTCATATGGATGGGAATTGGAATTGCTCTAATTGCACTTGGGATGATCCTAATGTTGGGTGGATCTATGCCGAGCCCAGATGTTTGGGATGATAGCATTATCTATAGTTGGAGAAGAACGGTCTTGGCACCTGTTGTCATCTTGATTGGTTTAGGAATGCAGGTTTATGCGATCTTTAAAAAATAACCATTTAGATTATTTTCTCCGAGTTCCTAACGGGGTTGTGTAAAAAGTTCGATTCTAGATAACATTACGATTAGATATAATTTGTAAATTATTTATTCACCATTAATTACACATATTAATCATTCGTTATTCTTCTTTTTTGACTTTTCACCCAACCACCACTATATTTTTAAATGATACTTCTTCGTTTTTCCTTGATGAAAAACGAAGCAAAAAAATCAAGGCTGTGGATATTTTGGTTAAAATTCAATCCCCTTTGCACTCACACCCAAACTCGCCGACTTTTTTTGCTCGAACCTTTGAGCCCTTTTGGCTCAAGCAAACGCAGAGGCTCAAACATGGGTACTATTCTAGGCTTAACTCAATTGAATTTCTTAACACCAAAATCTCCAATGCCAATAGATGTCTTATGCTAAACTTATAGATTAGGATATCTATTTTTTTGTATACAAAAATAACTCCCTGTAGAGAAACATACTATGGAAGAAATAATCCGTGCCATTATATTGGGTATCATTCAAGGACTAACCGAATTTTTACCCGTATCGAGTAGTGGTCATCTTGAATTAGGCAAATTGATTTTAGGCGATGATAGTGTCGCCGAACAAAGCATGCTGATGACGGTTTTATTGCATGCCGCAACGGCACTCAGTACGATTGTCGTTTTCAGAAAAGAAATTATCGAGATTTTTAAAGGTTTGTTCCAATTCAAATGGAATGAAGAGGCAGAGTTTTCAGTAAAAATTATTTTATCCATGATTCCTGCGGCGGCGATTGGACTGTTATTTGAGGAGGAAATAGAAGCCCTTTTTGATAAAAATGTGCTATTGGTAGGGATGATGTTAATTATCACTGGACTATTGCTTTTTCTAGCCGATAGAGCGAAAAACACGACCAAAAAAGTTGGTTTTTGGGATTCGATTATTATCGGAATCTCTCAAGCAATCGCTATTTTACCAGGTATTTCAAGATCTGGAGCCACGATTTCAACTTCCGTTTTATTAGGTATTGATAGAGGTCGCGCTGCCAAGTTTTCATTTTTAATGGTCGTACCATTAATACTTGGCAAAATGGCCAAAGACCTAATGGATGGCTCTTTTTCCCAGCAAAACGAAGATTTGGTTCCACTATTGGCGGGCTTTGGCGCAGCTTTTGTTACCGGTTTGCTCGCTTGTGTCTGGATGATAAAACTGGTAAAAAATGCGAAGCTTTCTTATTTTGCCGTATATTGTTTTATCGTAGGAGCTATTGCAATTATCTATGCATTGAATTAAAATCTATTCCGAAGGGTAGTTATCCACTATCAGCTTAAACAACTACCCCTCGTGAACGGATACCGAATAATTTATAAATGAATTCTGACGATCCTCTCCCGAGGTATGATTTTCAAGCCGGAGCAACTTTGCTCGTCAACAAACCTAAAGACTGGACATCCTTTGATGTCGTCAATAAGATTAGATACAAACTCAAACATAAGTTGGGTGTCAAAAAAATCAAGGTCGGTCATGCCGGAACTTTAGATCCCATGGCGACAGGCTTACTGATCATTTGTACCGGAAAATTCACTAAAAAATTAACTGAGTTTCAAGGTCTTTCTAAAGAATATAGTGGAACCATTCGATTGGGTGCCACTACGCCTTCTTATGATGCGGAAACGGAGATTGACGAAACCTTCCAGACCGATCATATAACTCCTGATCTATTAGAAGAAGCACGTCAACAATTTCTAGGTGATTTTGACCAAATTCCACCAATGTTTTCCGCTATTAAAGTAGATGGTCAACCCCTATATAAAAAAGCTAGAAAAGGCATCAAAATAGAAATCAAATCACGACCAGTCACTATTTTCAATTTTGATTTCACAAAAGTCGACCTGCCAGATATTGATTTTATAGCGACTTGCAGCAAGGGCACTTATATTCGTTCTTTAGCACATGACCTAGGAAAAGCTTTACGTAGTGGCGGATATTTGACCGCTTTGAAAAGAACTAAAGTTGGTGATTTTAGCCTTGAAGATGCTTGGGAATTAGATGCGTTGATTGAATATATTGAAAATGTAGAGATGGAGCCTTTAGAATCATAACCATCCAATGAAAGATACCTATAAAACTATAAGCGAAGAAAGTATCGGTGAATTTAAAGACCGAGGCAGTAAATTTATCGCTTATGCCTACCCTATTTATACTGAAGAAGATTGGCAAAACTGCCTTATTGAAGTCAAAAAAATACACCCTAAAGGTAGGCATCATTGTTATGCATATCGATTGGGATTGGACAAAAATAACTTTCGCGCCAATGATGACGGCGAACCTTCTGGCACTGCCGGTCGCCCAATCTTAGGGCAAATTGATAGCTTTGAATTGACCAATGTTTTTGTGGTGGTGGTTCGATATTTTGGAGGTACCCTACTCGGAACCTCTGGTTTAATCAATGCCTACAGAGAAAGCACGTCTATCGCATTTCAGAATGCAGATATCATCGAAAAAACACTAGAAGATATCTATAGACTGACTTTTGATTATTCCATTATGAGCGATGTGATGAATACCGTCAAAAAACTCAATTTAGAAATGGTGAGGCAAGATTTTGGGAATATCGGCATTTTGGAAATTGCCATTCGCCAAAGTGAAGTAAAAGAAATGATTCGACAATTGAAATCCGGTATCTCCAAAATTCGCATTGAGGAAATAGACGAGGTACAAAAAGTCGCTGGTTTGGATATTAAGTTTTTGGAAACTAGATAACCCCTCCCCCTTACTCACCAACCTTATTTGGGAAAATAGCCGTCAATAAGTAAGAGCTTGGACAAAATCATGTTATAGATTACTGGAGCATTGCCGCAGGGCGGCTCGCTCCAGTAAATGGTGGTTTTGGAGGGGAGTCCAATTTAAAATAGTAGATTTATAATTTTAGTAAGGCAAAAAACACAGGTGATGCAGGGTATAGGTGAGTATTTTTAACGCTGCAAAAATTCAAAAGATGCATAAGCAATTCTTTTTTGCAAGCAAGTGGATAAAAAATTGCATGCAATTTTTTATCCATCTGCCTACTTAGTTTTCCAGTCGCTTTAGGCGACGATCTTTACCTGGTTAAACTTAATTTGCCGTTATCTAGTCAAAGTCAAATCTCCTTTAAATAATTCAATCGTTCCATCTAAGAACTCAACTTCGACAAAATATACAAAGACAGCAGCATTCAAATCCTCACCACGGTATTTACCATTCCAACCATCATTTCCATTGTTGATTTGAAAATCCTCTTGTGCAACAAACACAGGCTCGCCCCATCGGGAGAAAATTTGGAACCGATGAACTTTCACAATATTCTTTTCCTCTCCATAAACCGTAAAATTATCATTGATGCCATCTCCATTCGGACTAAAAGCATTTGGAATGTATAGGTCTCTATTTTTATTGACACGAATGAGGATATCATCTGTCGCGACACATCCATTTTCGTCAATGATAGTTACTTGATAAATGTCATTATCTGTAGGCGTAGCAATTGGATTTTCACAATCTAAACAACTTAAAGTTGGATCATCTGTCCAGTTAATGGTAGAATTACCACTCACCACAATTATTGGATTTAAAGTAATAGACTCTCCTAAGTCAATAGTGATTTCGTCTTCTTGAAACGCCACTATAACCTCTGGAGGATTCACTAAATCTACTGAAGTCGGATACACACAATCGTGCTCATCTTGAACAAAGACATCATATTGCCCCGCTGAAAGATTGGTAAAAAGTGGATTATCAGAATAATTCTGCCCATCCAAACTATAGAGAATATTATTCCCTTGAGCCTCTACGGAAATGATTCCATCGGTATCACCAAAACAGTTTAAGCTGCCCGTAGCATCATAAGCAAGACTGAAATTACCAATAGACACATCCGTTGTATTTGTACAATTCATTCCATCGGTTACGGTAACCGAATAATTTCCAGCAGGTAAATTTTCGATAATGGAATTATCAATTGGGGAAGTATTCCACGAGTAACTATAAGGACCCTCACTTCCAGAAACCATAATTTCAGCGAACCCAGTATCCTCCTCCTGACAACTATTTTCAGTAGTTGCAGATAAATCCATTTCCTCTTGAATCAAAAGCGTAATGGTATGCACTGAATCACAGCCATCTTGATTGGAAAATGTACTTGAATATTCTCCTGGAGTTGATACGGTTTGTCCAAAAAGGACAATGGTTTCGCCAGTACAAATAGTCACCTCATCTGTCGTTTGACTAGGAGGTAATGGTGTTAGGGCATTGACGGTCACAATCGAATCACAGCCTGTGGAGCCTGTATAAGTAAAATCCATACTCGTACCCGGCGTAATCACCGTACCATCATAGACGACATCTACTCCTTGACATTCTTGTAAGTCTAAAGAAGACGTCAAAAATGGTAATTCATCAACAGCAACCGTGACAATAGAGTCACAGCCATTTTCAGCCACTAATTGTATATCCGTCACTGTACCCGCCTGTAACGTCTGACCATTATAAACAATGGAACTTCCTATACATGCTTGCAGATTCAATGGGCTTGCAAAAATCTCTAATTCTTCTACAAAAACAGTCACTAAAGAATCGCAACCATTAACAGCTGCAAATAATACATCTGTTGTTGTTCCTGCTAGTAAGTTTTGTCCATTATAATCAACCGTTTCACCAGAGCAGGCTTGCAATTGCACTGGCGTTTGGTAGTCAGGTAAGGCTTCGATCAAGACTATAACCACCGAATCGCAACCATTTTGAGCAGTTAAAGTAAATGGAACCTGGTCTCCTGGAAATAATTCCTGTCCATCGTATATAACAGATCCATTTGGACAAGTTTCCAAAGTCAAATCCGAAGTAAAAGCGTCCAATTCCTCTACCGTAACAGTCACTACAGAATCACACCCGTTTTGAGCTTGGAAAACAAATTGAGTGGTAATGCCCGCAGGTAAATTTTGGCCGTTGTATTCAATTGTTGAGCCAACACAAGTGGCTAATTGTTCAGTACCTTGAAAATCATTCACCTCATTGACCGTTACGGTCACCACAGAATCACAACCATTTTGAGTCATAAACATCACCTCTGTCACTGTCCCAGCCATCAACTCCATGCCGTTATACATAATCGAAGTCCCAATACAGGCATCAAATTCATCCATTTCATCAAAAGTCGGCAATTCCATAACGGTAACGGTGACTGTAGAGTCACAGCCATTTTGGTCTCCAAAGACAAAATCGGTCGTTGTATTTGGCATTAATTCTTGACCATTATACATGACGGTAGATCCAGAGCAAGTTTCCAAATCAATGGGTGTAGAGAAAACATTTAATTCAACTACGGCAACGGTAACGATCGAATCACATCCGCCCCCACTAATAAAAGTAACATCAGTCATGGTACCTGGCATCAAGGTTTGTCCATTGTAATCTACAGATTGTCCAGGGCACGTTGGTATTTCTAAGTCACTGGAAAAAGCATCTAATTCCTCTACGAAAACAGAAACCGTCGAATCACAACCATTCAATGCTGGGAAAGTAAATTGTGTAGTCGTACCAGGCGCTAAACTTTGACCATTGTAGGTTGCATTAGAACCCGTACAAGCTTGTAGTTGAAGGTCTTCTGAAAATTCTGGTAGCGCAACGATCATTAAATGTACCATCGAATCACAACCGTTGGAGGCAGTGAAAAATACATCCGTTTCAACGCCAACAGCATAATCCTCTCCATTATATTCTATTGTTGTATTTGGACAAGTTTGAAGCTCCAGATCACTACTTAATATGGATAATTCTTCCACGACCACCGTTACTACTGAATCACAAGTATTTACGGCTCCAAAAATAAATTCGGTGGTAGTTCCTGGATCTAATTCTTGTCCATTATAGGAGATGGTAGTTCCGGAGCAAGTTCCCAAATTGAGCGTATCTCTAAAATTGGACAATTCCATAACCATAACCGAAACAACTGAATCACAAGAATTTGCAGCAGTTAGCATAAATTCTGTTTGCGTTCCTGGATCTAATTCTTGTCCATTATACATTACGGTCGTACCCGTACATGCTTCCAATTCGACTTCATTGGTAAACGCAGGCAATTCCTCTACGGTAACAATTACGGTCGAATCACAACCTGTGGCAGTGACAAACATAAACTCCGTCTCCGTACCTGGGTCTAATTCTTGTCCATTATACATAACAGTTGTACCTGGGCAGGTCTGAAATAACTGATCACTTTCTATGTCTTGCAATTCAATAACAGAAACATTGACCACAGAATCACAACCATTGAGTGAGGAAAAAGTAAAGGCACTGGTGGTTCCTGGTTGTAGTTGCAAACCATTGTATTCAACGGTAGTACCTGTACAAGTTTCCAGTTCTAAATCTTCCTCATAAACTTGTAATTCGGGTACGAAAACTGTAACCAAAGAGTCGCAACCATTAGATGCAACAAACATAAATTGATTAGAAGAATTTGGCGGCAATTGATTGCCATTATAGTTTGCAAAAGAGCCTTCACAGGTAGGAATTTCCAGCTGTTCATCATAATTTTGCAATTCCACTACCGTCACCGCAATCACCGAATCGCAAGTATTTAAGGCCGTTAAAGTAATTTCAGTAAAGGTATTTGGAAATAATTCAAAGCCATTATACAAAACGGAAGTACCTGTGCAAGCTTCTAATTCGACATCATTCGAATAGGTTGGCAATTCATCTACAGTCACCGTAATTAAAGAATCACATCCATTAAAGGCAGCAAAAGTAAATTCCGTAACCGTACCTGGGTCGAGTGGTTGTCCATCAAATAGGACAAAGGAATTCGCACAAGCTTCTAAGTTCACTTCTGCCTCAACATCTTCATTGACAGTAATGGTAACTTCATCTGCAATCGTCCCACAGATATTAGTCACTGTCGCAATATAAGTAGTCGTTTCGGTAGGACTGACATTAATAATATCGCCAATTTCACCGATAGGGTTCCAAAATACCTCTGTATTTGCATCTGCTTCCAAATCAATATCCTCTCCCAAGCAAATACTATCATTATCTGTCAAAATATCTATCATTGGAATAGCTACCGTAGTGACTGTAAAATCTGCCGTTGCCACCCCACAAGGGTTGGTGACCGAAGCTGTATATACTTCAGGGCTAGTCATTGGATTCACAATATTAAAACTGCCAATGCCCCCATTTGACCAAGTTGGTAAAGGTGGGGTTCCACACTCATTTGAATAACCAACTTCCAGATAAGCAACTGCTCCTTCACATATTTCTTCAGTGGGGTTAATTGCGCTAATATCTGGTAAAGGCAAAATTTCAATCAAAACAGGAACCGTCGTTTGAGATCCACATTCATTTTCAACAGTTACATCAATCGTGGTTGTTCCTGGAAAAGAAACATTCACAGAAGGTCCATTCAATCCTGGCGGATTCCAAGTAATGGTATTGGTGGGTGAAACGCCAATGGCTGTTAAATTGATAATTTCATTCGGACAAACTTTGGGCGGAACAATAACGAGTGGAGCTTCTGGGAGTGGGCAAGGCCATGGTCCACCATAATCTGCTGGCATAGTACCTGGACCACCAGGGCAATTGTTCCCTTCTTGTCCGCCACCATCCCAATCACCATTGATACTTCCAACAATGAGCGTCACCGTAAATTGTTGGGTCGGATCTACATTCATATCTACAAAAGGAGGATTGGCATTTGGTATCGGATCTCCCCAAGTGATTGTAGTTCCCGTAATAACCGCAAAAATTTGAGTACCATTCTGGCTGGTTAAACTGGGTGGATTTACTGCTAAAATTGGGTTATTCGCATTAAAATAAAAACCCCAAGTACTTCCAACCCCTGTCGTTGGAAATCCTCCAACTTCAATCGTTAGAGTGACCGTATAGGTGCCATCTGGATTCAGTACAACATCATCAATAAAGAAACCCGAGGTATCGCAAGATGATAGTTTATTTTGAGCAATAAAAATTAAACAACAGATGCCAAACCATTTCAAAAATCGATTCAAATGTTGTTTCTTTTTTAACTTTTTAAGAGGGTAAACATTCTCCATTTTTTGGATTTTTTTTAATACAAATTAGAAATTGAATAATCTCGATTAGTGCTTGGACACAAATGTCTTCCACTTAATTTACTGCACCTAGCCGAAGGCGACGGTGCGCAATATGCACTTAAAATTGTCCAAGCAATTACTAACTATCGAAGTTATTTTCGATAATCAGCGCATTTGTAACTTTATCCAACCTTAGACTTTTAGTTTTATTTTTAGAAAGGCGAAACCAAATTCGGAATAAATATAGGCGATTTGATAGAATTAGCGTAACATATTGACCTAGATCCTAGATTTTCATGACTTGTGCCTGAAGAAACTTTTGCCAAAGCAAAGGGAAAACCAAACAGAAAGACGGCGAAAGCAGAAATCTGAAAAGAAAAGATGATTCGCAATAGCCTTTTCAAATTTTTATAAACTTATAGACTTCTGTCCCAATTTTTATATAATATACTCCGGACTCCAATCCAGATATATCGACCTTCGGAGAAATAGCCTCTATTACAACTTCACCTATGACATTCAAAACGGACAACTTATAAACCTGCCTAAAATCATTTTTCCTTTCAACATATATACAATCCGTTGCAGGATTGGGATAAAGATGAAAAGGGCTTTCTTCTGAAATATCGTTCGTCGCTGTGATACCGTCTATGGTTAAATGGCTTTCGAATACTGACAAACCACCTCTTTGATTGCCGACTACTAAATCCAAAATACCATCCGAATTCAAGTCAACTAAAGCAGGTTTGGTGTACAAACCAATATTCACATTCCCCCAATTTGGTATAGTTGGCAAAATGGGGTCATTTATTTGATTGGAAGTGAATTGATAATAATCAACCTTTCCAGACTCTTCACCTGTGATTAAAAGGAAGCTTGAATCCAAGGGGACAAGAAAAGGAACGGCGTGTCCATTTGGCATAATTGGCTGAGCCGTGCTAATATCACCAAACTTAGCATTATTAGGAGGTTCATCTTTATTCGGATGAAATGCTGGTTCATTAAGAGTGCCAATATTCGGAAAAAAAATTAGCTTCCCAAATCGATCACCAATCAACAAATCGGGTAAACCATCCTGATTCAAATCAGCTATTTGCGGTGCTGAATATTGTCCAATATCAATGTCTTTATAGTGATGAGTGATGTTGCCAAATTCCATCGGATTGCCTGCTCCACCAACATTCTCAACAAAAAAGAGACTCCCAAATTTCTCCCCTACTAATAAATCCTTATCACCATCACCATCTAGGTCACCAAAAACAGGCGTAAAATCAGTTGTATAATTGTCAAATTGCTTGAAATCCAGCCAATTATCATTAGTGATTTTAAAATTTGGTTCGGTTTCAGTTCCTATATTTTCCAATAAAACTAAGCGAGGATCTTTTTTTAAATCAGGTACATAAAAGGATTCATTTCCAATAACCATATCCAATAATCCATCCCCATTTACGTCTGCAAAAGTGGGGGCAGATCGCGACCCAAAATCAAACATATCCTCTACTAACCAATCAGATTGTTGGTATTCGAAAACAAAATTTTGTGGATCGCCCGTGTTTTTATAAAACCATCCAACCTGATAATTTTCTGAGTTTCCTTTCCAATTTGGCGCAACAATCAAGTCTTTCAACTGATCATTATCAACGTCCAAAAGGAAAGGTACCACAAATAAATCTATGGTCACTGGTACATCATAATTTGGGAAAACTGTATCTTTTTTGATCATAAAAGCAGTATCTTTTATACCGCCATTGGTTAGCTTTGTTAAGTTAGAATTTGAATTATCACCTACCAAAATTTCGGGTAAACCATCTCCATTTTCGTCAAAAGTTAGCAAGGTCGACCCTGGATGTATATTGGTCGTTGACCAATCTGGGCAATCATCCATATTGTTACCTAAATTGATCAGCCCATCGGATGCATTTTCAGAAAATCGACCCCAACATTCATCTTTCAGCAAAAAGACTAAACTATCCAATGGATAGTTTTTTTCAATAGCTTGATTTTGAAAATACTGGACATATACACCATTCGGCTCATAGGTCAAAATATCCAAATCTCCATCTCCATCAACGTCTTCTATATTGGGGTAGTCAATATTTGAAACAAAAATTTCACTCAATGAATTATTAGTCAAATAAGTTAACACATTAAAATCGAAAGACTGGTCCAATTCTACTCGGTCAAAATCTATTTTTCCATTATTATATTTTCCCTTAAAAACGCGAATGCCGTTAATCAATTCTAAGCCCGAATAAGTAAACAGGTCTGAAATACCATCATTATCATAATCTCGAAGCAAAATCCACTCAGAGCATTTTGGAAAGTTTTTCGCAAAACGGGGTTCAAAGCGATATTCGGTTTCATCTCCCGTATTTTCCTGCAAAAAAGTCAAGTGTATATCGCCTATTCTGTCAAAGACATATAGGTCTTTGATCCCATTTCCATCCAAATCCACTTCCGAAAACTGAGGGGCATTCATACCTCCAGCAAAGGCACTGGTCAGTTCCTTACCATTTAAACTGGTTCCTCTAACAGAAAGGTGCTCAAAAGATTGAGCAGAGAGTACGAACGGAAAAAAGTAAACTAACAACAATAAGTACCGCATTATGAATCAAGTCATTTTATTAACTCATACCATCCTCTTATGCCAACTTTGCCCCAAAGGCTTCAACCACCTAGCTTCAAATTCGGCTTTATTCTTTACCAAATTATCAAAAACTAAAGTCTCATCATTGATTTTTCCTTCAGCATATAATTGAGCAAATTCGTCACGTGGAGCAGATTTGACTTCCTCTCCATCTTGATAGGTAAAAGTCATTCTATCGAATAGACTTAAACCAAAATTTCGCTCCAAACTTTGTACAAAATGAACCGAGGAATCAATTGAACATCCACTTGCGCCTGCCATGCTTTCATCGACCATTAGCACCACAAATTGATTGTGTAATACATCGCCAAATGCTTTTAGCTCGCGATTGTGGCTCACCCAATTTTTTGCAAATTGCTGAATTTGCACCTTAAGTTCAGGTAGCTTTTCATTAGAAATAGGTCGATTGGACTGGTAGATCCAAATTCGAGTGGTATCTGCTAAGTTATTGTAAGTTGTCATATTTTATTTTGATTTAAAATCATAGAATAGTATTCCACATTCACGTTGCTTTCCTTTTGCAAATTTCCATTTTTTTGCGTTGGCAATGGCCATTCTTACTAATTGAATATCAGATGAAGTAGAACCTTTTTGAGTAAAAGAAGCATCCGTGACTTTCCCATTTTTATCGACACAAACTTTCAAAGCTACTTTACCTCTTTTTGAAGTGTTAGACGTGATTTTAGGAGAGGTGACGACTTTTCGACTTTCTAAACTACCTTTTATGGTCACCCATTCCATTCCTTTTACGGTCGAATATTTGGGTACATTTTTTATCGTTGTTCCCGATCCTTTTCCCTGATTATTGGAATTGGTATTATTGCCGGTCTTTGTTGTATTATTCTTTTTGGGTGGAGGTGGAGGATCTTTTATGGTTTTATCTTCTGTTTTATCGATTACAACTTCAACCGGTTCTTCCGTGCCATTTTCCAAGTCAAGTTCGTCTTCAATGTTGACAGGAGAAGTTAAAGAAGCCAACATGACCTTTCCTCCCTCTTCCATAATTGGTGTTCCTATTTCAATATCCTCACTCAAAATTTCAATTTCTTTATCCATCACAAAAATATCTCGCTCTTTAATACCGAAATCTTGAGTTTTCACCTTTACGGTTATCTTTAAAAATAAAGAATGGATTCCTTCTACTAATGGGACGACATCGAATAGCCATTCAGTCACAAAATCCTTTTCAATTATTTGCTCAGGCGTACTCAATGACGTGATTTTAAATGCATTGTCTCCAGGTGCTGTAGTTATTTTGGCAGTCATTAAGTCCCCAATTCTAATAGAATCTATTTCAATAGGTGCATCAGAAGCCACACCTTCCACTAATTTTAACGTACTCAATTCTGACTGGGCTATCCGAATAATACAACGTGTTTTATTTTCCAACTGCATTTTATTCGGAACACTATACAAGACCCTACCTATCGGACTTTTTGAGGGAGAAGACTTAGCCACAACACTTCTTTGTAAAGTATCCCCTATCTCCATTGTCGAGATAGAATCTATTAAATCTCCTCCACCAGTTATCAGTTGGTCATCACCAAAATATTTCCAGCCAACAAAAATTCCAGTAATAAACAATAAAACAAATGTTCCCCAAATCAATAGTTTTCGATTGGGTTGGTTACCCTCTATCGATTCCATTGTACCAATAGAAGTTATAATTTCCATCAAAGAAGTACGAATTTTATTCTCCTCTATTTGCACCTCTTCGACAGATATAGTGCCCTGCAGCTCTTTTTTTCTCAATGAATTAATCCTTGCTTTTATCAATACTGCCTCTCGATAAATTTGCGAGTTTTTTGGAAAATATTTCTTTATAGCTACAACGACTTCCACTTTGCTTTCTGGCAAAAGCGTCATTAATTCCTGTTGTATTTCTTGTGTCGTCTTCATGATTCGCAAAGTTATAGAAATTTAGAACCTCTCCCTACTAATGTGTTTGTAACCAATAATAGTTTTTTGTTTTCAGTTTTTAATATATAATTAATTCAATTTTATCACTTTCACCAAAACGGTCAAAAACTTGTGAATTGTGGGGATGAATAGTTCTAAAGATTACATTTATCCCTAATAAGAATTTTGCTCATTAGACTTATTCGGAAATAAGAATTGGATATATGAAAATTTATTATTTCCGAACAAGTTTATTATAGTGAAGAATTCAAAATTTATCAGCGTGAAAATAAAGAAAAAAGCATTACAGCATGGTGAGTATTATCTTGAAGGGAAACACAGTTTAAAATAGGGGAAAAAACGATTAGAAAGAAAAAACAATCAACAGACCTGTTGATGTACTACATTTCTAAATCGTCTCTTTGCATAAATAAGTGAGCAAAAAACAATATCAACGAAAGAAGCCCTTGACCAACCAACATACTTTTTTCTACTCTACTTTTTATATTTCTCAGGGAAATATTGTTTCATCAGCGCCTCCCACTTAGGATTTTTTCGCATTTCATTGAAATCAGATTCAGATTTAAGGTTTTCCAAATCATTATAACCTTTTTCTAATCCATCATTTAAATACCTCCATGCATTTTCGAGTTGATTGGTTTTCACAGACCATTGTGCAAGCAAAACTGCTGCTATTTCATTGTCAGGGTTGAGTTCAAGTAATTTATCAATCGAAGCTTTTGCAGCTTCAAATTGTGCCGTTTTAAGACAGAGGTTAGCTTTTTGCAAATAAGCTGGTTTAAAATAAGGATTTGATTCAATAGCTTTTTCAAAATATTTTTCAGCTTCAGAAAAATTATTTTGCTTCATATAAAGCTGTCCTAAACCGTTATATGCAAAGGGATGCGCAAAGGGAAAATCTAAAGCCAAGGCATTGTTAAATGCTTGTTCAGCTTTTTTCGGACTATTTAAACTTGTGTAAACAACTCCAAGATTGACCCAGGCAGGAGCATGAATTGAATCTAATTGAAGCACCTTAAAGAAAATAGCCTCTGCATCTTCAAGTCGTCCAGCATTCTGATAAAACACCCCTAAACTATTGTAAGCACCTATATTGAATGAATCTAATTCAATAGCTTTTTTCAAAAGTTTTTCGACTTCGTCATTACGTTGAATTTGCTGGTATAAGAACCCCAAATTTTGATAGGATGTGGAAAAATTTGGATTAATTTTTATGGCTTTTTTGTAAACTTCTTCTGCTTCAACATAACGGTGCAAGTCAGTATACACACCTCCCAAAGTAACATATGCTTGGAAAAAAGTCGAGTCCAGTTGGATTGCTTTTTTAAAACTTTCTTCGGCTTCATTAAAACGACGAGTATCTGTGTACACATTACCCAAATTGACATAGGCACCCAAAAAAGTTGAATCGTGTTGAAGGACTTTTTTAAAAACATTTTCGGCTTCATTATAGCGACGGGTATCCAAGTAAACATTACCCAAATTCATATATCCGCAAGGCACACAAAAGCTTTTATACTTTGACGAATTGATAGAATCAAGCTGGATGCCCTTTTTTAAATATTTTTCTGCTTCTGCATAGCGGCGCGTATTCAAATACAAGTTTCCCAAATCATTGTAGACACATGGGAAACAAATATCCTTTCCCGAGCTTTCAATAACTTTTAAATACCACTTTTCGGACTCGTCATATTTTCTTACAGTTCTTCTTTTGTAAAAAGTAGCTTTATAATACCAGACAAGAATCGAGGTAGAATCTATTTCCCCCGCAAGCTGAAGCATTTCCTCTGCCTTGTCCAACTGCTTTGTCGCATATTGGTAAAAATAAGACATCTCAATATAGGGCTCTACCCATGACGGAACTAGCTCTGTAGCTTTTTTAAAGTAATACAATGCTGAATCCAATTGATCATTGCCTGAAGCATCAATAAGCTCTGAATAGGCATGAGACATATCAGGTTGGAGGGATAGCGCTTTCTTATAAAATGGTCTTCTTTTTTTTCTCTTCTTTTGCATTTTACCTTCAAAGAAATATTTACGAGCCAATAGTGTCTTGTACATATAATGAGACTCCCCTAATAATTCAGCTGCCCGAGTTAAATAGGCTGGATAGTGCTTATAGAGATCTGATGCACTAGCATTTTTCAGAATTTGATCAGTCAATCCTGTTTTGAGCATGGTGTTCATTTCCTGCTGTGCATCATCCTGCAGAGCAGCAGCATAGTTGCGACGCATAGATGAGTGAAGTTTTGATAAGCTAGGTTCTTTTATCAATTGCTCATAATAAACATCTGCACAAGCATCTTTTGGGGTCAGAAATTCTTTATTCAATAGTGCTTTTTGAAAAGCAAAATACATTTCTACTACATTGGTGTCGGCAGCAGCTAATACATCGTCCTCCATACCCCTTGATTCAGTCGGCGTAAAAAGCTGTAATTGCCCTTTACGCCCTTCTTTTAATTGATCCAAAATTTCAGGAAAGACATCTGTTATTTTTTCGCGTACATTACCTACGACCATGGGTAATTGGCTATGAGGAGCTACCTCCGCTGAAACATTCTCTTCCAGATAACTCCTGATTTCCATGAGGTTGACTGCTTGATCCGTGTTTCGATCTGCCATCCCCATCAGCCCATCCAATAAGTGATAACTGAAAGCACCGCGGCCTCCGCCCCATTGCTCCCCTTCGATGCTATACTCATCGGGCTGGCAAGATAGTATCTTGATCTCATTATCAAATTGCTTAGCAAGATTAGCAGCAGTTGCTTGCGCCCCACCAATACTACTACCAGATAGTTTCCCAGCTCGACAGGCATCAGTGATCAAAATAACCTTTGCTTTATTTTGAATAGACAGTGTGGAAACGACATCGTTCAAATCCCTAACATTCATGGCTCCTCCTGCCATATAGACTCTTGACGGAGCATCCCATCCTAATAAATAGCCTGGCTGAGTGATACTTTTTCTTTCTACATCGCCATGACCAGAAAAATAGATAATGACTCGGTCATTTTCACCAGTCACTTCCCATAGCCAATCAAGAGCTTTGGCAAATTGTGCACCAGTTGCTTGTTCATTAATCATGACTCTGAGGTGATCTTCATCCAAACTACCACCCATTGTAGACTGTAAAAATCCAGCAAATGCTAAAGCATCTTTATCCGCAAAGCGGAGGTCAGGAATACCCTCATCTTGATAATCCGAGATGCCAACCACGACAGCATAAGTTTCGTTGTCGTCGAGGGAAAGGTTTTGAGAAGAGAGAGAAAAGAAACACACAAGAGAAACTAGGAAAAGTATTGTCTTCATATTTAGCTTTTTGAGCCAAAAAAATCAAGTTACTAAATATTAGCTTTTGGGCACAAATATTAAAGTGTTATTTCGACTTATTTATCCATCAAGTTTCCTGAAAAAGAAAATGATTATTCTTGAATAAAATGTAACATTTAGTCTAACATCAATTATTAATTTGATTAAACAGTAAGAGGTTACCTTGGTGTAGGTTCAGTTTTTTCAATGACTATTTTGAAATTCCAAAATAGTTGATTAGAAATAGGCGTTTCAATTTGATAAATTACCTAACCCCTAAAATTAAAACATCACCACTCAATTTCTTCCGTTTTGGGTTCAATTCAATAGGCAAAAATTCAATCATATAGGTATAAATCCCACCAGGAGCTTTTTGTCCATTCTTGTTTTTTCCATCCCAAAATTCCGAAGGATTAGCCGACTCAAACATCAGCCCTCCCCAACGGTCAAAAATGGAAATTTTATAATTTTCAAACTGTCCAAAAGGGAAAATTTCAAACCTATCATTCACTCCATCTCCATTAGGTGAAAATACGTTTGGAATATAAAAATTCAACTCTGAGCTCACGAATACAGTTTGTGTGATGGAGTGTATACATCCTTGAAAGGTGGTGACATTCAAAACGACTTGGTATTCGCCAGGCAATTTATATTCATGAATTGGATTTTGATTAAAGGAAGAAGTCCCATCACCAAAATCCCAAAACCACTCAGAAATATTGCCTTCAGATTGATCCGAAAATTGAACTTCTGGAAGTCCATTTACCGATTGTCCAAGTGTAAAGTCAAAATCTGCATTCGGTATTTCAAAAACTTCAATAAGGTTTTCTTTTGTCAAAGTACTCACACAATCTTCAAAATAAGTGACCGTCATGGTCACATCATAAATTCCTGATTCGGAATATGTATGATCAGTCGAAAATGATGCTTCTTCAAAAAAGCCATCGCCAAAATCCCATTCATAGGTCGCAATTTGAGCAGGATTTATATCATTAAATTGAACCTCAAAAGGCGGGCAACCACCTAAAACATCTGCTTCGAAATCAATGTCTTCACTCCCCTCAACATTTACCACTACTGAATCCAAAATCGAGCATTGGGTACTGTCTTGCGTCTGAAAATAATAGGTGGTCGATTCCGTAGGTTTTACCCAAAAAGACAAAGTTGAATCAATCGTTACTCCATCTGTCCAAATAACTGGAAAATTTGACTCTGCATTGATCATAAGACTATCTCCAAGACAAAGGGTGACATCTTCTGTTAGTTCTAACATTGGGTCAATTCGTTCCACAATAATATCATCAAACCAAGCATAAAAACCAATGAAAAAATCGTCTGACCAAGTGATATTTGTAGAAGTCGACCCATTTCCCATAAAGCCTACATAAGCATATTTAAAGTCTTCGCTTGCCTGATAATCGTACTCAAAATATTCCCATTCAGAAGTTTGAACCACTTCTTCTGTCATCACAAAATGGTCGGTCATCGTTGAAAAATCCGCCACATCCGGAGAAAAAAACGGTATCTGCATTTGCGAAAAGAAAATTCCCCATTGATTAGTTGCCATATAAAAATCGGGATTGTCCTTTTTGTTTTGTACCCAAAAAGAAACTTTATAACAACCACCCGCAACCATAGGCTCTACAAGTTGAGTACCTGCCCACTCTTTGGTACCATCATCACCATTTCCTTTCCAACAACCTAAAACAGCTTTTCCTTCATAAGGAAATCCACAATCTGTATTGCCATTTCCTGTAGGACAAGGTTGCAAACTTGTCAAATTACTTCCGGCAGGATTATCTTGATGATGATGGTCAGGCGTTCCATTGGCATTGTACCAATTGTTGAGTGGCGACATTGTATTTGGAGGACTACCTATACTGCTATCCCAAATTTCAAAACCACCATCCGGGATTAGGTTTTGGGCATAAAGAAGACTCCCACAAAAACAAAAGATAATGAAAATGAACTTGAAGAATAAACGGTTCATTTTTAAAGTTTATAGACCCAATATTAGAGATTGGTTATGAATTATTTCTGATACATAACCAATCTCTAATATTAATAAGGACAGCTAAAAAGATAGCTAATTACATCTTCTGAAAAATTCGACTTCCCAAACCATGCTCACCAATCACTGTCAAAACATAATTGCCATTTGGAAAATCATTCACCAAAATTTCATATTGAGATTGTTCGAAAAGGAAATTTCCGCGACTCATTAATTGCCCATTCAAATTCGTAATTTGATAGGATTCTAGTTGTTCATTCGATTGTATAAAAAGTCGGTCAGTAACTGGATTTGGAAAAGATTTAAAATTGATTGAAGCAACCGTTGGAATGAAACTGACTGGCGCATTTCCATATCGAACCACTACCATATCATTATTGGTGTGCGCACAAGGTCCTGCAACCATTACCCGACCATCAGGCATCACGGTCACCTTATCTGCCCACGCGAAGAAAGTAGACACTTCCTCTCTCGCGATTCCATTATCCGCCCAAGTCACATCCAACATCCCATCTTCTGTGAATCGAACAGTGTAAAATGCTCGTGGAGTCCCTCCAAAACCGCCACCAGACTCACCACAAACAAGAATCTTTCCATCCAATTGTTGCGTAATCCCAAAACCTATGTCACTAACATCCGAATCCACTTTTTGTGCTCCATCAATTCCAAAATCTACAACAGGCATTCCATTTTGGTCATAAGCTAAAATCAATAAATCATTGCCCAATGGACCACTCGCACCACCCGTCAAATAAATATTTCCATTCGTGTGAATCAACATGCCATAACCTTTACCCTCAAAAGGTGCAAGGACTTCTCCCATATTTCCAAAAGAGGCATCTAATCCACTTCCATCTGCCAATATTTTATATAAAGCGTGTCGCTCACTACCTGCAGGATTACTAAATCCGCCTGCCAAAATCCCCCCATCAGCTAAAATTCCAATATTGTACATTTCATTAGCCGTTCCATTGTCATTCCAAATAAACATACCTGCTGTCCCAAAAGTGTCATCTAAACTTCCGTCCGCATTAAAACGAACAACAACATTTCGCCTAAAATTAAATCCTGGTACATGAGAATAACCGCAAACAACAATTTTTCCATCGTCTAATTCAACTGAACTTCGTGCATAATCTAACCCTGTATCAATCGGTAAAATCACCAAACCATCCATTCCAAAACTAGGATCAGGGACTCCGTTTCCATCCAATTTCACCAAAAAAAAGTCAGTATTCGCTGGTTCGACACCATAAGAACCTGTCAACAATAAACCGCCATCTGCCATTATTTTAATATCATAAAGCAAGTCGGAAGCATTTGAATTAGAATAGTGATAAATACCATCTACACCAAAAGTAGAATCAACTAATCCATCTTCAAGAAATCGAACAACCCCAAAATCAAAATTACTCGCATTAGGGAAACCACCAGAAAAGGCAACAACTACTTTGTTATCAGGCTGAATAATGATACCATGTGGTGTATCATGTCCACCGCTGACATCCATTTGAAGGATACCGTTGCTGTTCCATGTAGGATCCAATTGACCGTCTTGAGCAGTCATTAATCCTATTAAAGTAAATGCATAAAAAATAGTCGTAAAGGTTTTTTTCATCGTTGGAAAATCGTTTTGTTATAAATTTTGTTCCTGTAAAGATGGATACAAATGGCTAAATAAAAAAAGTCAAGTAAGTGCTTGGACAGAATTAAGTTCCATATTTGACGAAAACTATTTTTTTGCCAGACGAGGCAAAAAGCACAGGCATATCCATAGATATGGCGAGTATTTTTAACGAAATATGGTAAAAAAATAGTCCGTCATAATATGTGTGAGTTATTTCTGTCCAA
>JANSWP010000077.1 GCA_024743405.1 Bacteroidota bacterium
TGGACAGAAATAACTCACACATATTATGACGGACTATTTTTTCACCATATTTCGTTAAAAATACTCGCCATATCTACGGATATGCCTGTGCTTTTTGCCTCGTCTGGCAAAAAAATAGTTTTCCTCAAATATGGAACTTATTTATGTCCAAGCACTTACTTAACCAAAATTTCATGAACCTGACTGCAAATTAATTCACTTATTTATCCCGATAAACTCACTCCTTAATTATTTATCAGAACCATAAGCTATTGATTCTCAGTTCAGAAAATTTTTAAACATGCTCTTAAACCAGAGTTATAGGCAAAAAAAAAGCCGCACATTTGTGCGACTCACTAGCAATGATAAAATTCCACGAATATAAATCTTAGGAATTTAGGGTTAAATATGCTTAGTTGTCCGCTATTAAAGCGGAGCCTTTTTTTTATCTTATCACTTCAATTTTTTGATTCATCATCCCTCCATTTGTCCAAACTTTCATCATATACATGCCAGGATGAAAACCCTCCACCTCTAACTGCATTCTCTTGGTTTGAACCGTACCTGAATTATATACTTCTTGTCCAGTTACCGTATAAACGACAACTCTTTCTATTAAATTATCAGAACCATTTAAATGGACAGTCACTTGATCAGAAGTAGGATTTGGATATACTTTAAGTTTATCTTCAGGAATAAAAGTTAACTTATCATCATCTTCATTTTCTTCATTATCCTTATCCAAATAAAGAGTAATACTATTACCTCCTATTGGAGTGGTTACACCAGAGCTATTCATCATCCCAAAAGGAGTAAGCGTTATGGTAGTCTTATCATCATTAGGACGGAAACCAGTCAAATCATCAATTACAATAAATTCAACTTTACCAATAATCCCATATCCGCTACCTGAGACACCACTTGTTCGAGTATAGCCTGCATCCAAACGATTGGCGAATGGTTTTTTAGTCATTCCAATCATTGGAGAATTATAATCCATCCATTCATCATTATCAAAAGAAATAGAAGCATCAAATATTGCTTCGTCATAGATCAAGCTAAAAGCAACACCGTAAGCATCGATAGCAGGTTTAGAAGGCGTTCCTAAAATAACATTAGTGATAAAAACATCCCCTATTTCAACAGTATCTGGATCAAAATCAATGTCTTCTATAAATAATAAAGAATCTGTAGCCTCAAAATAAGGAGAGGGAGTAACCGTATGCCTATTAAAGTAAAAATCGCTAATTGAAGTAGTATCGATAGCCTGAACTTTACCGTCACCATCTGTATCAATATGTTTAATATCCATTGCCATTTGGGCAAAAGGATTACTCCAATCATCACCATATTGACCGAACCATTCTAAAGCAGCATTAGGTCGAGCGACGCCGATTTCCCCCATACATAAACCGATAGGCAATAAATCTCGTATGTCGACAATACCATCATGATTCGTATCTCCAGCCCAAACACAATCATTACCTGCACAAAGTGTATCCTGCGTTGAGGTAACATTTATGATATCTACTATTAATTTAACTTCTTGGCAATCATTTGTGTTTCCTAATACACAATACTCAAATTCAAACTCTTCAGTTTGATCAACAACCCCCGTATTTGGTGTATATATCACCATATTATACCCAGAAACATCTTGTCCATAAGCTGTTGTTACGGTTTGTTGTCCAGGGTAATAATTCAATGAGCCATATTGAAGATTAGAACTAAAGTTGATAAAATCATAATCTTCAATTGGTACATTATAGTTAAGTACCAAAGGCGTTTCTGTTGGTGTAATTAAATTATAAACAGGTAATTCTGGCTCATGATCAAAAACAACAATAGAACCCTCACCATATTCAGAATTTCCTCCCTGTGTTGTAGAAGCTTTATATATAAATTGGTCTACTCCTACAAATCCGGCATCTGGAACATATCGATACTTACCATTTCCTATATAAGTGATACTACCATTATCAGTACTCTCGATTAAATAAGGTCCACTTAATCCACTGCCCCCTTTATCGTTTTTAAGAACATCTATGATAACTTCTCCTCCATCAACTGGCATAAAAGCGATATCATCGATAACGAATATATTTGGCAAGTCAGCTGCCAATACCGTAATATCTACTACCTTAATATTTTGAGTTGAGAGATCTTCAAATACAATTTTATCAGTCCCGACAAATGCAGAGTCTGGAATATACTCTAACACATATGCAGAGTCCAAATCTCCATTTTGTGGAGCTGTTTCAACAGTATACCCTTCTAATGGTAATAAAATTACTTGTGGCGTATTTTGCTTTGTAAAAATATGAATTGAATCATAGGGAGGAGTTAAAGTTTCCAAAACTTGAACACTAACCGTAGCTAAATCACAAGAACCTCCACTGTCACAAGCAGTATAGTTAAAATTGGCATTACCCGAAAATCCAACAGCAGGAGTAAAGGTTATTGTAGAATCTGCATTTAATGCAACATCCCCAAAATTTGAAACGGGCATAGCCTCTACAGAAATAATAGAAGCATTACTATAATCATTATCCAAAACATCTATCGTAACTGCCTGCCCCATATCTGTTGTGGCAAAATCATCCTCAGCAATTAAGAAAGAAGGTCTAACCACAACCTCGATATACATACTAGCCATAACTGGCCAATTGCTATTAGGTGGAAGCGTTCGATAATCTATTGTAAAATGATCAACACCATAAAAATTATTTGAAGGTTTATATACTAATGAATTTACAGAAGGATTGCCAGGAATTCCAAATCTAGTTCCCCAAGAATAGTGAGGATCAAAATAAATAATTCCGCTATTAGGTAGATTTTCAGTAGCTACTTGAGGTGGAATAGAAGCGTGATTATGCGTAAAGGTAATGACTAGAGAATCGCCACTAATAATTTCGTAAAAATGATGAGATAGTCCTCCCTGTGCCTGCACTCCAGTCAGAAGCCAGAGCCACATAAGGGCCGGCAGCAACCGGAAGACATTTTTTTTGATATGTAGGGATACATTCATGGATCGTGGATTTAGTTCATTGCTGTTAAAAAATAGTGTTTCAGTTATATTGCGCGTCCCTTTTTATTTTTTGTTCGTGGTTTTTAGTAGTATTAAGTTGGCGCTTTTTTATTCGTGGTATTGGACATCTAGATTAAAGGTCAAAGTTTTGTCCTTTCTTATACATTAATGAGTTTTGTGAAATTTATTTTAATCACGTTAAATTGAAAAATATATGTAACTCTAAAATAATCAAAACATTACAAATGCAATAAATAAAATTTATCAATAAAATTGTAATAATTATTTAATTGCCTTATTTTGAGTTCCTTATGAATTTTCAAATTTTATTTTTGATACATTTATCAAAAAATTATACTTCGGCTCTAAGATATGAAAAAAAATCAATTATGATGTTATAATTTGTTTTTTAATCCTTTTTAAAAATAGTTAAAGGTTTCAAATCTAACACATATGAATTCTAGCAAATTGTATTCCATACTTGAGTATTTTAACAAATATGAGCAAAATAGTTTGCGAAAATATTTGTTATCCCCTTATTTTAACAAAAATCAGACCTTAGTTGAGCTTTTCGAAATATTATTGAAAAATATTAACGCAAAAAATCCAAAAGAACTAACCAAAGAGCTTATATGGAAAAAACTGATCAAAATTGGAGCTTATGATGATGTGCGCTTCAGGAAGCACTTTTCTGATTTATTAAAATTAGTAGAAGGTTTTTTAGCACAACAAGTTTTTGAAGAAAATCCAGTGGTACAGGCTACCTATTTGATTGACGCAGTAGGAAGGAAAAAGATGGAAAAACTGTACAACAGTACAATGAAGTCAGCAAGAAGATTGTCAGAGCAACAATTATACAGATCTGCTTCTTATTATTATTACCAGTATCAAGTTGAAAAAAACTATTTTGATTTAGCTGAGTCGGAACATGATCGAACAGCAAAACGAAATGTAGAGGACATCGTGAATAACTTGGATCGGTTTTATTTGGCAGAAAAATTAAAATTTTATTGTCATGTTCTGAGCCAACAATATGTAACTTCCCATGAATATAAAGTGCTTTTTATTGAGGAAATTATCGATCACTTAAAAAACTATAATTACCATGATGCCCCAGCAATAGAGATATATCTTCAAATATATCTAACTCAAAAAGAACACGAAAATAACGACCATTATCATAAGTTAAAAGAACTAATTGATACACACGGAAATAAATTTCCAAATTCTGAAGCAGAGTTCTTTTACTCATCTGCGATGAATTATTGTATACGAAAAGTTAACCAAGGGAATCAAAATTTCCTAAATGAGCTATTTGAACTATATAAGGGATTAATACAGACTGAATTAATTTTTGTTGATGGAGAATTATCTCCATGGAACTTCAAAAATATTGTATCCTGTGCACTACGATTAGGAAAATATAAATGGACAGAAGATTTTATTAACAACTACAATAAGTATATACCAGATGATTTCAGAGCCAATGCAGTCTCTTTCAATCTTGCTCAATTATACTTCTATCAAAAAGAATACAATAAAGTAATCGAATTAATACAAACCGTTGAATATGAAGATTTTACATACAATTTAAACTCAAAACTTGTATTAATGATGATTTATTATGAAACGGATGAAATTGAACCCTTATATTTTTTAACAGAAAGTTTTAGAGCTTATTTGAATAGACATAAAGATATTCCAGAGTCTAGAAAAAAAGGGATAAAAGATTTTATAAAATTTACTCGGAAATTAACAAAAATTAGACCCCGAGATAAAAAAGAATTACTTAAGCTCAAAGAAGAAATTGATATGGCAAAAGGCACATTTTCTGCTAACTGGCTCAAAGAAAAAATAGCAGAATTAGAATAGATTTAAAGTATTCAATTCAATTAATAAAATTTATTATTCAACATATTCAATCAACATTCCTCTTTTTTCTATCTTTGCGTCACTTTTTGAAAATCCTTATGGAAATCAGTTTTCGAAATAGCTTTATACCTCATAACCAGGGGTGTTTCGATAATTGAATACAAAAAATCACACCATTAAATGCCATACCTTTTCACATCCGAATCTGTTTCTGAAGGGCACCCGGATAAAGTTTCTGATCAAATATCCGATGCCTTAGTAGATCACTTTATCGCCTTTGATCCCTCCTCAAAAGTTGCTTGCGAAACACTTGTTACTACTGGTCAAGTTGTACTTGCTGGAGAAGTTAAAACCAATACTTATCTCGACGTTCAACAAATTGCACGGGATGTCATTAAGAAAATCGGCTATACTAAATCTGAGTATATGTTCGAAGCAAACTCTTGTGGGGTTCTTTCGGCAATTCATGAGCAAAGCCCTGATATCAATAGAGGCGTTGAAAGAGCAGATCCTGAAAATCAGGGCGCAGGTGATCAAGGGATGATGTTTGGTTATGCGACTAATGAGACTGATAATTATATGCCTTTAGCGCTTGATTTAGCGCATAAGATATTGATTGAAATGGCAGATATCCGGAAAAATTCAGACCAGATGCCCTATTTACGTCCGGACTCTAAATCGCAAGTGACAATTGAATATTCGGATGATCACAAACCAATAAGTATAGATACCGTAGTTGTATCTACTCAACATGATGACTTCGATGAAGACGAAACCATGTTAGCTAAAATTAAAGCTGATGTCATCAATATTGTTATCCCAAGAGTCAAGAATCTCTGCCCAGAACAAGTTCAATCGTTATTTAATGACAAAATTACTTTCCACGTAAATCCTACTGGAAAATTCGTAATCGGTGGACCTCATGGAGATACAGGACTGACTGGAAGAAAAATTATTGTTGATACATATGGAGGAAAAGGGGCTCACGGAGGTGGTGCTTTTTCAGGAAAAGATCCTTCAAAGGTGGATCGCTCGGCAGCCTATGCTACCCGACATATTGCCAAAAATTTAGTAGCAGCGGGAGTTTGTAATGAAGTTTTAGTTCAGGTTTCTTATGCAATTGGTGTCGCCAGACCAACCAATATTTATATTAATACTTATGGGACATCAAATGTAAATCTAAATGATGCTCAAATTGCGGACAAGGTGGATGAAATATTTGATATGCGCCCTTATGCAATTGAGACGCGATTGAAATTGAGAAATCCAATATATTCTGACTCAGCAGCTTATGGTCATATGGGGAGAACTCCTGAAATTAAAACGGTGTCCATGACCAATGGCTCTGGTGAAACCATCCATAAGGAAGTAGAAACTTTTACTTGGGAGAAGTTAGATTATGTGGGTAAAGTCAAAAGTGCTTTTGGCTTAAGCTAATAAAAGGGTGTCTTAAACAAATTCAGTGATTTTCCCTCAAACGGGCATTCATTCCGTTTGAGGGAACTATTTTTTTTGAAGATTTTTAAAAATCTAACTTCTAATCCATTTCTTTACTACTCTCCTGCCTTTTTCATCCACCACGGCTAAAAAGTAAATTCCTTTTGGTAAGTGACTCACATCCAATTGAGTCTCCATAGTTTCAATTCGTTTTGAGAAAATTGATTCCCCTTTTGCATTTAAAATTATTGCTTTGGAAAAGCCTAATTTTGATAAGTGAAGATTCAATACAGAAACCGAAGGATTAGGAAAAATATTAATCTCAACATCAGGATGTATAGCTTCATTTGTATTCACAATCACTAATTCCACATCCGAATCCACGAAAATTTCACCATTGGTTGTAGTTCCTTCTATCAAATGAATTGTTTGACTTTTAGCGACTTCATATAATCGATCAATATGACCAGTCGGCCAAGTCACAACAATGGAATCAGCCATTACATGATCTTTCAAACCAATTATTTCTGTACCTGAATTTTGTCCTAAAAACCCAATTCCACAGTGTATATATCTCATTTGATAGGCGCCGCCTGCAAAGACTTCTATTTTAGATCCAATGGCATCACGGTTACTGAGTACACCTTCCAACTCAATTTTTAGCCAATTATTATTTCCTCCTCCATTCTCCCACAATTTGGCATTACCAGGCGCCTCATTTAAAACAATAATATCTGGGTATCCATCATGATTAAAATCTCCTATGGCATTATTAAAACTCTTAACGGTATCCCCAGCGAAACTTGTATTAAGTTCCTGAAAAATACCTGTACCATCATTTTCATAAAATTGGCTGAATTTGCTCCCCACCCCTAAAGGAAGTCCACTAACATAAAGATCTAAATCAAGGTCATTGTCTGCATCAAGGAAATTAGACCCCCACCCTATTCCATAAAATCCAACACCAGCACTTGCAGCCGTCTCCGTAAATGTTCCATCTCCATTATTTTGAAGCAAGGCATTCCCTTCGGGTGTGTTTGTGACGTAAACATCTTGCCAGCCATTATTATTATAATCTCCTATAGCCACACACATCGCATTCATTTCAAGATTGGCATTAGCTGATTCACCAATATCGGTAAAGGTTCCATCATGATTATTAACTAATAAAGTATTGAGGGTATTTTTATCATTGGCAGTATAAAGATCTGGCCATTTGTCATTATTAAAATCAAAAAAAGAGGAGCAAAAAGGCGTTTTACCAGGGTCTTCCGCGCCAGAGCTGGTCGTCACTTCTGTAAATGTTCCATCCGCATTATTATGAAATAAGCGATTTTCAGTAAATGGAGGTTTCCTTTCTCCATAATATAAATCAAGCCAACCATCTCTGTCGAAATCTCCCCAACAGGCACCAAAAGACTTCTCTTCATCGTTGGGAAGTCCAGCTGATTCGGTAATATCCAAAAAAGTTAAACCCCCTTTGTTCTCATAAAGCCGATTAGTACCATTGTAAATGGCTACATAAAAATCTTTATCTCCATCATTATCAAAATCTACCCACAGTACTTGTTTGGCTTCTCCTTGAAGGCTTACCAAAGGAGCAAGTTTCTGAAAACTACCGTTTTCATTTTTATAAAAATAGATTTCTCGACCTTCTTCAGTTGCCAAAGTAATATCATCCCAGCCATCGTTATCAAAATCACAAAAACTTACACCACCACCTCCTATACCACCATTATAGGTATGGTTAACCCCTACTTGTGAAGCGACATTTGAATAGAAAATTTGACTAGAAAGAAGAATCGAAACAAAAAGACAGTTTACTGTAAAAATTACTTTTTTCATACTAATTGATCTGATTTTGAAAGAAAATTAAGTATTTCTTTGGCGTATTTTGGGGAAAGCATGAGTGAAATTTCTAATTTGAAATCACGAGGATTTTTGTACCTAAGTGTTCTATTTTTAAGTAGTAAACGCCTCTATTTAGATTCGAGACATCAATATAATTATCTCCTCCTATAAGTTGTACTCTTTTAACGACTCTACCTAAAACATCATGAAAGTTTAAATCTGTATGGCTGGCTTTTTCAATATGAATATAAAGATCTCCAGTTGTAGGATTGGGGTAAATATTAAATTTTCCTACAGGCAATGGTTCTTTTACTGGCAAAAATAGATCGCAAAATGTTGTATCGGGTAAGAGTTCGATATATCCTTTTGGACTTAAGTCTTTGTCGGTAAAAGCTGAATATTCCATAGGATATCTATCCAATTGAAAAGTAAAATTATCACTTAACGCCAATTCGGTTCCTTGTTCTACGGGGAAACCATTTCTTATTGGGACTCGATACTCCCAAACCAATTCATCTGTAGAGGTTAATTCAAATGAAAAGCCCTGTCTTGCGGCACACATAATAACATGCCCGTTTCCTATGACTTGAATACTCGAGGCAGCTGTAGAATGATTTTTACTTACATCAGGATGTGAGATCGTTTTCGTAAAGTCTTCGGGTAAAAATAAACCGTCATTTTGGGCATAAGATTGTTCTCCCGCATTCCACTCTGGTGCTAATATTTGACCATAAGAAATGCCATTATCAATGACATTATTAAATAAAACCACTTTTCCATAATGCTCATAATCGGGATTCACAAAATCATCTATCCACTGGGCATCATGTTGATAAAAAAGTTTTCGATCTTCCGTTTCTCCTGATTTATACGCTTTTGGATTCCCCCAACGATATAACAAATTACCTCCCTTTCCACTATTTCCCCCTGAATTACTTGTAGCTTCATCGGTATTCGTACTATGATCAATTATCCAAAATTCATTAAAGTTACGAACACTCAATAATACTTGATCCTTTTCAAAATGATAATCAAGCGCATTAGAATGCATCCAATCTTGACGACCGAGAGAATATTCATGATAATTTATATCTATCAATTCAGGATGTTCGCTCACATTGCCATAATTAGCTTTGGTAGAATCATAATCTTGAATCAAATGATCCCAAGCGTGCCATTCCCACACTGTACTATCTGTTATAGGATCGACCTCTAATATATAGTCTGTCCATATTTCTCTTTGTGGGTTCGTCAACGTATCAAATCCATTTTCAACAATTTCCTGTAAGTTTTTTTTCTCCCATGCAAGCATTAATATATTTCCATTATTCAAAAAATGAACATCGTGATGAAGTCTGTTTAATGAATCTGCTAATACAAAAGTCCAGAGCACGTCATTCTCCCAACTAACTAATTCGACAATGCCTCCTGCACCTCCTGCACCAAAAGAGGGAGATGAAAAAAAAGAAGGATTTATTTTAGCTCTCAACAAATTACCATCATCAAGTAAGTAAGCCACTTTTCCTGGCCGGCTAGCAGGATCATCACTCCAACTATGAACTATTTCACCGCAGTTATTCAAAAGGAATACAGTAGATTGGCGTTCTGGATAAATGAGGTTATATCCATTTTCGGTAAGTTCTGATTCAATGGATATTAGCCCTACCGTATTTTGTGCCCTTAATAAAAAAGGAATAAAAGCTAAGAATAGAATAGTAAGTAAGTTCTTGGACAGAATTAAGTTGCACTTAAATACTGCAACATCGCGCCAAAGGGCCCCGTTGCAGTAGAGGAGGCTTGGAGGGGAGTACAATTTAAAAACCTGAATAATCAGCTTTTTAAATTGGACTCCCCTCCAAAACCACCATTTACTGGAGCGAGCCGCTTTGCGGCAATGCTCCAGTAATCTATAACTTGATTTTGTCCAAGCTCTTACCTGAACCTGTATAATCGACACTTTAAATGAGGCTATTTTTGAGATAATCGAGGCTAAAAATATTTGAGTGTCAGCCTTGCTGAAATATTTTTTAACCCAGAGAATCGCAAAAAGTGTCCATTCAGTTTGTCGATTATTTGTGTTCAGGTACTTTAAATAATAGGAAAGTGGTCTTGCTTTATTGGTCATCGCTAT
Source organism: Bacteroidota bacterium (assembly GCA_024743405.1). GTDB lineage: Bacteria > Bacteroidota > Bacteroidia > Chitinophagales > Saprospiraceae > JANSWP01. The sequence continues at coordinate 10,299 of JANSWP010000077.1, forward strand.
TTTTTTCAGTAAATCGTGCCCTAAAAAAAAAATGGTGGTAAACTTATCGTTCACCACCATTTTCTAATATTAAGAAAGATAAGAATTATCTAATCTTGAACTCAAACAGATTATAATCTCAAGCCACTTGGCCAATTTGTTCCATCTGTTCTTGTTAATTTAACATTTCCACTTTCGCCATAGTCATTTTCCCAGCTAAAGTTCAAATCAGCTCCATCAACAGATAAAGAGTTGAATTTGTAAGCTTCATCCCATTGGCTTTTTCCAATAAATGAAAGAACACCACAAATCTCGCTTACTTGAACAGTTCCAGCATCGGCACCATTAGGAAGACCACCTTGATCAGTAGTCCCGTAACCAGCATAATAAGCTCCAAAAGATGGATCTTCAAACTCCATACCTGAAGTAGGTTCAACCGAGTATACTTTGAATTTTCCACCACCGGTATCTTCCATCCGAACAGTACCAACATAAGGATCTGGAGATGCAAAAACACCTGTAGCAGTTGTAACCGCATCAAAAGTTCCTGTTAGCTGTCCAGGACAAGAAACGTCAAATTTCACAGTACGACCTGAACTATATGTGCCTGAACTAGTTACAACATTAGATACAGAATAAACAATATTGTCACCAGGTGCTAAATCTTCAGCAGCTACTCCAGATCCAACAAGTGCTTCTTCTAAAGAAAAATTAAAAGAGGCAGGGAATGAAGTAACTACAGTTTCCTCAATTGCAGCACCTCCGTTAACACTTTTACTCAATGTAACAGAAGAAATTGCATCACCAAATTCATGGTTTGCTAGGTCAAAAACAACAGCTTTTGCAGCCGCATCTCCTAGGTTAAAGAAACCATCCACATTTGTAATATTAATTACTCCTCCTCTAATGTCAGTAATTTCGGCAAAAGGGTTTTTATCCTCGTCTTTAGTACAAGAAGAAATAGTTAACCCACCGATAAGAAGGAAACATAGATAATATAAAATATTTTTTTTCATGTTATTTATTTTTGAAAATTATTCATGAAGAGAACTAACTCTCTTAAACTTTCTCTGTCTTTAAAATTAACCTTGTTTTTGGCTAAATACCTTCTAGCCGAAGTATATTCTCCTAAAACTTCTCTTGCAGCTTTCTGCTTTTTGGGTATCTCTATCAATCTTCCCCGATTGTCCAGTAGATAAAACAGTTCTTTCACTACTGCTTTTTCATCCCTAGTTCCTGCATCCAATGCAGCAACATAATTAGGTTTTATTTTTTCAGCGTAGTGTTTTACAAATAACTGGTATTTACCTTTTACTGCGACTTCAAAAATAGTAGGATTTACCTCTTTGCCTATCTTTCGTATACGAAACTCATATTCAGGTCCAATAACCTTTTTTAATATGAACCCATGAGTTTTTGCACTCAAAGGGACCGCATAAATAGCATTTCCTACAGAAACATTCAATTCTTGATTAAGAATATCATATTTGATAGGGAAGTTCTCATTAGAGGTCTTTCCGTCAATAAACAACAGATGTCCTTCTAACCATTCTTGATTGAAAAATACCCTTTTTATTTCCGTTCTAGTTCTCAAATCATACGTCTCTACTGCTTCAGTAGGGTACAAATCGGCCATAACTGCTTGTTGCTTTGTATTTCTTTGAGCAGTAAGCAGTATAGGGAGAAACAAAACGAAAAAAAGAGATTTCATAAAGGATAATTTATCCAAACTTAAATATGAGATTGCTAAATAGCTTAACTATCTAGCAATCCCACTATTGAGAATTAATGCCTATTCAAATGCCCAAACTGGATTATCTAACAACCCACCACCTTGACGGTCACGAGCAGCTTGTACATTTACAGCATTTGTTTGAGTCTCACTTTCTACGTACAAGTATCTTTGAGGAACAATACCAGATGGATCAAAACCAGGAGAAGCATCTGGATCTGGAGTCAATGCAGGAACGCCTGTACGACGGTAATTGCACCATACCTGAATAAAGGAATGACCAAAGTAACCGTAATAAGCTTCTTCCATGATTTTCGTAACTTGCTCATCAACAGAACCAGAAACGCTACCATTAGCAGCTACATAATCTGCATAGTCATCAGCAGCAACTTCATTTAATTCCATACTAGCAGTAATGGCTTCTGCCAATGTAGCACTAGCATCGCCACCTGTACGAGCAATTGCTTCTGCTTCGATAAATTTAACCTCAGCATAAGAAATTAATGGAACTGGCGCATTATTACGTCCCCAAATAAGATTACTATTTGGACTATTGTAGTATATCCAAGCACCTGGTGCTCCTTCCATATATTTAGAAATCCGTGGATCATTTCTGTCCGTCATTGCTTGAGCAAAACGGTCATCAATGCCTAAAGTACCTGGACGGTCAACACCAAATTTAGCCAATGGCCAGTTATCTGTTTGAGCAGTACCAAAATTGAAAACTGGTTGACCAGCAGCAGATGTAAAGGCATTAGCAATAGCGCTTAATGCATCGTTTGAAGCTTTATCACCAATTCTTTTAGATAATTGCATACTATAACGAGCTTTTAAAGCATTCGCAGTAGCAATCCAAGCAGCAGCGTCACCACTAAAGATTAAGTCACCACTAACATAACCAGTAGAACTAGCTAAGTCCGCAATTCCTTGATCCAACAAAGATAAAACACCAGCATATATTTGCTCTTGTGAATCATAAGCAGGTTTCAAATTATCTACACCCTGTAATGCTTCACTAAAAGGAATCTCTCCAAACATAGAGGTAGCAATTCCATACTCATTTGCCATAATAATTTTAGCAACACCACTATAAAAAGTAGCTCCATCTCTAGTTGCTTGATCAATTAATACTTGGCAACTTTTCAAAGACCCAGCGTATAAACCGGTTCTCCAGTAATTATTCATAGCATCTTCACCTAGAACATAATCGTTGTACTGTAATTGCTGAGCATCAACACCCACAAATTGTTGGGTAATAATACCTGCAACTCTAGCAGGATTTGTGCCTTGATTGTAAGCCGCTTGCCCCAAAATTTCAGGCAACATTAAAGACATGGCAACCTCGGTCAACCGAGTAGGATCAGCGTTAATTTCTTCTAAACTCTTCTCGCAAGAAGTGAAAAATAGTACGCCTGCCATTACGAAAACTATATATTGAAATATTTTCATATCTATTACTTTATGATTAATATAGAATAACTTTTTATAATAAAAATGCTTTGGCATACTGCATTTCTATTATTAAAAATAGAATGATTAGAAAGTTAATTTCACAGTTGCACTATAACTCTTAGTGTTTGGCATATTGAAATAATCCAAACCATAACCATTAGATGCTCCTGTTAAATTAGTTTCTGGGTCAATACCTGGATAATCAGTATTCAACCACAAGTTTCTACCTGTTAAAGAGATATTAACACCTTCTATGAAAGATCCTTCTAACATAGATTTTGGTAAAGCATAAGCAATTGTCAACTCTCTTAACCGGATCCAAGAAGTATCATAAATATTCATTTCAGTGATTCCACCAAAACCGTAACGTACTCTATAATAGCTACCTAAACCATCTGCAGCATTTGCTAAAGCGACAGGAGTAGCATTTGTTGTATAAACTGGCTCAGCAGCTGTTCCAGTATTCTGAACACCTGGGAAGACAACTACCTCATTTCGCTCATCAGCAGATTGCTGAGAAGTACCAAAATAGTTGATAATACCACAGGTACCACACCACATATCACCACCTTGACGAATATCAATCAATGCAGAAACAGATACACCTTTATAAGTGAAAGAATTTCTTAAACCTGCAGTCCAATCTGGATTAGGGTCACCTAATACTTTCTTAGTTGGGTCTTGTAAAGGCCATCCGTCTGAACCAACAATTACGTCACCATTAGGTGATCTTTGGAAACCATTACCATAAATAGAGCTAAAAGGTTTACCAGGTACAACATCCACAGAAGTAGAAGTAAATCCGTTCAATCCAATATCTTCAATACCTTCTGCCAATTCAACGACATCACTTTCAATTTGAGTAAAGTTCAAGTCGATATCCCAACTAAAGTCAGTCGTTTTAACAGGTGTTGCATTAGCTGTAATTTCCCATCCTTTGTTAGTTACAGATGCCGCATTTTGTACAGCATTAGTAAATCCAGTAGAAGCAGGTAATTGAACAGCAATGATCAAATCTTCAGATTTAGAATCGAAGTAGTTAACATCTAATCCTAAACGACCTTTCAAGAATTTGAATTCAGCACCTACCTCCCATGTGGTTGTTTTTTCAGGAGTCAATGCGCTGTTTCCTAATTGAATATCTCTTTCGAATGCATTTGTACCAAAAGCAGGGAATTGGTTAGTTGTGATGAAACCATCACCACCATTCACAGCTGCATTAAAGTAGTTTGAAGTAGCAAATGTGAAGGCATCTCCACCATCGTTACCTACTTTACCATAAGAAGCACGTAGTTTCGCATAATTCAAAACGTTGGTATTCATTTGTAAAGCTTCCGTAATTGCAAAACCTAAAGAAGCAGAGTAAGATTGGAATTGATTATTATCTTCTGGCAAGATTGAAGACCAATCATTACGTCCAGTCAAATTTAAGAACAAGTAATCTCCATAGTTTAAGTCAAGTGTTCCGAAAAGACCATATAATCTCTTACGATTAATAGTTTCGTAAGTAACTATATCCGTAGCATTACTAATATGATAGAAATTAGAAGCAGATAAAGTCGTTCCATTAGAACCTTGACGACGGAATTCTCTATCGAACACATTGTAACCAACTGCTGCATTAAAGCTAAGATCATCAGAGATACCTTTGTTCATAGAAAGAACCAAATCAGAGTTCAAGTCTTTACTGTTGATTGTAGATTGAGTAACTTGACCAAAATCATTACGACTTGGGTTAATATCAATTGCTCCATGACGCTCGTCAGTAAAGTGATCAACACCCAATTTGTAAGAAATTGCCATCCAATCTAACAAATCATATTTCAAACCGAAATTACCAATAACACGATTCACATTATCAGTAGAAGGGTTTTTATTAACCGTCCAATAAGGATTGTCATAAACTCCATTACGGTAAGATCGCTGATTACCATTGAAAGATTCATATGTATTTACATCATCAGCTGCGTCTTGACCTTCTTTACCATTACCATTATCAAAAGTTGGAGTCGTACGCAATAATCCTAACATTACTCCTTTAATGTTAGAACCTCTTTGGATTCTATCTCCTCCAGAGTTAATGTAATTAGCACCCATAGATGCTGTTAATTTGTCAGAAATATCGGTCTCCAAATTCAAACGGAAAGAATTACGTTGGAAAGAAGAGTTAGGAACGATACCCTCACTCTCTAAACGACCTGCTGAGATGAAATAACGCAACTGATCCGTTCCGCCTGCAATAGACGCGTTCAAATCATACGTAGTTCCCGTATCAAAGAAAGTATATGGATCATATGCCCGCGCAGGTACACCATTACCAGTACCTTTTGGTACTAAAAATCCATTGTTGTCGAAAATGAAGTTACCTTCATTATCAAAAAATGCAGCTCCTGGAGCATTTGGATGAGTTGGATCAGTTGAAAATTCTAAATCAGCAATAGCTGGTCCCCAGCTAAAACCATCAGAAGTTTCTGGTCCTCTATAAATACCACCTGGACGACCTTGCGCGTAGGTATCTTGTCTATCAAGAAGCTGACTTACTTTATCCATTGCATAACTTGCAGAAATGCTTACTCTTGGCTTACCAGACTCACCTCTTTTTGTAGTGATAATTACAGCACCATTTGCTGCACGTACACCATAAAGTGCAGTTGCAGAAGGTCCTTTCAGTACAGTAATAGATGCAATGTCATTAGGGTTGATATCAATAGCTCTATTTGAGTTATCAGTATCACCTACAGTGTCACCATTATTGTAAGACTGTGAATTATTAATAGGCACACCATCAACCACAAAAAGTGGATCATTTGTACCAGAAATAGAGGTATTACCACGAATACGGATATTGGAAGATGCCCCTGGAGAACCAGAAGAACTAACGACAGAAACCCCAGCAATTTTGGAGCTCAATGCATTTACTAAGTTTACCTCTTTTGAGTTTACAACCTCATCAGGGTCAACGTTTTGAACTGCATAACCCAAAGTTCGTTTGTTGGCTTCTAGACCAACGGCTGTTACAACAACCTCTCCGAGCAAAACACCTTCTTCAAGTGTTACATCAATAACATTGGAAGCTCCAAGAGCGATTTCTTGTTGAGCAAACCCTGTATAACCTACTACTAAGGTGGTACCACCTTCTGGAACAGTTATGGAATATTTACCATCAATGTCAGTTACAGTACCCGTAGAAGTGCCTTTGACTAAAATACTGGCACCAATGAGTGGCTCACCATTATTGTCAGCGACAAGTCCACTTACAGTCCTTTGAGCTACCATATAGGATAGACCAAAGCACATTAGAAACAATACAAATGAGAGTTTTTTCATACTAATTCAAGTTTTATTAAATTAATAAAAATAAAAATATTTAAACTCCGGATCCTACAAGTAAGCCAATTAGAAATAAAAATACATGTTAGTCAGTTTCAATAAAAAGGTGTACGTTATTTCATTATTAACTATAGAATCCAAAAAGTTAAAACATACTAATAATAAACAAATTTAGAATATTTCAATAAAAAAAAGTAATATCTTCTTAACTTTTACTTAACCCTTTTTTATTAGGTAGTAGCAAATATTAAGAGCTGATAATAACTAATTTTATACAATTTTAGGTTTAAGGAGTTTATCTGGTTTTGATGTGGCTTTGTTGCTAAAATCAATAAATTCATCGATAATAATCGATCAAAGAGACTGTCTTGTATAATCGAATTAAAGCGTTTATTCGCTGCCTAACTTCTTAATAATATCTTAAGAAAGCTGTCTTAAATACATTTGAATCGTATTCTTTAAGCCATAATATATCGCATCTGCAATCAACGCATGTCCGATCGAAACTTCTAGGAGGCTTTCAATATGCTCTTTATAAAAGCTCAAATTGTCAAGATTTAAATCATGTCCTGCATTCACGCCCAAACCCAATTCAGCAGCTATTTTGGCACATCTACGGTGAGGTTCAATCGCCCTTTCTCTATTTTCATGAAACTGTTTGGCATAATCTCCTGTATAAAACTCAATTCTATCAGCCCCTACTTTTTTAGCTCCTTCCAAATATTTTTCTTCCGCATCCAAAAATATGGAAACCCTGATACCTGCGTCTTTCAATTCCCCAATCACATCGGTCAAAAATGATTCGTTCGAAATCGTATCCCACCCCTTATCAGAAGTCAATATCCCTGGTGCATCAGGAACCAATGTACATTGATCGGGACGATTGGCTAAAACCAGTTCTAAAAATTTAGGATTAGGATTGCCTTCTATGTTGTATTCTGTAGTAACAATTTCTTTCAAAGCGGGTACGTCTGCATATCGTATATGCCGTTCATCTGGACGGGGGTGAACTGTAATTCCTTGTGCTCCAAATGCTTCGCAATCTTTGGCAACTTGGACTAAATTGGGCAAGTTACCTCCACGAGCATTACGCAGAGTAGCAATTTTATTCACATTAACTGAAAGTCGAGTCAAATTGATTAGGATAAGTAAGTTCAATTTTGCACGCTCTATGCGTCTCGTTTAATAGAAAGACGACATGAAAATGCAAATTTTAGACTAATTTCGGCGTAAAATTACTAAAACAGAATGAGTGAATTTCAAAAAAATCATATAAAAAATAACTTAACTAGATATTTGCCAGCTAGATCATTGTTAATATTATTAGTCCTTTTTATCTTTATAGGTATATTATTGGGTAGTATTTTTACTTGGATTATATTTTATTTTGAAGAAACAACATTTGAAGAAATATTAAAAAAAGCCCCATCGGAATTAAATCTGCATTATCGGAACCTGATGAGATGGATCACATTGATCAATCATTCCTTAACCTTCTTATTTCCTAGTATCCTACTGGTATATTTATTAGAAAAAAGCAACTGGTTAAGCTATTTACAACTGACCAAATCACCTCGTCCATACAACATCGGACTTAGTATTTTATTAATACTTGCCGCTTTTCCATTGACTCAATTCATTTTTTGGATTAATAAACAAATCCCCTTATCTAAATTATTTCAACAATGGGAAGAATCCTCCGAAACAGCCATCAATGGACTAATCATTATGGAAGGTCCTATGGAGTTATTTTTTAGTTTATTTGTCATGGCTATTCTTCCAGCATTAGGAGAAGAATTTCTTTTCCGAGGTATCCTACAGAAAAATCTAGAAAAAATATTCAAGAGTGGTCATGCAGCCGTTTGGCTAGCGGCTTTTATTTTTAGTGCTTTCCATTTTCAGTTTATGGGGTTTTTACCAAGGTTTTTCTTGGGCATTTTATTAGGATATTTGTTTCTATGGACAAGAAACCTTTGGATTCCAATTATTGCACACCTTATATATAATGGTATCCAAGTTTTGGCTGCTTATCGACTAGGGGACCAAATCGAAAGCCTAAAAGCCAATACTGACCAACCATTACCTATTGGCATTATCATCTTTTCTTTTATCTTCGTGGCTACCTCAATCTATGCTATTTATAAATTTAATCGCATTGAGGTTAGTGAGCCCTAAAACAAAACGAAAAACATAAAAACTCACTAACTCAAAACTCACTAACTCGAATACTAAAATGCGAGGACTACTACGAAGAGCTTCTACTGCCGTTTTTTTTGTCATTGTAATGCTCGGAGGGCTTTACGGAGGAAAATATCCTTTTGTTATCCTTTTTGCCATTATTACTAGCCTTTGCCTTTGGGAATATTTTAATATGGTATTGTCGCGTTACCATAAGCGCGATAGATTTAGGGTTTTTTTGGGAGTCGCTTTCGGACTCTCTCCATTTCTATTGGCTTCCATTTTACAATTAGATCTTATTGTGCGATATGATCAATTCGTAATTCTTACTTCAGCGTTATTTTTTCCCTTTATTTTTCTAGCGTTTATATACGAGTTATTTTCTAAATCTGACCGTCCTTTCCAAAATGTCGCCTTCATTGTTTTGGGAATGGTTTATATAGGTGCCCCTTTTGCCCTCCTCGATTACATCGCGTTTGATAATGACAAGTTCTATTCAAATACGGTTTTCGGAATTTTAGCAATGACTTGGATGAATGATACAGGTGCCTACTTGATTGGTTCTTGGATTGGAAAGACACCTTTAATTCCTCGAATTTCGCCAAATAAAACATGGGAAGGGTCTATTGGAGGCGTCGTGGTCACCTTTTTGACTGCCTTTGCTTTATGCGCCTTATTTAAAGAACTAAGTTTAACTAATTGGTTAGTTCTTGCTGGCATCACAGCTGTCTTTGGATCAATTGGCGACTTAGTAGAATCTATGCTAAAACGAAACTCAGGGGTAAAAGATTCGGGTAGTTTACTGCCTGGGCATGGTGGTGTACTCGATCGATTTGATGCTTTCATCTTCGTTTTACCATTTGCGGCAGCCTATCTTTTATATATTCGTTAACGATCTGAAGGGTCGCTTTCAAAATAAATAATATCTAATTCTTGTCAAAAAATATACATCTTAGTCATCAAAAGGCAACCAAGTCGCGACTCTACTCGTTACCTTTTTGATTTTTTGTGATCTACTCTTAATTTTGGTTGAATATTTAATTACTTAATAATAGATTTGAATCTTCTTCCAATCCCAAATCATCATTAACTAAGGAATGAAGGTTAAATGAAGTATCATTTTTAGTCTAGATATTTTTTTCTTAATCGAGACGTTGAAAGGGAGCATATCCGTAGATACGTGACTTTTTCAACAATGAAGATTAAGGAAAAAAGAAGCGCATAAAAGTGGTACTTTATTTAATTTTCATTCCTAATCACCAAGTACAATGAAAAAATTACTCATTTTTAGTCTATTAGCCGTCTTCTTCACTTGCGCTTTTACTGTGGATGCAGAAGCTCAACGTCGAGGAAAAAAGAAAAAGAAAACGACAACAACAGATAAATACTTTGATGAAAGTGGAGATTTCCTTGCTAAAGTCTGGTATGGTGCCGGCTTTAATTTAGGTTTCAATCAAAGTTCTTATCAAGGCAATGATTTTAGTACCTTTAATTTTGGACTATCGCCTATGGCTGGGTATAAAATCTCTGACCAATTCTCTGTAGGACCAAGATTTGAATTTGCCTATCAAGGGAATAGAATTTCGGCGGGTCAAAATACGAATGATGATATAAAATTTAATGGTGTTAATTTGGGCTTGGGAATTTTCTCTCGTTTTAAAATCAATCAAACTTATTTCATCCATGCTGAGTATCAACAATTAAATGAAGAAAGACCAACTGGCGTCATAAATTTCCAAACAGACAAATTTGAAACCATTAGAGAGTGGTCTACTAATTATTATGCTGGAGTAGGATATACCAGTGGTGGTCTAGTTTCTTTTGAAGGATATGCATTATGGAATTTTGCAGAAGAATTTACTTCCAGTAATATTCCACTTGAGATTCGATTTGGGCTAAATTATAAGTTTTGATAAAGAGTTAATAAATTCTTTTTACCATTTCTCAATTACCTAAAAAAAATGGGGCAAAATTCGTAAAGAATAATGCCCCATTTTTTTTCATTTAAACCTGAATCCAGACTTAAAACTCTGCATTTCCAGGCGTCCTAGGGAAAGCAATAACATCTCTAATGTTACTCATTCCAGTGATAAATTGAACAATTCTTTCGAAACCTAAACCAAAACCTGAATGCGGGCATCCACCAAACTTCCTCAATTCCAAATACCACCACATTTCCTCTTCAGGAATATCCATTTCATTCATTTTGTTCACTAACAAATCGAGGCGTTCTTCTCTTTGTGACCCACCAATCACCTCACCAATATAAGGGAAAAGCACATCCATTGCGGCAACAGTATCACCAGGAATGTTTTCATCCTTTTCATTTAAACGCATGTAAAACGCCTTAATCTTAGCTGGATAATCCCTTACAATAACCGGCTTTTTAAATTTTTTCTCTACCAAATATCGCTCATGTTCCGATTGTAAATCTGTCCCCCACTCCACAGGAAATTCGAATTTCCCTTTCTTATATGGTTTAGAATTTTTCAAAATCCGAATGGCTTCAGAATAAGTGATTCTTTCGTAATCATTATCCACCACAAAGCGCAACATTTCAATCAAGCCCATCGGACGGCGCTTATCTGCAGACAAATTTTTCTCCGCATCTTTGATTCTTTGATCCAAAAATGCCAAATCATCCGGGTAATTATCCAAAATGTGATTGATGAGGTATTTTGTAAAATCCTCCGCCAAGTCCATATTATCGAAAATATCAAAAAAGGCGACTTCTGGTTCAATCATCCAAAACTCGGCTAGGTGACGAGGCGTATGTGAATTTTCTGCCCGGAAAGTAGGTCCAAAAGTGTAAATTTTTCCGAGTGCCAACGCCGCAATTTCACCTTGTAATTGACCAGAAACGGTCAAATTGGTCGCTTTCCCAAAGAAATCTTGACCATAATCAATTTTTCCATCCTCTCCTCTAGGAGGATTCTCCATATCCAAGTTTGTCACATGAAACATTTCTCCCGCACCTTCTGCATCACTTCCGGTAATGATCGGCGTATGCATGTAATAATATCCACGATCATTAAAATATTTATTAACCGCAAAGGCAATGGCATGACGTATACGGAAAACAGCACTGAATGTGTTGGTTCGCATTCGAAAATGTGCCTTTTCACGCAAATACTCCATTGTCATCCGTTTTGGCTGAAGATGATAATCATCTGGATTATTCTCTCCCAAGATTTCAATTTGATCTGCGACAACCTCCACCGCCTGTCCTGCACCCTGTGACTCTACCAATTTTCCGGAGATGGAAAGGCAAGCATGGTATTTAATTCTATCCAAAATAGCTTTATCAAAATTCTCAAAATCGACTACTATTTGGATATTATTAAAACAAGATCCATCATTCAATTGAATAAATCGATTGGCACGAAAAGCACGTACCCAACCTTTTATGAGGACTGTCTGATCTAAATTTTCAGATTGAAAGTCCGCTGTTAAAACCGTTTTAATTTCTGTTCGTCTCATGGCTTCGAGTTCTCAGTTCTGAATTCCAAATTTTGAGTTTTTGTCCAATTTAAATAATGAACAACTAGGTCTCAAAATGAGAAACTCCAAAAAAGTTGCGAAAATAAAGAGTTTGGGAAGAAATTTTAGTTTGAAGAACAATTATTACGGAACTTCGTTTACAGAAAGCTCTTTTTGAATATCATTTTTCCTAATATAAAAATATGTTTCCTAAAATCTCGTTGGATTACCATACAAATTGGCGCTCATGAAAATTCAATTCCTATCCATTTTTTTTCTTCTTTTTTTGTCTTTCCCTCTTTTTGCCCAAAAGCAAAGCCCTTACCCGCGCGAATTTGGCATTGACCTAATTTGGATGATTGTCTCTACCTCGGGACATGAGCCCGCAAGCACAGATGTAGAATTAATTTTTAAAGAAAGTCACGACCAATTAGATTTAAGATTTAAATTCCTTTTGTCTTCTAACTTTCGTGATCGAGACTTGATAAGCAGTTTTACAAAAGATTCCATACAAACCCTAAATTTTTACCGCCAACGAAAAACCGCAGCCGTCAATATTGGAGTAGCTTATAATAAAATAACGAGTGGTCTACCTGTTTATGTTGGCGTTGATTTTCAAACGGCATGGCACTCTGGCGACACGGAAGTTGACCGTTGCTTTGTAGGTGCTAATTGCAAAAGATTTCAAGGTCTATCCAACCAGCATTTATCTGTTGGGTTGATTCCTTTCTTTGGCACAAAAATCCCACTTTCTGATCGACTCATGTTTACACTAGAATTTGGGACTCAAATTAATTATCATTTTGGGAAAAGAAAATATCTGGATATAGAAGATGGAGTTCAAGAATATAATATTGATGGGCTAGAATTACAATTGAACCGGCTAGTCAATGATATAGCTGTGGTCTATTTGTTTTAGTTTCTTTCAAGTTATTTCTTGCGTTATTGTGGCAAAAAAAACTTTAAAACCTTTCAGAATCAGGTGTCAGATGTCAGGTCAAAAATTAAAATTTTCGTTCAGGTGTCAGAAAAACCCTCATCCCTGACTCCTGACCCCTATGGGACTGGCTGCGCCAGGTTAGGGATTACTGAAATTTCTTAACAACCCTATCTGCAGTCAAATGCTTCACTACATTAATAGCTTGACAAGAATTAGCCCCATAATCAACCATTACAGGTCCTATATCTTTTGCTATTTTCAATGATTTTCCCCAAAGATTTTTATTCCGCATACCTATTCTCATCAGGGCAGAATTCATCGCATCTTTTACAAAGTTTTCTTCTGATTTGATATTATTTTTGATAAGGTCTAAATATTTTTCAAAAAAATCATCGGTGAGTGCTTTATCCTTTTTATCCTTAGCCAATTCATACATTAGTAAATACCCGCTTCGGCGTCTCAAATGATCATCTGACTCAATCCAATCCATAGCCAATTCTCGAACAAAAGGCACCTTTGCCAAGGTTCCATTACAGGAACAATAAGCATGAGATAACATCCAAAAATTAGTTTCTTCGACTTGCTTTTCAGCTTGTTCTCGAGTAATTTTTTTGGGTTCTTCCACAAAGGTAGATAGTAATTTTGCTTCAAGAATATCACTTTCCCATAACTCTAGAGCTACTATATGGTCTCGTCCTATTTGCTTTGCCATTTTCCTCAATTTCGTCAATCCTATCCCTAAACTACTGACTTTTCCTTTTCCATAACCTGCACGTTCCCAATGTTTTATTCCTCGTTCATCTTTATTTTTTTCGAGCAATTGAATTATTTCTTGATAGGTCATTTTATGAATTTATCATTTGATAGTTATAGCACGAAGCAACAAATCAATCAATACTTGAACAAAATCACTCCTGATCAAATTTCAGATCAAAACGATTTCTTATTTCTTCTACCAACGGATTCCGTTCCTTCATTTTCCAATATTTCTCACTATCTGTCATTGGTCTTTTTCGTTCGGATTTATTATTAGAAAGTACTTTTGACGGGTCAATTTTCACTTCTATATTAAGAGACGGTGTCCCTAATTTTGTTCTAACAAAATCCATCAAATTACTTTCTTGACGAATCGTTTCCAAACCCAAGGTTGAACTTGTCAAAATTGTAACCTCACCTGACTCAAGTTTAAGCTCAGCACTTTTCAAATAATTTCTTGTAGTATCTTTTTTTACAAAAGAGGCAATATAGTCTAGCCAAATTAATTGAATTTCCTTTATTGTAATTTCAGAATGTGGTTTTTCAATGACAATATTACTTGAATGCTCCTCTACCTCATCATCCAATTCATCTAGCGATAATAATTTTTTTGTACCTAAAGTAGAATGATTTCGAAGACTAGAAGGTTTAGATTCCTCTTTGGGGAGATTCACATTGGAGGTCTCTTTTGAATGTTCCCGACTAGGCTCTTCATAAGGTCTTTCTAATTCATTTGGACTCGGTTCTTCAACTCGATCCATTGCTGATACAGGATTTGAGGCACTAGAAACGCCTATAGTTGGAGGTTCATTAGATCCCTCTGGTTTAGAAGGCGCTACAATGTTAGGTATCTTGGCAGCAGTAGATTCCTTTTTCGAAGTAGCATGTGGTGGGACTAATTGACTATCAGATTTTTTTTTTTCTTCGATAGCCTCTGGGTTTCGCACTAACTCAACCGCTTGTGCGATATATGCCATTTTAATAAGACTCATCTCCACATGAAGGCGTTTGTTTCGAGACATTTTATAATTAATGTCACAATCATTTGCTAAATTCAGAGCCGTCAAAAGAAAAGAATTAGGAACAATTTGGGCTTGTTCACGATACCGTTTTTTCAATGATTCACTCACTTCCAACAACTTCAAAGTTGCCTCATCTTTGCAAATTAATAAGTCTCTAAAATGCTCCGCTAAACCATTAATAAATAAATCCCCATCAAAACCATTTCTCAAGACCTCATCAAAAATCAACATCACTTTTGAAACATCTTGAACCAAAAGGGCATTCGTAAATCGAAAATAATAATCGTAATCGAGGACATTTAAATTCGTAATAACATCCTCATAAGTAATCTTTTTTCCTGAGAAACTGACGATTCTATCAAATATCGAAAGGGCATCTCGAAGTGCACCATCCGCTTTCTGGGCGATGATATGTAGCGCATCCTTTTCTGCCTCTATTCCTTCTTGCGCACAGATACTTTGAAGATGTTTTACCATATTCGGAATCAGTATTCGCTTAAAATCAAATATCTGACAACGAGATAAAATGGTTGGAATAATTTTATGTTTTTCAGTAGTAGCGAGTATAAAAATGGCGTAAGGTGGCGGCTCTTCCAAAGTCTTTAAAAACGCATTAAACGCCGACTGAGACAACATATGAACCTCATCAATTATGAAAACTTTGTATTGTCCTTGTTGAGGTTGAAAACGAACTTGCTCGACTAATGTCCGAATATGCTCTACACTATTGTTAGAAGCGGCATCCAACTCCATAATATTAAAAGAAGAACTTCCGCTGAAAGATTGGCAGCTATCGCACTTATTACATGGTTCGAAATCGTCAGATTTATTTTGGCAATTTAATACTTTCGCAAGGATTCGGGCACAGGTCGTTTTTCCCACTCCACGAGGACCGCAAAATAAAAAGGCGTGTGCTAAATGATCGTTTTTTAGCGCATTCTTCAACGTCTGACCTACGTGTTCTTGCCCAACGACCTCATCAAATTTTTGTGGTCTATATTTTCTAGCCGATACGACAAAATTGCTCATAAATTGTGTTTGTGAAATTCAAAATTACAAAATATTGGCAGGAATCAAAGATAGAAATTTTCTACTGGGCGATCACATTCATTAATGATATAATTCATGAACTCTAAGCCCTCTTTGCGACGAAACCACTTGGACGGATAGATAGTCCCTTTCTCTCCTCTTCGAATTCGAATTACCTCTTTTAGTATATTTTGAAAATGAGGAGGGCAAGATTCTAAGCAATATTTCATGCTTTGGTGCATGGATGGTACATCCTTATTTTTTAAGATATAATATTGTCTAGTAAATTCTGAAATGCTCCACTCGAAAAATTTATCCGAATATATGAATACCCAATAATACCAAGACCAAAAAGAGGAACAATTTCCCACTAAATCCTTCTGATCATTATGCATATTAGCATAAGCGAAGTCAATTATTTCATTTTCTTTTATATCGAAATTTAATGCTTTTGCCTCCTTTCCTAAAAGTGTTATGGAGTTTTGCTTTAATTGCCACCAAGTCAACGCATTCAGTCCACATAATTCCTTAGATTGAAGTTTCCCTGCAAAAAAGTATAGAAATTGTCCAATTGCCTCTTTTGACTTTCCCAAATCATCCCAAGTTAAGTAAATTGTATAGGTAAATGGATACTTATGTCTTTTATAAATAAGCCGATGGATACTTTCCAGCATTTTAGTTTGTTGCTCATCTGGTTTGTTGGAGGAAATAATAATACAATTTAAATCACTTCTCTCTGGGTTAAAATCCTCCCATTTTATACTCCCATAAGCATAAAATGCTTCCATAAGATCGGGAAGAAGTCGGGAAATTTCCTCTATCAATTCATTTAATATTGTACTCGATTTTTGATCCATCTTAGAAAAGTAGGTTTTCCAATTGTAGAAGATTTTACTACCATTCTCTTCTCCAAAAGTATTATTGAAATAGAAGTTTTGGATTTTGCGCTCAATCGAGAAACGCACGGAGCCTCATAGCCTTAGTTATTAAGGCGAGTACGTGACGAAAAGTGAGGGCAAAAGACTAAGTTCTAGCCATAGAATATTTTTTGGAATAAAGTTTATTAATAAAACACGAAAAGTGTATCCCGACTACGCCGAAATACACTTTTATAAAAGAACTCGAAAAAAGAAGACAGGATTATAATCCAGCTACATGCCGAGTTAATTGACCTTTAAGGTTGCTCGCTTTGTTCTTGTGCCAAGTATTATTCTTAGCCAACTTATCAATCATGCTGATTACTTTCGGTAAAAATGCTTCTGCATCTTTTTTCGTCGTCATTTCTCTCAATTTCTGGATAGCAGAACGAGCAGTTTTTTTGTAGTAACGATTACGCAAACGACGCTTGGCATCTTGTCTGATTCTCTTCTTTGCTGATGCGTGATGAGCCATATTAATTTTAAAATTTTGATTTATAGATTTACAAATTTGGGCTTCTTGCCTCAAATCGGGGCGCAAAGATAGTTTTTTTGTTTAAAAATAAATGCTCTTTGGCCCTTTTTTAAGCATGAAATTTTCCACCGCTGTTGGCCAATTCAATTAAGGTCTTAGCAGGCGTGTAT
Organism: Bacteroidota bacterium; assembly: GCA_024743405.1. Lineage (GTDB taxonomy): Bacteria > Bacteroidota > Bacteroidia > Chitinophagales > Saprospiraceae > JANSWP01. The sequence continues at coordinate 27,759 of JANSWP010000077.1, forward strand.
TTTGGTCCATATTTTTCAGTTAAATCATTCATTATTTCTACCACTCTGTCCGCCCCTAATTGATCCATATAACTGAATGGACCTCCTGTAAATGGCAAGAATCCAATCCCGAATACCGCACCAATATCTCCATCAGTTGCATTGGCGATGATGCCTTCTTCTAAACATAATACGGCTTCATTGAGCATCAACATTAGCGCTCGATTTTGGATTTCTTCCATTGGTAGCGACTTATCTCCATTCCCTTTAAAAAATTGATAGGCAGATTTATCAGGTCCTTGTTTTTTAGATTTTTTATCATAAGAAAAGAATCCTTGTTTGTTTTTTCGCCCTAACCGACCCGCTTCAAACATTTTCACAACACCATAAGAAAGCACAAATCCGTCTCGAGCACCTATCATTTTTTCACTACTTCCCACCACATGAGCTGCAATATCCAGCCCAACTTGGTCAAAAAGCGTAATAGGTCCAACCGGAAATCCTTTCTTTAATAAAGCCTTATCGATCGCCCCAAAATCTAGCCCTTCATCAATCATCACCAAACATTCGTTCATATAGGGTCCTAAAATTCTATTCACATAAAATCCAGGCGAATCTTTAACTACAATAACTGTTTTGCCTTGGTTTACTCCAAAATCATAACAGGAGGCAATAACCGAATCAGCCGTTTTATCCGTTTTTACAATTTCCAAAAGTGGCATTTTCGGCACTGGTGAAAAATAGTGCATCCCGATTACATTTTCGGGATTTTTGGCATTTTCTGCCATTTCAGTTATTGATAAAGAAGACGTATTTGACGCGATAATCACATCCTCTCGACAATGTTTTTCGATATCAGCAATAATAATCTTCTTCAAATCCATTTTTTCTAAAACTGCCTCGATCACAATATCTGCATACTCAAAATTATCGTAAGTCAATTGTCCAGAGACTCTACCCATTACTTCTTCCGCCTGAGGTTTCGTAAGCGATTTATACCGAATCTTCTTACTCAATCCAGCCCAAATTTGCTTTTTCGCGGCGGTTATCATATCATCATTAATATCTTTTAGCAGCACTTTGATTTTCTTACCAACACTAACTTCTGCTATCCCTACCCCCATAAACCCCGCTCCAATCATACCTAAAGTCTTCAGTTTAGGTGCATTATCGGTAATAGGATTTTTCTTATTTGCAGACATATTGAAAAATAAACCACGCATGGCTTTACTTTCTGGCGTAAGCATCAATTTTTCAAAATATTCTAACTCTTTTTCATAACCCGCTTTGATCCCTTTTTTGAAACCCGTCTCAACAGTATCCAAAATAGCTAGAATAGCTGGATAATTCCCCTGCGATTGTTTCATCGCCATTTTTCGGGCTTGTTTAAAAAGAATACCCCGTCCGATGCCAGTATCTTCCAAAAACCAATTGACAAACCCCTTCTTCCGTTTTTTCCTTTTATAGGTGCCAGCAATTAATCTCTTCGCAATCATCGTGGCTGCTTGGTGGAGCTTATTTTTATCTGTCAACTCATCCACCAAGCCCATTTTCTTAGCTCGATAAGCAAAAATGCTTTTACCCGTCAACATCATATCCAAAGCAGTCTGAATACCCACTAACCTTGGTAATCTTTGGGTTCCTCCCCCACCGGGTAATATACCTAACTTTACTTCGGGTAAACCCATTTTCGTAGAAGGATGATTAGAAGCAACCCTCGCATGGCAAGCTAGTGGTAACTCCGTCCCTAATCCAAATCCAGTCCCATGAATAGCAGCAACAACAGGTTTATTACCTTTTTCCAAATCCTCTAGCATTTCTAAACCTTTCGCCTGAATAGGTCTAAAATCGCCAGGTTTTTCAATCGCAAATGATTTGATATCTGCACCGGCCAAAAAATCTTTTTTCCCACTAATAATCACGACTCCTTTCACCTCATCATCTTTATTCAAATCATCAAAGACTTCTCCCAATATTTTCATTAAACTAGGAGAAATAACGTTCATTTTTTCATGCTTTACATCCAACCAAATGGTTGCGATTCCATCTTTTTTTTCAATCGTTAAATAATCGTTGGTATTCATATTTAATTCTTTTTGAGCAAAGAAAGGAAATTCTTCGCTTTTCTGGTACGAACCTTGTATTTACTATTCAAACACCCCTAATTATGATTTTCTTCGCCATTTCAATCAAAACTAGGAACCTTCAAGCCCAGTAATCAAAATTATTTTGATCACTATATATATTTAAGCCAACCAAATAGATTTTTCATTACCTCAAATATTGATTTGATCAAAGAATTGTCTTTTTACAATAAAATTGGCATTAAAACTACAGAATCAATGAATAAAAATGAATATAGCAAAATATTTACGTGATTTCACCTATTGATTTTTTAGTAAAAAAAAACGAAAATTAGATTAATATTTTTCAAACAATACTTCCTATATTCTCGTTATCTTTTTGTGGAATAAAAAAAAAAAATTACTCCATACAACGAAAACCAAACATTGTAACATCTATTAAGTGTGTAAAATCCCAAATAAAACCTAAAAATTTATAGTCGGTTTCAAGTTTCATACAATTAGTGAGAGTAAATTTTCGCGGCTCAGGTTTCTGAGCCGCTTTTTTTTGTCTAAATTTCACCTCAAACTAGGTCAATATGGAGCTTCATTTTATTCTTTATCCAATACTTCTCATCGGCATGCTGTTCGCCGTACAATTTAATATTGTTCAAAAATATGTTCCTATATTTTATAAAAAAGGCTGGGACAAAGTCGGTCATCTTTTCCTTTACTTTACTGCAACAATGGTCTTAGCGTTCCTTTTCAAAGATTTGAATATACCTCTAAAGTTTTTATTTTTTCCGATGTGTGTCATTGGAATCATTCATGAAATCCGCCATGAATCAGACCCTAAAAGGGACTTTGAATTTATGGACATGGCTGCCAACTTCATGGGTGTTATTTTAGCGTTTTTTTTCATCCAAATGATTTTCTAATAGCCAATAAACCTACAATTCCTCTGTCAGAATCGAATAAATCGTCTTAATCCCACTCACATAATTCCCAACTCGAATATTTTCATTAGGACTGTGTTGATTATTGTCTCTTTGGACAGTCGGTACCGTTACCGCTGGAATCCCTAATTCATTTACAAAAGGAGAAATCGGAATACTTCCACCTGAAGTTCTTTGTTTGACAGGTGTTTTACCAAATGCTTTTACCAATGCCTTGTCTAACCAAATACCTACTTCTGAATCAAAATCAGTTCTAAAAGCTAAGTAAGAAGTGGAAGCATTAAATTGGCAAATGTGAGAATGAGTAGCTCGTTCCCTTGAGGTTGGTTTTCTATCTATCACATAATAGCCCTCTAAAGCGATGTGATTTTTCACTAAATTGATCAAACGGTCAGGATCATTTTCTAAAACTAACCGAATATCTATTTCGGCGGTAGCGGTTGCTGGTACAATCGTCCTTGTCTCCTCTCCTACCCAACCAGAAGAGAGTCCTCGCACATTCAAAGATGGATACTGAAGGGATTCCTGGTAGGTAGGTGCTACTTTTTGAGCCTCAGCGACTCCTAATTTATTATTAATATACCGTTCATCATCTGGAACACTTTTCAAAACTGCTTTTACCTCATCACTTAGAGTAATCCCATCATAAAATCCTGGGATCGTCACACGCCCATCATCATCTTTCATACTTGCAATCAACCTTGATAACCGAACAGCTGGATTTGGTGCCCAATTACCATAATGACCGCTATGTTGAGGAAAAATAGGTCCAAAAACCTTCAATGTAATTTCAGAGATCCCTCTTGCACCAAAGGTCAAACTAGGGTCTCCAGAAATATGTAATGGACCATCAAAGATTATCAACATATCCGCTGCTAATTCTTTCTTGTATTTTGTAACTGCCTGAGGTAAGTTCGGAGAGCCAATTTCTTCTTCAAAATCCATGATCACTTTCATATTGAAATTAGTGGACAGCTTTTGGTCAAGCATCATATCTATCGCTGTCAAAAACATATTGACCGCACCTTTGGAATCTGCCGTTGAACGCGCAAAAATCCGCCAATCCAAGTCTAATGGTTTTTCAGTCAAATTTGACCAATCAATAATTTCCCAGCCTCCTTCTTTTGCTTGCTCTTTCAAGACTGCTTCATAGGGATTGTCCTGAAACCAATGATTAGGATCCACAGGCTGGCCATCTACTTGAAGGTAAATTAGCACCGTTTTGGCATTTGGATTCTTAATACTTTTTTCAGCCAAAAGTAATGGCGCTTCTGGGGTTTCTAAGCGAGTAAGTTGAAAACCTCTTTGACCAAAATTTTGCTCGCACCATTTTACATTTTTTTCAATTTCTTCTGGAAAATGAGCGTCATTTGGTATACTCAATAAGTCCTTTAATTGAGGAAAAGAAGCCTTAGCATATTTAAGAAAAATTGGGTCATTGCCCTTTTGAGAAAACCCCAAACTTGATACAAATAACACTAAAAAAGACAATACTAGATACTGCTTAAAACACCTCATAAGAAGCTTATTTTTATTTATACACTTTCCAATTGAGGATGTCGTACAAAAAAATAGTTGATTTTTGCTTTAGGCAAGGCGAAAAACGCAGGGATAGCCTAAGCTCTTACGAGGCTTTTCAACAAAGCTTAAAGTAAAAAGCAGCATTTTATGTGCGACATATTTAATTGAAAAGCGTATAAATACACTTTTCAAATATCAAAGATTTAATCCTCAATTGCACCATAAATAATGGCATACATTCTATCCCAAAAATCAGGTCGGGTAAATGGTAAAATCTGAGTCATCCCAACAAAAATCAACTCTTCAGCAGGATCTATAAAGAACTTGGTATTAAATAAACCACCCCACTCAAAAGTTCCTGGAGATTTATGTGAAACACTTTGCCCTTCTTCCGTAATCACACTAAATCCCAAACCAAAAGTGAGCCCCGGTATTTTAGAATAACCAGTCCCTTTTTTATTTAATGGAATCAATTGGTCAGCTGTCATCACTTCAATAGACTTGCGACTCAAAATACGTTTCCCCTTATAAATCCCTCCATTTAATAATGTCTGAATAAAAATAGCATAATCGAGTGTGGAGCCCGATAAGCCGCCACCACCCGCATAATGATTATTATCGTTAAATGTTGGATAACTTGGATTCATGGGCCCATCTTTTTCAGCCATAGTCAGTTGTCTTTCCTCATCATAGGTATAAAGAGGAACTAATCTATTATGTTTTTCTTTTGGCAAATTAAACCAAGTGTCATGCATACCTAATGGATCAAAAATATGATCCTGAAAGTATTGGTTCAAAGGTTTTCCAGATACTATTTCTACTACTCGTCCCAATATTTCCATATTCAAACCATACATAAATTTTTCACCTGGCTGAAAAACTAAAGGAACCTTGGCAATTTGATTAACCATTTCTTCAGTAGACATCTCCTTGTGGAATAAACCAAACCCATTAGACCCCAGCTTCTCATATATTGCCATGATTTTGCCAGGATTAAATACACCATAGGTAATGCCCGAAGTATGTGTCAATAAATGCCTAATCGTAATCGGCTGTTTAGTCGGTGTACTTGTAAAACTAGAATCTGCCTCATTAAACTCCTCCAAGACAACCGACTTAGCAAAGGCAGGAATATAATAAAAGAGAGGGTCATCCAACCCCAATTTCCCCTGTTCAAATAGTTGCAGAATACTTACTGTAGTTACTGCTTTTGTCATAGAGGCTAACCGAAAAATATCATCCTTTTGATATGCTCTCTCTCCATAAATCGATTGCTTACCAGCACTTTTGAAATATACAATCTTGCCTCTTCTCGCAACTAAAAACACCCCACCAGGCATTGTTTTATTATCGATATACTGTTGAATATGACTATCCAATAAATTCAGTCTTTCTTCTATAAAACCAACCATTGATGGAGAGGATTCCTCAAAAGATGATCCTCCATTTTGAGAGAAGAGAAAGGAATTAAATACAAAAAGAAGAAAAAATGGAAGTAACTTGTGTATTGTCATTCGTATCTTGATTTAAATAGTTTATGAAATTAATCCACTAACAAGTTATCATAAACTTGTACTTTCTCCCACAAGTGTTTATAATCTTCAATAAATTTCAAGTGTATAGGGTCAACTTGATATTCATCCTGATCTGCTTTATTTTTAAAATGGCAAATCAATGCGAAAGCATAAGAGTTGTCAACAACTTCTATCGGAGTCATGGCAGGAGGTCCTATGTAGGTTCTGTAAACAGAAGCAATTTCAGTTAAGCTGCCCAGACCATTTTTAGCAAAATCAGCTTTTTCTTCTGGTGTCACGCCTTCCTTCGTCCAAAAAAAGACCGAATGCACAAAAGCCGTTTCATCTTTTCCCGCATTAGCAAGTTGACTTTCTAATTCAGTAAGTTGAGTCTTTAATGCTTCCATTTCTGTTTGCATTTCGAGATTAGGCTGGTTGCAACTAATCGTTAAAAGTAAAATAAGGAATAGTAGGTTTTTCATTTTGATGGTATTTTAAATAGTGGTCTGGTAAAGGTAAAATTTATAACACAACTCCAATCTGAAAACTTAATTCTAAACATTTTCTCAACTTCCATTGTAACAATCCCAAATTATCTAAGTGCTTGAACAAAATCAAGTTATAGATTACTAGAGCATTGGGGTTGTGTAAAAAGTCCATTTTGGTATATTATTACAACAATAAACAATGTAAATTTTGCTGAAAATCAATTTTTAATAAAATTTAATAATTATTAATTGATTCCGTTTTCGACTTTTTACACAACCCCTCGCTCCAGTAAATGGTGGTTTTGGAGGGGAGCCCAATTTAAAAAGCTGAAAGTCAGCTTTTTAAATTGGGCTCCCCTCCAAGCCTCCTCTACTGCAATGGGCGCCTTTGGCGCGATGTTGCAGTATTTAAATGCAACTTAATTCTGTCCAAGAACTTAAGTAAGTGAGCAATATTATCTATAGCAAATTTTAGTTTCTTTTTTCCACTCACTGCGTTAAAAATACTTTTGGCTATGCCTTTGTGCCACTGGCACAAGCCAGCCCAGAGAGCTAA
>JANSWP010000038.1 GCA_024743405.1 Bacteroidota bacterium
AGTGCTTGGACAGAAATAACTCACACATATTATGACGGACTATTTTTTCACCATATTTCGTTAAAAATACTCGCCATATCTACGGATATACCTGTGCTTTTTGCCTCGTCTGGCAAAAAAATAGTTTTCCTCAAATATGGAGCTTATTTATGTCCAAGCACTTACTTATTTTTTTGTTTCGGAAAGTTATGTAGCGAATACAACGTTTACTTTTACTAATTTTAAGCACTCGTTTTTATACTAAAACATCCTAATTCAGATAAATGAAAAACCACACACTTAGCCGAGTTAACTCGATTGACATATTCCGGGCTTTAACCATGTTTTTGATGTTGTTTGTCAATGACTTTTGGACACTCACCAATGTGCCTCATTGGATGGAACACTCCAAAGCGGATGTTGATTTCCTTGGCTTTTCGGATGTTATTTTTCCATTGTTTTTATTCATTGTTGGGATGGTGATTCCTTATGCCATTGATATTCGACGTCAGCGAGGACAATCTCAATTAGTCATCAGTCGACATATAATAGAGCGATCTTTCGCTTTGATTATCATGGGCATCTTTACGGTCAATTCTCCTTCTATTGATCCAGCCGCAACTGGACTGAGCAAAGCTTGGTTTGAAATCATAATGGTCATTGGATTTTTCTTAATCTGGAATAAATACAGAACGGATAGCGGTCGAAATACTATTAATACAATATTGAGAATTGCGGGGATTCTCTTATTGATCGGATTGGCGGTTCTTTTTCGAGCAAAAGGAGGAGATGGAACTGTACAATATCTTGCACCTCGTTGGTGGGGTATTTTGGGGTTGATTGGTTGGAGTTATTTGACGGTAGCGCTTTATTATTTATTGGTGGGTAAAAGCTTCTTTTGGAATGTCATAGGCTGGTTATTTTTTACCTTTTTCAACCTAGCAGGACATGCAGGTTGGTTGACTTCCATTTTAGGTTTACCGTCGGGAGAAGTTTTTATTGGAAATGGAGCATTTCATTCCTTTGTTTTTGCTGGGGTTTTGGGAGGTTTATTACTTCAAAAGTTACAAACGGGAAATTGGAGGAAGATGATTGGTTATACTATCGTAATTGGGATTATGTTCCTATTAATAGGTATCGCTGCTAGAGAATTTTTTATTATCTCAAAAATACGTGCGACACCAACATGGATTTATTTATGTATAGGTATTGGTTTTATTTCTTTTGCCTTCATTTATTGGATAGTGGATATTCTGGGAAAAAGGCATTGGTTTAAGTCTATTGAGCCTGCGGGGCATAGTACGTTGACCTGTTATATCTTGCCCTATTGGTTTTATGGTTTTGTGACTATTTTAGGATTACAATTGCCTTCCATGCTGACCAACGGGGTTATTGGACTTGGTAAATCTTTGGTTTATTCCTTATTGATTATTGGAATTACAGTTTTGATCGGTAGAGTAGGGTTGCGATTGAAGCTGTGATGATTCTATTTTCTCTTTTGGTTTATTCTCCATATTTTAGATGAACCACCTCCGCTCTACCTTTTTCAAAAACCGAAACAACAAATAGATTATCGTATTCGGTTTCTGGAATTTGATTAAAGGAATTAGTTCCGGTCAATACATTCAACAACATGGGGATGGTGTTTGAATGTCCTACTACTAGAGCTGCTCCGCTATGATGATTTTGTAAAATCTCATCTGCCAGCGCATTTGAATTGAAGGCATTGTATAGTTCTAAAGAGAGTCCTTTTTCATCTGCAATTGGTTGAGCCGTTAGTTTTGTTCTGTTAAAATTGGTGGAGTAAACTCCATTTAAGTCCACATTTTCGAGCAACCGATTTAATTCTTCTACTCGCTCTTCACCCATACTTGAAAGGGTTGGATCATTACCGCTTCCAGTATCTTCAGCATGTCGAATTAAAATAAAAGTAGTCGCTGTATCTTGGACAAAAGTGGTCAAAGAAATGGTATCGGTTATTTGAATGACGAGGGTATCCGTATTTTGGGTAGTAATAAAGACCGTATCCGTCTCAACAACGACCACTGTTTCCGTAATGATTTCTGGATCTTTTTGACAACTAGTAAAGGTTAGTAAGGCGCTTACAAACAGTAGTATTATCGGAAGAATTAGGTTTTTCATTTTTTTTGATTTGATGTAATGTTGGTCATGGAAGATTTGTTAATTGAAAATAATTTCAATGAAAAAGAATTAAATGATTCATTGTAAAACCCCTTTTGTAATAAAAAAAGTTTTTTCCATGCGATCTCTATCAATGACTTTCACTTCTATGTCCTTTGGTTTTTTATCTAAAAAGTCAATATAATCACAAAAATCGGCACCATTATAAAAATCTAAAGAATTAAGGTTTGTTACAACCATATTTGTCCGAAGCCCTTGTTGATAAGCCGAAGAGCCTTCAGTAACAGATTGGATATACAGATTTTCTTTTGAATAACCAATACGGAATCCAAATGTTGAATGGTCTTGCTTGGCACCCGGAATCTTTTGAAATACTAAGTTTTTATTTGTCCAATCTATTGTAACCCGATAATTCGAGAGTATTTCAGTACCTATTAATTTACTAAAGCCTGATTTTAATTCAATATCATTGAGTGTTAGTTGACCGGACTGAATATCATCTATTAAAGTGATTTCCTGGGTGAATTCAACAGGGTTTCCAATAATCCCACCTTGCCGAAAACCTTTGTTGATATTTGTTTTTTCGATAAGACCTTGCTTTTTTAAATCGTTGAAAATAGCTGATGGTAATTGCAAAGAACCATTAGAACCAAAATCAATTTTTACATTTTTTATTACAGTGTTTCCTTTCTTAATATCAATCAAAAGATCGTATTGCATATCCTTTTTAAATGGAACGTGAATGGATTCTTTGGTTAAATCACTAGTAGGGTAATTTCCGAAGGTGAGTTCTTGATTTTGAAAATCAATTGTCCAATTGCAATGACGCATTAGATTGGAACCAATTATTCCGTCAATATTTAGGCATTTTATTACAGGATTTGATTGGAAATCGCCTACAAAAGCGGTTTGATTGATAAAAGGAATATTTCCTAAAAAAAGGCTATCGACTTGTACATAATTTACCTTTTTTCTGTTTTTATCCGAATCGACAATATGACCAGAAGTGATTTTTTTATAGCTTATCATAGTTTGAAGTTCTTTCGAAATACTTAATGGTGCGCCGGTATCAAACAAAAAATTATAAGTCTTTCCTTTCAACTTTACAGGAAGAATAATCAACCCAATTTTGTTCTCAAAATGGATAATTTCTCGAAATTCATTACTTTGAAGCGATCCTTGCTGAAAGGCATTGCTCAATTGCATTGTACATCCAAGTTGAAATAGGACGATAAGGGGTAACAACCAGCTATTTACTTTTTTCATTATCGATTTTTTGTGTTCAATCCTGATCAAGTTTATAAAAAACTTTAGGAAAGCCAGCAAAGATAAGGACTACAATTACATAGGCGCATAGGGAAGAATAAAAGTAGTAAGTATGCGAGCAATATTAAGTTTAGAATAAATTTTTGAATTATTTTTTCTCTCACAAGGCAAAAAACGCAGACATACCCAAAGGTATGGCGGGTATTTTTAACGAAAAATGAAGGAAAAATAGCAAGTGAAATGGGTAGGTTATTTATTTACTATTCCCTTAAATAAAAAAGGTGTAGAATATTTTCTTTGGGATGATTTTTATGAGCTTTCAAAAATTTAAATTTTCATTCCTAATCTGGTGCAGTCAGCCCCATAACTTAAAATTAATTTTCTTCATTTTTCCATGATGAAAAACGAAGCAAAAAAATCTAGGCTGTGGATATTTTGGCTAAAATTCAATGCCTTCCCTCAAACGACCCAAATGCTCGCAATGCTCAAGTGGGTAGTTTTTTCGCAAACGCTAAATTGAATTCCATAACACCAAAATCTCCAATGCCACTGCAAAACCACAAATATCTCTTTTCAAAGCGGCTGCTTAATTTATCGATAACATAATGGTTTTGAGTTTTGCCAAAGAGCCTACCGCTGTCGATCTTCTGCCTTAAAGGCTCCTCGGTTATGTAAAATCCATTGTGCCTCATCTAAGGGAGAAACTCCTTTGTAGGGGCGAATTTTTTCATCAGTTGTCAACGTCTTTTCATAACCATCCAAGGTTAACTTAAGGCGACCTTTACCAGAGGTAGTCGCACTAAATTTAATGCCATAATCCATCGCTTTTTCTACAGGTACTCTGCCTGTTAGTGTAAAAAAATCACCATCGAAAGTGGGCGGGTTTATTTGGGCATTCATTTGGTTTAGATCACTGGCGATAGCTCCTAAAAGTTCTTGATTGGCTTTAATTTGAAAGGCATACATAGGTTCTAATAAGTCTGTATCTGCCAACTCTAAACCACGTAAAATACCCATCGGTGTTGCTAGTAAAAAATCTCCGGGATTGGAGTGCACCGTATGTTCCTCCCCTTCGATTAAGGTAATGTTGATATCGGTTACTTCCCAACCTTTTATACCTTGTCTTAATGACCATGGCACCGCCCGTTTGACTTCGTTTTGGTACTTCATGCTTACATCGCTTGTTCGGACTTTAGAAGTGAAATTTACGCCGCTTCCAAGAGGTGCAGGTTCTATCAAAAAAGTCATAATAGCCCAACAGGGTTTTGGCATCCAATACCGTACGTAACCTTCAGTAGATTGCTTTGGTGTTTCTTTGTAAATGACTTTTGGCGGCAAGAAGTTTGCGCTAATCCCAAAACGATTCGCAAGGCTATCTTTTAGCACTTCGGTTTGGATAGGTCCTAGTATTTTTAGTTGAAATTCCTTTTCTGCTTTATACCACTGAAACTCCAATTGTGGATCTTCTATATTCAATATTTCTATGGCTTCACCTAGTTTTTGGTAGTCTTTTTCTGATTCTGCTACGGCTTGAACACTCAATACTGATTGACTGATGGTATTAAAACCCTCATCAAATGTGGAGGTGCCTAACACATCACCTGCTAAGACTAAATCGGAAAAAGTCATCATCCCTATTTGGCCAGCCGCTAGTTGTCTGATTGGTTCCAATTTGCCTAATTTTCGCTGAAATATTTGGTTGATTTTAATTGTTTTTTCTAAACGTTGTGACCATATCGTATCCTTATTTTTCAGAGATCCACTATATAATCTCACATAAGCCAAACGACCTGCTTTATTATCATATTCCATCCTGAAAACTTTCGCTGAAGGTGTATCTTGGGGGATACTTTTTGGTATAAATAAGGTGGTGATTTGATCCAATAATGCTTGAATGCCTAAGTTAATTTTAGCACTGCCAAACAACAAACCAATCAGCTGCTGAGCCTGAATTTGTAGTTTGGCTTTTTCAAAAATCTCTAATAAATCATGAGTGTTCCCCTCCAAATAATCTTCTAGAAATGCCTCATCTAATTCTGCTAGATTTTCTAATGATTTGTCAATAATAGGCGTAGAAGGATAAGGGTGCATATTACCAAAATCGACTACTTTTGGAGCGTCAGGCTGACTATTGTCCCCATAATTTAACGCGAATAATTGAGCACCTAAATCTTTCTCAAAATCAATAAAAACCTGCTCCAAATCCGCACCTATACGATCTATTTTATTCATGAAAACCAATACGGGTAATTGTCGTTCTCGGATACTTTCCCACAAATTTAGCGTATGCGCTTGCACCCCTTCCACTGCCGATACGACCAAAATGACCAAGTCCAAAACAGATAAAGCTCTATCAACTTCAGCCGAAAAATCAATATGCCCCGGTGTGTCAACAATATTTATATGCGTATCCTGCCAAACAAAATCAACGGTTGCTGTTTTGATGGAAATGCCTCTACTTTTTTCCAAAGCCAAACCATCCGTTATCGCTGAACCTTTGTCTACACTCCCACGGTTCTTAGTTGCTCCCGAGGTGAAAAGCAAGCACTCTGTCAAGGACGTTTTTCCCGCATCGACATGAGCTAAAATCCCTATGGTTAGTTTTTTTTCAGGATACATAGCAGGATATTCTTTAAACCTTCCTAAGTATTTTGTGTCTTTTCAAATAAGAGCTTGGCAAGTTGCTCACCATAATCTATAAAGGCAATAGTTTCATCCGTTCTTGCTAATTTGATCTTGTCAAAAATTACTAAAGCTTCTCCATTACTTTCTAAATGATAGATTTGATGATTTTCGAAAAAACGAATGATATTCTTTGTGAAAAAGGATCGGATTTTCTGTTCATTATTCCCCATGAGTAGGAATTTTTTAGAAAAATCCGAATACATTTCAAAGTCGATATCTTTATATCCCGAAAAGGCCATTACACGGTCAAATATTTTATCAAATACCCCTTCTTTTTCTAGAGAAAATATAGGGATCTCCTTATTTAATTTTAAAACCATTACAGTTGTATTAAAAACTTCAGCAGTAAAGGCAGCCCCTTCGCTGAAGGTTACATCTGCAATTTCCCAAGCTATGTTTAGGTATTTAAAGGTTCCTTTAATACAATTGGATTTACGTTCAATAGGTCTTATTTCAAAAAAATGAAAATTTCTTAAATAAGAGGTATTCCAATCAACTCGACTTGCAAACTGGTAATCTTTCTCATTTGCTAAATTTTGTAGCCTGATTTGTCTAGGTGATAATTTTGTGGTAAAACTGTTAAAGGAAATTTTCAAAGCCCGATTATGGGTAGAGGACGAAACGTGTGCATCCAAGCCTTCTATTTTTGCATGACCATCGGTATCTTGTTGCATCTTTAAGAAATCCACGAGGTATTCCATAAAAGTTGTACCGACTAATCTGGTTTTAGAAAGGTCTATATTAACATTAGCCCCCGCAGGTATATTTTTTGTTAATTGGCTGATGCGTGGAATCGTCAAGAAATTGGCGATACCTTCTACTTGTAAATTATAGTTGCCTTCTTTCGTAATAAATACATTGGTGTTATTCGAAAAAGACTGCTTAAAAAACTCTCCAATAGGGACTCTCGATAATAAAATATGTACTAACAATGTAAATAAACTCCCTCCCAGAATACCCCATAACAAATCTGAGTATAGTGTAATCCCAATAGTCACTATCATGAAAATAAGTTGCTCAATTCCCATCTGATATATTTTTTTGAAAACAGCAGGGGAGGCTAGTCGAAATCCAATATATACTAAAATGGAAGCTAAGGCAGCAAGAGGAATTTTTTGTATGATTGGAGCAAGAATAAAAAGGAAAATAATGATTAGAATGCCATGATAAAAATTGGACCATTTAGTCATGGCATTGTTATTTACATTAACTGTACTCCGAACAATCACTGTAATAATTGGTAGCCCACCTATCGCTCCTGAAACAGCAGTAGCCAACCCTATTCCGATTAGATCTTTATTCAAGTTTGACTTTCGCTTATAGGGGTCTAATTTATCGACAGCTTTTGCCATTGCTAAAGTCTGTATGGATGCTATTAATGTGATGGATAAGACCGCTAACCAAAATTTGTAATCACCGATTCTACTAAAATCTGGATACATTATGGCATCCCCTAAATCGTCAGGAATCTGTATCAATTGTTGAGGTCCAATGTCATAGCTCCTGCCTGCAATATCAATGGTATGAGGTTCAAAGAAATTAAACAAATAGGCCGCAATTATGGATATAACCAAGACCCAAAGAGAAGCTGGAAAATAGTGTAAAAGTCTTGATTGTATTTTTGGAATAACAACTAAAAAAATAATTCCTATTAGAGAAATACCCAATATTACGGGATGAACATTTGGAATTTGGGTAAATATCTCTTTCAATAATTCTAAAGTATTTTTTCCAAGAGGATGAGTACCCATTGCTACATGTACTTGTGTAGAGAATATAATAATACCAATGGCTACCATTATTCCTTGGATCACTGATGACGGTATTATCTCAGCTATCCGACCAAGTTTTAATATGCCGAGAAGGACTTGAATAATTCCCGAGATACATACCGCTGCCAATACATAATTGAGCGTTTGACCTGAACCATCATTGAGTGAGTAGGTCGCTGAAAGAATTACAGCAATGAGACCTGCAGCTGGACCATTGATAGCAAGATGACTTCCTCTAAATGGAGTGGCAACGATACCACCAATAATTGCTGAGATCAAGCCAGCAATAGGTGGAGCTCCTGATGCTGCTGCTACACCTAATCCAAGAGGTAGGGCCACTAAAGAAACACTTATCGCTGCTAAAAAATCCGATCGCCAATGTGAGGTTATTCCCTTCCATCCCTTCTTAGGTAATTCGTGTAAATTCATATAGGGTAAAGGTATTTAAATCAAATTTCAATAAATGACAATCAGTCGTAAAAAGCTAAAAATATTAAAAAGTTAGTGATTGTTAACTCTTTAAACAACGTTCAATATACTTTATCTTTCTGCTGCATTTTGGATGTTTTTGAATACTTTTATCTATTCGAAAGAGTCCTTGGTATTAGGTGACTCCGAACAAGTCTTGTAAACTAAATATTTTACTCTTTTGAAGGCTTCTTTTTTGAGATTACATCGTTGAAAAAATTACCTTACTCAAAAAAAGCAATCTACTTAATTTATAGTGTAGGAAGATCTTTTGATCTAAATTAGAATGCCAAATAGCAAGTGAAATGGGTAGGTTATTTATTGCCTACTCCCTAACCTGGCAAAGCCAGTATCATAGGGGGCAGGAGCCAGGCGGCAGGTATGAGGATTTTTCTGACACCTGAGCGAAAATTTTAATTTTTGACCTGATATCTGACACCTGATTCTGAAAGGTTTTAAAGGTTTTTTTTGCCACAATAACGCAAGAAACAACTTGAAAGAAACTAAAACTTAAAAATAATATGAATTCGAAAAAAGAAAAATATGTAGCTTTTCTAAGAGGCATCAATGTAGGTGGACATCACAAGGTTCCGATGGCTGAACTTCGGAAAGAATTGGAAAAAATGAATTTTGAGAATGTGATCACTCTTTTAAATTCAGGAAATATCCTATTTGATGGAAATGCAGATGATTTAGAGCACATTGAAAAAAAAATGGCAGCGCATTTGGAAAGAGCATTTGGGTTTCCTATACCAACGATCATAAGGAAAGCTGAAATGATAAACAGGTGGTTAGAAGATGATCCATTTAAAGAGGTAATTCTTACAAAAGATATTCGATTGTATGTTACATTTTTGAAGGAAGATAAGGAATTTGATTTCCAATTACCTTGGACTAGTGAGGATCAGTCTTATAAAATTATCAGTAAGCAAGAAAAAAACATTTTAAGCATTTTAGATCTTACCATCTCCAAAACTCCAAAAGCAATGCTAATTTTGGAAAAAAGTGTTGGGAAGGATATCACTACTCGAAATTGGAACACCATTATTCGGCTTGGAAAGAAGCTCGCCGATAAATAATTAACAGGCTTGCAGAAAAATATTAAAAAAATGAAAAAAGAAAAGAGAAGTAACCTAATAATGCTATGGTCTTTATGTGTCCTTATTTTATTCGCAGGATGCAAAATAAGTCCAAACACTATTCATTCAACAGAAGATAAGACCATCCTGAATTTAAAAAAATGGTTAGCTAATTCGGTTGAAAATCGAGTCCCTTTGGAAAGTTTGGATTTCTCAAAGCAAGCTTTAACAAAAAGTCAAGCGGAAAAGGCAACAACCCTTCTATTACAAGATAAGCAGGCGATACTGAAAAAGGAATATGGGGAACAGTGGGACAGTCGTTTACTAAATTACAATGGGAAAAAAATGCCGTTTTATTATCAAACATTTGGGGAAGCGCCTGCTGATGGTAGAAGTTTATTTATTTCGTTGCATGGCGGTGGCGGAACAACTCCTGATGTGAATGACCAGCAATATGAAAATCAAAAGCATTTATATGACAAGGTGATGAGTAATCTTGAAGGAATATATTTGGCAGCTAGAGCACCAACTAATACCTGGAATTTATGGCATCAAAACCACATTGACGATTTTTTCAATATCCTTATTCAATTAGCAGTAATAAAAGAAAATGTGAACCCTGATAAAGTTTATTTGATGGGATATTCGGCTGGAGGTGATGGTGTTTATCAATTAGCACCACGGATGGCAGATAGATGGGCAGCCGCATCCATGATGGCAGGACACCCTAATGAAACTTCTCCTTTAGGATTGAAAAATATTCCTTTTGCTATTCACATGGGTGCTTTAGATGGTGCATACAAAAGAAATAAGATTGCACAAAAATGGAAATTGGTGTTGGATAGTTTAGAGAATAATGCGCCCGGGACTTATATTCATCAGGTACAACTTCACGAAGGATTGGGGCATTGGATGGAATTAAACGATGCGGTTGCATTGCCTTGGATGAAAAAATATAAACGAAACCCTATTCCTCAGCAAGTTGTATGGAAACAAGATAATAGGCATCACAATAGTTTTTATTGGATGGGAACACCCGAAGATCAAATAAAAACAGGAGGTAAGATTGTCGCTAATTACAACTCTAACGAGAATGAAATAGATATAATATCTAATTACAGTGATATATTAACTCTTTATTTTAAGGACAAAATGTTGGATTTGGATACCCCTGTCACTATTAAATTTCAAGGAAAAACGATCTATCATAAAAAGCTAAACAGGTCAATTTTGAATATTCATAAGACGCTTTCAGCTAAGGGAGATGCTCATTTGTCATTTCCTTGTGCAGTTTCAATAATCAATAATCAGCTAGTCGAGGAGCATTGATTTTGTCTTCTTTTAAATCTGTTTTCTTAGCCGCTTTTAGAAGATGGATCTCCATTTCGTGTGATAATTTTAAATTTAAATAAATAATATTTAATAAAAATGTTAATCTAATGAACAAAAATTAAACTCGGCAAATATTACTGACAACAAATAAAAAATTAGTGCATTCAAAAAACCATTTTCACACCTAAAGTCAAAGTAAGTCCCTACTAAAATATTTTAAAAACAATTTGAATTCGTACCCATTGGTGCTCTTTTCAAAGAATTATGGAGTGCTTATGCTACGTATTTAATTGCTAAACTCATATCAGACTTTATACTAAAAAGATTTAGGAGCTTAAAATGTTGGAATTTGTTTTCAACCGAGAAACTCACGGAACCTAATAGCCATAGCTATTAAGGTGAGTACGTGACGAAGGGTGAGGGCAAATAACTATTTTTTAGCCAAACAATTTTTTTGGAATAAAGTCTAAAACAGGCTAGCTGATATGTCCTCCCTATCTGTCACCTGTGTACATTTTTCAATTAATAAATTTTAAAACACATGACTAGAGTCACATTACCAATCTTCACCTTAATTGTGGTACTATTCTGTAGTACTTTTTCCTTTTCCCAAAACGCTTTATCTCCTGTTGCACTGAAAGTTGAGCAAGCAAAACAGGCACAAATGATTTCAAATTCACTCCAATTATTTGATCAAGCCAATGACTTGGAGGCATTGCCAGAAGCAAGTTCGGCTTTAACAAAAGCTACGATTCTTGATTTGAGAAGCGAGAATTTAAAATCAGCATTTGAGGCAAAATCAGAAATGATTGAATTGACATTGCCCAGAAGCGAAGAGCTAGATTTTGTTCTAGAATTGGTTCGTTACCAAACGATTTCGGATGATTTTATAGTTACTTCCGCGTCATCTAATGGTGAATCGGTACCTTATCAACCGGGGATTCATTATCGTGGTATTGTAAAGGGAGCCAATCAATCTATTGCTGCTGTCAGTATTTTTAAGGACGAAATAATTGGGGTTATCTCGACCCTGCAAGATGGCAATATGGTCTTAGGAAAAACACGTTCAGACAGGAGTCAATACATTTTTTATAAGGAAAATGATTTGACCATTACCAATAATTTTGAATGTGGAACGGATGAACTAGATATGTCTAAAATAGATTTGAAACAATTGCAGGACATCGCTAATTCTAATAGTGCAGAAAGTCCAGGAGATTGCGTCAAGGTTTATATTGAATGTGAACATGACATGTATCTAGAGAAAGGAAGCATTGCAAACACGGTCAATTATATGACAGGTCTGTTTAATGTCGTAGCGACTTTATATCAAAATGAATCAGTAGTGACCGAGACTTCTCAAATTTTTGTTTGGGACACACCAGATTCGTATCCTACAAATTCGTCAAGTTCAGCATTGAATAGTTTTAGAAGTACTCGCCCTTCTTTTAATGGCGACTTAGCACATTTGGTTTCAAGAGGAGCACCGGCAGGAGGCGGAGTTGCTTGGGTGGATGCACTTTGTACTTCTTATAATTATGCATATAGTTATGTCAATAGTACTTATCAAGTATTTCCAACTTATAGTTGGTCAGTAGAAGTTTTTACGCATGAAATGGGGCATAATTTAGGTTCACCACATACTCATGCTTGCGCTTGGAATGGCAATAACACTGCTATTGATGGTTGCGGACCAGCAGCTGGATATAGCGAAGGTTGTAATGCTGCTGTACCAGCAGAAGGTACGATTATGAGTTATTGTCACCTCGTAGGTGGTGTTGGAATTAATTTCAATCTTGGATTCGGACAGCAACCAGGTGATTTGATTCGGGCGGAGATAAATGCTGCCAGTTGTTTATCGGCTTGTGGACCTCCTTGCACCCTTAGCGCAACCGTAACTGGTACGAATGCAAATAATGGCAATAACGGAACTGCAACCGCAACTGCATCTGGTGGTACTGTTCCTTACAACTATGCTTGGAGTAATGGTGGAAGCACAGCCACAATTACAGGATTAGCACCGGGTACTTATACAGCAACCGTATCTGATAGTGGTGGGTGTCAAGCAATTGGTAGTTATACAGTTCTAAATACAACGCCATGTAGTGATAATGCATTGACTTTGACCATTGTCTTAGATAATTACCCCGGAGAAACAAGTTGGGAAGTTCTCGATGCAGGTAGCAATGTAGTAGCTTCTTCAAATGGAACCTATGCAGGTTATGGAAATGGTTCTACTGTGGTAGAAGACCTTTGTCTTCCAGATGGTTGTTATGATTTTGTGATTTATGATAGTTATGGTGATGGCATTTGTTGTGCTTATGGATCTGGCTCTTATGATTTGACCGAAAATGCGACAGGTACGTCCCTTGCTTCTGGTGGGGCTTTTGCTTCTTCTGAAACGACCAATTTCTGTGTTCCCACAGGCACGACTCAATATACGCTTACGACTTCCGCAAATGGCCAAGGCTCAGTTTCACCTGCTGGAACAACCACTCATAATGCAGGTGATTCTGTTACCATTTCAGCAACTCCAGTATCAGGTTGGCAGTTTGATAATTGGAGTGGAGATGTGACTGGATCCAATAATCCAACCAATATTACCAGTAATTCCAACATGAATGTCACGGCTAATTTTAGTCAAGTTGGTGGTGGTGGATGTACTTATACGACCATTAATACTAATGATTTTGAAGGTGGTTGGGGTATTTGGAATGATGGTGGTTCTGATTGTAGAAGAAGTGCGAATGACGCAGCATATGCAAATAGCGGTAATTACTGTGTTCGATTGAGAGATAACACTTCAACTTCTGTAATGACAACGGACAATTTGGACTTATCCAGTTATGAAGAAGTAACGATTGATTTTTCTTATTACGTCCGTAGTTTTGAAAATGTCGAAGATTTTTGGTTACAATATTCTGCAAATGGTGGCGGATCTTATACCACACTTGTAGATTGGATAAGAACAGTAGATTTCAATAATAATGAACGCCATAATCCATCGGTTGTGATTACAGGAACATTTTCTTCAACAGCCCGATTCCGTTTCCGTGCAGATGCTTCTGGAAACTCTGATTGGGTATACATTGATGATGTGGTAATCACGGGGTGTGCGAGTCCAAGTCCATTAGTTGGCGAAACTTTAACCGTGACGATTACCGATCATGTGAATAATGACGTATCTGAAATACCTGTTCAATCCAATTTGGAAGTATCACCAACCACTATGAGCTTGTTTCCAAATCCAGTTAGCTCAGAATTGACGGTGGCTTATGAAACGACTTCCAGTGATCCAGTTAGGTTAGTCCTAATGGATTTTACAGGAAGAGTCATTCGAGAAATGAAAACGCCAAGTGGTCAACACAATGAAAAAATTGATGTAAGTAGTTTGAATTCAGGATATTATGTTGTTCAAATGATTACAGGTGGTGAGCGATTGGTTCAGAAATTTGTAGTGGCTAAATAAGTCAGTTTAAACATTAGTACCTAGTAAATTAAGGGTTTACTGTTCTTTTCGAACGGTAAACCCTTTTCTATAAGGCTAAAATTCTTATCACTTTATTTTTCCGAGTTCCTCCGCACTAAATATTTTTCATTCGTTTCAATAACTTTCTTGCGTGATCTTTTTTAAATTGCTTCGAACTATCTAGGTTATTATCTCGACCTAGTGTATATATGACAGTATTCACACCCTCAGGACGATAAACGGATACTAGATCGGCAACCACATTATAGGCGCCTTTTGTGAGTCGTCGTTGACCTGCTTTCTTTGTCAATGCCTTATTGTTTCTGGCTGCATAGCTCGAACAATCCACGACTTGATCCAAATGATTGATATAACTTTTCCCCGCAATTACTTGGCAACCTGCCGAAAAATTCCAGGATCCCACTCCTGACCAATGGATATTAATGGAATTGTTGGGTCCTTGTAAGCCTCGCTGCATATTCTCCTCTGTTAAAGCATCCTTTCCCGTCACATCACGGAAAACAAGAGGACCTGCACCGCTGAGTGGTTTCAAGGCTTGATAAGCTTTGGTTGCTTTGCTTCTCATGTGCCACGCTAACTTGTAAAGGTGTTGGCCTTCAATCATAAATGGTTCATCTTTACGTGTTGATTTTAGTCCCGGATTTGGGTCAGTTGAGCCCCAGAACTTAAAAACCATACCGTTTAATAAAAAGATGAATATATCGTCGTTTTCTCGCACTTCCGATCGCTTTAGATCTTCATTTCTTCGAATACCTATGAGGTGAATTTCATCTTTTCCATAGGTCCAGTCTTTCAAAAGTCGAGTATCTGATTTTATATTTTTCTTTGCAAGTTTCGTGTTGTATTCATCACTCTTTGCAATTATTTTATGCGCTTTTTCCTGGAAATGCTTTTTTGTATCCTTTAAAATATTTAGCCATTTGGTGTATTCTTCAGATGGATTGTCAGACGAAGCTTTTCCCCATTCACAAAATAATTTTTCTTCTTCCCATCTTTTCATATGAAAACGAGTACCTTTTCCGACCATACCATCGGGTGTCCCGATGCCGGGGATACCTCCCTTTTTATATTCAAAACCTTCAATACTACGAACATATTCCTGAAATAGCCGAACACCCGCCCGTGTCCGATAACCGAATATACCATCAACATTGCCGGCTCTTAAGAAACCTGTATTTTCTAGGAATTGCTGCACTTCTCGTACTTCTTTTCCATCAATTGGAATAAAGCTTCTCCATTGGTCTTCATCTCGAAACATCCCTTTTCTTTTCAAGGTATCATTCAAAGATTGATGAAAGGGTGATAAATATTTGGTTTTGTTTTTTGGTAAAAATTCTGAGTCAACGCTTCCTAACTTTAGTGTAGCCATTTAATTTTTATTTTGATGTGAAGTGTAATTTATTTGAGTAAATGTAGTCTTTTGGGATGAAACTTCAAAAACGCTTAGGGAAGTTTAAAGGATTTGTATTCCTGGAAAAAATAGAATGCTAGTATCCTTTTTTATATGCTTCATTTTCACATTCCCTCCCCGTCAGAGCAGCAGAGGTTTGAGGAACGAGAAGCAGAAAACGGTCATTTACTTAAGAGCCTATTTAATTTTTATCTTCTTTAATCCAAAACTACTTTTTTAGTAAACATTCGTTTTCCATTTTCGTCATAACCAACCAATAGATAAACGCCAGATACTTCTTTATTAAATTCGAATATCGTGCGGTTGTTTTCGACAATTAATTGTTCTTCATTCCTAAATTGTCCCTTTGCGTCAAAGACTTTTATCGTCATTAAACCTTCATATTCAACATAAATTCGAACAGCACAATCTGTCGGATTAGGATAGAAACTAATGTCAATTGAGGGATCTATCTCAGGTGTTTTATTAAAGTGTTTTTCGGCGAGAGCATAGGCATCTTTACCAATTTTTTCGCCAATTAACCGCCCAGGAATATCATCTGCAGGAGGATGAATGCCTCCCCAAATTCGAGATAAGCTACATTGGTCGGAAGCATCTCTGTAAGTTGCCCATTGAAGGGTAAGATCTGTGGTTGGTCCTTGTTCGAAGACTAAAAAATAATTTTTCTTACAGAAGAATTCGCCCATCCCCCCAGGGAAAAAAGGATCGCCAGTATAAGCTGTTAAAACTTCAGCTGCTGCACGGCTAAAGGTAGAATGTCCCGAAATATAGCCAGCAAAAGGAGGGGAAACGAAATTTGGACGTTGATAGGGCCACCATGATTCTGCAGGAATCCAATCAACTTTGGCTGTATCAATAATGGGATTAGCAATATAGTCAGGACCACGCCATGCTTTTATCTTTATATTATTCAGAATCCCGAATCCTGTATAAAGTGGGTCGCCTGGTAATATTAACTCAATGAAATTGGGTATTAAGGGCAATCCACCTGGATGAAAGTGTTCAAGGGTAGGATCTGAACTTTGACCCAACTCATTCATACCTCGAATGGCAGAAACTGGACGGACATAGTCATACCAACCTTTTATACCCCAAGCTGCCACCGCTGCATCATGTAAAGCGCCTCCTAATGCAAAATAACCTTTCACATCCCATTCTAAATCATTGACGATTGCTCCTTCGCCACCAATTTTTTTGACTAAATCTGGATGGTCGCTAACATAATTGAAAATAGTGTACCAATGCCCAGGCGGTGTTTCCGAATCTGGTCCATCAGCCCAAAACTCTGCTAAAACCCTTGTATAATCTCCTCGTTTAATCATTTGAGGTTCGTAAGGTTCATTAGTTGTCGGATTGATTGGATGTCCTTTTCCTATGTCGCCTCCTTCTTCAAAATTGTAAAAATCGTGTAGCCCTTCAATAGTTGTTGGAAAATCTGTTATATCAATATTCCCAATGGACGCTGGGGAAATATCCCAAATCACCTCATCGCAGGGATCTAAATGAGAAGACCAAGCTGAAACCAAAGAAAACCCCCATTTATATTCTTCTGAAAGTCCTCCTGTATTTTCTAAATCTAATTGCGGAGGTGGACCAGGATCATGGTAAACCCAATAATCAAAACCATTTCTTTCATGAATAGTTAAATCTGAAGATTGAAGCGCAAAGGGTGAAACTTGCCCCCACTCCGGACTCAAAAACGGAGGAACTTCATCAGGTATAGGATTTCCGCCTTGACCAACAAATGTACCTCCAGGAAAACGAAGTGGTTGCCAACGATTAAAATCTGTAATCAAAGCATTTCCGTCAAAACGCATATTCATTGCTTCATTAACGGGCTCATAAGATAAATTGCCGTAGTCATTTATTTCATTGGAGCCATCTTGCAGCCCATATCTAATTAGGCAATCTGCTACATAATTCCCAAATTCAGCCGCTCCACAATGATAATTGGTAGAAGTGATATTGATATTATAACCCAACTCTCTCATTACTTCTCCTGCCTCAAATATAATACTGCCTGCTAATGGCGAATTTTTAAAACGTTGTAATATCAATCGGTAAACCGCAAAACTTATCGCTTCTTTTTTAGCTTCTTCTATATTGTCAGTTGGGGGGACTTTGTCAAAACCACAATAAAAATCATCATTGGTTTTGCCTAAAAAATAGGTGTCTGCATTTCCTTCATAAGTTGCCCAGATATCATACATGGCGATGGATGTATGGAATAAGTTTCGAGCATGAACTGTAGGTCGGGCAAAATCCTTTCGAATAGCATCCAAGACTTCTTCATTCCATAATCGAGCAACAGATTGTTGAGCGTTTATGGAATTGATAATGAAAAAATAAAGGAAAGGAAGAATGAAAATTAATTTTAGGTGGCGTGTATTATTCATACTGAAGGCTTATTTATTTGCTCCAAAGTTAGTTCAATTTGGAGGATATTTGATTTTGAAAATATTGTTTTGAAATTTTTTTTTAGAATTTCGATAAAGGTTATTAAAACAGTTGATTTGGAAAAATTCTGCCTTACAAAAGAAATAAAACACTAATCGAATATCGAAAATATCTGGTTTTGTGGGAGATGAGGAATTATTATGATACTTGGACAAATTTCGTGGTCTATGTCTAAGCTCACCCTTTAATTTCGTGGTACATTTAGGAATAAATGAAAGGAGTGGTTTTACTTTTTTACGAGATTTGTCTTAGAGTAGGTTAAAATTTGATTTTGGTGATTTTTCGGCAAATATCATTTTGTACAGCGTTATTTCTCTCCTTAAATTGCCCACATTTGACTATGAAAAATGCCTACTTCAAAATAATTTTTTCTCAAAAAATCACTCAAATACAAATTCCAAACTTATTCTAAGAACCCAAAAACTACCTACACAACCGGAAAAAAAGTAGGCTCCAGCTTTACGTGTTTTATGCTGTTTACTAGGCAAAGTTAATATAATCAAATTATTCACATGTTTATGAGGAAGGGGTCTTATGCAAAATGAATGACTCCTACTTTCATCCATCTGGTCGAACCCACCTTAATTTTTATCGAAAATAGAAACTAATAATCTTTTAATCCGTCTTGAGTTTTTAATTTGGCAACGAAACCAACTTATTCATACTGTATGAACATTTCAATACAAGGACTTCATAAAAAATATCCTAACGGAAATCAGGCATTGAAAGATGTTAACCTTGAAATCAAGGATGGTATGTTTGGACTATTAGGTCCGAATGGTGCAGGAAAATCAAGCTTAATTAGGATTCTAGTAAGTTTAATGAAGCCGAGTAGTGGAAAAGTTCTAGTGAATGGAAAAGATGCTGCAAAAAATAGAGCATATGTTAGAAGCATGTTAGGGTACTTACCTCAAGATTTCAGTTTTTTTTCGAACCTTAAGACCTATGAATTTTTGGATTATGCTGCTCGACTGGCAGGAATGAGTAGCAGACGAAAGCGCAATCAAGCGGTAGATCAATTATTGGAGGATGTTGGGCTTTTTGATGTGCGAAGCCGCAAAGCGAGTAAATTATCTGGTGGAATGAAACGCCGTTTAGGGATCGCTCAGGCATTAATAAATGAACCAAAAATAATTATTGTAGATGAGCCTACGACGGGGCTTGATCCGGAAGAGCGGATTCGTTTTCGTAACCTTTTAGCCCGTTTGGGCTCTCAGGATGTAAGTATTATCCTTTCGACTCATATCGTTGCCGACATTTCCAGTATATGTGAACATATGGCCCTTTTGAATAAAGGGCAGATTGCTTTTTCTGGTTCACCGGAAGAATTGATCCGTCAAGCGGTGGGACATGTATGGTCAATTTATGCAAGTGAAAAAGAATATTTAGAAATCAACCAAAAATATGAAGTTGTAGCTACAGTGATGATCAAGGACGGATGGAAAATTACGGTAGTTGCGGATGAGGTTGTAGGGTATAATGCAGAACCTGTTCAACCAAATTTGGAGCATGCATATGTTTATTTTGTAGAACACACATTAAAAAAGGTAAACGGTGGACGGTAGAGGGCAGACGGAAGAAATTAATGATTTTCACCGTCTGCCGACTACCGTTTTCCGTCAACCAATAATAACAGAATGTCTTCAACTTTTTTAACTATAGCGAAATACGAACGAAAAATCCTACTGCGTAGTTGGTTTTTCAGAATATTCTCTGGGCTGACACTGTTTTTTATCTTCGGATTTAACATTGGTGAAATCTCAGAAGTAGGAAATCGAACCTGGATATATCGGGCGGTTGCTTCCAATATGCCCTACATTGCGATATACATCCTAAATATTGGACAGGCGATCATTGCTGTTTTTCTTTCTTCTGAATTTATAAAAAGAGATCGCAAGCAAGATACAACTGAGGTCTTTTATGTTCGATCGATGAGTAACGCAAGTTATATTTTAGGAAAAGCGTGGAGTATCTTGTCCCTTTTTCTTTTAGTTAATATAGCTGCATTATTATTATCTCTGATCTTTAATTCCCTAGCTAAAGATACTTATATTGATTGGCAGGCATTTCTTTATTATCCTGTATTGATTTCTGTTCCTACCTTAGTTTTTATTATTGGTTTGTCTTCATTGATGATGAGCATCATTCGTAACCAAGCATTGACCTTTGTTATATTGGTCGGTTACATCCTTTCTAGTTTGATCTACCTGAAAAGTTCTTACCATTACCTCTTTGATTATATGGCTTTTTATCAGCCTTTATTTCATTCACAAATTACAGGTTTTGGGGATTGGGAAACCATTTGGACGCTTCGGTCGATGTATACTTGCTTTGGTCTTGGATTCCTATTTATCTCAATTTTGTTGTTGAAACGATTGCCTCAATCAAAACTACAAAATCTATTATCTGCAATATTTGCTATAGGGTTTATTTGTACAGGAGTTTATTTGGGGAATCAACATTTGAATCGATATAATAAGAGTGTGGAACTTCCAGAACAGATGATTGCACTCAATAATGAATATCTTTTTTCACCTCAAATAGATATTAACAAACATGAAATTTTATTGACTCAGGCTGCGGATGGAATTAGTGTTGAATCTAAAATTATTGGTAATGCCAAAGCAGGTAGCAATGAGTTTGTTTTTAATTTAAATCCAGGTCTAAATGTCACAGATGTTAAGGTTGATAATAAGTCTATTGAATTTGAGCGAAAATTGCAGCTGCTACTGATTCGATTTGATACCGTAATTCCGGCTGGAAAGGAAATTAGTTTAGCGCTTAATTATTCTGGTAGTATTAATGAAAATGCGATGTTTATAGATTTAGATGCTAAAACAAAGTTTAAACATCCAGGTGATTATTTGTTTGATATCGGAAGAAAATATGCATTTATTAATCCCAATTTCTTATTGCTTACTCAAGAAGCTCATTGGTACCTACAAGCTGGAGTCGGTTATTGTACGACTAGTGCTTCCTGGTCTCGCAAGGATTTTATTGATTACCAATTAACGGTAAAGACTTTACCTGACTTAATCCCTATTTCACCTGGTCAATGTAAAGAAGTAGGGGAGGATAGTTATGTGTTTGAACGTGACTTTGCACTACCACAATTATCGTTATCCATTGGTAATTACCAAAAGAAAAGCCTAGAAGTTGATAGTCTTGTATTTTCAGTTTACCATATGGAAGGACATGATTACTTTATGGATGCCTTACCGGATATTCGTGATACTTTGCCTTCTATAATAGCTGAACGCCTGCGCGATTATGAACGAAATACTGGTTTGAAATATCCATTTAAAGAGTTTTCGATTGTAGAAGTCCCAGGTCAGTTCAAATCTTATGATCGTACTTGGACATCTATTCATCAGACTAACCAACCAGGGCTGGTTTACTTCCCAGAAAAAGGATTGTTCAGTAGGAATAATGATTTTAATGGCTATGCTAAACGGATTAAAGGATGGGGTAGGAATAGAGAAAAAACCAAAGAGGAAATTCAGATAGTTGTATTAAATCGATTTATAGATCAGTTTTTCGACTTCAAGGATATAGATACTCGGTTTAATAATAATGAATCAACCATTGAGGAATCTATCAATCCTTATTATCAGTTTGTACAGTTTTATGAAATGAGTAATAACCTTGATTCAGAGCAATGGCCGGTTCTAAATCGAGTTTTTGAATCCTACTTAAGAGGGACAGAAGGGAACGAGCCAGAATGGGTTCGAAGGAATAGTGGAAGTACCCAGAATGAATTGGCAAATATGGTCTTACAAGAAAAAACCTTTGCTGAAATTCTTACACTAAAGGAAAATCAGGAATTAATTGATAATGTAATTGAATTGAAAGGAGAGACTTTATTTTCTCTAATACAGGCAAAAGCTAATACAGACCAATTTCGAGTTTTTATTGGTGAGTTATTGGAAGAAACGCGCTTTCAAAACCTGCCTTTTGAAGAATTTAATGAAAGACTGCAAAAGGAATTTGGAGTGGATTTATCAGATCAAATGGAAAAATGGTTCAATGAAATTCAATTGTCTCGTTATCGAATAAGTACACCGATTGCGGAGAAAGTATTAGCAGGAAACAAAGAAATGATTCGAGTCCGGTTTTCGGTGACCAACGACGGGGATTCAGAAGGGGTTATAAAAGTTACATTGACGCCAGAAGAGAATACTGATAAATTACTTTATCTGGAACCTGGGCAAACTAAAGAAGCTTTTTATCTGACGATAAAGGAGCCAAGTGGTATCCATTTTAATACACTTAGTTCAGGGAATTTGCCTAATCAAATAGAATACAATTTCGAACAGATTGGCAAAAGTTCTGCAAAAAATGCGAAGGAAGAAGAATTGGTTATAGAGAATCCAATGGTTTTAGTAAACAAGAGAGAAATCATTGTTGATAATGAAAACTCAGCATTTGACTTCACTCATTTTGAAGAAGTTAGCCGTTTACGAAAATGGTTGAAAACTGTAGACGAGGAAGGGTTTAAATATAAGGGAACACGGGTCTGGCGTCCTCCATTAAATTGGACGGCTACAACTAATGATGAATTTTTTGGTGAATTTATTCGGTCTGCATTTTATATAAAAGGAGGAGATGGATCTAAGGAAGCTAAGTGGAATATTCCAATAGAAGAACCTGGTCGGTATGATGTTTATTATCACGTTTATAAAGGTGATGCTTTCAGGTGGTGGCGAGATGAAAGGGGAAGTTATCAATTTACCATACCGCATCAGAATGGGACTGATCGTCCTAAAATAGAATTGAATAGAGATAGCCCAGATGGATGGACAGCCTTAGGTGATTATTCTTTTGCGGCTGATACGGTTACTATTTCTTTGAGTAATGAAACTAAACTTAGAGCCATTTTTGCTGACGCCATCAAATTAGTAAAAATGGATTGATGATATGATGTTAGGCAAGTGATCAATTTACATTTCGGGCTTAACTCAATTGAATTTCTTGACGCTAAAATTTCCAATGCCAACAGGTCTTCTAATCCAACTCTTGTCTCATTTGCGCAAAAGTTGATTACTTAGAAACTAATTAAATTTATGATTATGAAGAAACACCCAGCTTTTAGCTTTTTACGATTTCTGTCTTTCGGAGTGTTTGGTTTGTGTTGCTGTTTCAATTTTTCATTAATTGGGCAAACACCGCTCACTTTGCAAGGAGCTTTGGATATTGCGGAATCAGGCAGCCCAAACATTCAGCGGTCATTATTAAATATTGAACAATATCAACATAGCCTGAGAGCCGAAAGAGCGTCCTTAAAGTCCCGTTTTTCATTAACACTAAATCCATTCAATTTTAGTAATACCAGAAGATTTGACAATCAGTTTTCACAATGGTTTACCAATGAAGAAACTTCTTCTTCAGGTACTTTTCAGGTGGAGCAACCGATTTTGAGAACGGATGGCTCGATTGGTTTATTCAATACTTTAAGTTGGCGAAGTAATAAAACGGAGATTGCCAATTTTGGTGAAAATGAGAATAAAGCCTTCTACAATAATTTATACCTCGTACTCAATCAACCGCTCTTTACTTACAATCGTCGGCGAATGGCTTTGGATGAGTTAGAGCTCAATTATGAAAACGCCAATTTGGATTATTCTATCCAACGATTGACTTTGGAAAAAACAATTACCAGCCAATTTTTTGATGTTTATTTGGCTCAATTAAACTTAGATATCTCTCAGGAAGAATTGGAAAATACGACTAAAAATTTCGAAATAGTTAAGAATAAAGTAGAAGCGGGTTTATTAGCTCAAGAGGAATTGTATCAGGCAGAATTAAACTTTGCGAATGCCCAGTTATCGGTTCAAGACAATGAATTAGGATTGGCGAATGCGGAAGAATTATTCAAAAGAGAAATTGGGATGAATCTGAATGAAGATATTCAGTTGATTACAGAATTAGATGCTGAGGAGGTTTTGATTGATTTGGAGAGAGCCGTTGAATATGCGTTGGAGTCAAGAATGGAATTGAAGCAACGCCAGATTAGCATTGACAGATCTCTATTCGAAATGGAACGTGTAAAATCCATGAATGAATTTAGGGCAGATGTTCAATTGACTTTAGGGATTTTTGGAGATAATGAAAACTTTGGAAAGGTTTACAATTCTCCTACCAGTAACCCCGCAGTCGGTCTTTCTGTTAATATTCCAATTTGGGATTGGGGTGAACGAAATGCGCGAATTCAGGCACAAGAAGTTTCTATGAAAAGTCAAAAATTGGATTTGGAACAAGACAAAATACAAATGAGAATGGATATTCGTCGAGCTTACAGAAGTGTCCAGACTCAAATGCCAAGAATCGCAATCGCCAGAAAAAATGTTGAAAATGCAGAACGAACTTATGACATCAATTTAGAAAGATATATCAATGGCGATTTGTCTGGTATTGATTTGAATCAATTTCAGACCCAATTATCAAGTAAGAAAATAGAGTTGGCTCGTTCCTTAATCAATTATAAAACACAATTGCTTGATCTCAAAATATTGACTTTATATGATTGGGAAAAGCAAGAACCTGTTTCACCGGCATTGCCACGGAAATAATTCAGATATTCTAGAATTTTGAAACCTAGAAAATCTAGCGTTCCAAAACAATAAAGAACTTAAAAATTAACAATAGTGAAAAATCATCTTTACCTAATTGCTTTTATCATGCTGACTATGTTTGCATGTGATCAGCCGGAAGAGGAAAGCCCAACAATTGATATTGCGGCACCTGTATCTGTTATTCAAATAAAAACAGACAATCTTTCTCGTTTTACCATTGCTACTGGAAATGCTATGGCAAATAAAGAGATGGAAATGAATGCCAAGCTAGGAGGTGAATTTCTTTTGAAAAATCATCCATCCTATAATCGGCCTTATAAACTTGGGGATCGAGTTAAAGCTGGACAACCTTTTATGGAAATAAAGGATGAGGAATATGCCAATAGCATTAGTCTCGATTTAAAAGAAATGAATTTAGAGTTGGCTGAAAAGACCTACCAAAAGCAACAGTCCATATTCGAAAAAGGAGGGGTGACGGAAACTGAACTTAAAAATGCAGAGCTTCAAGTTATTACCGCAAAAAATGATTTGGAGAACGCTAAGATCAGAAAGGATAAAATGAAGATGGCAATTCCTATTTCTGGGGTGATTGTCGAATTTCCCCACTATACGCCTAAAAGTATAATACAACAGGGCGCCCCACTAGGTAAGATCATGGATTATTCAAAAATGTATATCGATGTCAACCTACCTGAAAATACGATGAATGAAATTAAGATTGGACAAGGGGTACAAATAACCAATTACAGTGTGCCAGATGATACGCTTTCGGGTAAGATTACCGAGATTTCACCAGTCATAGACATTAATACTAGGACTTACTTAGCAAAGGTTCGATTTAATAATTCGAAATTATTGATTCGCCCAGGAATGTTTGTAAAAACCTTAATTAAAGTTAGAGAAAAGAATGGTATCATCATTATCCCTAAGGAGATTATTATATCGGATCAAAATGGTAAGCGGGTTTTTGTGGTGGAAGAAAATACAGCTTATGAACGTATCATTGAAACTGGAATTGAGAATGATGATATGATTGAGGTCATTAGTGGTCTGGAAGTAAATGAACGATTGGTGGTCAAAGGTTTTGAAACCCTTCGAGATAAATCCAAAGTGAAAGTATTGAAATGAAGAAACTAACACAATTTGCGGTTGAGTATCCAGTAACAATCTTGATGGCGATCTTAGGGATTGGTATTCTGGGGTATATATCCTATTTCCGCTTGGGAGTTGATCTATTACCAGATTTGAATTCGCCTCGCCTTTTTGTAGAAATCATGGCTGGAGAAAAGGCACCAGAGGAAATTGAAAAACAATATGTCGAACAAATTGAAGCCTTGACTATGCGACAGCAGGGAGTTACTCAAGTATACTCTCTTGTCCGTATAGGTTCCGCACAGCTAACAGTTGAATATAGTTGGGAAAAAGATATGGATGAAGCTTTCCTCGATTTACAAAAATCACTCAATGATTTTAATCAAGGAGGGGAGATAGAGCGGATTAGTGTAACCCAATACGATCCGAATAGTGCGCCAATTATGTTGATTGGGATTAGCCATCCAGACATTAGTGACCTGAATGAACTGCGGAAAGTTGGTGAAAACTACCTTAGTAATGAGTTGGTACGATTAGAAGGAGTGGCTCAAGTTTCGCTTTCTGGAGAACTCGAACAAGAAGTCGTGATTAAGCCTGTTCCTTATAAAATGGAGGCTTACAATATTACAATGGATGCGATTGCCTCAAAAATTCAAAGTTATAATCAAAACATCTCTGGTGGAAGTGTTCAAGACCTGGGTTTAAATTATACGGTCAAGGGAATAGGAATGTTGGAAACAGAGGAGGATTTTAACCAACTCATCATTGGATATAAGGAAGGACAAACTCAAGTTCTTCCTACTCAAGAAGCACAGAATACCAGTGACGACAAAAAAGCACCCATTTTTTTAAAAGACGTTGCGGAAACAACATTCACCAATAAAGACCCTAAAAACATTGTCCGAATTAATGGTCAACGTTGCATCGGTTTGTCCATTTATAAAGAAAATCGCTTTAATACGGTCAAAGCAGTAGAGGAAATATCAGAGGCATTGGGGACTATCGGTGATGCCTTGCCGGGCTATCAATTTGAAGTTATTTCCAACCAAGGCACTTTTATTAAGAATGCGGTTGATGAAGTTCAGGAAACTGCCTTAATGGGGATTGTATTGGCAGTGATTGTATTATTTTTCTTTTTACACAGGTTTGGGACAACTTTAATTATAAGTATAGCCATCCCGATTTCCATCATTGCGACCTTTACCTTGATGTATTTTAATGGACTAACCATTAACATCATGACTTTAGGAGGATTGGCATTAGGGGCTGGAATGTTAGTTGACAATGCGATAGTCGTTCTCGAAAATATTTTTAGGAATCATGAAGCTGGAGCGGATGCCAAAACAGCTGCTATTAATGGAACAGCTGAAGTCGGAGGAGCGATTACGGCTTCTACCTTGACGACCATCATCGTTTTTTTACCGGTGATTTATTTACAAGATGCTGCGGGAGAATTGTTTAAAGATCAGGCTTGGACAGTGGCTTTTTCCTTATTGTCCTCCTTATTCGTTGCGATTTTTGTAATCCCAATGTTGTATCACCGCTTTTATAAAAAACGGACGATACCCGCACAAGCGAAATCATTTCAATTGACAGGATATGGGCAATTTCTTAAAGGTATTTTGAAACTTCGATGGTTGGTCATCTTATTTGCGGCGTTATTAGTAGCTGGAGCATTCTACATTTATCCTTCTATAGGAACAGAATTTATGCCTAGTGCAACGACCAAGAAATTTAAGATGGATGTACAGATGCCCGAAGGAACCGTGCTCGAAAGAACTGCTGCAACAGTAGGCAGTGTGGAGGCAATTATTCAAGAAGGATTAGGGGATGATTTAAAATTTGTTTATAGCCATATTGGTCCCAAAACAGATCCAGGAGGAGGGCAAACAGCTGTTTTTCAAGGAGAACACACCGCTTCTGTAGAAGTCGCTTTGATTGATAGTACTCGTTTGGGAACACATAAAGTGATTGCGGCTTTGGATGAAGCTATGAATGGCATACCAGGAGTTAAGCTTTCTTTTTCACCAGAAGTATCTTCTCTAAACAGTATTCTTCGAGTAGAAGAAGCACCGCTAATGGTCGAAGTAAAAGGCGATGATTTGGGAACCATCGAAACCTTGACACAAGCCGCGCGTGAAAAAATGGCGACGATTCCTGAATTATTAAATCTTCGGACTTCAATTGAAGAGGGAGCTCCAGAAGTCGAAATATTTTTTGACCGATTCAAATTGGGACTCTATAATTTAGATTTGAATGATGTAGTTACGCAAGTTCAGGATCAACTAAAAGGCAAAAGCGTCGGGCGATTGGAACAGGCGGGCGAAATGATTGACATCGAACTCCAATTACCTGAACAGGGCATAAATGCATTTGAAGGAATGACCATCAAAGGCGGGGAAAAAGAGTATCGCCTCAACGAAATTGCCACTTTGAAAACTTCCAGAGCTGCCCGAGAAATTCATCGTCGAAACCAAAGCCGAATTGGAAAAGTGTATGCACAGGTAGATGAAGAAATCCCTTTGGAGTTTTTAGCTCAACAAATCCGAGAGGAATTAAAGCAAATTGACCTTCCGCCAAATTATAGTATGAAGGTAGTAGGGGACGAGGCTCGCCGACAAGAATCTTTGCAGAGTTTGACCTTTTCGTTGATTTTGTCCATCATTTTGGTGTATATGGTGATGGCTTCACAATTCGAATCCTTGATACATCCATTTACCATTTTATTGACGATTCCGTTAGCGGTCGTCGGTACGATTGCCACTTTTTATTGGTTGCAAACGCCGCTCAATATTATGGCGATTATCGGAATAATTATGCTGGTCGGAATTGCGGTCAACGACGCGATTATCCTCGTGGATCGCATCAATCAATTGAAGCGGGGAGGGTTGAGTCGATACGATGCCATAGTTCAAGCTGGGCAACAACGGATTCGACCCATTTTGATGACGAGTATGACCACCGTTTTGGCATTGCTTCCGTTGACTTTTGGTTTTGGGGAAAGTGCTTCTTTGAGAGCGCCAATGGCATGGGCGGTGATTGGTGGATTGGTCACTTCTACTTTGTTGACGTTGGTGGTGATTCCTTGTGTGTATGCGGTGATTGATTTTGGAGGGAATAAAGCAGAGGCTTAGAATCTATGTTGAATTAAGATATTAAAAATGAGAATTTGAGGATTACAGATATATTAGGATGTTTGTTGATGTATCCAAGTTGGTAGTCATTTAAGAAAACACAATAACCTTTGAAAATTTAAGAAAATGAAAACCAAGTTGTACTTATTATTAATATTTATTGCACTATCTTTTAGCAGTCAAAATTTAGCTGGTCAAACTAATCAAAAGTATTTTGATTGGGAGGCTTACAATAAAGAGTCAACTTCTTTAGACGATCTTCAGTTCTCACCAGACGGAAAATACCTATTCTATACTACAAAAAATGCAGATTTTGAAACCAATAAATGGGATAGAAAATATCGGTTAATGAATTTGTTAACCAAGGAGGATTCTATTTTGAAATTTGATCAAAAAGATGTTAGAAGAATTAAATGGTCTCCTTCTGGTAAGTACATGTCGTTCATTGCTTCCGTAGACGGAAAATCTCAAATACACATTAAAGGTTTCCCGACTGGCCCAACAAAAGTAATAAGCAATCATTCCTCAAATATTTCGAACTTTTATTGGAGTCATGATGAATCTAAAATTACTTTTGTCGCCAAAGACCTACCTTCTGCAAAAAAGGAATCAGAAAAATTTATTACTGCGTATGAAGTAGGTCCTCAAGGTTATTTGGTTGAAGGGGAGCCTGTGTCAACTCACTTATATTTATTGGATCTAATCAATAAATCAGAAACTAGATTAACAGAAGGATCCTGGACTATTAATTCCGAAATAAGCTGGTCGTTAGATGATGAGAAACTAGTATTTACTAAAAAAGCTGATGCTTATTCCTCTCGCTGGAACAATTCTGAGATTGTATATTTTGATTTAATGACTAAATCCTTGTTACCATTTTCTAATAATACAAAATTTGAATTTGGGCCCGAATTTACGCCAAAGAATAATCACCTTTTATATTGGACCGCAACAGATGGAAACCCGGCAGGCTTAACAGACATAATTATTAAAGATGAGGATGAATCAACCATTAATCTTACTTCAACTTTAGATAGAAATATAAAGTCCTTTGATTGGCTTGAGTCTCAAAATGGAATTCTCGCCTATGGCCCAGATGGTACTACGGACGGCGTTTGGGTTATTTCTTTTGAAGGCAAAATAAAGAAAACACCTCTCAGTAATAAATTTGTTATAAGAGATCTGGTTATAAATAAAGATGGAAATATAGCTCTACTCGCATCAGCTGGAAATCAACCTCGAGAGATTTTCTATCTCGATGATTACACAGCCGAACCTGTTCAACTGACTCACTATAATGAAGCATTCAAAAAAATGAAATTGGGTCAAGTAGAGTCTATCGAATGGGAGACGGATCTAAATATTACAACAAATGGCATCGTGACATACCCTCCAAATTTTTCAGCCGAGAATAAATACCCCTTAGTAATATATATCCATGGAGGTCCAACAGCTTCCTCATTGGAATGGTTTAACGCTAGAAGTCAAGAAATGGCAAGAAATGGATGGATCGTTTTTCAACCCAACTATAGAGGTAGTAACAATCTTGGAGATGCTTTCCAGGAGGCTATCATGAATGATGGTGGCGAAGGGCCTGGTAAAGATGTAATGGCAGGAATTGAAGCACTTAAGTCACGAGGATATATTGATGAGACCAAAATTTCCGTTTCAGGCTGGTCTTATGGAGGATACATGACAGCTTGGTTAATAGGAAGGTATCCAGATGTTTGGAAAGCAGCCGTAGCTGGAGCTGCACCTGTAGACTATACGGATATGACCAGTCTTTCAAGGATGAATATGACCCTGCGCCATGCAATTACAAATTCTCCCTGGGTTGGAGATAATTATCAAATACACTATGACATGTCTCCATTAAAGAACCTATCCAAAATTAAAACACCAACGCTAATTATGTCCAAAGTCGAAGATCAGGTAGTTACGGTTACAGGTTCATACAAATTGTATCATGCTTTGATTGCTAATAATATTCCTGTAAAATTTATTGCATATCCAGGTGGAGGTCATTCCCCTTCAGATCCGGTAAATAGGAAAGATGTTTTTGATCGATGGGTTGCCTGGTTAAAAATATATTTAGACTAAAAAGGACTACTAATTATTGCTAAACGCTAGTAGCTATTAGGCACAGCTAGTAGCATTTAGCAGAACCGTTACATCAAATAAATAAATGAGAAACAATATACTTGATGAAGTTGAAAAATATAAGGGATCTCGTACTTGTCCTGAATGCGGACATCAATTTTCGTCCGAGCAGAGTCTCTCGAAACGAGGGAAGGCAAAGTGTGAGGAATCTGCGACTAAGTAATCATAATCGCAGAGTCCCCACTCAATATCGCCGTACAAAACGGGAGACTCTGCTTGGACAGAGTCCGTTTAAGTTTAAAAAACTTAACGAGCAAGAATGCGAAAAATGATAACTTGGAGATTAAAATATATCAGGATGATCGGTGATTTTCCCAAGTTATCTTCAAACTAAAAATAAAGAAGGAATTTTTAAAAAAAAATTACACCAATACATATGATTAGTAAATTAATACTGACCAATTTTTTTATTCTTTTGGGAATACAAATGTCCTTAGGTCAACATAGTGCTTCTTTTAGTTCTGAGTATAGAAATATGATGGAGGATTCCGTAGCATTCGAAATACCTGAAGTCTGTGAGCTTTTTCATGTCGTGGCGGCCTTAACTCCTTTTGGCAAAGGAAATACAGAAATAATCGACAAGTCTACAGAATATTACAGGGAAGTGATGACCTATTTCGAGCTTCATCAGAATCATAAAGTAATCAACAGGATTCAAAAAGAGCTACGTAGAAATCGGTATAATCGAATGAAAATGGATGCTTGTGGATTTTTTTTTAATAAGGAGGGAAGCATAATGAAAGATGTAGCTTACCCTACATTGAGTTTTGAATCAAAAAACTGGTTAGAAAAATATATTGGTGAGCTTGAAGATTTTTCCAAAAAATCTGATTTTAGAAAGTTTTATGAAAACCACAAAGAATATTATGAGCGGCAAATTCAGTTGCAAAAGGAGCAGCTTGCAGTGAAAGATCAGTGGAGGTGGTTAGAAACCAAGTTTGATAATCATTATAATTCGTACCGTATAACTTTCTCCCCTCTGGTTTACGGCTCTCACTCTGCCAACTATTTTAAAGATGGTAATTTTAGTCAATCCGTTATGTTCATAGGACCACCATATATAACCACCAAGTACACAGAAAAGCAATTGGAAGGATTAGCTGGCAGAATGGTGTTTACGGAAATAGACCATAACTATATAAACCCTTTAAGTGAAAAGCACCAAGAGGAAATTAAACATTTGTTTTCAGATATAGATAAATGGAATAGTTTGAAATATAAAGACTACTCTAGTGCGATATCCACATTCAATGAGTACATGACTTATGCATTTTATTCGCTTTATGTTTTAGACAATTACGATAATGAAGATAGCGAATTGATAATAAATCGATGTGAGGAGGTGATGAACACCCGTGGTTTTATACGCTATTCAGAGTTTAATCAAAGTTTAATTGGTTATTATTCTGAAAATAAAGATGC
The DNA here is from genome assembly GCA_024743405.1 of Bacteroidota bacterium. Classification (GTDB taxonomy): domain Bacteria; phylum Bacteroidota; class Bacteroidia; order Chitinophagales; family Saprospiraceae; genus JANSWP01. The sequence goes on from JANSWP010000038.1 coordinate 32,462, forward strand.
AAACGGTGAAAAGCTCTATGAGTATATATTAAATAAGTGAGCAATGTTATCTGTAGCAAATTTTAGTTTCATTTTTCCACTCACTGCGTTAAAAATACTTTTGGCTATGCCTTTGTGCCACTGGCACAAGCCAGCCCAGAGAGCTAAGGCTATGACTGTGTTTTTTGCCTTGTGAGAGAAAAAAATAATTCAAAAATTTATTCTAAACTTAATATTGCTCGCTTACTTATCAGAATTAAAGAAATAAACTTTTACTAACACTATATATGAAATCATAGCTCCCAATGGGGCGCTTCGTTTCTTATACTAATGGTTAGTTAAACAAATAAATAAATGAGAAACGATATACTTGATGAAGGCATAAAATATACAGGATCTCGTACTTGTCCTGAATGCGGGCATCAATTTCCTCTTGAGAAATTTGTGAAGCGATATATAATGGCATACGGCTTATCAAAATGGTCTTGTCAAGGTTGTGGTGAATTAATAAAATGCAATTTCATTACGGTTCAAATTACGTCCTTAGCTGGTCTGGTGGTTTCTGGGGTATTATTTGCCGTTATGACGGCTTACGTTGACTTGGGTTTCTTCAACTTTATTTTCTTGCTTCCGGGGTGTGCGCTCTTTTTGCTGGCGTTTTATTATGTGAAATTTGAGAAATATGAATAACTGAGGTGTAAGTTAGGGAGGAGGAAATAAATAAACTACCCAAATTTTAGGAAGTTAAATTTTTCTTCAGACGAGGCAAAAAACGCAGACATACCCAAAGGTATGGCGAGTATTTTTAACGATGCATAAAGGAAAAATAAAAAGTAAAATGGGTAGGTTATATTTTTCCTCCTCCCTTAATTAATTGAAAAATTTGGTTTGAGCTAAAAGTAAGAAAATGGAAGTATCAACATTTCTAACATTTGTAGGTGATCAATGCGGAAAGGCAGAAGAAGCGATAAATTTTTACATTGCTATCTTTCCAAATTCGGAAATCAAAAGCATAACAAAATACGAAGAAGGAGAGGCGGGAGGAACACCGGAGCTTATCAAATATGGCGTATTTACATTAAATGATGTTGAATACAGGGTTTCCGAAAGTAATTATAATCACGCTTGGTCATTTACACCGGGGGTATCAATGTTCGTTGAATGTGACTCAGAAAAGGAGATTCAGATTTTATTTGAAGCACTTTCTTCAAATGGAGGGCAGGTTATGGTTCCTCTTGACAACTACGGCGGTGAAGGGGATTATGGCTTTGGTAAAAAATTCGGATGGTGTGAAGACAAATATGGTATTTCATGGCAACTTAACCTTTCAGAATAATTACATCATAAAAAACCTAATAAAATGAAAGTTACACCTGAAAAAAATGAAAAACTTGGCAAGATGATATTCGCCAATATTTATCCTCTTTACTGGAATAGATTGGAGAAGCATGGTAGAACCAAAGCCGAATTTCACCAAGTAATAGAATGGTTAACCGGATTTGATGAAGATAGATTGCAAGCGCTTATTGAAGAGAAGGTAACCTTTAAAACATTCTTTGAAAGAGCAGAATTACATCCAAATGCGCACCTTATTAAAGGAGTCGTTTGTGGTTATCGAATAGAAGAAATAGAAGATGAATTTGAATTGTATAGAGATTGTAGACGTATGGAAAAACTCATAGATGAGCTAGCAAGAGGTCGTAAAATGGAGAAAATTTTACGTAAGGGATGATTAGCGATTATATTTATGAGAGACCATTGTGAGCAATTAAAAAAATCACTGTTCTGAATATGACTAAGAATAAAACAAGACGAATTTTTGGGATAGTGCTTATAGTCGCATCTATATGCTCCTTATACTTTGTGCCATGGTTATTGGTTAAGGCATGGATACTTCCTTTACCGGATACGATTCAGGAACAGGCAAATGAAGCCATTGGTCATGGATTTGATGGAATGATTGTTTATGTTGATCAGGCTGGCCAATCACCTCAGTTTTTTGCTTCCGGTTGGCATAATCGAGAATCTAAGATACCTGCCAAACCTAAAGCACTATTTAAGATTGCCAGCATTAGTAAGTTATATGATGTTGTTGCGGTTACCAAATTGGTCAATGATGGACGGCTTTCTTTGGATAAAACAATCGCTGATTATTTACCGGAACTTGTAGGAAGAATCGAAAACGCAGACAAAATCACTTTGAGATTGATGATACAGCATAGAAGTGGCATTCCCAATTTTACGGATGCTCCGAATTTTTGGGCAGCCCCTACAGAGACCTATGAAGAAAGTCTTGCATTGGTTTTGGACAAGTCCGCCAATTTTGAGCCTGGTGAAGATTATGAATATTGTAATACGAATTATCTTTTAATCAATGAGATAATGGATGATGCGTTGGGCTATGGCAACTTTCAATTCATTCAAGAAGAAGTCCTAACGCCGCTAAATCTTAAGAATACTTTTCCTTCGCTCAAAGAAGTGAATATAGAGGAAGTGATGAGTGGATATCATGTAGGACATCCCTTTGATTTGAAGGAAAACGATTATGGTATGCATGCCACAGCAGAAGACGTGGGTACTTTTCTTAGGGCATTGAATGATGGGTCATTGTTCGAGCCGGGAGAACAGGAAATATATGCTTCCATTTATGAGTACGAACATTCCGGTTGGGTTCCGGGATATCAGAGTTTTGCAAAATATCATAAAGACCTTGACGCTGTCTTTATTGAATTTTACAGTACCACTGATCCTAAATTGTACAATTGGAACTTGTCAGAAATTATCAATAATAGAATTGTTAAAATACTGAAAAAGCAAAAAGGCTAATACCAAATTGCAAACGACCTAGCCGCGTTTAGCTCTAGATCGTTTGCACCGAGCATTCAGATAATCTTAATTCCGTCAACTAAATAAACTTGGCGACCACATTGTAACATGACAGCACTAATACAAAGAAAAGTAACGATATGTATGATCTTCATAGGTCTGAGTTTGCTAGGATATATTTCCTACAATCGCTTGCCTGTGGAGTTATTACCCAATGCAGAGTTGCCGATGTTGTTTGTGCAAATCGCTTCGGCGACGGCGACAAGTCCTCAATATTTGGAGCAACAAGGCGTCATTCCGGTAGAAGGTGCCATAGGGACTTTGGAAGGGGTGGAGGAGATTGACAGTCGAATTAATGGCAACCGAGCATTCATCCAAGTCAGTTTCAAACAAGGCGTTCGGTTCAAATATGTTTTTCTAAAACTTCAACAAAAGATTGATGCGGTAAAAACCCAGTTACCACAAGATTTATTTGTCAATGTTTCTAAAATTGATTTGCAACAATTGACGAATCAATTTTTGGAATTGCAAGTGCGCGGCAGTGGAGGGACAGATCGATTACGAACCATTACAGAGCAGGAAATCCGTCCAGCTTTTGAGAATTTGAATGGAATTGCCTCCATCAATGTTTTTGGCGGACAGCAAAAGAATTTGGAAATTCTACTGGACAAACCAGCCTGCGAACCACATGGCATTACCGTCGAAACGGTTCGTTCGAAACTCAATCAAAATTCAGGAAGTCGAACATTAGCGGGATATCTATACGAAGGGAAACAAAGATATTTTATCCGAACGGCATCAGAATATACGGAGCTAAAAGACATTGAAAATATTGTCATGGCGCCTGGTCCTATATTATTGAAAGATGTTGCCAAAATATCTTTTGGGGTGGATGAAGGTACGTCTATTAGTCGGGTAAATGGGAAGGATGCCATTTCTATGACAGCGACCAAAGCTTCTCAAGCCAATATTATTGATTTGTCGCATCGTTGCCAGGATTTAATTGCCCAATTAAATGAGCAGCTTCGACCAAAAGATATTCAGGTCGTTATTCAGCAGAATCTGGCTGATAATATGGAAGAGAATATTGGACAGATTATCAATTTGGCGTTGATTGGAGGGTTATTGGCAGTTTTGGTATTGTGGGTTTTTCTGAAAAACATTAGCCTGATTTCCATTATAGCCGTTTCGATACCCGTGTCGGTTTTAGCGGCTTTTAATTTGTTTTATGGTGCAGATATTAGCATCAATAGTCTTACGTTGATTGGGATGGCTCTGGCTGTTGGGATGCTGCTGGATAACAGTATAGTTGTATTAGAAAATATTTATCGTTTAGTGTCGGAGGGACATACCGTTAAGGAGGCAGCAAGCAAAGGTGTTATGGGAGTCGCTAAAGCCATTTTAGCTGCTACGTTAACGACAGCGACTGTTTTTTTACCATTTATCTTTTTTGGAAATTACCTCTTGAATATTATTGGTAAAAACATTGGGGTCTCTATCATTTCTACCCTAATGATGTCTTTGTTGGTCGCTCTTTTATTAATCCCGGTTCTTGCCGCTTTGATGCTGGGTAGAAAATCAGGGCAACACAAATCTGTTTTTAATTTAACGAAAGTAAAAACTCGGACGGAGCGAATATATATGGTCTTTTTGAAGAGTTGCCTTCGTAATCCTGCTCGAACGATTATTGGAGGACTCTTGCTGTTTTTTATAACCACTTTCGCCGTATTGGCAATTAGCGTAGATACCTTAGAAGAAGTAGAAACCGACCAGATTGACATTTTTGTGAATATGACCAAAGGAAGTACACTCGAAAGTACGGATAAGGTAGTGAGAGAAATCGAAGCTAAAATTGAGGACATCGCGGAGAAAGAGGATGTCAGTAGTAGAATCCAAGAGGAAGAGGGGGTCGTAAGTGTCAAATTGAAAAAAGACTTTAAAGATATTGATGGCAGGTCTTTTAATGAAATTAGAGACCAAATTGAAGATAAAACACGACGTATTGGAGGAGGGGAGATTAGTCTGACTCAACAGAGTAGCGGTGGAGGTATTGGTGGCGGTGGAGGAGGTGATATGGGCGGAATGGGTGCTTTGGGTGCCTTAATGGGATTCGGAAATAATCAGGAGCGAATTGTAATAAAAGGAGAGGATTATTCTCTTTTGCAAAGGGTGGCACAAGAGCTCCTTTATTATGTTCAAAATTTTGATGAAACGCGTAGAGCTTCTCTAAGTACGAGAGGGAATCGACCCGAAGCATTGCTGGCTTTTGACCCTTTAACAATGGCGAGAAATGGCATTGCGCCAGAGAATATTGTATTGGCTTTAAGAGATTTTGGACAAGAGTCTCCTTCAGGTAGCAGCTTCAAATACGGAAATGAAGATTACAATATTCTCATTAGAGAGAGTGAAATTCAGGAATCTGGTTTCCAAACCAAAACGATGGATGATTTAAGAGAATTGGAGGTTAGAGATCAACAAGGGGGGATTCATAAAATGAAAGATATTTCTTCCATCAGAACAGCACAAGGTTTTGATGATATAAGACGAATTAACCAGCAAAAACAAATTGAATTAACATATTCTCCGTCGAGGCAAGCGGAGCAATCCAAAGAATTGCTTGATGCCTATAAAGAGGGTATCAGCAACTTAATTTCTAGTTATCCGCTTCCTCCGGGAGTGGCAATTGAAATGATTTCTGCGCAAGATCAACTCAAAGATTTTAAACCATTGGTTGGCGCTGCCATATTGTTAATTTTTATCATTCTGGCTTCTGTTTTTGAATCCCTTTCTGCGCCGTTTGTTTTGGGCTTTTCAGTTCCATTGGCTGCCACAGGCGCTTTGTTGGGATTAGCCATAACGGGTAATAGTTTGTTGAATGCTAATACATTGACAGGGTTTCTGATTTTATTGGGTGTCATCGTCAATAACGGCATTATCATGATTGATTATGTCAATGCTTTGAGAAGAAAGGGATATCGAAGAACTCGTGCCTTGATGACGGCGGGACTCCATCGATTGCGACCAATATTGATTACGGCAATTACAACGATTGTTGCCATGATTCCATTGGCATTGGGTACAGCCGAATATGTAAGTGTTATCGGTGCGCCGTTTGCCATTACAGTTATAGGAGGACTGGCTTTGGGTACTGTATTGACTTTGATTTTGATACCAACAGTTTATATGGGACTAGAAAATTCCATCGAGTGGTTTAGATCATTGCCTTGGTGGGTTAAGGGTATTAATATTGGACTATTTGCAGTAGGATTATTCTTAGTTTATTTCCGCGTTGATTCTATGTTATGGCAAATGGTTGATGTCTTATTGATGGTATTTTTATTACCTGGTGTCACTTATTTTGTTCAGCAAAGTTTGAAAAGAGCGAGTGAGGAGATTATTCCTAAAAATGTACCTCCTCAAATAAAAATTCAAAACTTAGTCAAGATATACAATCGCCCTGGACGATTTTCAAGAGAATGGTCAGGAAGTGGTTTAGGCGAATCGGTGAACCATGCTATCCAATGGCGAGTCATACTAAAAGATTTGATTTGGCAAGTACCTTTATTGGTCTTTTTAGGCTGGTTTTGTTTTGATTATTTGGAAAGCGGATTTTGGATGATGGTCATTGCCATCGGTATTTATATACTAATCCTAGAGATTTGGAGCCCCTTTGCAAGATCGATTGAAACAGTCAATGGAAAATGGCGGAAACGTTTTTTCATGTTTATTCATAATGTGATTTATTGGATAAGCCCATTGATTTTGTTGTTTCAATTGAATTCAAAATGGGACGGTTGGGGATTTGCATTTACGATAGGAATATTGTGGTATTTGTTTTTAATAATTAAACGATCTTCCGCTTATTATTATAAAAAAGAATTGAAAGTAGAACGACTCAAAGGGGGACTTAGGCGATTTTTTTATCGGACGATTCTCAGTATTCCTTTAGTCGGAAAACAAGAATTACCATTCAAAGCCAATAAGGGAATTTCGTTGGATATTGGAACAGGAATGTATGGTTTACTTGGCCCCAATGGAGCAGGTAAATCTACTTTGATGCGAATCATTAGCGGTATTTTTGAACAGAGTTATGGTAAGATTTGGATTAACGGAATTGATACTCAAGAGAAAAGAGAAGAGTTGCAGGGACTTATAGGATATTTGCCTCAAGCTTTCGGAAGCTATGAGAATATGTCTGCATGGGATTATCTTGATTATCAAGCGATCCTTAAAGGAATCAGTAACAATGTAACTCGTAAAGAACGATTAGAATACGTATTGGGAGCCGTCAATATGTTAGATCGGAAGGACGAAAAAATCGGTTCTTTTTCTGGAGGTATGAAACAACGAATTGGCATTGCTCAAATTCTTTTGCACTTACCTCGAATTTTAATAGTGGATGAACCGACTGCAGGTTTGGATCCAAGAGAACGTATTCGCTTTAGAAATTTGCTGGTTCAGTTAAGTAGGGAAAGGATTGTATTGTTTTCCACTCATATTATTGAAGACATTGCTAGCTCCTGTAATCAGCTGGCTGTAATTGATAAAGGGGAGCTGAAATATCAGGGATCTCCATTAGAGATGGTTCATTTGGCAGATGGGTTGATCTGGGAATATCTTATTCTTGCTGAGGAATTTGGTCAAGCTGATGACGAGCAGGTTATTGTTAATCATATTAGAGAAGGGGAAATGATAAGAGTTCGATGCATTGCACAACAAAAACCTTTCGAAACTGCTTATCAGGTAGAACCTGTTTTGGAAGATGCTTATTTATGCCTACTTAAAAATATTCATTAGCTTGTTAATTAAATTTTTGTGCTTTTTGGGTGATGGGTTTATGTTCTAACCGAGGAACGCCCGGAGTCTAATAGCCATAGTTATTAAGGTGAGGACGTGACGATGGGTAGGGCAAAAAGACACGCTCAAAAAGTGTAAAAAACTTAATTTAAGAAGCTATTCAAATTGAAGTCCATGATTAGTTCCATGATTCTCGTTAGTCGGATTATTCGTTACAACCTCAAGATAATTTTTGCTGGGCGTTTTTTCCTTTTTCTTTTGGCTGCGATCGCTTTTTACATCTTCTTCATGATGGTAAGTGTATTTGATAATGTGGAAATCAACATTGCCTTTTTATATGAAATTACTTTTTTTCCAGCGATTTTATTGATTTTTTATCCAATGGTTTTTGGAATACAACGGGATGAAGATGCCCGAATGTTGGAGATACTATTTGGTATTCCCGATTATAGGTATAAAGTGTGGTTAGTCCGCTTGGTATTGATTTTTTTATTGGTTTTTGTACTCCTTATTCTTTTCGCTGCGATTGGTTCCTACTTATTGTACCCCATTGACCCCGTTAATCTTGCTGCACAGTTATTATTCCCGATTTGTTTTTTAGGTAGCCTTTCTTTCTTGTTTGCTACTAGAATAAAAAATGGAAATGCAACTGCCGTTGTGATGGTTTTATTAGGGTTTTTCTTGTCTATTTTTAGTGAGATTTTTGAGGATACTCTATGGGATATTTTTTTGAACCCATTTGGTAGTCCAAGACAATATACTCAAATAGCTTTTCAACAAGTTATCTGGAAAAATAGAGTCTTTTTAAGTGTAGGAGCAGTTGTATTTATCTTGGGCGCTTTAATTAATCTTCAGAATAGAGAGCGGTTTATTTAATATGCTTTCCAGTTATTGATGTCAAAAACCTTCCTAATGCTATGAAATGAAAATACCCAACAAAAAAATAATAATATTTAATACCTAAATAGTACGGACATTTGCTTTTTTTGCGAAAAATTATCCCATGTCTAAGCACCTAATATATTTACTGCTATTTAGTTGTCAATATGCATACACGCAAGATTCAAAACCAGTAGATTTTAAAAAAGACTTTCAGTATCATATTAAGGAAGCCATTGATGAAATAACAATAGATGGACAACTCAATGAAGCCACTTGGACTTCCGCAGAAATAGGCTCCGATTTTTGGCAAAAGGTGCCTTACTTTGCAAAAGCAGCTGATCCAAATACGGAAATCCGCTTAGCTTACGATGACAAATATCTTTATGTCGCTGCCAAATGTTATCAGTCAGAACCTCTGACGATCACTACGCTCAAGAGAGATGTTTATTGGGACAATGATGGTATTGCGATAGTTTTAGACCCACTAAACACCAGAAATAATGCTGTCTTATTTGGTACTTCCGCTATAGGTGTACAATGGGATGCGACCAGTACGGCTACGGCTTCAGTTTCTTCCGATTGGAGCAATAAATGGTATGTAGAGACTCATGTTACAGACGAATTCTGGTCTACCGAATTTGCGATTCCTTTTAAAATATTGAGGTATGATCCTACTCTTGAAGAGTGGGGAATGAACTTCGTTCGAAATCTTCAATATTGCAATGAGTTTCATAATTGGACTGCTGTACCTGAAGGCTTTTGGCCACCAAATGCCGCTTTTGCAGGCGCCCTCATCTGGGATACACCACCAACCAAGAAAAAAGGTAATTTTAATTTGATTCCTTATGTAAGCGGAGGCATCAATAAAAGTAAAAACGAAACTACCCAGTTCGATTACGATGCTGGTCTTGATGCTAAATTAGCACTCACATCTACACTAAATATGGACCTGACCGTTAACCCAGATTTCTCTCAAATAGAAGCTGATGAATTGGTGACAAACCTTACTCGATTTGATATTCAGCTTCCTGAAAAGAGAACCTTCTTTTTGGAAAATGCAGATGTCTTTTCTGAGTTTGGGATCAGTGGTATTCGCCCTTTCTTCTCGAGGAGAATTGGGCTGAACGAAAACTTGGAGGCGGTCCCCATACTTTATGGTGTCAGAGCTACAGGCAACATCAATAAAAACAATAGGGTAGGAATCATGAATATTCATAGCCGATCGTCTGCCGATTCTTATGGACAAAATCAATCTGCGGTTGCATTTAAGCGGCAGTTTGGGAGATCATTTGTGCAAGGTCTTTTCCTAAATAGACAAGCTTACGATAATACAGAAACAGTCGAAAATGACTATGGCAGAAACATAAGTGCTGAAGGCTTTTACCAATCGGACAATGGAAGATTGACCGTTTTTGGAGGAGCACACGGCTCTATGAAAGATGGATTTAAGGATAAGAATAGGGTCTATAATGCAGGTTTGAAATTCACTAATGCCAATTGGACATTTAATACAGACCTCGTTATGTTTCAGGAAAACTATTTTGCAGACTTAGGATTTACGGCCAGAGTCAATAACTACGATGCTGAACGAGATACCTCCATTAGAGCAGGATTTAACTCCGAATCGGTTTATTTAGAGTATAAAAAAAGACCTCGGACAGGACGTGTAAGACGACACCAGATTGACTTGAAAAATGAGGCAGTCATGAATACAGATTGGAGTTTCAATGAATCAAATACGAGGCTACGGTATTCTATGGCTTTTACTAATACAGCAGAGCTTGAAACTGCACTCTTCTATGATGATGTTTCGCTTTTTTATCCTTTTAGTTTTACAGGCGATGCGCCTTTGCCAAAGGATCGATATAAAACACTGACAGGAAGTATTTCTTTTAAATCTGATGAAAGAAAGGCTTTATCTATGGATGCCTCTGCAAAAATGGGCGGTTTTTACAATGGGCGGTTGACTTCATTTGATGTGGGTGCTAATTATAGAATTCAACCCTGGGGTAATTTTTCTGTAGGATATCAATGGAATGATTTGAAATTTCCTGACCCGTATGGGGCATCAAAAATTACGGCGCTAGTTTCCAAGATTGAGATTGGATTCAACAAAAATCTACTTTGGACGACCTTATTTCAATATGTTGATCAGTCAGAATATATGGGCATCAATAGCCGACTTCAATGGCGTTTTTCGCCGATGTCAGATATTTTCTTGGTCTATGTCGATAATTACGATGTGACTCAATTTTCATTTAGAGATGAGTCCATTTCTTCAAATAATCGAGCGGTGATCTTGAAGGTAAATTACTGGTATTAAGGGATTCGTAATGCTAACAATTATCATCCCATCTAAAATAAAAATCATCCCTTTTAGGAAGGTTTAATGATTATCTTGATGTACAAAATACCTCATCATGAAATTATTGAATTATTTCAAAGAAGTTATCAAGAATCATTTTACATTTTGGGACATTAGTTTACTCAAAACTTACGGTGCCATTCCAGGTCTTATTTTAGGCGCCTATTTCCCCGAATTTGTGTTTAAATACCTTTGGCTTTTTGTAGGCATTTTCATTATGCTCTTGGTTCGATATTCCTATTTATTGTTTGTCAAACCAAATTTTCCAAGTACTCAAGTTCCGAAATCAAACCCTGCAAACACCTAAATAAAAGGTCAAATTACAGCATTGATAACATGTCTATCAAAATACTCAAGTTTCACTGCTCGTCAAGATTTTTAATCCGAAAAGATTGTAGTCAAATCTGAGATTCGAGGTACTGTAGGATGCGGTTCTGGAGAACCTTTCGAGCAAGGTTTCTGAGCCTCCAAATATTCAAATGCGTCATCTAAATCTGCTTCGGCTTCGGGTTGAATTATTACAGTATAGGGAGTCATTATCAAGTCGCATATTTAGCTAAAATATCACGAGCAGGGCGACCAACTGAGGTGTCATTATTTAAAGCTTCTTCTCTTTTAGCGAGTTCATTTTTCCAATTTTCTGATAATTGAAATTGGTCGTTAGTTAATAATTCAACTTAGAAATGCATTAAATCTGCTTGTTGGGCTTTATCCCAACTTTGTACCTCTTTTTTTATGGATTGAATTGTCATTTTGAGCCTATTTTTAAGTAAAACTAAAGCATTCCATTTAATTCTAAATGATGATGCTTGCTCCTGACTAAATATCAGAAATTGTAGACTTCCAACTGTGATAACTCATAACGATTAATGCTCCTTTTTAGTTTATTTAGGTTCGAGCCGAGTCATGATTTACTATCTAAAAACTCGACCCGAACGATCCAAATCACCGCTTCCTTGCCTTCTCCAAATTCATCTCCTTCATATCTGCTTCATTTCTTTTTACGCCTAACAAATGCTCACAAAAATACTCTCCACCCAACCAAAAGAAGTACTCTGACATATTTCCAAAACCATGTCGTTGACCAGGGAATAGGAAAAAGTCAAAGCGTTTATTGGCCTTGATTAGTGCTTCTGCCATTCGGATGGTTGCGGCAGGATGAACATTGTTATCTATGTCTCCAGTGGCCAATAAAAGTTTACCTTTTAGGTTATTGGCGAGTGATTGGTTTTTATCGATTTTGTATTTGAAGGTGACGGTTGTATCAGGATTGAGGATTTCTTCAATTCCATGATGTTTTTCACTCCACCAGCGATTGTAAATGCTATTGTCGTGGTTACCAGCCGATGAGACAGCGACTTTGAAGAAATCAGGATAAACCAACATTGCTGCCGTAGACATAAATCCACCACCTGAATGACCATAAATGCCTACTCGATCAATGTCGATAAAATCGTGGCGGTCTGCCAATTGTTCAGCAGCCGCTTTTTTGTCTGCCAAACCATAGTCACGGAGATTGCCGTAACCATAATTGTGATACCATTTGGATCGGGCAGGGTGTCCTCCACGATTTCCGACAGTGATAACAATAAAACCCAATTGTGCCATTCGATCGGTGCGATTCATGCGGGCAGAAAATGATTTATTAACTGCTTCCGTTTGAGGACCAGGATAGACATATTCGAGTAAAGGATATTGTTTTGTACTATCAAAATCGAATGGTTTATAGATTACGCCATAGAGGTCAGTGATACCATCATCGGCTTTGACGGTGTAGGGTTCTGGAAATTGATAACCTGTCGCGAATAATTGTTTCAAATCCGCCGTTTCCAAATCCATAATCTTTCGCCCTTGCGCATTATGTAAGGAAGTCGCGGGAGTCGTATTGACCCTTGAATAATTATTGACAAAGTAGGAAGTCCCATCATTAAGACTTACCGAATTTGTATAATTACCGCTATTTAAACATTGTAATCCCGTTCCATCAAAACTGATTCGATAGAGGTGTTCATAATAAGGATCTTCCCCTTTTTCACGACCGTTGGCAGTGAAATATAATACTCGATTTTGGGAATCAATGCCTTCAATATTTTGGCAATGAAAAGCGCCTGAAGTGATTTGGTTTTTTAGGTTTCCGTCTTTGTCATAGAGATAAAAATGTGCCCAACCATCGCGTTCTGACCAATGAATATATTCCTCCCCACCATTGACTAAGCCTATCGTTCGGGTATCAATATAAGTATTCAATCGCTCTTCAATTATGATTTTGACTTCGCCCGTTGTGGTATTGGCTGCACAAACATCGACACGTTTCATATCGCGGCTCGTTCGAGAAAAATAAACCATCGAATTATCTGGTGACAACCACAAACTTGGTCTCAATTCATCATCCCGATTTTCTTTTAACCGTGGCGCCCTCAAAATTGAAATAGATTGATTTTTAAAAGTATCCACTTCAATTTGTAGTCGATTTTTTGATTCAAAATCAAAAACTAATAACTCATATTTTGAAGCCTCTGTTTCGCCAGCCATGTGGTATTTGTAAGTCTCCAAAGTCGGTCTTGGCTGAGCAGTATTATTAATCACCCAAAGATCTTTTACCTCCCGATCGTCTGAACGAATCATGGCAAATTTCTTAGAGTCAGGCGACCAAACAACACTCACTCCTTTGCGTTTTTCTTTATTTTTCTCTATGTCCACATTTGAACTACCACGACTTGAAAAATGAAAAGCATAATGTTCTTCCCCATCAGTCGTCCATTGATGTTCCACAATGGTAGAGTCTTTTTCATCCTTTTGTGCTTTCCGATAATCGGCAAAACTCATCCAATACAAATTGTGGTCACGACCAAACAGAACGTATGATGTGTCGGGCGAAATATTTGCCCACCGAAGATGGTCTTTTGGTTTTTTGTATTCATCTAAAAGGCTAAGTGTCTTCGACGCTAAGTCATATTCAAAATGCCAAACCTTGGCGACTTTCTTCCCTTTTTTCTTCTTCTTCTTTTCTTTTTCTCCTTCTTCTTCCATATCGTCTTCGTCATCCTCTTCATCGTCCACTTTTACGAGTTTACTTTTTACTTCAAATTGGAGTGTTGATTCGTTGTTTGTAAATTTTAATTTGCTAATAGAAAGGTGTTTAGCATCGAATGGATCGCCTGTTAATCGGGACATATCCATCGCCATTTTTACATTGTGAAACAAAACGTCTTTCGTTCCACGTACAGGGTCAACGATATAATAGGATCTCCCTTCAGAGGTCTCATAGCTATACCAAAACCGGTCGCTGTTTTTCAACCAATGTGGGCTTACCGAGGTCGAAAAAACCATCTTTTTGAGTTTGTTCGGAGAATATCGAGCAGCGAGGTCAAAATTGGCGGTATGATGTGGGGTGGTTTGTGAAAATAGGTTTAGTGAAGCGAAAACTAAGATTAGGATGGTTAGTCGTTTTGTCATTTTGTTGGCTTTGTTTGTGAATAATTGAGGGGGTAAGTTAGGGGTTTTCTTTTTATTTGAGGGTTGTACTTTTTAATATTTGCCCCAATAGTATCAAATAGGTGAAGACAATATTTGATGAAAAAAGTCTAGACAAATCAAACTCCCTCCCGTCGGACAGTCATTTGTCCTGCCTCCCGCCCCATTAGACAGGCATTTGTGATTTATAAGGTAAGGAACTGAGCCCACTTAAATTTGTCTTGTAATTCGATACGGCATGTAGTTTTAAGAACACATCTAATTTGGTGGAAGCCCGTTTTTTTACGCGGAGTGATATAAACAAACTAGACTTTTTAAGTGGTTTTGGGGTGACGCCAAAAAGTACAAGCAAATTATGAAAAACTTAATTTTAAAATCCTGAATATCAGGCATTTAAAAAAAGGTTTTCAAAAATTTTGATCTATATTTAAACCAATCAAATCAAAACGAAAAGTAAAATCATGACGACCAACACAAAAAAACTTAATTTTAATAACTCCGGCTATTACCTCATAGGTCTGTTCATAGTCGCCATATTAGGCTTTTGGCCCTCTTATTTTCCCAAATTTTTTGATGGAACTGGCGATTACAATATGTATTTCCATACTCATACAATTTTTAATCTTGGGTGGATATTTTTATTGATCGCACAACCTATTTTGATACAAAAAAGAAATACTGGTTTACATCAAATGTTTGGGAAAGCGACTTATGTATTATTTCCATTAATTATTATCGCCATTTTATTATTGACACATCATCGAATACCATTTGAAAAAAATCCTTTGCCTCAAGCACTCTTTATTCCGTTCAAAGATGTTTTTGTTTTATTGGTTGCTTATGGAATTGCGATTTGGTACCGAAAAGATATTGATATTCATGCTCGTGCGATGATTGCGACAGCGATTCCTTTTTTGGAACCAGCTTTGGTGCGTTTTTTTATCTGGGTATTGCCAGAAGGTGGAATCAGACCTTATCAATTGACAGTGGCAATTATGGATTTGATTTTGGTTGGTTTGATTATTCGAGAACGAAATCAAAAGAAAGGGAGATGGGTATTTCCATTAATTTTAGGCATCTATATTTTTATTCAGGCAAGAATTTTTATTGGGTTCAAAATTCCAGGTTGGGCTAGTTTTGTAG
The DNA here is from genome assembly GCA_024743405.1 of Bacteroidota bacterium. Taxonomy (GTDB): domain Bacteria; phylum Bacteroidota; class Bacteroidia; order Chitinophagales; family Saprospiraceae; genus JANSWP01. Next base: position 47,928 of record JANSWP010000038.1, read on the forward strand.
AGTGGTTCGCAGCTTTGCCTTTGACTTGATTTAGTGATAGTAGGTTGACCGTACTTTTGAAAATTGGTCAACCTGTATTCATTTAGAAATCAATTTTGAAGCTCAAAATGGGAATTAAACCAGCTTGGTTTGACCGCTGCCATATCTCATTTTCTTTAGAGAAATTCCAGCCGAAAGGTCTTTTGTTAATTCGATTGGTGACATTTTGAAGATCTAAGGCTAACAGAAAAGACGAATTTGGTTTGTTTTTTCTGAATGCCAATCGGATATCTATCCGATAATAAGTTGGAGCATTATCAGCATAAGCTTGTGACCAATCATAGGGCGTTTCATCTTCTTTTATTGTTTCATCAATGAGTGGGGTAGAGGCTTGCCCAATATTCAAAAGCCCTTTCCATCCTAATTGAAAAAAGTTGGCGTTTTTGATTTTCCATTCCTTTCCGCCTGTAAAGGAAGCCGCCAATTTGGAGTTGAATTGGGTGTTATACCAATTGCCATTATAGGCTTTATATTTTGATTCAATAATGCTAGCATTTAGCAGGAAGAAGAGTTGATTACGGAAGTATTTTTCCAAAGAGATATCTAAGCCATAATTGCGCCCTTTTCCTAAATTATGCAATGGTTCAGTTACAAAACCTTCCACTACATTTATATATGAAAAGGTTTGCTCATTTTGTGTTCCAACGGGCACATCCTTAAGACCTTGGAAGTAAAGTTCTGTACGAAACTGGAATCCTTTTTCAAAGACATGATTATAACTTAAAATGAAATGATGAGCAATAATGGATGCTAAATTTCGATTAGGTTGCTGATCATTAATTATCACAAAATGAGTACCGATGGGGATGTTTTTGGTGTACCGTCCCATTGCTAATGTTAGTGTCTGTTTTTCGGTCAAACGATGAATGACGCTCAATCTTGGGTCTAGGCTAAAGTCTTCATTTAAATCATAATATTGAGCATGAAAACCACCATTGAATGTCCATCGAGCATTGAATTTCCATATTAATTGAGCATGGGGTTGAACCATATTTATTTGACTTTTTTCATCCATTAAAATCCGTTTGGAGCCATCAGAAACCCGTAGAGAATCATATTGTATATCATGCCACTTCAAGCTTGCTTGAAGCCCCGTTTTTAGTTGAATTTTCTTGCTAAGTTGGGTTTTGTAAATGGAATGTAAGGTAAGTCCATTAGTCGTAAAGTGCTGATCATTAATTAATTGTGTTTCATTTTCTCTGTTGTGAATATTGTTTTTCTTGACTAAATTTTGTCCAGATAAGGCAAGAGTCGTTTTCAAGGAAGATTGATTTTTAAAATATCGATTTTGAGTCCACCCTAAAACGCCCATATCTGATTGAACTTCTCTTGAGGTAGAATCTCCAATAGCAATCCAATCTTCTAAGTCTTTTATTGATTCGGTTTCCTTGCTAAGTCCACCAATACCCCATATTTTATTCTGAACTTGTTGCTTCTTCTGCTTCAAAAAGATGCTAAAGGATAAATCTTGAAAGGTGTTATCCACCCGCTCACCGACCAGATGTAAGCCTAAATCATTTAAAATACCCAAAGTTGAATATCTGTAGTTGAATAAGTAAGAACCGGACTTGTTTTTGAAGGGACCTTCTGTCGAAATATCCAAACCTAACATACCCGCTCGAATGGTATATTCTCTATTTTCGGTATTTCCTTTTCTGAAATTCATATCAAAAACACCTGAAAAAACATCCCCATATTCGGCAGAAAAACCACCACTTGAAAAATCAGATTCCCCCAAAATACTAGCACTAAATACGGTGATCCCACCGCCATTTGAACCAATTCGAGCAAAATGATTCGGATTGGGGATATCCACGCCTTCTAATCGCCAAAGCAATCCAATCGAATTATTACCTCGAACGACGATGGCATTTTCATTATCCTTTGACAATTGAACCCCGGGAAAACTTAGCGCCATTCGTCCAGGGTCATTTGCACTTGTGGGAAAACGCTCGGATTCTTCTGGTGAAATAAGGCGAGAGCTGACGACCAAAGTTTGATTCAATGGTTCTTTTGGCGGGGTAATGATCACAACATCAAATGTTTCAATTTGAGGGTTCAGTTCAATATCTAGGTTCCATTCTTTAGCAGAATTTAAAACATCGTTTTTAGCAAATGTTTCGTATCCAATATAGCTGATTTCCAACGTCCGCTGACCTACTGGAATATTAGCCAGTAGAAAAATTCCATTCACATCAGTAATGGTTCCTATGGTGGTTTGCAAATCTAAAATCTGAATGGCTGCGCCAATTAAGGGCTCTCCAGAAGTTGCATCTTTTACGGTTCCTCTAATGGTTTGGGTCAGGTTTTGAGCGCAGAGGAAAAAAGGAATGAGGATTAACAGAAGGATTGGGAGTATTTTTATTTTTTTCATAACTAGAATACATTTGGTATTGGTCTTGGGATACGATCTATAATACAAGCTCCTAGCCATAGAATAATTAATAAATCCCTTATTTCAATATGGCGAAGCTTTTAAGTCTAGCTTGTTCTGCTTTGTATTTATCAGTATCTCGATTTATGGGGATAGTTATGGTCGTATTTCCAACAACTAGACCTACGATTGCACCACCTGCTGCTCCGATAAGTCCACCAATCATTCCTTTGAAAGCCTTGCTTTCTTTCATACAATCACTAAATACAAATAGGCAATCTTTTGATTTTTTGCCTAGAATCACCCCAGCCGTAATTCCTACTAGCCCGCCAATCATCGCTCCATTTCCTAAGGATTCAATGCGTTTACCCTTTTTTCTCAGTATTACGGCGTGAATATTATTAACACTCGTTTTTAGCAGTGGAGACGATGATAAATAGTCTTTTGTTAAATGTAAACTGTCTTCTTGGACATCATATAGGATCCCATAAGAAACTGGGGATGTTTTTGAGTAGGTGTAAATCCATGTTTCATAGGGGGCTATTTGTTCAGATTTATTATTTTTTTCTTGTGCAGAAATATTGGAAAAAGAACTTAATACTAGGATACAAATAAAGGTGATTCTCATGATGCCTAAAGGTTTGAGAGGTGAGACAAAGTTGGCATAGCACCGGATACCTTTTGGGTACCCGGCACGTCTGGGGTTTAAATTAGCTGGGTCTTTTTATTCAGTAATATCACAATCTATTTCTGCATCTCCATTTACAGGATTCATTACAGCAACTTGATTGTTCATGAATCCGACCGCATAATCTGTCCAACCATCATCAGAGGCTGCTCGAGCATCCGCTCTATAATAATCAGTAGAAATAATTTGAGCTCCACTTCGAAGGGCTGCTTCCCATCTTGAGTAATCTCCAGTTCTAGCTTCAATCGTATTGGCATCTGCTCGAGTACGAATCATAAATCCTTGAGCGACTAGACTTTCTATCTCATTTTCATTTGCAATAGGATCATCCATTTTAAGGAAGGCTGCTTCAGGGTTTTGAGGATCAGCGTACATGAACATTGTGCGACCTTCTAAAGACGCATGACCGTCTAAATAATCTCCTTTTTCGGTGCCAGAACCAAGCATAATGAAGACTACTTTTCCTCTAGCTTCTTCGATAGTTGGCCAATTTCCAGCCAAAACAGCTTCTCGTAAAGTTGTGAAGCTACCCCGCACTCTGTCAGGCGTAATTACATTGTTGAGATCATTCCCGAAAACAGATTTGATTTCCATCTCAATACCTTCTAAGCTTTGCTTGTCAAAAGGAATGGTTTGAACTAAATCAGGTAATAAGTCTGCAGGATTGTCCTCTTTAGGTTCCACCATGACAAATAAAGGTAAATGATTTGGGTTCGCATCTGACCAACTTTTCACCTCAGTCAAGGAGGAGATAAAGGAATAATAATTCGTTTCATAATCCAAATCAGGAAAATGTTGAACTTTCAAACCAGGTGCCGCCAATTCGTCTATACCAGAGTCAGTCGGAAGACCTAATAATGCATTCGCTCTTCGGTGGTAAAATAATCCACCATCTGGGTCATTGTATACATCTAATTCAATACTTCTAATACCGTAATCATTGAATTGTTCGGTTAATGGTAAGTGCTCGTAGTCCCAAGCATCAGGTGAAAAACCAGCTGGGAATAAGTGAGCATACTGCAACATTAATTGAACGATTGCGGGTGCTGGTTTCTTTTTGTAACTATTATGGCTACCCAAAACTTGGATTTGATTCATTTTCAAATCATTGACCAACATTTCACAACTAGGTGGCGTGTCGTCTTTGGAGCAACTGGAAAATAGTGCGATTGTGAACGATAGAAATAAAATTTTAATTAGATTTTTCATAATAAAATATTTTTATGTTTTGAAATAGTGAGCATTTAGTTTTTATCCCTTTTATGCATTTTTCTACAGGCAAACCCATTGATAACCAATTAAATGAAGGGTTATTTAATGAATTAAAAAATGATGAAAATCAGTGGAAGAAAATAAAAACTAAATAATCCTATTGTTGTAAAATGATAATTGTCAATTGCTTTTAGAAAGCGTGTCCTAGAGATAATCCCAAGCCTAGAGTTCCGACTTTTGCACGGAATATAAACCCACTACCAGGCTTTTGAAAACGATAACCTAAATCGATAAGAGGTACATTAAATTGTGAGATGATCTTTTATCGGAAAAGAGACCAATATCTTCTTTGGTGGAGGTTGAAATTTCTGTGATAATACCAACGCTTACTTCAAAATGATGCTTATCTTTTCCTGTAAGCATGGTTAACCCCGCGAGTCCGATTGTTGAAATAGAAGTATCAACCCAACCTGATATTATATTCCTTCTTCCTATTCCACCTCTACAGTAGAAGTTAATTTTTTCTGATTTAGAACTACCCATTTTTACTTCTAGGTTACCAGAAATTGAATTAAATAATATTAAGGTGCTTGCTTCAGCATATATATTAACCTTACTCATTTTGAGATTTTCTGAATCTTGGGCTTTCATTAGATTATTACAAAATAGGAATGTTAGAAGTATGATGAATATGCTTTTCATGATTTAATATTTTAGAAGATTAATTTTAAAAAATTTGATCGTTTTCAAAACCTGTGACAAAGGTATGGGCAAAGGCAGGTGGAACCCCTGCAATTTTGTTCCGAAGAGGGGTTATTATGTTCCATTCGGGGATGGAAAATCAGGAGTAATGTTCCAAAAATGTTTCAGGGTAGAGTTTAATTAATTGGTAGTCAAAAGGTTGTGTGTTCCGTTGGTTTTAGGACTGAAATTCTACCAAAAAAAAAGAAAAGAATTAGACTTTATTCTAAAAGGTTTTAGCCTTACAAAACTTTTTGGAATAAAGTCTATTAATTAGCCTGAAAATTTGGCTATTTGCCAACGGAACTTGGCGATATTCCATACATTTCCGAAAAGGTTCGACTAAAATAATTGGGATCTTTAAAGCCCGTTTCATACGCGACTTCTGAGACATTCATATCGGTGGTTATTAATAATTCTTTGGCATGAGACAATCGAATCGAACGGACAAGATGAGAGGTTGAATGATTGGTAAGGGCTGTGATTTTACGGTGCAATTGGGTTCGACTCATCCCCAATGCTCGACATAAATGAGGTACACTGAAGTCCGCATTGTCCATGTTTTGATGAATGATATCTTTGACCTTTACCAAAAAGGCATCCTCAATTTTGAAATCTTCCGTTTCTGGTTTGCTGGTCAAATCACCAGATTGCAATTGAAAGTGTTCCTTCCATTTTTTGCGGGAATCCATCAAATTTTGAAGTGTGAATAACAATTCATTTTCATTAAATGGCTTGGACAGATAGGCATCTGCCCCACGAGACAATCCAGCGATTCTATCTTTCACAGTGGCTTTGGCAGTCAATAAAACGATGGGGATATGGCTCGTTTTTTCATCCATTTTTAGGGTTTCGCAAACTTCAAAACCATCTTTCAGTGGCATCATGATGTCACTCAAAATAATATCCGGAATGACTTTAAATGCTTTTTCAATACCCTGTTGACCGTTGATGGTAACCTCTGTATTGAACTGAGCACCCAATAAATTTTGTAAATAATAAACAATATCTGGACTATCTTCAATGATGAGCAACCTAGGTTTGTCCGCATCTTGAGTTTCGATAAAAGGGTTTTCTAGTTTGAAGCTTCTCTCGGTTCGGACTTGATCTTGTAGAGGAGCAAGTCGTGTGATAGGTATCCAAATTTTAAAGCATGTTCCTTTTCCAAGTTCACTTTCTACTTCAATTTTTCCTTTTGTTAGTTTGACTAATTCTTTTACTAATGACAATCCTATTCCCGAACCACCATCACTTTGTTTTTGTGAAAAATCGGTTTGGAAAAAACGGCTAAATATATTTGGTAAGTCTTCTTTTGGAATACCAATCCCAGTATCTTTAACAGAGAGGAATAATTGTTCGGTTTGTTCATTTATTTCTCTTCTAACCGTAAATGAAACTTGTCCATTTGGAGGTGTGAACTTGATGGCATTCGACAATAAATTGATTACCAACTGTCTCATTTTCGTTTCATCAAAATCCATTTCCAAATTTTCTAGTTCGGTCAAAAATCGCAAGTTTTGATTCTTTGAATGGGCTAATGAAGATACAGAATCTACTAAATATCGAAGATAAGAGACGATATCGCCTCTTTTTAAATCAAGGGTCATCTTTCCAGATTCAAGACGTGTTAGATCCAAAATTTGATTAATCATCCCCAGTAGTTGGGTTCCATTTTTTTGGATTAATTCTAAGGCATAATTACGATCCTGTTTATTTTTTTCATCCTCTTTTAACTGTTCTGCCATTCCGTTAATAACGGTCAAGGGTGTTCTAAATTCATGAGTAATATTGGTATACAATTTATCCTTAAACTCATTTATATCTCGTAGTTTTTTTGCTTCTTGTTTTTCTTTAAACAAGTTTTTCATCCTAAAGGCCAACCCAGTAACAAAACTTATATTGATGGCTACCAACGATAATTGAGTGATGGTATGTTTTAATCCTCCTAAAAAAAGGATGGAAAATCCGTTCATAAAAACGCCAAAGATCACCAGAAAGGTTGCTACAAAAAGGAAATAGGCAGGTTTCTCTTTTTTGATGCTTAAGATAACCATCAATGCGAGAATACTAATATATTCTAATGCTATGTAGTAAACAGTGATCTGATCTGGAATAATTTCATTTTGAGTAACCAAATAATAGGTAAAAAGTACTATAAAAATAGGGACTCTGAATCTAATCAGCCACTTAAAAATATTATCCCATTTTGGTAATATTCGTGGTAATTCAACAAAAGACCTTATAAAATACAAGTAGCCAATATCCATGACTGTCAATGCTAGATGTATGAAAGGGTGTCGAGAAAATGGATATTTCAGAAATATTTGTATATCTCTAAGAATACCAAATTCACTCATTAAAAAGATAGAACAACCTAATAGGAAAAGGAAATAATAGAAAAAGGGTAGGTCGCGCGTTGCAAAATAAACTAGAAAGCTAAAGGCAATCATCGTCAACATAAAACCGAAAAACAAGTCGTATTGACTCTCTCTTTTCAAGTAATCGTCAGATTTATAAGGATCGTTTGGGTACAAAACAAATGGATGAAATTGGGGTTGGTGACCATTTACTTTTTGTAGTCTAATAAATAAAGTGAGGGTTGCATTTTGTAAATGTGTAAATAAAATTCTTTCATGCTTTTTTTTGGCACCTTCTTCCTTTTCTGAACCGGGTACTAATTCTCCAGTTTTTTTGATGTCAATTATTTTTCCGGATTCGTCTACAACATAAATTTCAATGAAACTTCCTTCTCCGGATCGCATATGCCAATTATTGACAACTTGGGGCGCTGGCAAATCATTTTGGATCATTAATTTCCCCCAATAGACACCTGTTTTATCGGGCAAGGGAGGGCTATATTTTTGAAAGTTTGATTTAAAGTCAGCGGAAATAACCTCTTGTATGGTCTTATGCTCAGAGGTGTCTTGCCAAACATATACATAGTCCCTCAAATCATAGGATTCCTTGACCTCACTAATAATGAAGGGAGCTTGATTACAATATAATGGAAGTGAAAGCAGGCATATAAACCATAACGCCAATGCTTTTATTGCCTTTTGCTGATGCATGGTATAGTTGGGTGGTTAAAATAAACAACTTATTATCAGGAAGCTCAAATTAGGAAAAATAGTATGAAAACATGTCTTTTAATAATGAAATATTTCTCTACCGTACACTTTTTGAGAGTAGTGAAAAATGCCGTCAAAGACGGCGAAAGAATAACAAAGAGGGAGACCTTTGGTGAAAAAATCGAAGATTTTTTCACCAAAGGTCTCCCTCCAAAAGAAATTTTCGCACCACAGGCACGTGGATTTTAATAAGTGTACGGTAGAGAATGAAATATAAGGGTGGCGCTTTGGAACGACCTATTTCAAATTTATTCTTTACCATTTTTCTAGTCCTAACAATTTAGTTCCCAATGCTGTCAGTTTTGCGGTTTTATATTTTTTTTGTTCCCAGTTCCGAGGATCTCCAGGAAACGCAAACCCTTCGGGTGCGATTCTATTTTTCCAAGAATTCACTCGCCAATTCCTTAATGTTTCATTTTCTTCTTGAGCGGGCATCATTGAGATGTATTGAGCAATACGAATCTTATTCTTTGATAAGTTAGGTCGAATGCCGTGTGCCAATTGGCTATTAAAAATCAAGAGATCACCTGCTTCTAGAGCCACTTTGACAATTTTATCTTCTAATCCGGAGAGATCTGGCTGGAAAGGATTATGACCAGCTGGTTGCGTCAAAATCCATTCGTCAAAATTTTGGTACAACCAAGGAATACATTGGAAGCCACCCATGTTTTTGTCTGTCTGATCAGACAATGCCAATACTCCTTGTACATTTTGGGGTTTGGTAGAAGGGTCATAATCCCAATGAATAAAACCTTCATAGCCGTACCCTGGTCGTATTGGAAAGTTTAAATTAGCTCGATCAATAGTAACCCACAGTTTTTCGGTACCCCAAATGTCCGTAAAGGTTTCATATATCCGTTTTGATTGTCGATTATTCCAGAGCATTTGATGGTTATACACCTCTACCATTCCCGTACCTGCGAGTTCTATCATTTTCATTTCTGCTCGTGGAGGGGCGTACCAAGTGTTAGGGTCTTCTTCCAATTTTTCCTCAAATTCCCACAAAAAAGCAGCAGTTTCCATTGCTTGCTTTCGGGATATAGCATTCTTTATGACAATATAACCCTCTTCTAGCCAGAAAGCCCACTGCTTTTCGTTCATAACTTTTAAAGGCTCGCCACCAGACCGGTCATTTAATTTAAACCTACTACTTTTAGCAGTTGATGGATTACCTGGGATGTCTTTGTGGGCATTTTCCGGAATCATTAAGTTTGCCATGGTTGGGTTGGATTCGTCAGTCATATTTGGAAGTTTTTATAGCATTTTTCAATAGAAACAAGTCTAGTACAAATGTAATACGGTCAGATCTTTTTCTAAAATAAATTCAAAGATCTGAAGCTATTGATCTAAGGTCTAAACAAATCTATTGCAATCTTCAATTAAATTTTTGTCGCGTATTAATATTGTGATTTTTTTAGAAAAATGAAAATTTATACTGTCACAAAAAGAATACTATTGTGTTTTTTTATTAGATAAGTCGTTGATAATGAAAAAGTATTGATTTTTTTTTGACCCTTAATAAGACTTTTTTTATTGTTCCCGATAGACAGTGTGGTAGCGGTATGTAAATAGAAATCTATCGTAAATCATCTATTATTAGGTCGTTACGAATGAATATTTATTAAATATTAAAGATGGTTAATTAATATACTACTTTGGCCTATTTCTTGCTTATTACCACTTAGATTTATTTCCCAATATTTTCTTCCTCCCCCCTGAAAGAAAATAAATCCTAAACATTGCTGAATTGGAGATCGACTTGATTTATGGAAAAACCATTCTGTGATCTCTCCGATAACCAGTTGTTTTAAAACAAAAAATAAGAAAGGTTAATTAATAAAGAAGCATAACTTTTTTATGAAAGTTAATCAAGAACAACTCCACCTATAATCCTCAATCCCTTCCCCCCTCCGAAATACTGGCAAACCGAGTTATCCATGCGCTGCAATGGTAGGGCATTTTATTGATGATAACATTTACTGGCAACATGAAAGTTTTTACAAAAAATTGGTCTGTTACAAACAGGACTTTACTTGGTATGCAATCAAATTACTTTTCTAAAAAAGAAGACACTTCTTTTGTTCTTAGAAAAGCATCCCTTCATTTAATAGAATTGACTATGAGAAAATCACTTACACTTTGGTCAAGAAGTATTCATTTACTCTTTGGCCTTTTGCTATTTACAGGAGTATCATTTGCTCAAAATGATCTTTCTCTTACTAAGACAGTGAGTGCAGATAGCGTTGGATGCGGGGATACTGTCACATATACACTTATTGTCATCAATGAAGGGCTTACCTCCGTGACGGGAGTAACCGTTTGTGATACTTTACCAGATGATGTTATTTTAATAGGTACTAAAGCCAGTTCAGGATCCTATAATAGCTCTACAGGAATCTGGGATATTGGGAGTATTAGTGATAAAACTATATCCGATACTTTAGAGTTGGTGGTGGTCATAAATGGGGAAGGTGTATTCATTAATACAGCCGAAATAAAAACCATGAATGAGGTAGACGATGACTCCACTCCCGGCAACACTGATTATAATGAAGATGACATAGCAACGTCATGCGTGAGTGTACCTATAAGGATATGTCCGACCTTATCTGATACGGTGAGGATGGAAGCGCCGCCCGGACTTACCAATTATCAATGGTTCGATGGTGTTACGCTTTTGAGTGCCGACTCAATTTATTTTGCAACCGCAGCTGGGAGTTATACCTGGACTGCGGATTCTGTTATTTCGGGATGTTCTGCTGGTTTATGTTGCCCAATTGTCTTAAAAGAAGAATGTTTTGATTTAGCCCTTTTAAAAACTTACGATACTTTACAGACCTCAATAGTTAACCCTGGAGATGATATTACTTTCTTAATAAGAGTAGTGAACCAAGGAGATGTGACGGCCGATAGTCTGTCTTTATTTGATTATTTGCCATCAGGAATGAATTTAAATGATGGAGATTGGACTTCTGTGAATGATTCTACCGCTAGCATTCTTTTGGTAGCTGGTAATGGCTTACCCGCGGGCGGACTCGTCTCAGGAGATACTGTTTCTGTAGAAATTACTGTCAATACAGATGCACCTCTTGCAGGTGGGATAGAACTAATTAATTATAGTGAGATTGGAGGAGCCGTTGACGATAAAGGAGTTGTTGCAAGAGACAAAGATTCTGTCCCTGATGATGATAGAACAAATGATAATTTTTTAGTCGATGATGATTTAAGTGGAGATGGACCAGCTAATGGGGGTGATGAAGATGATCATGATCCTGCTTCTGTGACTATACAATCTTTTGATTTGGCATTATATAAAGAATTGGCACCAAGTCAGGTATCACCAGTGGCACCTGGCGGCTATGTGACTTTCCGAATCTATGTGATCAACCAAGGAGAAATCACAGCGGATAATATTGAGCTAATCGATTATGTTCCTGCTGATATGACTTTGGTCGATGG
>JANSWP010000140.1 GCA_024743405.1 Bacteroidota bacterium
CTCGTAAGCTCCATTGAATTAAATGGATCGCTCATCGGAATTCTTTTAGTTGATGAAATAGGTCAAAGTTAGCCTACGATTGCCTGTTTTTCGCGCTTATTTTTCAATGAACATTTTATGGAGGACTACTTTGGCACTTTAAAAATCATTTTGGTCGAAATGCCCAAACGGCGGCAAAGCCGCCGAAGAAACAAGTCCCTCTAAAAATATTTTTCGCTGCCGTAGGCGGCGGCTATACTTAAAGTGGCAAAGTAGAATTACTTACTTAAAAACTATATTTTTCAGATTAAACAAATCAAAAATGGAAGTTGGACGCCTGCTGACTTCCCAGCTAAATCCAGGCAATTTCATCGCGTCATGATCCGCTTTTTGCATCGGAAATAAGGTAGCCTTTGGTTGTGCATAAAACTTGATACCTTCTACTTCATTATTCCCAAATAAAATCATCATCTCACTACATACAGCCTGATTAACACCTATATAAGCATCTTCATCGTCAAGCGCATAATACACTGATTCCGCATTTCCTTCTACCTTCATTTTGCGGACTTCCCCCTCCTCAAAATAGGCTATACTATTTTTGCCTTTTATTTGATTAAAAAACAACTCATCCGGAGAATTGACCATCATAGAATTATTATATAAATATATTCTATCCATTTTGTTATTGGCTAATTGCATCACAACTGTATCCGCCTTGAATTGGGTAGTATCAGACCAAATAATAGGATTGACATACATATTAAACAAAGAATCAGCCGTATTATAGACCAATGAATCACACAATGCTTGAAGGTCATTTTTAAAAATTCTTACATCCTTGAATGCTAATAAAATACGACTACTATCCCCTTTTAAAGTATCTGCTTGTTCAGAAATAAGCGTATCAGAAACCATAAACAAAGAATCACCATCGATCTCGGTAATTAGCATGGGGCGATTAAATTCTCCATTTCCTCCACTAGCTTTCAGGTAATCAGCACTTTGGTCATAATCAGCTAATTCACATAAAATCGTTAATCCTTCGGAGGTATCCTGCCAAATAACATCCCCAAGTGCTACTCCAATTTCTCTTTCTTTATCATAATCTACCTGATTGGCTTCTAATATCATTGGTGGATCAGAAATATAGGAACGCCCGCGAGTAGAATAGGTCTCTTTTTTTGAATTATAAATGATAGTATCCGCTGAAACCGTCTGAGAAGTATCCCTTGACCAAGCATTGCCTTCCAGATAGGAAGTCTCGGTATCCTCTTCATAGCGTATTCTATCGGCCGTTGCTATACGTTCACCCTCGATAAATTGGGCCTCACCATCCAAAACTACCTCTTTTTTATTACCATCATATAGAATAATCTCAGCTACAGCTTGTTGATCACCTTTCATATATTGAGGTGTTTCTTTAAATTCAGCCAACTTAGTTTTTATATTATAAAAACCACTTTCACAATATATTTTACTTGAATCTTGGGTGATTAAAGTAGGTCCTAAAAAAGTAGCAATCCTAGTTTCTGTATTGAATTTCAGTGTATCCGAACGCATCGTAAAGGAAGAGTCAAAAACAACCACACTGTCTTTAAAAAATATTTCGTCCAATTGAGTGTAATAGTAGCCTCTCTTACTAGTCAAATAGGTTGTATCATTTGTTACTGTCGCTCCGTCAAAATAGGTGCCGATATCTGTCTTCAAGTTATACTCCAGATGATTGGTAAACAATTTTTGACCTCGATTAACCAAAACAACATCCCCATACAAATCGGCAATTCGAGTATCACTAAAATAAACCAAGGAATCAGAAAATATACTGATCGAATCACCTTGCTGGATTATGACATTGCCAAGTGCGGTCAAGTGTTTTCCATTTTTCACCCTTGCCGAGTCACAATACATATACACAGTATCTTGACTAAGTTCAACATTGCCAACTAACCGTTGGAGCGTATCATCTTCTGCTTCAATATATGCATAGGTGAAAACATCTGCCCATTCGATAGTAATTACTTCACTTTTTGAGGTATCCTGCGGCACGCTTTCATTTAATGGCGGAAGCTGTTTTTGGGGACTTTTTAATGGCGTATTTTGAGAAAACACCGGCACATTATTCAAAAAAATAAGGACACAAGATAACACCCAAGACCACTTGACGATCCCCGAACAACAATGCAGCTTTTGGATCAATGGATAACCCACTGTATTTAAAGCTACTTTAAATAACTTATCAGATAAGCGCTTTTCCCTATTGGTATTTTGATGATTCAAATAAATAATTCTATAATTTTTCTCCATTTTATTAATTGGTTTTAGCGTAAAACGCTAATTCCATTCTAATAATGAAGTTATTTACTAGTCATTAACCTTTATTAAATTTTTTTGGCAAAAATAGCCATTTTTCAAAGTTCTTAGAGAGTAAATGATTTTCATATATATTTGCCATCATTTCGAAATAAAAATTAAAAAAATATGATTCAAAGAGTTCAAACCATATTTCTATTTTTGGCTGCAGCTGCAGCATTTTCACTTTTCAAGCTCCCATTTGCTACCTCAGATCAAGCGGTGCAGGCATCTTTTTTTGAAGATAAAGTTTATGATATTCAGGATCATATTGCACTCCTTAGTTTATTTATTGGAGCGGGTACATTGGCATTATTAAGCATTTTCCTTTTTAACAATCGCAAGTTGCAAATGATCATGACCAGAATCGCTTTACTGGCAAATGTTGCTGGGCTTTTAGTTGCTGCCTTCTTTTTTACAGATGACCCTAATAAAACAGGAGAGGCAGGATTAGGAGTATATTTACCGGTTGCCTTCGTCATTTTTGGGCTTCTGGCTTTAAGATTTATCAGAAAAGATGAAAACTTAGTTAAGTCTATGGATCGTTTGCGTTAAATTATTTACTGGTTAGTAAAATGAAAAAGGTCATTCCAAAGTTAATCGGAATGACCTTTTTTATATTGAAAATCAAAAATATTATTTCAACTCTCCAGCACGAGCACGGGCAGAATAATTTACCCTAAGTTGACCGGATTTACGCAATTGTGTTTTCACATCTTGCACAATTCCCATCGTTACTTTGCCGTCTACACGGAAAGAAGTTGTAATTCGACCATGTTGATTTTCAGGCACTTTCAATTTGTGTTGTTCAATAAACAGAGGAATATCATTCTTAATACGATCCTCTCTTACGATTTTATCATTCAATTGAATGGTAGGTTTTGTACCATAAACCGGAATGAATTTCGCAGTTGGTTTTCCAATATAAACATGGTGAACCAGTGATTTTCGCTCAAGTTTTGTCAACTCAGTTGCATCAGGCACGACGACCGTTACCTTCAACTCAGCATCTCTCATTACGGTAACAACCATAAAGAAGAACAACAACATGAAAATAATATCTGGTAAAGAGGCGGTAGAAATCGCTGGGGTCGTCTTTCCTCTTTTCTTTTGAAATTTAGACATGATATCATCGTTGGTAGCGTTTGTAAAATGTTCATTTGAACATTTTCAAACACCAATCTCAAAAATTATTGTGCTCCTTCCTCTCCAAAAGCAGTAGGTTCAGCTTCAGATATAACCAATGGAATTTTATCCCGAATTGCTTTTCTATAAGCAAATGGCATATCTTCAAATTTTCTTTCCGCTTTTTCAAAATCGCCAGGATACAACTTTTCAGCCTCTTCATCCCAAAGTTCATTATAAGCTGCACGCAACTCATTATAAACCTTAAGGTAGGTTTCGTAAGCGGTACCTCTGTCGTTTTTAAGCATAATGATTGCCTTAGTAGGTTTTTCAGATAAATCCTCTCTTCGTTGAGGATTAACGATAAACTCTTTTACCCGCTCTCTTAACTCTTTTATTTGAGCCTCCTCATTACGAACAAGCAGTTGATTTTGAGCATTCACCAAAACGGCAAAAACATTACGGTCTTTCAACTTTTGGATATCAGGTTCTTCTTCAGACCATGGCGGCAATTTTATCAAAATGCCCTTGTCAACGTCAATAGTTGTCGTTACCAAGAAGAAGATGAGCAATAAAAAAGCAATGTCTGCCATAGATCCGGCACTTACTTCATTGCTTAGTCTATCTCTAGCGCTTTTCTTAGCCATAGTTAATTATTTGAAGAAGTTACGAATTTCAGAACCAACAAAGGCAACTAGTGCCACACCTATTAATATTCCTGTTGTCTTAATGGATCCTTCCACATATTGACTAATACTAGGAGTAATTACATCCTCGGTATTCCAACCTTCACTAATTTCACTTGAAGAAGTAGCATAAGCAATTCCAAATACCACTAATAAGGCAACAAGACCAATGATACCTTTTATGGCACCTTTTGGATCAGTAACGATATGATAAATACCAAAACCAATAATCGCTACAGCGGCAAGAATGATAAGCCAGACAGTGAGCGTAATTCCAGGCATAAAGATATCGCCTTCAACAGATTTTGCTTGTTCATCTTGTGGAACCATACTGAATTCTTCTAGACCAGAAGAAACTGCTCCATAAAAAATCAATACCATCAACAAGCCAAATCCAAAAGCGACTACTTGCCCGTTTTTAGTTAAAAACTTATATGCGTTTTGCATGATAAAATTTCTTTTTTAAAACAGTATTGAGATAATGTGCCCAATCAGATAGAGCTTCAAATGAATTTCACTTTTAGCCCTGAGATCAAGATCAAGATCCCCGCACTCAGTCTGATTGATTATTTGAATACATTATTCGAAGCCATGATATCTACCAAAGCGATAGAAGCATCCTCCATTCTATTTACGATACCGTCTACTTTAGAAACGATATAGTTATAAAAGATTTGAAGAATAATAGCCACAATCAAACCAAATACAGTAGTCAAAAGCGCTACTTTAATACCACCCGCAACAACTGTTGGAGAGATATCACCTACTGCTTCAATTTTATCAAATGCTTGAATCATCCCGATTACCGTACCCATGAAACCAAGCATCGGTGCAATAGCGATGAAAAGTGAGATCCAAACAAGACCTTTTTCTAATAGTCCCATTTGAACACTACCATAAGAAACAATTGCTTTTTCTACAGCCTCTGGTCCACCACCTGCATTTTTTAAGCCTTCATAAAGAACGCTAGCAGTTGGCCCTTGAGTAGAGCGACAAACTTCTTTTGCGCCTTCTAAATCTCCTGAGCTTAAATTGTCGTTAATACGAGCAAGTAATTTGTCAGTATTTGTAGTTGCAACATTTAGTGTGATGATTCTTTCTATGCAAAATGCTAAACCAAGAATCAAACAAACCAATACAAAACTCATGAACATCCAACCACCTTCAATGAATTTTTCCTTCAAAACTTGAAAGCCTGATGCTTCATCAGCTACATCTTGTGCATAAATAGGATCAGCAGTAAATACTACTAAGACGATTACGAGCAAAAGTGCCAAAAAATTTCGCATGCCAATAAGGTTTTACGTAAAGTGTTAGTTTGAAAAGATGTTAGATTTTAGAATCGAAAATTTTCAAGAAAAGTCAATCCAATTTGTTGACCTAATATCTAATGTCTATTTCAAAAATTAGTTTTCCGTTATTAAAATACAATTTATTGTCTGGTGAGGTAATCCTTTTAATCACCTCATATATTTCAAATAAGTCTGAAATCAAAACAATAACCTGGCGGAGAGAGAGGGATTCGAACCCTCGGTACGCTTTTGACGCACACACGCTTTCCAAGCGTGCCTCTTAAGCCACTCGAGCACCTCTCCATTTTAGTAATTTGTCAAAAAAAGACATACCAGAGACCATATAGCATAATTTCCATCATCAACTGATGCCTTTTCAATTATCTCAAATCACTGTCCGTCAAATATAACATACACCTGAACTTTTTTCAGGATAGTTGCTTTTTCGTTAACCAACTAAATTTTTTGCAAGGTATAAAATGTTAGGACTGATCTTGATAAAACACTAGAATTAATTACCTATTTTTATAAGAAGAATGAACATAAGCAAAGATATAAATTCAGATCATTTTAACATCTCTTGACCGCAAAAATTGTAAAAAGATATTACAAAACAAAATTTTTCGTTTTTCGATACCTGTACAGCCGAAATTTTACACGTTTAGTCTAAAGTATTACCCAGCTTCTATGATGCTATTTTTTTCTTTAGTGGTGGTTCCAAACTCCTTTTTATTAAAAATATTTAAGGCATTTTTACTTGTTATTTTAGATATTTCTTTGAATGTTACCCCAGTGACTGTTGTCAGTTTTTCTGCCACTAACCTTACATAAGCACTTTCATTTCTTTTTCCTCTAAAAGGAGTTGGAGCTAAATACGGCGAATCCGTTTCCAACACAATTCTTTCTAATGGCACATGAGGTATTACTTTGTCCAATCCAGATTTTTTGAAAGTCAAAACGCCGCCTATCCCTAAATAAAATCCTAAATCAATAATTTTATTTGCCTGTTCTAAAGATCCTCCAAAACAATGAAAGATACCTCGAAGCTTTTGATCTTTCACTTCTTCTAAAAGCTCAATTATTATATCTGTTGCTTCTCTTGAATGAATCACGATAGGTAAATCCAATGCTTTCGCCCATTCAATTTGGGTCAAAAAAGCTTCCTTTTGTTGTTCAAAAAAACTCTTATCCCAATACAAATCAATCCCAATTTCGCCAACTGCACAAAAAGGTCTTTTATCTAGCCATTCTTTTGCAATAGCTAATTCTTCTTTATAATTTTCTTTTACGGAACAAGGATGGAGTCCCATCATCGCAAAACATCGCTCTGGATATTTTGCTTCTAATTGGAACATAGAATCAATAGTCTCGCTATCAATGTTAGGAAGAAAAAATTGCTCTACACCTGATTCAATCGCCCGCTGAATCGTCTCATCACGGTCTTTATCAAATTGGTTTAAATATAAGTGTGTATGTGTATCAATCAACATTGTCATGGGTTCTCTATTCCAAGTTTAAATTTATCCTTCTTATACAAATTTCGTGGTCAAAGGAAAATTAAAGTAAAAGAGACCAAAGGGATTCTTGCTTTAATTCTTCATTTGACTTTTAACCACGGGATTTGTCTAAGAATCAAATTTATAACTGGATCAAAATGACTACCTGACAATCCATAACTTGGAATTAAAAGTCATTAAATAACCTTCTTGCCCGCCTTCCCATATTATCCTGCATTTGGGTTCCTCCAAAATAATCACCATTCTGCATTTCATTTGGAGACTGGCTATATAAATCAACTTCCCATCTAGGGTTATTAACTTCACCGCGAGCGTTAGAATGCAAAAGAATGAAATTTCCCGCAGCTAACGAAGGATTATAAAAAAGGAATTTAACATTTGATTGTGAAGTCATTGGAAAATCATAATAAACCCAAATCTCATAAGGTGGAGCGGAAGGTTCATCTTCGACGGTAACAATATCTGCAGGTGGCCCATATTTTATATAAGTATATCCCCGATCCGTTTCAAAACCATAACCAAAGCCAGATTTGAAATACAAATCCACTTTTTCTGCTACTTTCATAAATTCCAAATAGGCTAAATAGGGATTATTGGAAGATTGGTTTGCCCAAAAGCTAAATAAGTAAAGCTTCATCGCTTTTGGATCCATATCTTTTACCAACAAATTTATCAACTCTCCATCCTGTTTATCAACTAGTGGAGCTATTGCTTTTAGAGCATACCTCAATTCTTGATCTGTCAATTTTTCAACAAATTCATCATCAATCGGCACATCTGCCATTGCATTTTCATCCATATTTAGGTAAGGGTTACTTCGCTGAAAAAAAACAGACTTTTTGCTCAGTAAAGCTTTTGTTCGGTTTCTTACCTCAACCAGTAAATTATAATTCCCTGAAGGCAATTCTGCAATATCAAATTGCAATAAAAGCACATCAATTGGAGCTGGTTTTCGCCTTTTGTGACCAATCATCATGGTTTCTCTTTCATCATTTCCCTTTACTTTTTCAACTGAATAACTAACCATGTAATCCTCTCCTATTTCTTTATCTGAATTATAAATTTCATTATAAAAAATAAGCGTGGACATCGTTTTATCATAAAAATTGAATGGTAAACCTTCTAAATAATATCCATTTTTGACCATAGGTCGATTATCCCCTTCTGTTGCTTTTTTATAAGAACTAAGCAATTGGATGTCAGATTGTTGAAGTTTTTGACTGAAATAATTTAGCTTTAATTCTGAATTGTATTGATTAGTGTTTTCAGGCTTGTTAACGTCCGTTGCGGTTACTTCAATTTGGTATTTGCCATTTTCGAGTCCATATCTTCTTAAATCAATAAAATCTTTAGGGAAGGCAGAAATAGGGCTATTTAAAATGAATTTATCGAATTTGACAATTTTTTCCCCTTTTTTGAACAAAATCATAAACTCTACCGCAGCTTGAGAAGCAGTAGTATCAACGGGGACATATTCAATCGTACTTGCGATGATGTGTAAATAAACCTCTACATAGTTTTGAGAGGCATTAGAAAAAGTAGCATAAGAAATACTGACATCAATCGCATGAGTGTAATAAAAAGAGAAAAGAAATATCGATAAGGAAAGATAAATTTTTTTCATCGGACGATTTATTTAGTTAACAATGGGAAATTAGAATTTACTTTTTCGATTTTTGAACCCAATTATAGTAAAAGTCAGGTTTCTGACGGTTTCTTTTCAATTGTATCAGCTTAGACATACGGACATAATTAAATTTATCAATTTGAACTCGTCTTTTTTGAACCTAATTTCGTTAAAAATGCTCGCAATAGTTTTGGCTATGCCTGTACTTTTTGCTCATTAGTTACAAAAAATTCTGACCTCAAATTGGTCAATTTATTTTATCCGCATTCCTGATGAACGAATGAAAGGGTACAATTCGCTTTTATTATCAATTTCTAAACACTTCATATTCTCAAACTTTGACTCATAAATATAATGAATAAACTAAAAACATTAGTTGTTGGATGCGGAAATATGGGCACTTCTCATGCTCGCGCTTATCATAAATTATCAGAATTCGAAATTGTAGGGGTGGTTAGCAGAGGAGCAGAGAGTCGAAAAAGATTGTCGGACGAGTTAGGTGGTTTAGCTCAATTTGGCGATTTTGATGAGGCATTAAAAGCTACTCAGCCCGATGTTGTTTCTATTAATACCTACCCAGAGACACATGCCGAATATGCAGAAAAAAGCCTCCGTGCTGGAGCCCATGTTTTTATTGAAAAACCCTTAGCAACAAACGTCCAAGAAGCCCAAAAGCTAGTAGAATTAAGTCATTCTTTGGGGCGAAAAATGGTGGTTGGATATATTTTAAGAGTGCATCCTGCCTGGACAAAATTTATCGAAACGGCTCAGACCTTAGGCAAACCGTTGGTTATGCGAATGAATTTAAATCAACAAAGTTCTGGGAAAAACTGGGAGACCCATAAATCATTGATGAACTCCATGTCCCCAATTGTAGATTGTGGGGTACATTATGTGGATATTATGTGTCTAATGACCGGTGCTAATCCTATCCGTGTAAGTGGTATAGGCGCAAGACTTTCAGATGAAATTGACTCCAAAATGTATAACTATGGGCAATTGCAAGTAACCTTCGACGATGGATCTGTCGGTTGGTATGAAGCTGGCTGGGGTCCCATGATGAGTGAAGAGGCATTTTTTATTAAAGATGTAATCGGTCCAAAAGGATGTGTTAGTATAGTTGATAAAAAAGGAGACTCACAAGACATTGATGAACATACACAAACCGGATGTTTAAAACTCCACCATTCTGAAAGAGATTCAAATGGAGAATTTTCAAAAAAGAATGAATTTATTGATACCTCCAATGAGCCCAATCACGATGAGCTATGTGAATTGGAACAAAAATACTTACTCAAAGCCATTCAAGAAGATGTAGATTTAAGCCAACATTTAAAAGATGCAGTGAATAGCCTACGAATTGTTCTGGCTGCAGATGAATCGTTTCGGACGGGTAAGACAATTGAATTAGGAACTTTTTAGCTAAAATAGATACAGCTTAGATTTTTTTCCTCCCTTTATGTGGGGATAAAAGGAAAAGACTAAGAGTATGTCTAAATTTTTACTTCCTAAAAACCAACGCTTTATGAACCTGCCTTCAAATTATTGCGGTCATTTGCCTCGGCAAACTCCCTTAATAATTTATCGCCAGAACCATAAATCATTGATTCTCAGTTTGTGAA
>JANSWP010000036.1 GCA_024743405.1 Bacteroidota bacterium
AAATATGGTGAAAAAATAGTCCGTCATAATATGTGTGAGTTATTTCTGTCCAAGCACTTAACGACTAAAGAATAACTCCGACATTTGCCTATGCATCCTTTTAATTTTGGCAGCGTAAAAAATACTCACCGATACCCTGCATCCTGCGCTGGCTTGTACCAGAAGGTACAAAGGCGAACGCAAAAAGTATTTTTGCTTACCAAAATTAAAAATCTCCTATTTCAAATTGACGGACTTATTTTTTAGCCGTTACTAAGTAATCCAATATTCTAAAACATTGAATTACAACACGCTAAAAACGTATTTTTTTTGTTAAAATATCGCAACAGCTAAATATCAGGCGCAAAAATAATGGCTAAGCGCTCATTTCCAAAACAAATAGAATCCACTTCAAAAATTTTATTTTCATCTAAACTTTCTCGAATAATTATTTGTTTACAATCCAATCTTTGAAAATCATAAACTATCAAGGGTTTTTTCTATTTTTGTTCTCTTACTTAGAAATTTATAATCAATGATTGCAACAAAAGATACAGTAACGACTCAACCAATTACTTTAACCGATCACGCAGTACGCGAATTAACGCGTATTATGAACCAACAAAACATCTCTGAAGAGTATGGTTTAAGAGTAGGTGTAAAGGGCGGCGGATGCTCTGGTTTTTCATATGTTTTAGGATTTGACGCTCCAAAAGACAATGATGATTCTTTTGAGATCAATGGCATAAAAGTATTTATGCAAAAGTCTCATGCCATTTATCTACTAGGTATGGAGATTGACTGGGTTGAAGGATTGAACAATCGAGGATTTTCATTCAATAATCCAAATGCAAGTTCTTCTTGCGGTTGTGGTTCTTCTTTCTCCGCCTAAAAAGCAAATTAATTCAAAGTGTAAAATCTAAAATACACTTTTCTATAAAGACTTTATTTTTCATGATTTTTGGTTTTTAAGGGTTAAGAAATTAATCATGTCTCACCGCGGTGGGACTTTTTCGTAAACCAAAGAAAGCAGCCTTGCCGAAGTTATCTTGGCAAGGCTGTTTTTTCTCTATATCTAAACTTGAGAAGGAAATTCCAAACTCAAATTACATATTCTCAATAATTTCATTACCAAATTCAGAACATTTCAAAAGCGTCGCACCATCCATCAATCTTTCAAAGTCATAAGTTACCCGCTTTTTAGCAATAGCTCCTTCGATACCTTTAATAATCAAATCTGCCACCTTATTCCACCCCATGTATCGGAACATCATTTCTCCTGAAAGGATAACAGAGCTTGGGTTTACTTTATCCAAACCAGCATATTTTGGTGCCGTCCCGTGAGTTGCTTCAAAAATTGAACGACCCGATACATAGTTAATATTCGCTCCTGGTGCGATACCGATTCCACCAACCTGTGCAGCTAACGCATCAGAAACATAATCACCGTTCAGGTTCAAAGTAGCAATTACTGAATATTCTTTTGGACGTAATAGAATCTGCTGTAAGAAAGCATCCGCGATTGAATCTTTAATCAAAACTGCACCACCTGCTAAAGCTTTTTCTTGAGCTTCGTTCGCTGCTGCTTTACCACTTTCTGCGGCGATTGCATCCCATTGTCTCCAAGTGAATACTTGATCACCAAACTCCCGCTCTGCCAAATCGTAGCCCCACTCTTTAAATTTACCCTCTGTAAATTTCATGATGTTTCCTTTGTGCACCAAAGTCATCGAAGGCAATTTATTATCAATTGCATATTGAATAGCTGCTCTAACGATACGCTCCGTTCCTTCAACAGAAACTGGTTTGACACCTAAAGAAGCTGTATTAGGGAATCGGATTTGAGTCACTCCCATCTCCTCAATCAAAAATTTCTTTAATTTATCAGCTTCTTCTGTACCATTCAAATATTCAATTCCAGCGTAAATATCTTCTGTATTTTCTCTATAAATAACCATGTCCACACTACCTGGATCTTTAACCGGAGAAGGAACTCCTTGAAACCATCTTACTGGACGAACACAAGCGTACAAATCTAATTTTTGACGCAAAGCAACATTTAAAGAGCGAATACCACCCCCAACAGGAGTTGTCAAAGGTCCTTTAATGGAAATTAAATTTTCCTTAATTGCATCCAAAGTCGCCTGTGGCAACCATTCTCCAGTTTCGTCAAATGCTTTTTGACCACACAGAACTTCTTTCCAGTGAATTTTGCGTTCGCCATTATATGCTTTCTCTACAGCCGCATCAAAAACACGCACAGCTGTTGCCCAAATATCTGGTCCAATACCGTCTCCTTCGATAAAAGGAATAATTGGATCATTAGGGACATTTAATTTTCCATTTTCAATCGTTACTTTTGTTCCGCCCATTATATTGGTTATTTGATATTAATTATTGATGATTTAGAATCAGGTATTTATCAAATCTAAACACAAATCTTAAATAACTGATTTTCAGGTACTTAAAAATTTATTTGTAAATCTAAAATAACAAACTCTGAATCATTCGCTCAAAAACGGCGCAAAGGTAAAAATTCTAGGAATCTTTTTGGGCAATCTAATGACATTGAAATCTATTTTTCTTATGCATAAATTAACTTTTTTTCTTTTATTAACTTTCTTTCTCAATTGTAAAAGAGCAATACCTCCTACGGACGGTAGTAACTTATGTAATACAGTGGGAAAAATCGTAGACTATACAGACCTTTTAGATGGCTGTACTTTTCTTATAGAGTTAGAAAATGGTGAGCGATTCAACCCTATCAAAATGAGTGTGGAAGGGTTTGAATTTAAAGATGGTCAAAAAATAAAATTTGGATATATCGAATTAGAAGATATGATGAGTACTTGTATGGCAGAAAGTGCTTTTGTGGAGATTACCTGTATTGAGGATTTAAATAAATCATCCAACAATGATCCTAATCAATGCATGGATACCAAGAATCCATTTGAAGTTGAATGGATGAATAAAGAGATTGATCGTATTAACCCAAATCAAATCATCAAATACAAATATGAATCGGGTTGGGCTTATCTTTTTAAAGGTTTACCAGATAGTTACTTATATAATTGCAAAGGTGAATTTATTTGTGATACTTCAAATGGAGTAAATAGCGACTGTTTTACCAAATATATAAATCCAATGGGTAAAGGAAAAATCATCTGGCAAGGAGAAGGAATTTGGGACTAGCGTAGTCAGAAGTCAGAAGACGAGAGCAAATTGTCGCCTGCCCTCTGACTCCTGACCCCTAAAAACAACACATGCAAAATCCACATTTGGACGCTTCCGGCGAACACCTGAATAACGACGAACAAATCGTCGAAAAAGCGTTAAGACCTAAAGCTTTAGATGATTTTAGTGGACAACCAAAAATTGTCGATAACTTAAAAATCTTTATCGCTGCTGCCAAACAAAGAAATGAGGCCTTAGACCATGTTTTATTACATGGCCCGCCAGGATTGGGTAAAACAACACTTTCGCATATTATTTCAAATGAGTTGGAGACAGAATTAAAACTAACGTCTGGCCCTGTGCTTGAAAAACCTGGGGATCTAGCCGGTTTGCTAACCAATTTGGAAGAGGGAGATGTTCTTTTTATTGATGAAATACATCGATTGAATAACGTAGTTGAGGAATATTTATACTCTGCTATGGAGGATTATCGAATTGATATTATGATCGATACTGGCCCTAATGCACGGAGTATTCAAATCAATTTGAATCCATTTACCCTCATTGGTGCGACCACCAGGATGGGGTTATTGACGCCTCCAATGCGTGCCCGTTTTGGTATCAATTGTCACTTGGATTATTATGATGTAAAAATATTAGAGAAGATTATCAAACGATCCGCCGATATTTTGAATGTCCCCATTAAAGATCAAGGTGCCCATGAAATTGCTCGTAGAAGTAGAGGTACTCCTCGGATTGCGAATGCTTTATTGCGACGAATCAGAGACTTTGCCCAAATAAAAGGTAACGGAACCATTGATGTGAAAATCGCAAAGTATGGTCTAGAAGCGCTCAATGTTGACGAGAGTGGATTAGATGAAATGGACAATAAAATTCTCGCTACTATCATTCACAAATTTAAAGGTGGTCCTGTTGGATTAACGACTATTGGAACGGCTGTAGGAGAAGAATCCGGAACTATAGAAGAAGTCCATGAGCCCTTCTTGATTATGGAAGGTTTTATCCAAAGAACACCGCGTGGGCGACTGGCGACTGAGAAAGCTTATAAACACTTGGGTATTGTTCCTCCAGGAAAAGATATGACGCTTTTTGGATAGTTAATTCGTGACTTTCTACTTTGGGCTTGATCACTTTCGCGTTCTTATGCTTTGACGTTGGTTATTCTTCCTCTAAAAAGCGATTTACGGCATTGACACATTTTCTAATTTCTTCAAGATTAATAGTGTAATAAATGACAGTTCCTTCTCGACGCACTATAACCATATTAAAGATTCTCAAAAGATGAAGATGTACAGAGGTTAACGATTGTTCCAAATTTAGAGCGTCCAAAAGATTATTAAGACCTATTTCCTTATGATGATGAATCATTTCAAGAATTCTCATTCTTAAAGGATGTGCCAGTGCCCTAAGTTTGTGTGAAGCAGCTTGAAGTTTTTCGTCATCAATCTCTACTTTTCCTCTTCTTATCATAAGTTCATTAATTTTTGAATGTAGATTGGTTAAAAAAATTGCATATTGATTCAAATGAATATACTTCAAATATATATATGAAATTAATTTTAATTTTTGAAATATTTCATTCTTTTAAAAGCTTATTTTAGGGAGTAGGAAATAAATAACCCACCCATTTCACTTGCTCTTTTTCCCTCATTTTTCGTTAAAAATACTCGCCATACCTATGGGTATGTCTGTGTTTTTTGCCTCCACCGAAGAAAAAATAACTGTGTAAAATTCGGGTACCTTATTTATTTCCTGCTCCCTTACTAAGTCGTGAAGCTTGAGTAGTCGATTTTTTTTCAGAAAATCAGCAGGAAGGGAAGTATTCGATTACCGAATCTGATAAGAAGTTTCTCCAATAAAAAGCCTCCCAGTTTTAGTTACTCCCTCTACATGAATCAAATAGCGTCCGCGTGCATCGGAGGCAAAAAACTCAACTGAGGTTTTCCCTTTTTTTCGAATATTGAGGCTAGGATTCCAATATTCTGTGGATCGTATATCAGGTTTTCTATTATTGGATTGAAGTTTAGTATTATAATCGGGCAATTCAAAAGTTCGAGGGAAATAAAACCCCTCAAATACGGTATTATAATTCGCTTTTTTTAAAGCATCAGGAATCTTACCGTCCCTAGTATAAATGGCAAAAACACCATTGATCCCTAATGTCCCGAAATGTTGAACCATAGGAACATCCCGTGTAATGAGCTCTATTCTTTCTACATTTTCCCACTCTATACTTAGTGCTTTCTCTTCATCAAATTCAACAAAATTATTGATCAAATAGAGTGGCTGTTCAGATAATTTTCGGTTGTGATCTTGATTAAAAAGTCGAATACCTCTTTTATTATCTTTCTTATTAATAATTCTAGCAAGGGGCACACCAATCACCTCTTCTGTGAAATCAAAAATATCTTTGAAAGTCGCGAAATCATCAATCTTGTAAATTTTATTAGCTTTATCAGCTAGCTTTACTGACGGATAGTCAGGCAATGGTGAAAGTCTTTTTGTCAGAAAAATTTGCTCCATTTTTCGTTGTTGACAAACCCGATTTATATAACCATCCACCTCTGGAGTATGTGACAAAGCGGTTTGACCACTCCCTTTTAGGCTCAAAAAATCACTAGTTTTTTCAATAAGATAGTCTTTGTCTTGCTCGAAGTTCTGAAAATCTAATAATTGAAGGTTCCTGCTTCCATAAAATTCGTCCATTAAAAAAGTAAGTGGCGGCCATTGTAATTCACTGCTCACCTTAGTTCGATTTTCTACAAAATAAACCGGGGGAAGATAACTAATAGAAGCAACCATTGTATCATTTAGGATATGAACACGCATTCTTAACCCTTGCTCTAATGGAAATTGAAAAGTCTCTAAAGCATCCAATTCATTCAAAGATTTTTCCAATTTTTGTTTTTGCCGAAGCAATATTGCTGGATGGGTTTTTCGTGAAAAAAAATCTGTATTTTTTACAGATACCGAAAAATTCCCTTCGATTGGATTACCCGATTCATCCTTAATTTCAATATCAATTTTTATTTTTTCTCGCGGTTGGTATTGCTCTTTTTCTGTTTCAATTCTAATACCTAACAAAGCTTCATTTTCCTGAAAACTTGGCGTAAAAATCTGAAAATCAGGCTTTTGAAAACTTCCGACTTCCGTATTCAGCTTTTGTTCCTCTAATCCATAAATAGGGATTGGTTTAGTAAAAATAAATTTCGAACCGAAATTTAAATTCCAATAAGTATACGCTCTGAAAGTGTAAAGCCCTTCTTTCCAATCAGGTGGTATCCGAAAATCGCCAAAGGTATTTTTCTCGTCAATTTTCAATTTCTCTTGCAATACCAATACTCCACTGGGATCAATCACATCCACATATAATACTTTACTCTCAATTTGATTTTCATTCAAAAAATGGACATTGAACCAAATATCCTCACTCGCGACATAATAATCACGGTCAAACTGAACCTGAAATAAATCAGGTACTTGAGCTTCTATTTTCAACCCAAATACGAGAATAAATAAGATAAATTTATACTTCATTTAATGTCATTAGTTATTTCTAAAATCACACACTATTTAACTCGTTAACTTGATTTCCTATTGAAAAAAGTCAGGTTTTATGGTCGAAGCACCGTCCATTCTCTCACACTCATAACAAATATCATTACAGGGAGGGCGAGGCCATATAAGTTGGCAAATTTCCATAAAATTGAACGGAATATCTTCTTTTACTAAAAAGGTGCGAACTGTATCGACTTCACTTGCTGAAAAATAACCCAATACCTTTTCATTTGGATCATTTACATTAAAAAGATTACCCGAAATAGCCGCAGGCGGTTCATCAAAAAGATTTCCTTCAATATTGCTGAGGGCACTTATTTGTTCAAAAAAAGTAAAGGCTCTAGGCGTTAAAGAATACTGATAAACAGATAAATATTGTTTGAATTGGAAGCTAAAATCAACAATTCTTCTTCCAACTGCCCAATCACTTAATTCATTTAACTCCAATCCTCGACTACTAAATGGTCTCAATTCTTCCAAAATAATATTATCATTAAAATAGCATGCCGTAGGTACATCAAATGGATTGCAAGGATCATCCCGATCCAATACTAACCAGTCGCTTTCAACATCCCATCTTAAAAAAACGCCATCTTCTTCATTTGGTATAGGCGTGTCAATTAAAACCTGTGCGAAATTGGAGGTCTTAGGTAAACCTGTAATATCAAATTCCGTTTCCTGAATAAAATCAATTTCAATATTTGTCATTTTAGGAACGGGCATTAAGGTCTCTGGTTCTGATTGAAAAATACTCCCATCCCTTAGTTCTATTTCTATGAAATAAGTCCGTCCAATTTCTCCTTTAATAATATCATTCATCAAATGATATTCCCCTGCATTAAAACCCAATTGAACATACTCTTCTACATTTCCAAAGTTATCAAAAATAGTAATTTTGGCATCTGTAACGGGGCTAGGTTTCTTTAAGTTATCTATCTGAGTAGTAGAAAGTTTAAGGATCTGTGGTCCTTCAGAAGTGGTAATCCGACCATCAACCACCAATTGACTTTTCACTTGGTCAGATGGATCAAAAGTAATCTCATCAATACAAGATTGGAAAGAAATAATTAAAAGTAAACCCAATATCTTCACTTTGCTAAATCTTCGTGGGTTGCAATTTTTCATTAGTTCAATTTGTTGGATATTTATAGAGAAGAATTTCTTTTTCATATCGTCAAAACTTAAAATTATAAGTCACTGCCGGAAATGCTGTTCCTAAAGTCGCAAAGCGATTGGCAGTGGGGGTAAATTTGGGCGGCTCCCGTTTAAAAAATACCGAAAAGGCATTTTTATGGAAATATAAATTATAAATCGAAAAAGTGACTGTCCCTTTATAACCCGCTCGTTTCCATACCTTTGCGGTTATGGTGTAACTAATATCCATTCGATGAAAGTCAGGAATTCTGAATTCGTTTCGATCACCAAAATTGGGTACCACGACACCTCCTATTTCATAAGAATTGATTGGCACCGTAATGGGTCGACCTGTATTATAACTAAAACTCATTGTAAAAGCTCGCTTTTGATTGGGCTTATGCTTAAACATAAAAGTGAACTGATGTGGCTTATCAAAATTGGATGGAAACCAATCACCATTATTTACCGAAGTTTCGGCAGTTAGACCATCCACCTTTCTTAAAGATCTTGAATAGGAATAAGCTACACTACCTTGAAGCGCACCTTCCTTTTTATTAATAGCCAATTCTATTCCGTATGATTTTCCCTTCCCATTCAATAATTCAGTCTCTAAATGGTCATTTAAAAATAGGTCGGCAAAATCTTTATACTCTAAAATGTCTTTAATGTTTTTATAATAAAATTCAACAGAAGTCTCCCAATGATTATCTTTTAGGTTTTTGAAAAAACCAAAAGAATAGTTATCAGCAGAAATAGGTTTTATATAACGATTACTCAACTGCCAAACATCAGCAGGTGTCGAAGCAGCTGTATTAGAAACTAAATGGATATATTGCCTTAATTTGTTGTAACTCAGTTTTATAGAACTCGATTCATCTAACCCTATCCTTAAAGAGATGCGCGGTTCCCACCCCGAATATTCCGCAATTGTTTCATTTTTCGAAAATTCAGTTTGACCTATAATAGTATTCGTCGAAGGTTGTTTTTCTACCTCATAAGAGTATACAGAATAAGGCCCTTTGTTTTGGAAAAGGGAATATCGCAATCCGACTGAAAAGCCAATCCGATCATTTAAATTGATTTCGTCATTTATATAAAATCCAAACTCTTGTCCTTGCTCTTTTAAGATACTTTCTGGCGTGATAGCTGAAATTCTACTTTCAGGTTGAATCGTCTCTGGTTTTCCATCGTAAGCCACCCAATCTACCCCAAAATTAAGGGTCATCTTTTCGAACGGGACATAAAAGAAATTTTGTTGAAGTTTATAGTACTCCATTCCATTTTTTAAGCGAAAATTAGATGCTCCTGAAAGCGAGAAATAATCGCTTTCATAATTACCTGAAACAGCAGTCAAAGTAGAGGAAAAATAAGGCCCATAGATTTGTTGCCATTGAAAATCAAAAAGTCTTGTACTCCATTCATATCCAAAATCTTTGGCATATCGAAAAAAATCTTTGCTTTGATAGGTGGACAGGGCAATCCGAGTCTTATCACCAATTTTTTGAGTCAACTTGGCATTGAAATCATAAAACCAAGTGGAACTTAAATTGATTAAACTACTTTTTGCCTGTTTCAACATCCAGTCTGAATAAGACCCACGAGCACTCACCAAAAAAGAAGTCTTTTCTCGAACAATCGGACCTTCAAACATCAATCGACTGGAAGCAATTCCTACTCCGCCCGATCCATGTAATTTTTTGAAGTTTCCGTCTTTGGTTTCGACATCCAAAACAGCTGAAATTCGACCGCCGTATTGTGCGGGTAAATTACCTTTATATAAGGTCACATTTTCAATTGCTTCCGAATTAAAAATGGAAAAGAAACCCAATACATGAGAAGAATTCAAAACAGGAGCCCCATCTTGAAGAATTAAGTTTTGATCAATATTTCCACCTCTTACATTGAATCCACTCGACCCCTCTCCTACCGTTGTCACCCCTGGCAAACTCAATAATCCTTGAATCACGTCCACTTCGCCTAAGAAAGTAGGCAATTCTTTTAATTCACTAATCTTCAATTCTTTAATACCTATTTGGGTCTCTCGCACATTCACATTGTCTCCTCTTGCTTTAATGACAACTTCATCCAACTGAAAGGACTTAACATCTAGTTCAATTTGAAATTCTCCATTCGAAAAAGCTTTCAATTCTCGATAGTTTTCTCGATAACCTACTGCTTGTATTTCCAAAAAATGAGTTCCTACCGGTAAATCCAATTCAAAACTTCCATCTACCTCACTCGCTGACCCAATTCCCAATTCCTCAATAAATAAAGTAACTCCGATAACAGGCTCTTCTGTAACTTTGTCTATCACAAAGCCCTTTATTTTTACTGTCCCATCAGGATCTGGATTGTTCGGATTTCCAATGCTTATGATCTCTGCCTGCGGTCTTTTTTTATCCAAACCTTGGATTCGTTCATTATGCTGGTTGGCAAAAAAATCGAGTGAATATTCTTTTCCTAAGGCAGTTTTAGGCGCAATCGCGATACCAATATTTTCGATTTCCTCAAAACTCAAATCCGTATTTTCCAATAATTCAGAAAGCGCATTTCCTAGAGGTATTTGATTCCAATTGACTGTTTTAGCTGGATTGTTTGAGACGATTTCATTTCCGAAGAAAAACCTTACTCCATATTGATTTTCAACAGATTGTAAAACCTGAACAATATTCCGATCTTCATAATCTCCATCAACAAGGAGGTTATTATAGGTTTGGGAATGGAGATTGAAAAAGAAAAAAAAGAAAACAAAAAAAGAAAGCGTTTTATGGCAAAAAAACATGGACTGTCAGGTTTTATTTCAATTGGTTAAATGTAGAATTATTAAAGGGTATCACAAAAGAAGCATAGTGATTTTATTTGACATAGATTGAACAAACTGATTAATTACCTCCGAAATGTCTATCTCGAATATAATGATTGAATTGAAAATATTCCCGTAATTTTGGGTATGAAAAACTTAAAAGTTTGGCTCTTTTTAATTACCGTTATTTTTTTATCTCAAAGCCATATTGCTAAACTTAATCATGGTGCTGATTGGGGCTTTTTTGCCCATCGAGAGATCAATAAGATGGCCATTTTTACTCTACCTCCTGAATTAATAGTCTTTTATAAAAAACATGTTAAATATATCACCGATCATGCTATAGACCCCGACAAAAGAAGATATGCATCAAAACATGAAGCCGTTCGACATTATTTAGATTTGGATGTTTATGGTGTGGCACCATTTGACAATCTTCCCCGAACTTGGTCCAATGCATTGATGGCTTATTCTGATATTTTTGTTGTACATAATCAGGATACATTTCTTCTTTCAGATGATTTTCGAACTTCTGACACTTTGTTTTCTGGAAATATACCAGATACCATTTTTTTTTCTGAAAAACTTTATCCAAATATTGCCATCAAAAAAGACACTTTTAGGCAGTTCTTCATTCAAAATATTGTCAAAAATTATTACGAAGATAACTGGGAAATTGATTGTGATAGTATCGCTAAATTGACAGGTATTTCCGTTGAA
This sequence comes from Bacteroidota bacterium, assembly GCA_024743405.1. Lineage (GTDB taxonomy): Bacteria > Bacteroidota > Bacteroidia > Chitinophagales > Saprospiraceae > JANSWP01. Next base: position 11,393 of record JANSWP010000036.1, read on the forward strand.
AAATTAAATTGTAATACAGCTTTTGCTGTTGGTCATTTATCTCAACATGGCATTCTTCCATGGTATCTGGTGACGGTTCAACACAATCTAAAAAAAGCTTTTTTAGAGGAAGACATTGATAAGATACTCCGTATTTCTGCTGATTTTGGACATTATATCGCAGATGCTCATGTACCACTTCATACTACAGAAAATTATAATGGTCAACTCACTGGGCAAAATGGAATCCACGCTTTTTGGGAAACACGATTGCCACAATTGTTTTATGAAGATTATGACCTATGGGTTGGGAAAGCTCAATATATTGATGACCCAACTGAATACTTTTGGAATATAGTCTTGGAAAGTCATTCTTATGTTGACAGTGTCCTCTTAATTGAAAAAAACTTGCGAGAAACCTTACCCGAAGATCAATTATTTTGCTACGAAGAACGATATGGCAATATGGCACAAATTGAATGTCGGGAATTTTCAAGAATCTATCATGAGCGTATGAATGGTATGGTAGAAGAACGGCTTCGAAAGGCGATTTTGGCAGTTGGAAGTGCGTGGTACTCAGCTTGGTGGGAAGCCGGACAACCCAATTTAAGGAAGTTGAATGAGACTAATTTTGTCACTAATTTAGGTCAAGATTCTGTAGAATTAGAAAGTAAATTTAGGGTGGGAAAGATATTCGGAAGAAAGCATTAGACTTTATTCTAAAATATTTCTTTATTTTTTAATATAAGCTTTCCAAAAAAAACAGGCTTTTAAGAGTAATTTTGCATCGTTAATTCCATAAGGAACGCGGACAGAATAAATTTACATTTATGCCTGCTACTTTTTTCATTTCATTTCGTTAAAAATACTCGCCAGAGCCAAGACTCTGCCTGCGTTTTTTGCCTCCTTAAATGAAAAAATAACCGACTCAAAAAATGTAAATTTATTCTATCCACATTCCTTATAACCCTCAACTCAAAATTTTAATTATGAAAAAAATTCTTACCCTAACTGTTACATTACTAACCTTGGCTATTTCTGTACAAGCCCAAATTGTCATTACTGAAATCATGTACAATAATCCAGGAACGGACGATTACGAATATATTGAATTGTACAATAATAGTATGTCAGCTGTCGATATGACCGGCTGGACAATGGGAGGTGTAACTTACACTTTTTCTGGTACTTTGAATGCTGGCGAATACATCGTTTTATGCCAAAACCCTACCTTAATAGATGCTGCTTTTGGAATTACAAGTACTGCTTGGGACTCTGGTGCCGTTAATAATTCCGGTGAAACAATAACCCTCTCAGACGCTAATGGAAATCTGATTGATGAAGTAACTTATGACGATGCTGCTCCATGGCCAACAAGTCCTGATGGAGATGGGTTCACCTTAGTTTTGTGCGATGTTAATTCCGATAATAATGATGCTGCCAACTGGTCAGCGGCTTCTACACCGACAGGTTTTGAAATTGGCGGTGTTCCAATTTTTGCCAACCCTGGAGCTGCCTCACAGTGTTCTGATGATCCATTTGTTGGATTTGCGAGCAATGCAATTTCTATAGCCGAAAATGCTGGTGTAGTAGCAATTACCATTTCTTTAAATAATGGAAATGGAATGGCAACCACTGTTGATGTGAATGTAGGAGCAGCTTCAACTGCCACAGATGGTAGTGATTATTCATATACCGCTCAAACAGTCACTTTTCCAGCCAATATGCCCACTGCTGAAGAAACGATTACGGTTTCAATAATTGATGATTCAGATGAAGAAATTAGTGAAACGATAGTTTTAGAATTATCAAATCCATCCAATAATGCCACTTTATTAAATTCGACCTACACAATTACTATTCAAGACAATGATGCGACAATAGATAGTGATTTGTTAATTACGGGTGTCTTTGATGCGCAACCAGCGGCGTCAGGAACAAAAGGTTTTGAATTACAAGCCATTAATAATATAGCTGATTTGAGTTTGTACGGAGTCGAATCCGCCAATAATGGCGGTGGCGCATCAGGAGCAGAATTTGTTTTTCCAAATATCTCACTCGATGCTGGCGACTGTATTTATGTGGTGGATGACAGTACCAAATTCGCTGATTTTTTCGGTTTTAATGCGGACTTTGTGAATTCAGCTGCCAATATAAATGGTGATGACGCCATCGTTCTTTATAAAGGAGATGAAATTGTAGATGTATGTGGTGACCCAAATGTAGATGGAACAAACGAACCTTGGGAAAGCATGGATGGTTGGGCATACAGAGTTAGTGGAACAGGACCTGATGGGTCTTCTTTCAATTTGTCAAATTGGACTTTTAGTGGAATCAATGCGCTTGATGGAGCCGCTACTAATAATGATGCAATGCCAGCATTTCCGACCTGTACTTATATGAATGTGGTTTCAATGGATGTAGTAGCTAATGATGATAATGCAGTAACCAATGAAGGAGAAGCCATTGACATTTTTGTATTAAACAATGATAATTTGCCAAATGATTGGACTTCTTTAGAAATCATTGACCTTCCAAGTAATGGATCAGCAGTGGTTAATCTTGACGCTAGTATAACCTATACTCCAGAAGATGATTTTTGTGATGATATCGATTCATTCGAATATGAAGTCTGTGATGGTCTAACTTGTGACACTGCAGTTGTAATGATTACGGTTAACTGCCCATTAAGTTATCCTCCTTATGATATTGGGACTGTGACTACTGTGAATATGGATGGCTTGCCAGACTCCATCAATACGTCTTGCCAAATTCAAGGGATCGTGCATGGTGTTGACTTACAAGGGGGGGTAGCAATCCAATTTACTTTAATTGATGCAACTGGCGGTGTTAGTGTTTTCAGTCCAAGTGATTTAGGATATACCGTAAATGAGGGAGACCAATTAATCATTCAAGGCATTATTGGGCATTTTAATGGTTTAACTCAGATGACCGCTAATATTATCATTTTCGGTTCTTCTGGAAATCCTACCGTTACGCCACCAGTCGTTACGGAATTAAATGAATCAACAGAATCTGAGTTAATTAGAATTGATGGTTTGACCGTCGTTGACCCAGGTCAATGGACCAATACTGGATCAGGTTTCACTGTTGATGTAACCGACGGTGTCAACACTTACCAAATGCGAATTGATAATGATGTAGATATATTTGGATCAAATGCTCCATCAGCTTCTTTTTCTGCGATAGGCATTGGAAGTCAATTTGACAATAGTCTACCTCATGATGAAGGGTATCAGTTTTTACCTCGATATATGCCAGATTTAATTTTTGGTTTTAGTGCTAATAATGATGCCGTTTCTACCGACCAGAATACATCAGTGACCTTTGATCCTACTTCCAATGATAACTTACCCGATGGTTTTGACACATTCACGATTATTAGTGGGCCTGATGAAGGAAGTATTGATGTAATGGGATCTTCTATTACTTATATACCTAATATGGATTATTGTGGAAACGATGAAATTGTATACGAAATATGCAAAAATATGGATTGTGACCAAGGAACTATTGCTATATCAGTAGTTTGTGACTCTGGTTATCCGCTTTATGATATTGCCACCATTACAACTGTCAATGCTGATGGTTTACCAGATTCTTTGGGTGTCTCTTGCCAACTACAAGGAATTGTTTACGGAGTTGATCTTCAGGGGGCCAATGACAATATTCAATTTTATTTTATTGATGGAACAGGAGGAACAAGTCTTTTTGCAAATACTGATTTTGGATATACAGTACAGGAGGGCGACGAAATAATTGTTCAAGGAACCATTACTCAATTCAACTGCCTTACTCAAATTACTCCTGACACCCTATGGCTGATTTCTACAGGTAATGACTTAGTTGCACCGACTGTTGTAACTACTTTAGATGAGTCTACAGAAGGGGAATTGATAATGATTGAAAATCTGACATTAGTCGATCCAGGTCAATGGAACCCAGGAGGCTCAGGATTTAATGTGGACGTCACAAATGGAAATGATACCTACCAAATGCGCATTGACAATGATGTAAATTTATTTGGTGCGTCTGCTCCAAGTACCCCATTTAATGCTATTGGTTTAGGTGGTCAGTTTGATAATAGTGCTCCTTGTGACGATGGATATCAGTTTTTGCCACGATATGAGGAAGACATTATCTTCCTTGATGCAACAATTGACAAGAGTTTGAGTCAAAAAATCCAGTTTTTCCCAAATCCTACAGATGGCATGTTGAATATACGTTCAGACATCCAATTAGATCGAGTTATTATCTTCAATCTTTTAGGTCAAAAAATGTTGGAAAGTCAAAACCTTGATAATCAAATTGAGGTATACAACTTCCCGGCTGGAATTTATACGATTACATTTGTAAGTGGCGATTCCTTTTGGGTAACTGAATTTGTGAAGAGATAAGATAAACACTAGAGTTGTTGTTGGGGAGGAGGAAAAATATCTGTTGAAAAGGCGGTTCATTTTTTTGAATCGCCTTTTCTATTTTAAATAAAAAACAATAAAGCTGTTGTAACTATGTTCAATTCAATGTATTTTTAATATTAAGAAATGTGATTTTTTATTAACTTTATCGTTTAATCAAAAGTCCTTTGCTAGATAAGAAACTTCTTTAATATCTGTTTTTCTGTCATTATCTATCTCTAACAATATGCTATATTCCCTTGATTAAGGAATACGGACATAATAAATTTACCCGCATTTCTAACAGCATATTTCATAAAATTGAACTTTATTCTTATAGGATTCTGGAGAAAATTTAAGCCAGCAATTAATAGGCAAAAGGAAACTAACACAGCAGCGAAATGATTATTTTTACCCTTTATAATTTCAAGGGAGGAGTTGGCAAAACAACCTCTTGTGTCAATCTAGCTTACCTATCTGCCCGGGATGGTTTTAAAACTTTATTGTGGGATTTAGATCCGCAGAGCTCAGCTACTTACTACTTAGGAGAAGAAGACTCCCTTAATGGATCTATGAAAGGGTTAATTTCTCAAAAAAAGAGTTTCGATCATTATATCAAACCTTCCCAATATCCGAATTTATCCTATATTCCAGGGCATATAAAAAATCGAAACATTGATGTGCAATTAAGTACAGTCGATCATTTCAATAAACAGTTCAAGTCTATAAAATCAGACCTTAAATATCAATTTGATTATGTCTTTATTGATTGCCCTCCATCTTTAAGTCATTTGGCGAATCAGATTTTCAAATCTGCACATTTTGTTTTAATGCCGCTCATTCCTACTACCTTATCTGAAAGAACTTATAATCAAGTCCTCGATCATTTTAAAAGCCAAAACTTTGATGTCAGAAAAATATTACCGTTCTTTTCACTTGTAGATAATAGAAAAAATCTTCACCGATCCACAATGGAACACTTTAGATCGACACAACCTAAGGTAATTCGTTCTATCATTCCTTCCTCTACTGAAATTGAAAAAATGGGGATTAATCGGGCCCCGGTTTATACCTTTTCCAAAAACTCAGAAGGTTCTCTTGCGTATAGAAATCTATGGCAGGAACTGAAATGGTTCAAGAAATTAAGCTCCCAAAGAACCCTTTCCAAAAGAAAATAATCTTTCCCAAAATTTACTTGTAGATTTCTATGAAATGTTTACTTTTGCGGCGGCGAGCGTCATACGACTTGCTCCCTCTGAATTCCCCCAGGTCGGAAACGAAGCAAGGGTAAGAGGTTGTAGCAGTGCGATATGATTGCTTGCCTTATTTTTTTAGCCTACCTTATTCTTTTCTATTTAGTGATTTCGAAAATAACAACCTACATATTTCACTTCTCCATAAACCAAATTTGCGTACTTTTTTAATTGCGAAATTCCTGAAAAAATCTCCTGAAATTCATTCCAGCAGCCCTACAAATTAAATTATTGTGGTTAGAGTTAGCCTTTTGTTTCTTTAGGGATGCTAATTTTTAGGTTCTCCACTCAAATATTTCAAAATCAATTTATGGGGTAATGCTGCCATAAATACTACATTAAAAAAATTGCACTTTTGTACGTCGTTAATTTTTCCTTTTGACAGGCAAAAAAAAACAGGGTACCAACGTCAAAGCGTAGCACCCTGTATAACCCCAAAAAACCAAATGAAAACAATCTACATAAGTATATTTTGGATTAAAGAATCTTCTAATTTAGTAAATTACAACAAACAATCATTATACTTGTTCAAAAAAAGCAATTTAATTCTGATTAGCTCATGAATCTATAATTTAAAATCAAAATTCTCGCCAAAGAGCAAATAATAAACTAAAAATCAATTTAAGGCTCGATGAGAAATGACTTCAATAGAAAAGAGAAAAATAAGATTGATGCACATACATACATCGTTGTCACAAAAGTATGAAACAACCTTCATATATTCATCCATAATTTTATGGTTTTTTTGCACCTTGCAATTTAAAGGTTGGAATAATTTCTTTACTAATTTATGTTTTTATTAAGATAGTTGATGAAATGCATATTATTGGTGATGAACTACAATCCATCATATTTAAAATTTCATAAAAAAATTCTTTTGGCTAAGATTAAAAAAATATTCGCTTGCACTAATTGTGGAAACACCTCCCCTAAATGGGTCGGAAAATGTCCTGGTTGTAATGAATGGAACACCTATCAAGAAGAAGTTATCACAAAAGAAACAAGCCAAGAACAACGAAATAAAACATGGAAACAATCCAATGGATTTGCGTCCAATTCTCCAAAACCAATTTCATTACCCAAGATCAAAGCAGGTAATACCGAAAGATTAATTACTCCTGACAATGAGTTGAATAGAGTATTAGGAGGAGGGATTGTCGGAGGTTCTTTAGTGCTGATCGGAGGACAACCTGGTATAGGAAAATCGACTCTTTTACTTCAAATCGCACTCGGTGTAAAAGCAAAAATACTTTATGTTTCTGGGGAAGAAAGCGAGGAACAAATCAAAATGCGTGCTGATAGATTGGGCGACGCAAATTCTGACTGCTACATCTTGACGGAAACTAATACCTCAAAAATATTGACACATGCTCAAAAATTAGAGCCCGATTTGATGGTCATTGATTCCATTCAAACCCTTTCTTCTCCACATATTGATTCTACTCCGGGAAGTGTTTCACAAGTAAGAGATTGTGCAGGAGAATTGCAGCGCTTTGCCAAAGAAACAGGAATTCCTGTTTTCATTATTGGACATATCAATAAGGAGGGATCAATAGCTGGTCCAAAATTATTAGAGCATATAGTCGACACCGTCTTACAATTTGAAGGTGATCGAAATTATACCTATAGAATACTCCGAACCATCAAAAATCGGTTTGGCTCAACTGACGAATTGGGTATTTATGAAATGCAAGCCAATGGGCTTCGAGAGGTTTCCAATCCTTCTGAATTATTACTTTCTCAAACGGAAGAAGATCTAAGTGGTAGTTCAGTAGCTGCGACCATGGAAGGCATGCGGCCAATGTTGATTGAAACTCAAGCCCTTGTCAGCACTGCGGTTTATGGTACTCCTCAACGTTCAGCGACAGGATTTGATTTGCGCCGATTGAGTATGTTATTGGCTGTTTTAGAGAAAAGATGTGGCTTTCCTTTGGGGCAAAATGATGTCTTTTTGAATATCGCTGGTGGAATAAAAGTGGATGATCCTGCCATTGATCTGGCGATTGTGAGTGCACTTATTTCCTCTTTACTTGATGTTTCGGTTCCTCATCAAATTTGTTTTGCAGGAGAAGTGGGACTATCCGGAGAGATCCGTTCTGTCAATCGAATTGAACAACGAATTCAAGAAGCAGATAGATTAGGTTTTAAAGAAATCTTCATTTCAAAATACAATACAAAAGGGCTTGATCCTAGCCGTTATAAAATCAAAATTAAAACGGTTGGAAAAATGGAAGAACTTTATCGAACATTGTTTGAATAAAATTTCTTTCTTAATAAGGGAGTAGGGAATAAATAACCTACCCATTTTACTTGCTCTTTTGCCTTCATTTTTCGTTAAAAATACTCGTCATACCTTTGGGTATATCTGTGTTTTTTGCCTCAACTGAAGAAAAATTAGCTGTGCAAAATTTGGGTATCTTATTTATTCCCTACTCCCTAACCAAGAAGTTCATGATTTCAGTTTTTTAAAATGAACTCTCCTCCAAAACCACCATTTATTAGAGCGAGCCGCATTGCGGCAATGCTCCAGTAATCTATACCTTGATTTTGTCCAAACACTTACTTAATCCAACTTGCCAGTACACTGTAAACTAAATATCTTACTCTTTTGAAGGCTTCTTTCCTGAGATTACATCGTTGAAAAAACAAGCAAGAGCTAAGGCTATTCCTGATTTTTTCGCCTCGTTCTCTAAAAAAACCATATTCTTCAAAAAAAGAAACCTACTTAATTTACAGTGTATTCAGAAACCTTATTTTTGACGAAAAAAAGCTCAATCGCAACATCTGTAAGGTAAAAAAGTACCATTCCTTATTATCCTTTTACTTCCCTATATTTGCCAATGACAAAACCTATCTCTCAACCAAAAACTTAAAATAATGGCCCAATACATTAAGTATGGAATTTATGCAGTGATCGGAATAATGATCCTTTCAAGCATCTTTGGAGATGATTCTGACAATGGTACAACTACTGAAGAAGTCGCGCTACCAACTCAGGGATTAATCACCGTCGTTCAAGAAATGGAGCAAGATCAATTCAAAATTTCCGACGAAATCACTATTCCTGATACTTCTGAAAGTCTAATCGTGGCCAATTACCTCGATTCAACCAGTGATACATTTACCCTTGCTGAAGCACGCTTGGCAGAAGCCGGCGACGGTTCTACTCGCTCGAGAAGCATTGTTCGCGCAGCCTCTGCAGGTCTTTTTGGTTATATGATTGGACGCTCCATGATGAGTCATCGCCCACGCCCAGGTGCTTACACTGATCCTAAAACCCACCAACGAGTTTCCAATAGTGCCGGAAACAAAATGAATCAAACCGCAGCTCGATCCACTCGCACGCGTCCTACTTCTGGAAAATCTGGATACGGTGGTGGAAAATCAACAAGATCATACGGTGGATAATCGAATTATCAAGACCTCATCTCTCTCTTTGCGAACCCTGCGTAAATACAATTTGGAATGGTTCGCAGCAGGTGAAAATGCAGACTACTTCAGCCCTGATTTTTTAGCCGTTTCTGAAGACGAATTAAATGCTTTCCGAACAGCAGCTAAAGAAATTCAACGGCTCGCAATAGAAGCGATGAAAATGGTTGCTGACCAAAATCGGTGGAAAGAAGCCAGCATTCCTGAAGCCGCAATACCACTGGTTAAATACTCCATTGAAAATGAATTAGATCAACAACTTGTTGGTCGTTATGATTTTTCAGGAGGCATGGACGGTTTACCAATCAAGTTCTTAGAATTCAATGCCGACACTTGCTCATTAATGCCCGAAACAGCATTGGTTCAAGACAAACATGCTGCCCAAGAAAAACGGAAATTAAAAGGTCAACCTTATAACTTTTTGATCAATGGCATTGCCAAACAACTCGAGCGCATCCTAGAAAAACATCCCAATAAATCGAATTCTTTATTGATTACGACTTTAGGATATGAAGAAGATTGGCATAATGCGGATGTAGTAGCACAAGCAGCTAGTTATGCTGGGTTTGAGGAGGTGAAATCTTCCAATATGGAAGACATTATTTTCTCGCCAGATGAAGGAATCTATATCGAAAAGTCTAAAGACGAGTTTCGTAGATATGATTTTTTATACAAAGTTGTTCCGTGGGAATTTATCGCATATGAGGAGCCAGAATTATTAGGTATTCTAGATAATATCATTAGAGGAGGTCATGGGGTGGTTTTGAATCCCGCTTATACTATGCTTTTACAATCGAAAGCCATTATGAAATTCATGTATGAATTGGCCCCTGATTTCAAATATTTACTCAAAACGACTTTCAATCAACACGATTTTCCAAACAAGAAATATGTCCGAAAACCTGTCTTTGGTCGTATGGGCGAAAACATTGGTTTTTTTGATGGCAACTCAACTCCAGCATACGAAACAGAAGGTGACTATGGCACATTTCCCCCTGTTTATCAGGAGCTCGCCGAATTCAATATAGACGAAGAGGAACATCGATATCAGCCAAGTATTTTTTGGACGGGCGAATCAAGCGCACTTTGTTTTCGAAGACAAGATGACCTTGTGATTGATGATGATGCAGAGTTTGTTGGACATATTATAAAGTAGACTTTTAATGGTCTTTTATTTGAACAAAATATTTCTAGATGTACACAACCTTAATTTCCAAAGAAGAACTTTCCAAAAATTTAGATAATCCACATTTTGTCATTATTGATTGCCGATTTTCCCTAGCAGATCCAATGGAAGGATGGTCATTGCATAAGGCATCTCATATTCCTCGAGCTCAATATGCCAATCTAGATACGGACCTTTCCTCACCTTTCATCAAGGGTAAAACTGGGCGTCATCCACTTCCTGAAGTCAAGGAGATTACACAAAAAATAGAAGAATATGGCATTGACAATTCAAGTCAAGTCATTATCTATGACCAAAGTCACGGCGGAATTGCCGCTAGATTATGGTGGTTGTTGAAATGGTTAGGACATGAAAAAGTAGCCGTATTGGATGGAGGATGGAAATCATGGGTAGAAGCTAACCTCTCAACATCAAATGAGTCATTCATCCCAAAAAAAGGGCATTTCGAACCCACTCTTCTAATAAATGCTCAAGTCGATATTAACTTTGTGGACACAATACGCAATGATGAAAATTACTACTTGATTGATTCCCGCACCGCAGCTCGTTATCGAGGAGAAATTGAACCGATTGATCCAATTGCCGGACATATTCCAGGAGCAATTTCGGCACCTTTTCCTGAGAATTTAGACGAGAATGGGTATTTTTTGTCGAAAGAAAAATTGCGCGAGCGATTCGAAAATTTAAAAGGGAAAATCTCTTCAGATAAAATTGTTTTTTATTGCGGCTCGGGCGTAACCGCCTGTCATAATTTATTAGCATATGAACATGCAGGATTAGGTAGAGCAAAATTATTCGTCGGTTCTTGGAGTGGCTGGATAGCCAATGGCAAAAGAGAAATTGCCTGATTTTCATATTACCAAAAGAAATATTTCATTAATTTCGCCCACCCTAATAATGACCATGTCCGTCAAACTATTAACTAACATAATATCATGACCAAAATGAAGAATTTACTCCTACTGTTATTTTTAGTCTTTTCTTTCCAATCCATCGCACAGGTGGATTTAATTAACAAAGTAAAAGACAACCAAAGTGAAAACGCAAAAGAAAGCTTTTCATTCGAATCAGTTGTCGATCTTGAACGCACTTATGTAAAAAATCAAGGTGCTTCAGGTACTTGTTGGAGTTATTGTTCCAATTCCTTTTTAGAATCTGAAATGGCGCGAATGGGCAAAAAGCCTGTGAATATTGCACCTATGTTTACCGTACGTAATGTTTATGAAGAAAAAGCAGAAAGATATGTCCGTATGCACGGTCATTTGAACTTTGGACAAGGGGGAGCATTACCTGATGCGATTGAAATGCTTAAGATATATGGGACAGTTCCGATGTCCGTTTACGAAGGGTTAAATTATGGTTCAGATATCAATAGGCATGGAGAAATGGAAGGTATATTGACGGGGATGTTGGATGCGGTGATTGCCAATAAAAATAAAAAATTATCTCCTGTTTGGAAGGATGCAATGGCAGGTGTTTTGGATGCTTATTTAGGAAAAGTTCCGGATGAATTTGAGTATGAAGGAAAGTCCTATACACCAAAATCATTTGCAAAAGAAGTCGTAGGTGTAAATGCAGATGATTATATTCAAATAACCTCTTGGAATCATCAGACATTTTATGAGCCAATGGTCATCATGGTTCCTGACAACTGGAATTATGGACTTTCTTATAATGTCCAAATGGATGATATGATTGATATTATTGATCATGCACTCAAAAATGGATATACAATTTCTTGGGCAGGTGATGTTAGTGAAAAATACTTTTCTTGGAAAAATGGAGTCGCATATGTTCCCGAAAAAGAATTAAGAGAAATGACCCCAGAGGAACGAGCAAGTATGTTTAATGGTCCAAAACCAGAAAGAACGATTACCCAAGAAATGCGTCAAATAGGATATGATAACTACACTACGACTGATGACCATGGTATGCAAATCGTAGGTATTTCAAAAGATCAAAACGGGAAAGAATGGTATTTAGTTAAAAACTCTTGGGGTGAAAGCAATGATTATAAAGGCTACCTATATATGTCTAAAAACTTTGTTCGCTTGAAGACCATGTCTTTTTTGTTGCATAAAGATGGTGTCCCAAAAAATTTAAAGTCAAAAATTGGGGTATAATTTTTTGAGTTTTGGAAAGAGGGTTAATAAATGCCCTTTCTTTAGAAAAAAAACTAATAGACTCATACCATCTCAAAGAGTGTTAGGGCTTCCCTAACACTCTTTTTCTTTTTTAATTGGGTTCTTCACCCCACCTTTGCGCAAAATAATACGTCCTTTATATCGTATACCATTACCAAATTCAATATCACAAAAAATGAAGCATTTATTTTTGTTTCTCACACTCTCAATTTTTGTATTTACACCAAGCATAGAAGCTCAAGAAATTAAAGGTTACTTGGACGTCAAAGATCCAAATCAGATTCATATTATTCATACTACTACTGGCGACCGATTGGTCGGTCAAATTAATTGGATTTCTGAATCAGAATTAATCCTAGCGTATAAAGGCAATAAATTGCTATTTAAACGTGCCGAACTGACCAAAATTGAAGTTCAATTTAAAGAGAATGAAGGCACAGAGGAAGAAATCAAGTCTGACATTGAAATACTCGATAACATTCCAGATTTACTGAAAGAAGAACCACAGGAAACTTCTAGCCCCTTCTCCCAATATCCTTTTGAAGTCAAAGGCCCTTTAGATCTAAAAGACAAAAATCAAAAGCATAAAGTAATTCTTAACGATGCCAATACTTTTGTAGGTCGGATTAAGATTTTATCAGCTGAAAAACTGACCCTACGCATAGACTCAAAGACCATAAAGAGTTTTGAACCTTCCACTATAAAAGTAGTAGAAGTAATAAGTGACAAAGACCCCATTGAAGAAATAACTAAAACAAATACTTCTAAAAAGGATAGCTTAAGGTTATATATTCTAGAAACAAAAAGAGGAGATCGATTCGTTGGGCAAGTGATTGAATATGGCAAAGAGAGCGTGATCTTTGAGCTCGAAAACAAGACTCAACTCCAATTTCAGAATGAGGAAATTGAACAGATTTATGCTAAAGAAGAAACTTCCAGAAGAGGTGTTGGCTTAACCTACCAGCCTCAAGAAATACCAATGAGTGGCGCACAGAATTTATTTCTCACTCCTACTGGATTTAATTATAAAGCTGGGCAAGCTGAATACAAGAATTTAGAAATTTTTTATAATTCTATCGATTATGGATTGACTGATAATTTTTCATTGGGTTTTGGAATCATTCCTCTTTTGGTAGCCAATGTAATTGATTTGAAATCAAAAGTTACTTTTGACATAGGAGATTATGTACACATTGGGATGGGTGCTCGGCTATTAGCTGGAATTACTGTTTTTGATGATAATTGGGTTTTAGGAGCGCTACATGGCAATGTTTCGGTAGGTACTGAAGAAAAATTCATCAATTTTGGTTACGGAAAATGGTTGCCCATTAATGATGATTTCGTGAATATAGAATCTGATTTATATATGATCGGAGGATCTTTCCGGATTAGTGAAAAAGGAAGAATTTTTGGAGACTTGATTAGAGTGGTTGAAAATGGGGAACGGGAGTTTGACCAAAGCGACTACTCCCTTGTCATGCTTGGAGGTAGTTGGTTTAATCGTAAACACAGAGTAGACTTTGGGTTTTTTATGGTTTCGACATCAGGAACAGATATTGGTGGACCAGTCATTTTTCCTATGGCAGGCTATGCACGAACGTTTTAAGATCAGTGCTCTATCATATGTCACGCCGTCTCAAGCGACGGCGAATATTATTTTTGGGGAGGTGTATCAGTAGGCTATCATAAAGACCGTTCGGTGAAAAGTGCTAATCTTAGATTAACCACAATTTATGGCAAAAAACGCCAAAAAAGCTAAGACGATGTTATTTTGAAACGGATCATTGGGATACTTATAAAAAATCATTCCTTCCCACCTTCATAAGACAGGAAAAGACCTGACTTATTTTATCGAGGGTTTTAATGCAACTATACAGGCACGTGGTAGTAGTTTGGTCAGAAAAGGATTATCGTTTAGTAAATCTGAAAAATGGCATAATAAAGTTATCGGATATTTCTTTTCGCTGTTCAATTTAAGAGCCAACCTTACTTCTGATACACTGCCGTAAAAGCTAAGAATTATATATAAGCGCTAAAACCTCCCAAAGGAGGCCGGTTGATTCTGCCCATACGGAATATTAATAAAGTCTAATTTACCAGGTTTCACCCGAAGGTAAAAACTATAAACAGAGACTTCGGGCCGCCATGAAACACCCATTTCCCAGCAGTGAAGATCTCTAGAGAAAGTAAAATCTGGATAAGTCAATCGGTCTCTTGCAAAATCATATCCGATATTCCCAATTCGAACATTCCAATTGTCCGTTATCGGGATTCTGCCTGCGGTAATAGAAACAGTATGAGCAGATAATTCGAGCGTATCTGGATCCCAATTGAAACGTAAATTATGTCTAATCGAAGTACTCTCAAACATATCCAAAAGTCCATCTTTTCTTTCAATACTTCCTCCAGCTCCTCTTGGAGAACCACTGCCCGGCACTTGCCCAAATCCGGTTTGATTACCACCTGGATTAGCCAAATTATCAGAATTGACCCCCTTAAAAAAATCACGAATTCTTTTGATCGTCAAACCTGTACTTAAATTAACCGAACCTTGTACAAACCGGAGCGGTTTTCCAGTCAAATCATACCAATAAGTATCGATTCGTTTAGAGGAAGGATCATTCAAATCTGCAGGTGCATAAGGGTCATATAAAAGATTAATCGCGACTGTAGTCATTCTGTTAAATAAAGCGGTAGAACCGTTCATTCTGACTTGACTAAACTTCAAACTATCTGCGGCAAAATTGTAACTTGATCGGATGGAAAAACCTCTAAAAATATTTATTTTTTTATCTGTCGAATCCTTTTTTGAATAAATCTTGGCGTCAAAATCGTTAGTAAATCCAAAGTCGAGGGACATACGACGGCCAGAACTTGAGGGTCGCCCAAATATTCCGTTCTCAAAAATAGAATAGGTTTCAAACTCTGTTCCTTCTAAATTTTCTTGCACTTCTCGATAATAACCTAAAGAAGGGTCATTATAATTTGGTGAAAAATTAAATCCAACGCTTGGCGTAATTACATGACGTAAACCTCTCAACGGCCCCTTTTTTAATAAAAGGGTTCCAAATATTTTAGTTCTTAAACTAACACCAACCGTATATTCTCGAAAAGCCTCAAATCCAAAATTCTCTCTAGAAATAATTTCTCCTGCTTTCGTTGTATCAATGGTTACATCAAAATCTGTTGAATCCAAAGGGTTATAGATTGTGTCCAATTGTGTTTCCACAATATCACTAAAGATCTTTTCCGTTGTTTTCATGTACCAAACCTCCTTATAACTCACATTAGGAGAGAGGTTAAAATATTTAAGAATATTAAAATTGACTCTTGAACTCAAATTATGACGCATACCAAATTTAGCATCGTCTAGGGTCGCGGCGGTAAAAAGAGTCGAATCCGTAGCAGTAAATTCATTACGGAATTCCCCATTATAATCCAATGAAACTTCCTCAAACCATTTGGCCGGTCCAGTTTTATTTTTTCGCTTGAAAGGGTACATAGTTCGAGCCTGAATATTCAGATTGGGAAATTGTATTTTGACCTGACTATTACTTGTATTTTGAGAATGTCGAAAACTTGTCGAAAGTGTCAAAGGGCCCACCTCTCGCCAACTCATCGACACATTAGAACTTAATGAACTCTGAAATTGTGATTGGGCATCAAATTGATTCTGCTGTTGATATCCGTTGGTTTGAATATTCAAACTACCTCTAAACGTTTGAGTTGGATGTGCTTTTGAATCCTGATTATGTGTCCATCTCACACCAAAAGACGGACTATATTCTAGCTCACCTGTGCTAGTTTCATTTCGAAGATAAGCTACATCTAAATTCAAATTTCCATTGTACTTATATCTCTTTTTATATCGAGAAGCCGCATGAATTCTAAAAGTCCCTTTAAAATAAATATCTCCTGTCAATTGTAAATCCCATTGGTCATTTATCGGAAAATACCAACCAATCGTATTTAGCCCAAAACCAAAAGCTTCGGAAAATTCATAATTCCGTGGAAAAATTAATCCTGTTCTTTTACCTTGTTTCAAAGGGAAAAAACCAAAAGGTAAAACCAATGGCGTCGGAATTCCCATGATTTCGATATTGGAAGGACCAACTACTGCCACTTTATCAGGCACGACTTTTTGCTTCCGACTACGTACTCCAAAATGAGGCTCAGAATGCTGACAGGTTGTAAAAATGGCTCCTTTATTATAAATGACATCATTTTGTGTACTGTCTGCCGCGCTAATATATTTCGCAACTTTACCT
This sequence comes from Bacteroidota bacterium, assembly GCA_024743405.1. Lineage (GTDB taxonomy): Bacteria > Bacteroidota > Bacteroidia > Chitinophagales > Saprospiraceae > JANSWP01. The sequence goes on from JANSWP010000036.1 coordinate 28,070, forward strand.
CGAACTTGCATGCCTTCTTGTTCTGAGGCGGCATCATAGATAATACCCTTTTCCGTTTTGAAATTGTATTTCATTTTACTCGATCCAAAAACCTGCTCCCCTTCTTTGAATTGAGGCGCACCTATCGTTTTACCCAATATTTTACGGCCTTCGGCTAGAATTGTATTGTCATTCCAATCTATCACCATTTTCTCAGAGTTGATGGTCATTGATTGATAGGTGACTAATGCTTGTCCATCCAAATGAATTTGCTTATTCTTTATATCAAAATACATAGAATCCACAGACTCATAAGATACTTCTTTATCTACCGCCTCATTGGATATCTTGATTTTTGAAAGATTAGCATTGCTGTTTCCTGCGCCTGCGCCTCCATTTCCAACTGGCAGATCCGCATTATTTCCAGTAGGAAGATTTCGAGAGTCAAACCCTTCTTGAGGAAAGGGGTTCTTAGGAATCGTATCACTTGAAATTGTATCGTTTTTAGATAAAACAGGCTTTTTAAGCAATTTTTTATTAGAAATAGTTGCATTAAATAAGGAATCTGTTAAAAAAGTAACGCTATCCTGCGGTTCTGGAATGGTATCTGTATTGGTATAAAAAGTTTGTCCATCAAAAGACAAGCGTAAATCAAGAGTCTCAGCAACTTTTACATCTTCAAAAGGATAAGAAAGTGCCAGACTTCCCCTCCACATGATGTCACTTCCCAATATTTCCCAACCAGAATGATTTGCAAAATCTGTAGTAGTTTTTGCAGTAATAAACCCTGTGGAGAACAGAATAAAGGAAATTATTATTTGAAGCTTTGTTTTCAAAAGGATTATACCTTATTTTGTTTAGGTTATTTTGTAATGTTTTGAATCACTATGAACTCGAACTCACAACATTAAAGCAAAAACCCCCTTTTTTTCGAACAACCTTACACTCCCTAGATTATGATGAAGGCTTGGATTGTCATCTCAACGCTAACATTTTTGGTAACTAATTCTTATTTACCAAACTTTAACAGCTTCTCCCCCACTGAATCTGAACAATTGATTTCAGCGACCGAAGGTAATGAGTCTTCTAATCGTACAGTCATTCCATTTGGTCGTTTTTATCAACATCAAGAAACAGTCCCTTTCGGTTCGAAGATGGGCAAAGTTATCAAAAGCAAACAAATCAAAGAAGGGACATATGAATTGAACACAGTTGTCATTGATCCTGGGCATGGTGGCTATGACTCAGGCTGCCTTGGTGCCAGTACACAAGAGAAACACATTGCTTTAAAAATTTCAAAAAAATTGGCTCAAAATATTCAAAATTCATACCCTGACGTAAAGGTTATTTTAACGCGATCCACAGATAAATTTATTCCTTTACACAAAAGAGCAACGATTGCTAATTCAAACAAGGCGGACTTATTCATCTCTATTCATTGTAATGCCATGAGTAATGCCAGTTACATAAAAGGATCAGAAACTTATGTTTTAGGATTACATCGTACAAAAGAAAACTTGGAGGTAGCGAAAAGGGAAAATGCGGTTGTTTTATTGGAAGATGATTATAAAAACAACTATGACTTTGACCCAACTTCTGATGAAGGTCATATCCTTTTATCAATGGTTCAAAATGCTTTCCTAGAGCAGAGTATCCAATTTGCAGCGAAGGTGGAAGAGAAAATGGAAGATCGTGCTAACAGACATAGCCGAGGCGTAAAGCAAGCTGGTTTTCAGGTACTTAGAGAAACAACCATGCCTTCTGTCTTAGTTGAAACAGGCTTTCTAACTAATAAAGTTGATGAAGGTTTTCTGTTAACAACTCATGGGCAAACCAAAATAGCTAATTCTATTTTTGAAGCATTTCGAGACTATAAAATTGAAGTGGAAACAGGTATATCTGTACCTCCATCTTCCTCTCCTGTCGCTGGCATTTACAAACCTCAAAATGAAGAAAAAGTCACTATTCTAAAAGCCCCTTCCAAAGCAGGGCAACCAACTAAAGTTAAACAAACAAAAGCGGAAACATTTACTGCGAAATCCGTTGCTTTTGAAGAGCCATTTCCTACTTCTACAAATGAAGTTATTGAGTCTCCAATTCAATTTCGTGTCCAACTAGCTGCATCTCCACGCCCTATCAACATAACAAAAGGGAAATGGAAATCAATCAATTATACGGTTGAAGTTATCAGAGAAGACCATATGAATAAATATCAAATTCCGAGGTTTCATAGTTTTAATAAAGCGAACGAAGTCAGGAAGACCATCCAAGCAAAAGGATTCAAAGACGCCTTTATTGTTGCTTATAGAAATGGTAGTCGAATGGACATTACAAAGGCAAGAAAAGCAACCTCAAGTCGCTGAAATTTTGTTGAATAGTTTTCGTTTGATAAGTTTGCAGAATTTTAGGAATGAAGTGTTTTCTGATAATATTGGATTACCAGATGATTTCTATCCAAAATCTAAACTATTTCCATGAAAATAAGAAGGGAAGCCAAAATTGGACTTTTAGGATTTACTGCGTTATTTCTACTCATCTGGGGTTATCAATATTTAAAAGGTGTAAGTATGTTCAGTACTAATACTATTTTATATGCTGAATATGATAACGTAAATGCATTAAGACTATCTACACCTATATATATAGATGGATTGCAAGTTGGGCTAGTTTCTGATATCTATCAAAAGCCTGAAAATCCTCGAAAGATTGTGGTTGAAATGAATATCGAATCTGAGCGAATGATTCCAAAGGATGCTGTTGCAGAAATCGCTGTTTTAAGTATGATGGGTGACTTAAAGGTCGATTTAACTTATTCCAGTACTTGTTCGGGCCCTGATTGCGCACAGACCGGCGATTATTTGACAGGCATAACGAAAGGTACTTTGGCCTCTATGGTCGGTTTGGATAATGTAAAAGATTATGTAAATATCGCAACCGACGGACTCTCTGAGATTTTTAAAGAATTAGAAAAGCAAATAAAAGACAATGAGAAAATCGGACAAACGATGAATGACTTGAGTGCCTCCATGGCTAATTTAAAGTCAATGACTGGTCGGATGGACAATCTTTTAGCGACTTCTTCGGGTTCCTTAAAAAGTACATTGGCAAATTTTCAAACTATTTCTGATACCATTAGTGCAAGTAGTTCAAGTATCAAAAGCTTGATTCAGAATGCGGACGGTTTTGCTGGAAAAATGAATGATTTAGAGTTAGATGAAACCCTAAATGAAGCGAAAGTAACTTTCACTAAACTGCAAAGCACCCTTGCAAGTGCTGATAAAATGGTTGAAGAATTGAATGGCTTAATTAAAAAAGCTAAAAATGATGACGGCGCTATCTCGATGTTAATGTCAGACGAAAAATTTGCGGGTGATTTAAAAGTAACCGTCAATGATTTACAATTGCTTTTACAAGATTTACGATTAAATCCAAAACGATATTTGGGTCCTTTGGCAAAGAAGAAAAAATATGAAAAACCAGAGGAAGATCCAGGGCATTGATATAGTAAGTAAGTGCTTGGACAGAAATAAGTTCCATATTTGACGACAACTATTTTTTTGCCAGACGAGGCAAAAAGCACAGGCATATCCTTAGATATGGCGAGTATTTTTAACGAAATATGGTGAAAAAATAGTCCGTCAGAATATGTGCGAGTTATTTCTGTCCAAGCACTTAACAGGTAAAAAATAAGTCCGCCAATATGAAATAGTAGATTTTGGATTTTAGCAAGGCAAAAAACACAGGTGATGCAGGGCATCAGCGAGTATTTTTAACGCCGCAAAAGTTCAAAAGATACATCGGCAAATGTCGGAGTTATTCTTTAGGCGTTACTTAGCACTTGCCGAATTTCGAAATATGAATTCTAGGATTCAAAAAAGTGGTCATTCTTTTAATCAAGAATGACCACTTTTTCATGCACTAAAAACTAGAAAACTAAAATCCAAACCGATTACCTAACTGGGCCTGCCACCTCGAAGCTAAGTGGGCTATTTGCCAGGGGGTCTCGACAGGATTTTTAAATTGGTAAATTGACTCACTATTATCAATAACTTCTAACCCTAAAAGTTGGGAAGAAAAATTTGAGAGCATTGGAACAAAAAATTAAAAGGCAATTAAGTAGCATGAATTTAAGACACTATCTACCTTTTTTCACCTTGTTTATTCAAATTTTCTGTTTAAAAAAATAGAAGTTTTATATTTTGGTATCAAAATCGCAATCATCTCCGTAAATAATATTCTTATAATTCGACTAGAGTTTCATTAGCATTCAAAGATCATGTCTAAGAATAAACCAACAAAGCTTCAGAAAAAAAGCTCAAAACGGGTAACTAAAAAGAAAAAGAAAGCTGAATTTATAAAAGAACCACTTTCTGTAAAAACGAAACTCCTTGTTGGGGCACTTTTCGCAATTCTAGCAATGGGATTGTATGCACCGAGCTATAATTATGATTTTGTTTATGATGATGATGCGGTAATTCAAGACAACCGGTTTGTTCATAAAGGAATGAACGGATTGAAAGATATTTGGTCAACTAGCTATTTTCGAGGATATAATGAGAATATGAATGTTAATGCTTTTCGGCCGGTACCCTTGACAACCTTTGCTATAGAATATCAGTTTGTTGGATTAAATGCTTCTTCTTATCATATAACTAATATTATACTTTATGGTCTTACAGGTTTCTTTTTGTTTTATTTTTTGAGTACACTTTTATATAAGTTTCATCTCATTCTACCAATCGCAGCAGTTTTATTTTTTATCGTTCATCCTTTGCATGTTGAGGTCGTAGCAAATATTAAGAGTCGCGATGAATTATTAGCATTTTTAAATTTTTCTATTTCCGCGTGGTTATTATTAAAATATGTAGATACTCATAAAATTTGGGCGATGGTCCTATCTCTTTTATTTTATTCCATTGCGCTATTTTCTAAAGAATCTACCATTACCACCCTCGCCATAATACCTGCAATACTTTACTTTTTCAGACAAATAAAATGGTCAAGAATCGGAAAATTAACGCTCCCATTTTTGGGATTGGCGCTATTTTTTCTTACCTACAGATATGATGTGATCGGAAGTGATTACATACAAACTAAATATTTTGATAATTCACTATTAGCTGCAGACAGTATAGGAGAACGAATAGCTTCTAATATTAATGTATTAGGTTTTTATCTTTATAAAACAATCATCCCCCATCCTCTAATAAGCGATTATTCTTATAATACATTACCGAATGTGGGTTTTGATAATTACAAAGTTTATTTGACAATTTTGGCTTATGGTGGATTAATCTGGCTTTTTCTAAAGGGTCTTTCAGTAAAAAGGGTTACGTCATTTGCGATAATTTATTTTTTCATAACTGTTTCGATTTTTTCTAATGTCTTTTTTCCTGGATTTGCTGTTTACAACGACCGTTTTTTATATCACCCAGTTCTAGGTATTTCCATCTTATTAAGTTGGGTTATTTATCAATTTGCAAATACTGAAGAAAACAATAAACAAATTAAAGAATGGATACCTTTTATAAAAAACAATCCAATACCACTGTTAATAATCTTGATTTTATCTGGATTAGCAATTTTCAAATTAGAAAGTAGACTCCCAGATTGGGAGAATCGGTATGTGCTCTTTGAAAAAGATAGTAAAACGGCACCTAATAATGCGCGAATGCGAAAAAACTATGGCGGTTCCCTAGCTAGACAAGCCCTAGCTAGTCAAAAAACGGATCCCAAAGCAAGTACTATTTACGCTAATCAAGCAATAAAAGAATTAGAAGGTGCATTGAGTATTTATGAAAGGCAATCAACAGGACACATTCATCTCGGCAATATGTACACGCTACTTCGAAAGTATGATAAAGCGGAGAAAGCATTTTCTGATGCGTTGAAATTTGATTCAAAGAGCCATCATGCACAAGTTAATCTAGCTAATATTTATTATAGGCAAGGACGATATGGAGATTCTGTGAATTTGCTAGAAGGGATGTCTAAAACTCATTTTACCAATAACGATTATAACTTGCTTTCTCTAGCTTGGTCTAGGTATGGAAATGAGGAGAAAGCTGCTTTTTATAGGAAAAAATCAGGTAGATAAATTATTGTGGGATTAATAATGATTCAAATAATATCAAGAAAATTTTCATTGAAAGAACTTAATTAAAAATTAATTAATAAACGATTTAATATTAATTTTGAAAATCGAATTAAAGTCAATATATTTACCGGTGATTTCAATTCTATATTGAAATTCCTTACTGTTTTCAATCTAATCGCCACTTAACTTAGCTTTTGAAAAGTCTGGAAAAATTAAACTGTAACAAATATGTTGCATATTTTTTTGATATTTTTATCATAAACACTATTCAAAATGCTACAAGTTTCCGTTCTTTGCCAATTAAGTTCAAATTGTATGTTTATCTTAAAAATTGTCAATGATTTTTAGAAGACATTATTATAGAACTTTTGTTTGACCAACATTGTTTGCCTAACTGATTAAGTTAAGAATTTGAGTAATTGAGTAAAAAAAAATTCAACTATACTGTTTTTACTTCATCATTATGCAAGTTGCGTATAAAATAATTTTTGATAATGAATCCCTTCAAAACTTCGACTATTATGAAGAGCAATTTTATTAAGTTAGTTTTAGGAATGGCCATGACTTTCATGGTCGTAGGACTTTTTCAGTCCTGTCAAGATTTGGAAGACGTCGCTAATGACGTTGATCTTATTTTAGACACAGATCTTCTTTACCACCCATTAATGATTCAGTATGTTGATGCTGATATGGATAATGCGTATGTACCTCAAGATTTGAAAATTGAAATTCTTGGACCTGGAAAGGACAAAGTTTATTCAATGTTGGGCAGTAGAGATATTACTGCTAATGGACATTATGTAAACATTGGTGTAAGAAAAATTGAAGAACCAACTGTTGACAACCCAATTGAAATTACGGTTATCGCTAAAGCAGATGGATATTTGCCTTCTCACCAAACATTTGTTATCCACAATACTAATCTTAACTATAAGACCATTCCAATGGTTAAAATAGGACAAGATGCTCCTGGTATTACTACTGAGCAAACGTCTTTTGCTGTTAATGCTAACGGTGCATTAGAGACTACAAAATTTAAAACTTCTTTAGGTTACGGTAAGCAAGAAAAAGCTGAAGTCACTGTTCCTAATGGTTCAAAGGTCTATAATGCTCAAGGTCAACAGCTAAATGGAAATGTAGATGTTACTTTGACACACTTTGATAACCGTCAAGATATTGCTGCTAAAGCATATGCGGGTGGTGGTCAAACAACAAAAAACATTATTGATGTTGATGGAACTGATTTAGGACCTGGTATGATTCTTCCTTATGGTGCGATCACACTTGATATGGTTGCTAATGGTTCTGAAGTTAAAACATTCTCGAAAGCTTTGGATGTTAGAGTAACTCTTAACCCTAACTCAATAAATCCTTCTACAGAGCAGCCTCTTCGTGCAGGTGATGAAGTAGTTGTTGGTAGTTATGTAGAAGAAACGGGTGAATGGCAAATTGAATCTAGAGAAACCGTTGAGATGAATGCTCAAGGTCAACTAGAAGTGAATTATAAGCAACCTCACCTTTCTACATGGGTAGTAGGTGCTGCTGTGCCTCCTGGATGCTTCTTCTTCCAAGCTCAAGTACAATCTCCAATTCCTTCTTTCTCTTCTGTTCAAAAATTCTACTATGTAGAGTTGAGAGATCAAGCTACAAATGCTTTGTTGGGTACTAACTTCTTGCAGTTAAAGCAAAATGAGATTATTACTTTCTTCTTTGTTCCTAATACTACTGCTAAATTGGTAGTTTACGATGGAAATGAAACTTGCGCAGGAGGAACAATAGCAACACAAGATGGATTAAATCTTTGTTCATTTGTAGGATTAATCAGTCTAAATGATGACCCTGCATTCAAAACAGAAGAAATTTTAAGCGCTACTGTTGATGTAAGTGGTATTTGTAATGAAACTGTTCCTACTTTAGTAGTAGCACCTACACTTACTATTTTATACAAAGATACTGATGATTGTACTTCAGAAACTGATTGGGCTCCTCTTGGTTTAATTAGTGGTGGAGTTGGAACAACTACAGGATTACGAGCAGGGAATAAATATGACTTCAGAATTGCAGAAGGTGGAATCTTAAGAACGATCAGAGAAATTCCTGTTCCTTCAGCTGACTCAACTTTCAATGTAATGTACACAGATACACATTCTGGAAGTAACTTCACTTTCAATCAAGTAATTGATGTTGATTATAACCCTGGACCTGGTGGTGTAGGACAAACAATCAGCTTTTTATTCCAAGATGTTGATATTCCTGATTGTGCTTGTGCAATTTGGAGATGTCACCAAGCAGGAGGAAGTGTAGCAGAATGTGATCCTTCAGTTGGAGGTGCAGGAGGACATCCACTTCCTGACTGTCAATAAGATTAACTGTTAATTGCTTACACGAGCAATATAATATTAAAATAAAGACAAAACCGCCAACTCAAGTTTGAGTTGGCGGTCTTTTTTTTTTCACGTTGGTAGATAAGAGATATAAACAACATCTCAACTGAGTCTACTAATTAATAATTAATACTCTTTTCTAGTTATTGATGTTCGTATCTAAGTAAAAACACAGATACAGCCGTAGTAGTCGCTAGTATTTTTAAAGCAATATTCTCTACCGTACACTTTTGAAATTAGTGGAAAATGCCGTCAGTCAAGACAGCGAAAGAATAATAAGGAGGGAGAAAAGCAACCTAATGCTAAAAGCAGAATTTTATGTGCGGCATACTATGTGAAACGTGTATAAGATCAAATCATAACATTTTTTGCAATGTAATTTCATAAAAATCTAACATCAATTTTTGAAGTCAGAGATTTTGAAAACAGGCTATAGCCTATATAAATTCCTCTTATTTAATTAGAAGCTCGATTTATCTCATCTGAAGCTGAGCTTTTGTACTTTTTCGTTTGCTTCATATGCTGATTTCCAAATTTATAATTGAATTGAATATTATAAACTGGTCCATCCCAATTATTTCTCAATTGTACATTCATATTGGCATATTTTATTTCGCCATGAAAATATCTTGCTAAAAGGTTATCTATACCCACACTTATTCGTCCTTTATCATTTAATATTTTTTTGCTAAAGCCAATATCCACTCCATATAACCATTCACTACTGATAATTCCCTCCTGACCGCCACTATTATACCATCCAGAAATTTCAGATTCAATATTTCCCGGCAATTCAAAATTGACCTGTAAAAAACCTGTGAAGTCCCATTTAGACCTCAAAAAATCAAGATCAAGATACTTCGAATCATACATCGAACGATTAGCAATCACCCCACCATAGCTCTTTATTCCGGGAATAAAGTCTAACGGAAAAAATAAACTCGCATTGAATCTTTTAAATTTTTCTAGATTGACCATTGTGAGATTTGTTTCTCCTGTCTCATCATTCTGTTCGGTTACTTCGACCATTGCATCCTTGGTCAATTTATATTCTATATTAAAAAATGGTTGATTTTCATAGCTCAAATTAAATTTCATACTATGGGTCAAAGCGGGCGTCAAAGAAGGATTTCCTTGCTCGAAAGTGAATGGATCAAGGTAATAAACGAAAGGATTTAAGGAAGCATATCTAGGTCTATCTATTCGATAACTATAAGCTAAAGTTGCTCCAATCTCTTTAGTGATGGTTCTACCTAGACTAAAACTAGGAAATAATTTCGAAATATCTCTTTTCAATGTAGAATCAATTGTCACCGAATAGCCGGTCGAATGACTGTCCTCATATCTTAACCCTAAAGTTCCCGACCATTTATCTTTTCCAAAAGTTAATTTTGTATAAGCAGCCCCAATGGTTTCATCAAAAATAAAATGATTACTTTGAAGTAAATCTTTTTCCCAATCGTTTCCACTTAATTCAATAAATGATCCTAAATCGTTATCTAAGTTGGCATCGCTATATTTCCCCCCAATTTGGAGCTTTAAATGCGCTGAAAATGGATAAGTATAATCTAATTGAGTAGTATAAATATCTGTATTTCCCGGTTGACGATATTGCTGTCTAGGAAGCATGAAATCAGAGATGGTCTCCTGCGAAGTCAATGTATTCATATTATCGATACTGATTTTTATATAGTTGAAATCTAAACTTAATTTATGCCCAGTGGTATCAATTTCAAAAGTATAGTGCGGATTTAAGGTATATAATCTCCACGTTTCATCCTGCTGATTTTGAGTTAATAAATGGGCATCTAGTTCATCTTCAGAAAGATAATCAATACTAGTATTATTGGTTATCAAATTGTCTGATCGACTGTCAATAAATCGTCCAGAAAATCCAATCCTATGTTTTTGATTAATATCCCAATCTGCTCCAATATCTCCTCTTAGTGATTTCGAATCACCAGGGTCATCACTATGTTGATCATAAATATCCCCATTCACATTTCGAGTAATATACATTTCATCCCACCAAGGGTAATCTCTATAACCAAGGCTGCCATACACATTCAAGTTACCTTGATAATGACTTAACCGAATACCCGTTTTGTACTTTAAAGCATTACCACTCGCTCCACCAACAGAGATGCTTCCATTCGTACCAAATAAACCATTTTTCTGCAAAACAATATTGATAACTGCGCCTGTACCATCAGCATCAAATTCAGCACCGGGCTGGTGAATAACTTCTACCTTTTTAATATTATCTCCAGGGATATCCTTCAAAAGGGACTGAACATCCATATATTTTGTCGTTTTCCCATTGATTAAGATGGTAATATTAGACTGCCCAACCATTCTCAATTGATCCCCTACAACCAACATTCCTGGTACTTTTTTCATAACATCTAACAGGCTTCCATTTAGGCTTGTTAGATTGTTCTCAACATTTACGACTAAGCGATCAGATTTCTGTTCCAATAAAGGAACCTTTGCGACAATCTCAGCAGTAGCAAGGTTTTGAGCATCTTCTGACATCATAAAATTGAATGACTTACCATTATTACTAGGAAAATTCAGGTTGTCTTTTTTTAAAGAAGAATACCCTAACATTGTAATTTTCAAATAATAATTACCATCCTTAATATCGATCATTTTGAAGTTGCCATTTTCATCAGTAGATACCGCTTTGGCAAAAGTGCTATCCAATTGGCTATAAAGCGCAACAGTTGCAAAATAAATATGCTCATTTTGGTCGTCTTTCACCGTTCCCGAAATGGAATTTTGAGCAAGTAAAATATTTCCAAAAAATAGTAAAATAGCTAATATCCTTAGAATATTTTTTTTCATAACTGGGTGATTTTTGAGAAGTGTTGTATTAATTTTTGAAGCTTATAGGTATCAATTACACATATGTCTATGAAGCGTTCAATTTTCTATTTAGTTATTCGCAATAGGAGATTTCGTAACCAATCTTTTTTAATACAAAAAAAATCCTTCTTTGAAGATTTTGTAGGTTATCTAGAAATTGAGGGAAAAGCGACTGAAAAATGAATTGAGTTATCTTTTTGGTTCATCAAAATCACAGAATTTTTCAAAGAACAAAAAACTTATATAGTTGTATTCGAGAGATTGTACTACAAATAAGCTATCTATTCTAGTAATTTCTTTTCTGCAGTCACAATAACAAAACAGGACAAAAGTAAAAGGTGTAAAACGTCATCCTGTATGACCTCCATTATTAGGTCAACATTTACCAGCTATTCACCCTTTCCTAAATTAACTTTGACGAAAATCAATTCTTCATTGACAAAAGTCATTTTTTTAAAATCCAATCCTTCCGATCTTGCTAATGCATTAAGAAAAGAAACACCTTATATTATTTAACTCCACTATAATCAAAGAATCAAGTTGCCTGATGAGGCAATGTGAGAGGTGTTCTTGGGAAACGCATGGAGCTATCTTCCAAGGTAGTTCCAGGTGTTCCCGTTTTTTTTGGTCAACCATAAATATTTTGATATGAAACCTAATGACGCAGTTCTAAAAATCATGACTCCTTCCATTGATATGGTTACAGTTTCAAAAGATGAGACCATCGCTCGCATAAAAGGTATTTTTGAAAAAAACTCTTTTCATCATATCCCAGTAATGGAGAACGAAAAATTGATTGGTATCATCAGTAAATCAGATTTCTTGCTTTCTAATTATATCATGTCTTATAAAGCGACTGGAAAAACAGAAGTAGATTTTGAATCAAAATACTATTGTGCGAAAGATATCATGACGGAATATCCGATGTGTGTTGATCCTGAAGACACGATAGGTTTAGTGGCCGATATTTTTCTCTCCAATAAATTTCACTCACTGCCTGTGTTAGATGAGGGGGAATTGGTCGGTATTGTCACCTCCCACGATTTATTAGCATACGCATTTAGATCCCCAATAGCCACAGAAGCACTCGTAGTAGGCATTAATGCTGAAGAAAGTTAAGTTTCCCTCGAAGTTTTAAATCGTGAATGCATATCATCTCTGGTATGCATTTTTTATTTTAAAAACTCTTGAAATTACAACTATTGTAACCAATCCAGAAATCATGGCTAGTGTCCTAAAAGGGAAGAGAACAACCCCATCTTCAATCATTGGATATTCAATTAATATTGGCAACCCAAGTGTCGGATCACCACCACCAAACCTTAAAATAAAAGCTACTAAGAATCCAGCTATCGCTCCATAGGTATTTGACTTTTTGTCAAAAAGAGCACAAACCAGTGGTGGAAATAACAAGCAATAAACAAAGTCACTACACAAAAACCAAAGCTCATATACACTCCCTATATTCAAGGCTAAAACCGTAGCAGTTACCCCGATTATCCAAATACATTTTTGAATAACTTTAGCTAATTTTTCAGTTGTAATTTGAGGTTTAATAAGGGGACGATAAACATTCCAACTTGCCAAAGAAGACGCTGATAAAATCGAAGAATCAACAGAAGACATTACTGCCGCAGCCACTGCTCCCAAACCTAAGGTAGCAACCCATGGATTTGTTAGGTACCGTACAACCCATGGCAAAGTTGACGCGGCATCAGGCGGCGCATTCAATCCCAAAGCCTGCCAGTCTGCGACTGATCCTACGATCCCTATCATGCCTGCCGGAATCGCTGCCAAAAGGCAGAAGAATCCAGCAAAAACAGATAATCGAATAGCTGTTTTTTCATCTTTTGAAGCCAGTACTCTTTGAAAATAAACCTGCCAAGGAATGCCGCCAAAAATTAATAAAAGAGCATAGTCCCACCAATTCCAATAATAATCGCCCAACGCCTCACGACTAGGCAGAAGGGAAGCTGATGCTCCATTTTTCTCAACATAGAGACTCCACGTATTTTCCCAACCTCCAACCGTCTCTAAAGCAAAAGGGACTACCAAAAATAATCCACCAATCAATAAAAACAATTGAACAACATCAGTCAAAGCCACCGACCAAAGTCCACCAATCGCTGTATAAGCGATCGCAATAATTGCTGACAAAATAATTGCTGAATCGGTATCCAAACCAAGTACGGTTCCAAAGGTGGTTCCTAAAGCCATCAAAATCGCTGCAGTCCAAAAAATCTCCCCAAAAAGTGCCGGAATAAACAAAACAGCTGCCATTCGCTTACCAAATTTTTGAGACAATGGATCCAGCATTGTTTTATAATTTCCGCGCCGCATTTTTTTTGCAAAAAACAATCCCCCAATGATTAAACTCAACGCATATCCCCATGGGGCTTGCACCCACACCAAACCCGAGGATGCCGCATATTCTGCCGTGCCATTTATGAATCCACCTCCAACCCAAGTTGCACTCATAGTCAAAATGGCTATACCCAATGGCAACGATCTATCCGCTAACATCAAGCCATCAGATGTATTGGATTTTCGTAAATTGCCGGCATAAGCACCGATATAAAATATCAATCCATAGAAAATCGTCATCACCCAGTAACCTGCCCAAAAGACCTCTTTTTGAGTAAAAAAATAGAGAAAAAACCCAATTATTGTCAAAAAGGAAAGTAAAATTGTGGTAGGAATAATGGGTTTATTAAAGTTGATTTTCATTTAGAGCTGATTGATTCTTTGAATGTGTTTGTAATATTGACACAGTCTAGTTTGAAGTTGAACACAATAAACAGAATCCACTCAACAAATACAATAAAGCAGATATAATATGTCACAGCCAAAGTTTAGCTTAATTCAGAAATCTCTTGCCTGGTTTGTTCATATTTTCACTGCAAGTGGAATTTTAGCTGGCTTTATGTCAATACTCGCTATCAATGAGAAAGACTGGCAAATGGCCATGTTTTGGCTAATTGTGAGTCTGTTTATTGATGGAATTGATGGAACATTTGCCCGTTTATTTAAAGTCAAAGAAGTCCTTCCTTTAATGGATGGGAAAAATATCGATTATGTGATTGATTTTGCTAATTATGCAATTATTCCAGCATACTTTTTTTACTCGACTGAATTGGTTGAGGAAGCGTGGAGACTGCCTTTAACCTTTCTGATATTAATGGTTTCAGCAATATATTATGGAAAAGAAGGTATGGTGGAAGATGAGCAATATTTCATTGGTTTTCCAGTCCTTTGGAATATGGTAGTTTTTTATCTAGTATTTGTTTTTGAATTTAATGCTCTAGGTAATACTTTGATGATCTTGACACTTTCTATTTTACATTTTGTGCCTATTAAAACAGCTTATCCGAGTCGGTCAAAACGATTTAAGTTTATGAATATTGGTGTAACTTTTATCGCTATTTTAACGATGATTTTGATTGTATTTTCTTTCCCAGAAAGGAATATTTGGATGAGTTGGATTATGATTTTGAGTTTAGGGTATTTTACTGGACTAGCAATTTTGGAAACTTGGTTGAAAGATTGATTAAGAAACTTCAATTTTCATTTTCTCTATCCGATAAACATAAATATCAAATCCTTTATAAACCATCCGAATGGTACGTATTAAACCATTTCGTTCTGCTACTTTCTGAGAAGGAACATTTTCTACCACAATCATTGAGATGATACTTTCCGCGATTCCATTTTCAAAGGCAAATTTCATACACTCTTTGGCAGCTTCCGTAGCATAGCCATTTCCCCAAAATTGAGGTGTCAAATGATAACCAACCTCCAACTCTTCAATACCATTTATCGTCTGTTTAATGAGTCCACATTGTCCAATGAACTCGCCCGTTTCTTTTAATTCCAATGCCGCCAAACTAAATCCATCTCTTTCATATCGCATCATTTGGCGAGCGATCCAATCATCACAATATTTATTCAACGCTTCTTTTATATAAAGATATTTGGTTGCTTCTTCATTTTGAAAAAACTCCATCAAATAAGGCTTATCGGAAGGTTGAAGACTCCGAAATCGAAGGCGGTCAGTGGTTAAATTTTCTAAAAGCATATTGATCTATTATTATTTCCGAATAAGTCTACTACTCAATAATATTTCCTGCCTCATCCAATTTCAAAAAAGGATTAAAGGCAATCTCCCAAAAATATCCATCAGGGTCTGAAATATAACCACTATACCCACCCCAAAAAACTTTTTCAGGCATTTTCAAAATTTTGGCACCTCGCTCTTTAAATTGTTCAAATAGAATATTTACCTCTGCCTCACTCCGTGCATTGTATGCCATGGTGAAAGTAGGAAAACCTTCTTTTTTGACATCTAAATTAACTTCTTCTTTAAATTTTTGAAGTGGATAAAGAGACAATAAGAGCCCATTCATTTTTAGAAATATAATTGTTGGTTGACTCATTGGACTTTTTTCCCAACCAAAAACTTCTATATAAAATTTTTCGGCGGTTTTAAGATCAGAAACGCCTAGCGTCAGAATAGATAATCGCTGTTCCATCAATTGATTGTTATATTTAGAATAATGAATTACAGTTTAAAAATAGATTAGCAAGGTTGCTCTAATTTCCACTATTTATTTTTACACTAAGTAACGGCTAAAAAATAAGTCCGCTAATTTGAAATAGTAGATTTTGGATTTTAGTAAGGCAAAAATACTTTTTGCGTTCGCCTTTGTACCTTCTGGCACAAGCCAGCGCAGGATGCAGGGCATCAGCGAGTATTTTTAACGCCGCAAAAATTCAAAAGATACATAGGCAAATGTCGGAGTTATTCTTTAGGCGCTACTAAAATCAAATCACCCAACTCAGCGCAAAAAAATCAAAATATGCTTGTCCATTTAGAAACTCCTCGACTATTTCTACACAATTTCCTTCCCGAAGATGCCCAAGGAATATTTGCCCTCGACACAGATCCTAAAGTGATGAAATATCTTGGCGGTGTTAAGATGACCCAATTTTTCAAAGCAGAAAAAACAATCGAGTATATCCAAAAACAGTATAAAGAACATGGAATTGGTAGGCTTGCTATTATTGAAAAATCAACGGATAAATTTGTGGGTTGGTCAGGTTTGAAATTAGAAAAAGGGAACCTCAACGGACAAATGCAATCCTACGATTTAGGCTACCGGTTGCTTCAGCAATTTTTGGGAAAAGGATACGCAACTGAATCGGCGACCGCCTCTTTAAAATATGGTTTTGAAGATTTAAATTTAACTGAAATAATCGGAATCGCAGATATAAATAATAAAGCCTCAAATCAAATTTTACAAAAAATCGGAATGACTCAATACAAGGAATTGGAATTCTATAATAGACTTCATTCAATTTATAAAATTGAAAAACAAAATTGGAGTGATTAGGAAATGAGAAATAAATAACTTAGCATTTTTTCGCAAAAATCTTGACTTTACCCCCAATCCAAAACGCAATAAAAAATAGCAAAGATAATTAATAATCAATTTTTTACGAAATTTTAAAAAACACCTATTTTAAGCATTTCAATAAAAAAATGATGATTTTTTCATGAATATTTAATTTTTTTGTATCAAAATATTCAACACAACTCCGCTAAATTTGTCTACCTACATCATTAGACGATAATTCCATTTTTGAATAAAGAATGGCAAGAAAATAAGTTAGGAAAGCGGATAAAATACTTACTTGCTAAAATAAAAGTTATCTCGATATTGATAAGCCTTAATCTTTTATAGTGAGTAATTTTTACCAGTTTAATAACTCACTAAATATGTTACCACCCTTACTTATCTTTACAAAATAATTCACAAAAAATATTAGAATGAGAACCCATTGTTTATTATTTTTACTAACCACCTTGTTTTTCTCTCAAAATATAAATGCCCAATGTAGCGGCTTCTCTGTCAATGCTGGTCAAGACCAAGCTGTTTGTTTCCCTGCGGGAACGGCAACCCTAAACGGCTCTATATCAGGTAGTTTCGAAAACTACATCTGGTCACCTGCAACAGGGCTGAGTGATCCAAACATATTAAATCCAACTGCTTTTGTCAATGGTCCAATCACTTATACCTTATCCGCTCAAGGGCTTGATCCAAATGCTCCGAACCTTATTCAAAATGGAGATTTCGAACAAGGTAATACCAGTTTTTCCAGTGTTTATACCAATAATCAAACAAATTTAATCAACCCAGGAACCTATGCGATTATCACTTCCCCGGACATTGTCTTGGCTACTTTTCCCTCCTGTGATGATCATACCACTGGGACTGGGAACATGATGGTCGTCCACGGTCAAAATTCTGCGGGAAACAATGTTTGGTGCCAAACGGTACCTGTTACCCCTAATAAAACCTACGAATTTGCAACTTGGATAATGACTGTTGTACCATTTTTCCCTTCCAGTTTTGATTTTACCATAAATGGGCAATCACTCTCAGGTCCCCAAACCTTCCCCGCCAATAATATTTGTGAATGGGCAGAATTTGACGCACTTTGGGATTCAGGTAGTGCTACCACTGCCACTATTTGCATAGTTGACCAAGGCGGTGGTGGGTTTATTAATGGTTATGCTTTGGACGATATTTCTCTTAAAGAATTATGCACAGAGACAGATAACGTAACGCTGAATTTGGTCTCTGTAGATGCCGTTTTGCCGGTCCTTGAATTCTTGCCTTGTAATATTCCCGCTCAAGGATTCGCCCTGGATGGAAGTGGTTCTACCTCAGGTCCTAACATTACTTATTTTTGGCAGACTGGAGATGGAAATATTGTGTCAGGCATGAATGATCCAATAGCTTATGTTGACCAAGAAGGAACCTATACCTTAACCGTCACTTATAATGATGGATTTGCAGTTTGCTCAGATTTGGCAGTGATTACCGTTATAGATGACCCTGATTTTCCGCTGGCTTTTGCGGATGTATCCGAAATTGTAGATTGTTTTAATCCAACTATTGAAATTGATGGATCAGGCTCTTCCGAAGGCTCTGAATATAATTATCAATGGACAACAAGTGATGGAAATATTGTCAGTGGGGGAAATTCTCTTTTCCCAACCGTTGATGCTGGTGGTACTTATGACTTATTAGTCACCAATTCTGACAACGGATGTACCGCCGAAGCTACTGTTACAATAGAAGAAAACCTCAACATTCCAGATGCGGATGCACTTTCTAATAATGATATTAATTGTGATTTTACCACCTCCATTTTAGATGGTTCAGGCTCAAGTCAAGGCAATAATTTTTCTTATGAATGGACCACTTTGGATGGAAATATTCTGAGTGGTGAATTTGATTTAATGCCCGAAGTTGATGAAGCGGGGACCTATACGATCACCGTGACTAATGATATAAATGGATGTACAAATACTGCGGAAGTTACCGTCGATGAAAACATAGCCCAACCAAATCCCCAGATTGAAGTGCCTGAAATAGTAAATTGTACAAATTCGCTCATTTCCTTAGATGCCTCCAACTCCGGTGGACAAGGCAATTTGACCGCCAATTGGACGACCAATGATGGTATTATTTTAAGTGGCGAAAACACCTTAACACCAGATGTAAACGGGGTTGGGACATACACTTTGGTCATTATGGATGACTCCAATGGATGTACTGCGACAGATGAAGTGACTATCGAGGGAGATTTTGAAGCGCCATCTATTGATATTCTAGACCCTGAGATGCTCACTTGTTCGTTGATTTCTATTTTGATTGATGCGACTAATTCAAGTAACGGAAACAACTTTTCTTACGATTGGACAACTTCAAACGGCAATATTTTAAATGGTCAAAACACCCTCGAACCAGAGGTTAATCAATCAGGTAATTACGAATTAACTATCACCAATAATGATAATGGATGCACTTCAACTGATAATATCGAAGTTACTGGCGATACCATCGAACCAACTGCTGATGCAGGAGATCCGACTGAAATAGATTGTGATAATTCCGCAGTTGAGTTGGACGCGAGTAGTTCTAGTCAAGGAAATAATTTCTCCTACGAATGGGCTACTTCCGATGGAAATATCCTATCTGGAATAGATACATTAATTGCCGAAGTTGATGCTGCCGGAACCTACATTTTTTCCGTCACCAATGTGAATAATGATTGCGTTCGTATGGATACCGTAGAAGTCACTTTAAATGCCAATATCCCAACCGCTGACGCTGGAAATGCCGAAGATTTCGATTGTTTAACCACTGAAATTGAATTGGATGGACAGAATTCTAGTCAAGGAAATCATACCTATAATTGGACTGCCTTGGAAGGCAATATCTTGAATGGAGAAAATACCCTCATGCCTTCGATAGACACCGCTGGAACTTATGTTATTGAAGTCACTGATACTTTGAATAATTGTATCTCAACAGATACTATAACCGTTTCTGAGAATTTCAATTTACCAATCGCGAATGCCGGTGTAAACCTCGAAATCCCTTGTCATCCTGATACATTGGAATTGAATGGTAATAACTCCAGCCAAGGAAATAATATTGAATATAACTGGACAACTATTAACGGAAACATTATTAATGGGGCAATGGATTCAATCGCTGAAATCAATGCTGTAGGAATCTATACATTACAAGTTACTGATACAGATAATGGCTGTACAGCCACCTCCGAAGTTGAAGTTTTACAGTCTAATAATCCAACCGTCAACATTGATAATCAAACAGCGATAGATTGTAATGGAAATGAAAATGCTGAAGCAACTGCTATTGGTTCGGGTGGAACCCCTGATTACTTATTTGAATGGTCCAGTGGTGGAAATACGGCAACTGAAACAGGGCTCGGAGCAGGCATTTATGAAGTTACCATTACAGACAAAAATGGATGCCAAAATACCACTGAAGTCACTATTCTTGAACCCCCTGTCTTGGAGGTTGAAATGGAAGGCATTGCGGAATCAGGTTTCGGATTGAATGATGGAACTGCAACCGCAAATCCAAATGGAGGCACTTTTGATTATACTTATGAATGGTCAAATGGCGAAACTTCACAAACCATAACTGATCTCGAACCTGGTAATTATTGTGTAACTATAACTGATCAAAATGGATGTACCACAACAGGGTGTTATGCTGTCAATCCATTTTTATGCGGAGGCATTTCTGCCAATTTTGAAACGACTAATGTGAGTTGTTTTGAAGCAAATAATGGTGAAGCAACTATCGAAATGATGGGCGGGACTGCCCCTTTCCTATTCGAATGGTCAAATGGCGAAATAGGCGAAACCCTCACGAATTTGGTAGCACAAACTTATAATGTTACCGCCACCGATGACAATGGTTGTGTCGTTCTCGAAACTATTACGATTACTGAACCTGACCCTGTTCAAATTTCTGTTTTAAATATTACAGACGCAGCTTGTGCTGGAAGTGCGACTGGTGCAGCAAGTGTGGAAGCTAATGGTGGGACGCCCAATTTCAATTATGAATGGTCAAATGGAAGTATGGAGTCCTTTATAGAAAATGTGGTTCCAGCTATGTATTCAGTGACTGCTACTGACATAAATGATTGTTCTGAAACGATTACCATAGAGATTACGGGCGAAAACGATAATGAAGCACCGATTGCTTTGACCCAAAATATTATTGTCGTTTTGGATGAAAATGGCATGGCGACTATCACTCCAGAGATGATTGATAATGGCTCAAATGATAATTGCGAATTGGGTGATTTAACATTGGATATTTCTGAATTTTCTTGTACTGATCTAGGTCAAGTCATCGTAACATTGACGGCTAATGATGTCAGTGGGAATTCGGCTTCTGAAACTGCCATTGTGACTATTTTAGATGAAAATGCTCCAGTTTTAACTTGCCCCGATGATATTTTCTCTAATTTCTGTTTGTTCCCAGTCAATTATCCTGTCCCAACCGCCCAAGATGGATGCGGAAATGCAACAATTACACAATTAGAAGGCTTGCCAAGTGGTTCAATTTTTCCAAGTGGAACGACGGTTTTGACTTATTCCGCCACCGACGATTCGAGTAACGAAACAACTTGTTCATTTACCATTACGGTTATGACAGATATGACTGCCGAGATGGATATTATCAATGTAAATTGTTTTGGCGACCCAACGGGAGAAGCAACTTTAATGATTGACGGCGGTACTCCTCCTTTCGAATATCAATGGAATGATCCGGCCTTGCAAGTCACTCAAACTGCCACTGGATTAGCTGCGGGAACCTATTCTCCAACCATTATTGATGCAACAGGCTGTGAAATTGGAGCTATGGTAGAAATCACTGAACCGGAGGAGCTTACAATTGATTCTGAAACAACAGAGCCTGATTGTTTTGGTGACGAAACGGGTACTGCTATCGCTATTCCAAATGGTGGAACACTACCCTATTCTTATCAATGGAATGACCCAGATATGCAAACTACTTCAACTGCTAGCGGACTTAGCGCTGGGATGTATGAAATCATTGTTTTAGATTCAAATAATTGCGAAATCTCAACCTCTGTTAATATCGAACAACCAACAGAAGTTCAAATCGCCCTCGACGAAATCATCAATGAAACAGGGCAAAATTCAGATGGACTTATCTCTATAACTCCTTCAGGTGGTTCAGGTATGGGCTATACATTTGAATGGACATTCAACGGTGATTTTTATTCGAATGAAGAAGACCTTACAGACCTAATGGGTGGCGAATACTGTGTTACCATTACCGATGAAAATGGTTGTGAACAAACAGAATGCTTTAACATCGAAATAATCAATGCTACGCTGAATCCAACATTGGAAGAATATATTTCTATCTTTCCCAATCCGACATCACAGGCTCTGAATGTAAATATGAAATTACCTGCCACAAGCCTAGTAAAAATTACTATTTATGATGCTTTAGGCAGAGAAGTTTTAGAAAACCCAACAGTTACTACTCAAGATCAAGCATTTATTTTTGATGTTTCGGAGTTTGGAAGTGGAGTCTATTTCATGAAATTAATGATTGATGACGAGGTTTTAGGTCAAAGAATTATTGTAGAGTAAATTGAGATAAAGGTTTAGATAAAAATACTCTTCATCCCGAATTTTCAATTCTTGAAAATTCGGGATTTTTGGTTAAAAAAAAGAGGCACTATTATTCGCTATTCATTTCTGTAAAAAATCCATCATGTCTAAACTCTTAGGAATCAAAAAAAGAGTACATTACATTCTGCATCTATATACTACTCAAAACGAGATTACTAAAATAAATATCAACTTACAACCATGAAAAGAAGAGATTTCCTTAAAAATACCGCAGCCTTATCTTCCATCGCTATCTTACCATCTTGTGCAGTTTCTAAACTGGGTAAAAATGGACGTTTAAGAACCGCCCACATCGGTGTTGGTGGTATGGGCGCCGCAGATCTAAAAGCTATATCTTCTCACAATTTGGTAGATGTAACAGCCTTATGCGATGTAGACGCTAATGCATTAGACGCTGCCAAAAAGTTACATCCCAACGCAAAAGTGTTTGCCGATTATAGAAAGATGCTCAACGAGATTGGAAATTCAATTGATGCGGTGATTGTCTCCACACCTGACCACACCCATGCCCCCGCTTCAATGATGGCAATGAAAATGGACAAGCCTGTTTATTGCCAAAAACCCTTAACCCACCATGTTTCTGAAGCAAGGTCAATGAGAAAATTGGCAAAGGATAAAAAACTAGTGACCCAAATGGGCATTCAGGTACATTCTTTTTATGATTATAAGTTGGCGACTTTATTAATTCAGGATGGAATAATCGGAAAAGTCAATTGCGTGAGAGCTTGGTCTCCAAAAAATTGGGGATACGATGGACCAGTTCCTGAAGGCAGTGATCCAATTCCTTCCAATTTAGATTGGAATCTTTGGTTGGGAACCTCCGCAAAAAGACCTTATAAAGGAGGTATCTATCATCCTGGTAATTGGAGAAAATTAGTCGACTATGGCTGTGGGACTTTGGGAGATATGGGGGTACACATTTTTGATACACCATATAATGCATTGGCTTTAGATGTTCCAAAAACCATTACCAATAATTGCAGAGAACCAAATGGATTCGGATTTCCTGAGCATAATATTGTTACTTATGAATTTCCGGGAACGAAGTACACCACAGATACTCTAAAATGGGTTTGGTACGATGGCAACGGAGCACCTGAACTGCATAAAGATTTAGAATTGCCCAATAATGAAAAATTGCCTGACCAAGGTGCTATGTTTATGGGTGAAAAAGGAAGGTTACTTTTACCTCACTTTATGCAATTACCGAGATTAATTGTGGATGGAAAATACGAAGACATTGATGTATCAAAATTTAAAATGGGAGAACCTGTAAGAGACTATGAAAAAGAAGGTGTGAAACATTATCACCAGTTCGTTGATGCTTGTTTGGGAAAAAGTAAATGTAGTGCGCCATTTTCTTATTCGGCAAGGCTTACTGAAACAATACTTTTAGGGGTAATTGCAGGTCGTTTTCCTAATCAAACTTTACATTGGGATAGTGAATCTGCCAAATTTTCGGAAGAAAATGCGAATCAATATCTGGATGCTCCTTATCGGGACTTTTAGCGTTCACCTTGAAAATAATTCCCTACTTATACATAAGAAAAATGATATCGAAAAACAGTTCTGGCTTGTTCACCTTATTAGGTATTCTATTTTTAATTTCTTGTTCTACGTCTGAAAAAAAATTAGGAAACTTTGAAGTATTGCCTGCTCCTCAACAATTTGAGATAACTGGCATAAGTGGAATAAAACACAACGATGTAAAAAACTATTTTACGGATGAGGAAGCTAATCTTCCTGTACATGGAAACTTATTGAACGATATTCAAAGAGCGGAAACATCTTCCAAAGCTCAGGTTGTTTTCAAAGTAGACGAATCCTTAGACATTAAACAAGAAGGTTATTTATTAGAAATAGCAGAAAATCAAATTTCAATAACGGGGAAAGATAAAGCAGGTTTGCTCTATGGATTTATGACATTAGTGCAATTAATGGAAGATGCGAAAGAACAAAATGTCAATTTACCGATATGTAAAATAAAAGATTTCCCTTCGCTTTCATTTAGAGCTATTCACATTGATATCAAACACCATTTAGAGAAACTTGATTATTATTATCAATTAATGGATAGATTGGCAAAATACAAGGTAAATGCCATCATTCTGGAGGTAGAAGATAAAATCAAATATGAACGACAGCCAAAAATTGGTTCTGAAGATGCATTGAGTATTGAGGAATGGAAAAAACTAAGTAATTATGCTAAAGAACGAAATATTGAAATCAGCCCATTGGTGCAAGGGTTAGGACATGCTTCTTTTATATTGAAACATGATGAATATAAAAAATTAAGGGATGACCCAAAGAGTGATTGGGCTTTTGATCCATTAAACGCGGAAACCTATAAGGTGCAATTTGATTTATACATGGATGCGATAGCTGCGACACCACATGGAAAATATTTACATATTGGAGGTGATGAAGTGCATACTACCGGGCGCGAAAGTGGAAAATCATCTTTAGAATTGCAATTAATTTGGCTTAATAAAGTATGTGCCTTTGCCGAAAAAGAAGGCAGAATCCCCATATTTTGGGATGATATGCCACTCAAATATGCGAAGGTTTATAGCCCTATGTTTGACACAAAAATCACTAAAGAAGAAGTAGATAACATATGGAAAAAAAACGAATCAAACTTGCTTCAATTTATTGACCAATTCCCAAAGAACTGTATCTATATGCGATGGAATTATCATGCTCCTGAAACATACGGAAACTTGAAAGCGATGGATTGGTTTACCTCAAATGGATTCAAGGTTATGGGAGCCACCGCTGGTCAAACGAGGTGGTTATTAATGCCCCAAAGGAAAAGTAATATTGAGAATATAAAGTCATTTGCGCTTTCTTCAATTGAAAAAGGATTAGATGGTTTGTTATTGACTTTATGGGATGATGATTCTCCACATTTCGAATTATATATACGGGGAATTATGGCATTTGCAGAGTACACCTGGGCAGGAAAAGAGACAACTACAGAGGAATTTAAATCAATGCATATGCAAAGGGCATTTGGTTTTGCAAATTCAGATAGTTTGGATTTCATTGATCAGTTAGAAAAACCAGTCAGCTTTTGGAAAAATGCTTTGGTAGAAAAAGGAGCAAATAGAAACAATCTCATAAAAAATAGTGGAGTGGGAGTAATCGAAATCCCGAATCCGAAAAACAGGGGTAAATGGTCTGAAAAGTATGCTGAGCGTTTAGTAGAAGCTAAAAATATGCTCCAAATCTGTAATACAATTTCTGCTGAAATCAATAAAGCAAAAAAGGCTGCTAGCAGAAATCAATATACGCTTGAAGTATATGAACAAGTGAATGAATTGGTGAAATTTTCCTGTCAAATATTATTGGAATTGGAAAAATATGATCAACAACCTGAAACAATTAACGAGGAAGAGGCAAAGAAAAATTTGGAGCACCTTGTACTCAAATTTTCAGAGATTAGATTTAATTTTGAAACAGTCTATTCAAAAACTAGAAAACTGACAAAACCCGATAATTATTTATTAGATCAAGATCATCATCGCCACAGTGCTAATCAGTCTAATTCTTTCGACTGGCAATTTGTTTCAGAAATATTTCTTTTAGAAAATTTAAGCAACTGATGAACAGCTTATTTGAAATCTATTTTCGACCAAAAAAATGGGAAGGAACAGGGAAGATATATGAGATATTAGGTGTTTTAATTTTCAAAAAAGTGATCGTTAAGTTAGGCAGGTTTACTGGACAGAAGTCCTCAAAACCAAACAATTACTATTTGTGGCAAAAAGATAAAGAAGGCATCCAAAAATACGAGCGAAAAACACGATATAATGAAATCATGCATTTAATCGGAATAATTTTGCCCTCCATTGGTTTAGTAAAAGGTGTGGACGATCCTGTAACTATTTTCATTTTATGGTTTGTCTTAATCATCAATATATATCCCTTTTTACTTCAACGCTTTAACAGAATCAGGATATATCGAATTCTTAATCAAAAAAATAAAGTCTAATCAAAAAAGTAACTATAAAAGCATTGATCATTTCCATTTTGATAATAACGTATAGTTTTATCCATACGTTTTATTTAAGATCTCCACTCTCAGATAATATCATTCTAAATATTATTGATTTTGCATTCGGGATTCCTGTTTATATTCCGTTCATGGTAGCATTTGCGGGTGAAAATATTATTGCAATAATCTCCATAATCATTGAAATCATTGTTTTTACACTCATAATTAGATTTATTATCAAACTGAAACAAGCCAAACAAAAACTGCCTTGAAGAATATCAAACTATCCAAAGCAGTATAAAAAATACTATTTTAATGGCGTTTATGACAGTCACATCATTTTTTGGTAGTGCATTGTTAACTTTTTTGAAATAGATAGCCCTTTCTTGTATATTTGCATAATTTTAGACCAAACTAAGGTGTTACTTAAGAGTTACACTCCAATAATTTTAATAGGGGTGTAAAGAATTAATCACTGAATCATCACCAATTAATTGAACAATTTAATGATTTAAGCTTTTACCTAAAGATTGTTTCTAATTAACCCAAGTTACGGATATTGGATTAATTAGATAAAGCGAAAAAAAGCCGATTCCATATTAAAGATTTCAATACATATCGACTTCTTTCTTCTGTAACTCTTGCGTTGCTTCTCATAAATGCATTCATTTTAAGGGAAGTCCATCACCTAATTGGTCATAATCATGAAGGAGGTATTGACTGTGAAGCCACCGGATCAGATCAACATATCCATGATCTAGAATATAATTTTACAGATTGTATTGTCTGTAATTTCAACTTTTCTCCAACCAAAGAGCCTAACCTTGTTCCTTTATGGGTTCCTTGTCCACAAACTCTATTAACTCATTCTTTTTACTGGAAGAAAATAATTTCTAGAAATTATTTTCTCTCCCCTAATTCAAGAGGACCACCTCATTCATCAACCTAAGTCCACAATTATTTTTCAATTTTCTTTATGATTTACTTTGGTTTTTTGTCATCACTAAACCATCATGCAAATCATGACTAACTAGATTAGAAACTTGAGAATAAGGAATGGGAGGATAATAAAATATACAAAATTGACGCTGTATTTTTTTCTTTTAGATTTTTTAAAAAATTAGTGCATAGTGACACTACGGACTCATTTCTTAAAGATGCTAAAGGGAAAAAAGGCAAGTAATAAAGATGTATATTTTATTGCCCCACTCCTAAGAGCGTATCAATGAATTAGGAAGGTGATTTTTTCAATAAAAATGAATACCCAGGTAAAATCGACAGGGTAAATAAAGTAACTACCCTTCCAGTTTATTGGCAGAACTAGGCAAACAAAATCACACTTTACTTTTAAGTTCTCGGATACAAATATTAAACTGTTATTTCGGTTTGTTTTGTCAACTGGCTACGTTGACAATGCTCCCTATGGCTACTAAGGCTATGATTGCGTTATTCGCATAACTTGATAAAAAACAATCTCGAAATAACTTATCAAATTTGATTTACAAGAATTTAAAAGTAGAGTGTGATTTTTCAATTATGCTCTTCTTCCTAATTTTTTTCGAGATATACCATGTCTTGGCGATATAGTGTATCATTTCTTTACTTTTAAATATTAAAAAATGAATACTTCAAAATATAAATTCCTTTTTATTCTTATTCCAACATTTTTCATATTAGCTTCTTGTGGAGATGACGACCCTGTTATCCCCGTAGAAGAGGAAGTCATTACTACATTAAATTATACCTTAACCCCAGTTTCAGGAGGCGATGTAGTCGTCTTAACTTTTCAAGATTTGGATGGCGACGGAGGTAATGCACCGACTATTTCAGGAGGCATATTGAGTACTAATACGATCTACCAAGGTAGCATTGAATTACTGAATGAATCTGAAATGCCTGTTGAAGATATTACTGAGGAAATTCGAACTGAAGATTTAGAACATCAATTCTTTTTTAACTCTACAGTTAATGGTTTATCTGTCACCTATTCAGATACTGACCCCAATGGAAATCCTGTTGGTTTGACAAACTCAATTACTACAACAGATGCAGCTTCTGGTACTTTGACAGTGATTTTACGACATCAACCAGATAAAAGTGCAAGTGGAGTAAAAGAAGGAGATATAACCAATGCAGGTGGTGAAACAGATATCGAAGTTCAATTTGACATCAACGTACAATAATGATAGTTCAGGTATGATTCTAAGTCTGGTAGTTTTCTCAAACAACCAAACTTAGAATCTACCGAAGTTCAGGTCATCATTCATTATGTATAAAATAAAAAGGCTTCTATTTCTTATCATTCTCCTTCCTATTTGGGGGCTTTCTCAAGACTGTGCAATTCAACTCACTGGTCTAATCTTAGATAAAGGCACAAACATACCACTACCCTACTCTAATGTGTATTTAGAAGAACAAGGTTTAGGGGCAGTATCAGATTCGACTGGTTTTTTTAAATTTATTCAATTGTGCGAAGGCGATTACCATTTGGACATTAGTCATATAGGATGTGAGCCAACCAGTCATTTTATTTCTATTTCAAAAGATACTTTTGTCCAAATTTACCTGAACCATCATGCCGAATTGTTGGATGAAGTCGTCATCCATGGAAAATCGAACGATAATTCTACCCAAATTAGTAGTACTGTCAGTCGTGAAAACATTGAACAAAATAGTCATAAGAACCTCTCAGATATTTTAGAAAGTATAGTAGGTGTAAGCTCTTTGAAAAATGGTTCTGGTATTTCGAAACCAGTCATTCATGGTCTATATGGCAATCGAGTAGCTATTCTCAATAATGGCATACAACAGTCTGGGCAGCAATGGGGGAATGACCATGCTCCCGAAATTGACCCGTTTATTGCTAATCACCTCTCAGTGATCAAAGGAGCTAGTGCATTGGCATATGGAAGTAATTCACTTGGCAGTGTCGTTTTAGTCGAAACTGACAAAATTCGACAAGATCCACATTTGCATGGAAGCGTTAACTATTCTTTTCATTCTAATGGCCTGGGTAATACCTTAAATACTCAATTGGAAAAAAATGGACGATGGGCAGCATGGAGAGTTAGTGGAACATTGAAAGTACAAGGCGACTCAAAATCCCCAGATTATTTTTTGACAAATACCGGTAAAAAAGAAGGAAATATTGCCATTCAATTGGAAAAGAAGATCAGTGACTATTGGCATAACAGCTTATACTTTAGCTCTTTTAATACTCAAATTGGAGTATTGAGGGGTTCGCATATTGGCAATTTGACCGATTTATCTGATGCCATTGGAAAAGAAGAACCATTTTTTACAGAATCCAATTTTTCATATGAAATCAATGCCCCACGCCAAAAAGTTCATCATCATTTAGTCAAACTCGAATCCAAATATTTCTTTGATGATCATCGAATTTTAAAATTCAAATATGGTGGTCAACTGAATAATCGCCAAGAATTTGATATTAGACGAGGTAATAGAAGTGATATACCAGCATTGAGTTTAGAGCAATACTCAAACTTCTTAGAACTGGCTTATAATCAAGAGTTGGAAAATGGAGGTTTGGTAAAAACAGGTCTTCAATTCAATTTGGTGGATAATACCAATAATCCTGAAACAGGTATTTTGCCATTAATTCCAAATTATGACGGACGAACCAGTTCAGCCTATTTTATCTTCCAAAAAGAAATGGGAAATCTATTTTATGAATTAGGCGGTCGGTATGATTTCAAAAAATGGAAGGTTGCTACGATTTCAAATTCCCTTCCAAGAATAATTGAACGGTTTACACATAATTTTCATAATTATTCCTTTTCGACTGGCATAAAATATACATTTTCTGAAGGATTGAAGACCAATTTGAATGCAGGATACATGCTTCGTGCTCCTGAAGTCAATGAACTATATAGTTCTGGACTTCATCAAGGAGTAAGTGGAATCGAGGAAGGAAATCGAACGTTGAATTCCGAAAAGTCAATTAAAGTGATGGCTTCTGCAGATTGGTATTTTCAAAAAAAATTATTCATTCAAGCTTTAGTGTATTATCAAAACATCCAAGATTATATATACTTACAGCCTCAAAATGAATTCCGTTTGACTATTCGGGGAGCTTTCCCCGTTTTTCTTTATGAACAAACCAATGCTCAACTTTTTGGGACAGATATCCTACTTTCTTATGAACCAAAAGAAAACCTGAAATGGTTATTTAAATATTCATCGGTTAATGGAAAAGACCTTACAAATAACCTAGCACTAATAAACATACCCGCAAATAATCTTTTCACCTCATTTACCTGGTCTTTTAAAGACATCCAAAAATTAACGCAAAACTCAATTTCCATCAACGCAAAATATGTTTTTGAACAACAGGATATTTTGCAGGAACAAGATTTTCTTGCCCCTCCCGATGCCTATTTTTTATTAGGTGTTACCGTAGGAACCAATTTGCAGCTGAATCATTCTAAAATTCGGTTATCATTGAGTATCGAAAACCTTTTGAATACAACTTATCGAGACTATTTGAATCGCCTTCGGTATTTTGCGGATGATACGGGTATGAATGTAATTTTAAATTTGAATTATAGTTTCTAGATTTTACTTTAGGGGGCAGGAAATAAATAAGGCTATTAGGCTCCGTGCGTTTCTCCATTGAGGTTAAAATCCAAAACTTCTATCTCAATAATACTTTTGGAAAAAAGTCTAATTAGAAATCAAATCTTCTAAATTTATTAATCTATGAATACAATTGGAATCGTAGCTGCAATTTTAACAACTGGCGCTTTTCTACCTCAAGCATTGAAAACGATAAAAACCAAACAAACAGACGACCTAAGTCTTACTACTTTCTCTATGATATTCATAGGAACCATTTTGTGGTCCTTTTATGGCCATTTTATTGAAGATAATCCCCTACTTTTTGCTAATGTCATTACCGCCTTTTTGTCTGGAATCATCGTTACCTTAAAAATTAATTCTATGTTGGAGGCAAAAAAATAGTTCAGTTATATCAAGCCCCAAAACAGGTCAAAAATGACAACTACACCAACCCTTAAAGTGTTTAATAAAGGCCTTGAATCCTAAGATTAAACCTTACAAATGAAAAATCTAAAAAACAAAAATATACGAAGTATAATTGGAGAATTAGATGCCTTGATCAACAGGGCTCGAAAATTTGAAAAAAAATATAATAAGCAACTTTCTAGAGTATCTCCAAACTTCACTCAAAGTGCTCGAAACCTAATTCATTATCGAGCATTGAGGATGACAGACAATCGAGATTTACAAAAAAAATTAGGCGATATGGGGCTTTCTCGCTTAGCAAAAGCGGAAAGTCATGTGATGGCTAGTTTATTAGCCACCAAATCTTATTTAAGTGGTTTGATTGGGGAGCTGCCCCCTAAAAAGAAGCGACCAGACTTAACATTCAAAAAAAGTAAAAGAATACATAAAACACATGCCAAAGCACTACTCGGCTACCGTTCAAAAGGACGCCGTACACGTATCATGGTTACTCTACCGACAGAGGCTGCGCAAAACTATCAATTAGTACACGATATGATTGCCAATGGAATGAATTGTGCAAGAATAAATTGTGCCCATGACAATGAAGAAACATGGAAAAAGATGATCAGTCATGTAAGAAAAGCTTCTGTTAAGTTGAAGCGAAAATGTCAGGTAGCAATGGATTTGGGTGGTCCAAAAATTCGTACAGGAAACTTAACACCTGGACCAAAAATTCGAAAATTCCGACCTACAAAAGATATTAGAGGTAAAATAATTCGTCCCGCTGAGATTTGGTTAAGCGAAACCCCACATCCCGATTTTAATAGCCTCCATTTACCTATCATTTGGAATTCGAAATTAAAATTAGAAAAAGGTTCACAATTATATTTTAGAGATACTAGAGGGAAAAAAAGATCATTTAGCGTAATTAAAGTAACGAAAAATGGATGCTTAGTGCACTGTTTTAAAACGGCTTATTTAGAGATAGGAATGACGCTTTATACACATAAAAATCAGTCCTCTGATTTCATGAAAGTCGGAGAGTTACCTCCCATTGAACAACCTATTCTTCTGCACAAAGGGGACAAGCTAAGGGTACATAAAGCTAACCTTCTGGGGGAACCTGCCCAATATAACGCTGATAATAAATTGCTTTCTTATGCCCATATTTCCACAACCGCCCCTGAAATTTTTAAAGGGGTAAAAATAGGAGAGCCTATTTTCTTAGATGATGGACAAATAGAAGGACATATTTCTCAAACGAGTGAAGATGAATTTATTTTTGATATTATTCATACCAAATCTAAGGGAGGAAAATTGCGCGCAGACAAAGGTATCAATCTGCCATCCAGTAATTTACAGATTAGCGGGTTGACTAAAAAAGATAAAAAAGATTTAAAATTTGTAGTTAAACACGCAGATGTGGTGAATCTCTCATTTGTCAATAATCGACAAGATGTTCGAGATTTAATCAACGAGCTGGATCAACTTAACGCAAAAAATAAAATAGGCATCATTCTCAAAATCGAAACTCAAAGTGGGTTCAATAATCTAATTGAGATCTTGTTGGAAGCAATGCAAGTATATCCTATCGGAGTCATGATTGCAAGAGGAGACTTAGCGATTGAATCTGGTTGGAATAATATCGGGCGGATTCAAGAGGAAATTTTATCACTTTGCTTGTCCGCTAATATCTCAGACATTTGGGCAACACAAGTATTAGAAAATCTAGCTAAAAAAGGTATTCCTTCACGCGCAGAAATCACAGATGCCGTCATGTCTCAACGCGCAGACTGCGTGATGCTCAATAAAGGTTCTTATATTTTACAATCTATTCATTTATTAGATACGATCTTAAAAGAAATGAGACCTTATCGAGATAAAAATGCTCCATTATTACCAAAAATGAAACCAGCAAACATTAAGGTTCTATAAATTTATTTAGTACAAGGAAGTTTAGGGAGGAGGAAAAATATAACCTACTCCCTCCTAAAATGCTTTAGTTTAGAGGATTAACGTGGCGCTCTGATTAGATTAAGTATCTTTAAAGCATATTTAGAATTTCCACTCAAATGCATCAAACGAATAGATATCGAAAATATATAAATATACTCCTAATGGCATTTTCATTAGGTCTGTTTTTTACGGATACTATTCTGACCTATGCATTGATGTTGAATGATCTTTCAGACATAAAAGAGCTTTGCGATTTTGAGGATAAAGAGTCTGAAAAAGAAGAGGAACAATCTGACAAGAAAACACCCATTTTGGCAAAACATGGGGACTCTAAAACTAAATTATTGTCAGTCAGCGTCCAATATTCCTACAATTCTCGTTCAGATTTTAACCCTGAAATATTAACTCCTCCGCCAGAATCTCACCTTTAGAGATTAAGTTTATTATATTTAATAATAAGTCACAAATGCATTTAGACACGCAAACTATAATGGTAATCGATATAATTTAGAAACATAAGCTTGTCAAAAACCAATTTTAAAAAATAATATTTCTATGAAAAAAAGATTTGGATTTGATTTCTCAAATATAAAAGGTGATTTATTTGGTGGTATTACAGCAGGTATTGTGGCCTTGCCATTGGCTTTAGCTTTTGGTTTACAATCTGGACTTGGTGCAGCAGCGGGGCTTTATGGAGCCATTTTTATTAGTTTTTTTGCAGCACTTTTTGGTGGTACTAATACACAAATTTCAGGTCCGACCGCTCCTATGACAGCCGTAAGTATGTTAGTCATCGCAGGAATTATTGCTGCTAATGAAGGGGACTTAGAGAAAGCCTTGCCCTCTATTATAGTGGTATTTTTATTGGCAGGATTGATGCAAATAGCCTTAGGTTTTATGAAAGTGGGTCAATACATCCGTTATATCCCTTATCCTGTAGTATCAGGATTTATGACAGGTATTGGTGTCATTATTCTAATTACTCAGATCCTTCCTATGCTAGGATATTATCCCAAAGAAGATTTGAGCTTTGTCAATGAATTTAAGCCAGAAGCGGAGGAAGTCATCTTAGAGAAAATATTAAGAGAGGAGGCTGCCGAAGACATCTTAGTATTGGAAGATTTTAAAGAAACAGTACGACGAGCAGGAAATATTACGGAAGAGAATATAATGCAAGAAGCCGCAGCTTTAGCAAGTAATGAAGCTTCAGGTGTAATAGGTTCACTTCGTTTAACCAATCGAGGAGACTGTTCATTAAACTGTGCGAGGAAGCGAATTGAAAAAAAGGAGATATTCGCAAAAAAAGCACACAGATGACGATACGCAAAAAGAAGAAATCAAGCCGAACATCAGAATTAACAGACTTTGAACAGACACAGCCACGACCACGACCACCACCGCAACCGGGACCGGAACCACAACCACAACCACAGCCACGGACGCAGACCGAC
>JANSWP010000086.1 GCA_024743405.1 Bacteroidota bacterium
AATAAATAACCTACCCAAATTTTAGGAAGTTAATTTTTTTTTTTAGACGAGGCAAAAAACACAGACATACCCAAAGGTATCGCGAGTATTTTTAACGATGCATAAAGGAAAAATAGCAAGTAAAATGGGTAGGTTATATTTTTCCTCCTCCCTTAAAAGGATATTTGATTTTCAAAAGTAGCCGCACCACTCGCCAATTCTCCAATTTTGGCTTCCAACATAATCGCCTTTCCGCTAGGTGAAAGCGTAGCTTTGGTATTTGAATATTCACGGATTGATTTACCAAAACGATAGATACTCACTGCACGGGCGGATTCCATCACGTATCGTTGCATAGAAGGTAAATCTTTATATTCGTCAGCAGAAATTGGATAATCAAAATGACGAACAAACTGGTTGTCAGAATAGCTATAGTTTTTAGATTCTAATGGTGGTACAAAAAGATAACTCAATTGCTTTGAAACATTTGTAACAGCTTGATTAACAGCCTCTATGTTGTCAAAATTAGCACTAACTGTAAAAACATAATCATTGTAATTACTTTTTGTTTCTACTTCACTTAATCCTTTTACACCTTGGACAACTACATTGATATGGTTCAATATTTTATCAATATTATCTTGACTTGGTATTGCAAGACCACTTGCATCGCCAGAGCCCAAATATTTCTTGACATTTTCTTTGCTCTCACTTAAATTGATAATCAGTTTTAAGTCTCCAGTTCCATCTTCTTTCACGTTAACTTCTTCTCGAAGTTCAAAACAATTTGAAAATAATAGAATAACAGAAAGCGAGAGCGTGATTGATTTTAAATAATTCATGGATAATTTTTATTCGTTCAAATTGGAAGCCTTAGGTTCAAATTTCAAGCTATATTTTATCAAGTTTTGAACCTTTTCGGTTGGGTTTTTCAGGATTCCTTGTTTAAAATATCTTCAAAAATACCAAACTTTCATGGTAAAGTGTGTTAAGGAATCGTCAAGGATATTCAAATCTTTTTTTCATTTTTGGGCAAAAATTGACCCATATGTCACTTACTCCTTTATTATACCTAAATAAGCTCAAATCCATTTTTGAGAAACAAGGCGATCCAATAACCGCAGAGGGGCAGATGAAGTATATGCGCAATCAATTCGAATTTTATGGTTTGAAAGCCCCGCGATGGCAAGCTGTGGCAAAAGAAATGTTTAAATCGGAAGGTATCTTTGACGGAGATGACTTAAAAGAATTTGTTCGATTGAGTTATGAGGATGAATATAGAGAAGTTCATTATGTTGCAACCGAAATGGTGCAAAGGAGAGTAAAAAAAGAAGCTTCCGATTTTGTTGTTTTTTTGGAAGAATTAGTCCTTTCAAAATCATGGTGGGATACGGTCGATTGGATTTCTAAGCTCATTGGTATTCATTTTAAAAAGTACCCCGAACAACGTCGACTGTATTGCGAAAAATGGATTGAATCAGATAATATTTGGCTACAAAGGACTGCTATCATTTGCCATCGTTTTGATAAAATAGAGTTAGATTTTGAATTGATGGAAGAAATGATTCTTCGACGAGCGGATTCAAAGGAGTTCTTTATTCAAAAAGGAGCAGGTTGGGCATTGAGAGATTATTCTAAAGTGAATCCTGACAGGGTAGTAGCATTTATTAAAAAAAATCCACAATTAGCAAATTTGACCAAAAGAGAAGGACTTAAGTGGTTGAAGTCTAGAGGGGTGTTATCGCATGGTTAATAAAAAAGATATTATAGGATCAAATTTTAAAACCAATAAAATAGATATGAAATTACAATTTTGCATTACCATTTTTTTTGTACTTAGCTTTTCACTCAGTGTTTTTTCTCAAATCAAAGACCCAAAAATGACTGAAGTTTGGGAGCCTGTTGTTCGCAAAGTAGATCCAGGAAATATTAATACTGCTCCAAGTGATGCAACTGTTCTTTTTGACGGAAAAAACTTGGATGCTTGGCAACATTTTAGAGGTGAACCTATCGGTTGGAAACTGGAAGATGGGGCAATGACCGTAGTAAAGGGGAAAGGGAACATTTATTCAAAAAGGAAATTTGGTGATTGTCAGTTACATCTAGAGTTTAGGATACCAAATGAAGTAGAGGGAGAGGGGCAAGACAATGGAAATAGTGGTGTTTTTCTTCAAGAAAAGTACGAAGTTCAAGTTTTGGGCAGTCATGATTCCGAGACTTATTCGAATGGGCAATGTGGCGCTATATACAAACAGTACATTCCATTAGTCAATGCAAGCCGTCCAAAAATGGCTTGGCAGACTTATGATATTATTTTCAAAGCGCCGGTCTTTAATGAAGATGGTATTCGAGTTTCGCCAGGTTACTTGACGGTCCTACATAATGGTGTTTTGATTCAAAATCATGTCCAAATTCAAGGGACTTCAGAATACATAGGGATGCCAAAAAATATTAAGCATGAAAAGGGGGCTATTGTGCTCCAAGACCATGGAAACCCGGTGAGTTATCGAAATATTTGGATAAGGGAGTTGTGATTTAAAACAATTCTACTTGATTGGTTGTCACTTCGGTATTTTCTTTTTTCTGATTCTGTTCGATTGGCTTTAATTCCAAAAAGCGTTTGAGTATCCTCAATTTGTGAGAATATTTTTGAGTATCCTCATTGAAAATACCGTAGTGGTCAATTTTATCAATCCTAACTTGGCCTGCAGCGTGAATGATTTTGCTTTCTT
The DNA here is from genome assembly GCA_024743405.1 of Bacteroidota bacterium. Lineage (GTDB taxonomy): Bacteria > Bacteroidota > Bacteroidia > Chitinophagales > Saprospiraceae > JANSWP01. Next base: position 2,712 of record JANSWP010000086.1, read on the forward strand.
CCGTGATGATACCGACATGAGAAATTTGACCTTTTCTGTTCTCAAAAAAAGCAAGATCTCCAGGTTTTGATTGTTCAACAAAATCGATGGCATCTCCTTGGTAAACTTGTTGGTTTGCTTCTCGATGAAGATTAATTCCGACTATCTTGAAAACCATTTGAGTGAACCCTGAAGCGTCTATTCCTAATGGAGATCGCCCTCCCCATTGAAACGGGGCGAATAAATACTTTCGAGCGATCTTTAATATCATATCGACGTTAGCTTCAATATCTGTCGGGAAAACGGCTTGACCAGAGAATGTAAATGAAAATTCGCCAAGATTTAACCTAAGTCCATCGAAATCAGGAAGGTGTGCACCAATCGTGATAGGAATTAGCCGGTCATTACCCATTATTGGCTGCATCAAATCAAGGCAATAAGCAAAATTTTGAGTATAATTTTTAAATTCTGTTGGAGTGATGGGTTTGATTTGCTGGGCATCGACCCATCCAATGTAGTTATCCCATTGGCAACGAATTTTAGCCCAACGTTTGCCTCTCATCTCTAGAATCTCCATGACTTCACCAAACAAGAGTTGAGTCACCTGTTCACTTTTATCAGTAGAATTACTCCTAACTGGAACAACGCTTAAATGGCAAATTGCAAATGACATGGATATAAGTTCTGGGTTCTTTGTTTAGCGCTTTGATTTTTAAAAAAAAGGAACGCTAAACGGTAAGAATTAACAAGTATTTCAAAAGTAATAATTATTGTTAAAATGCCGTTGGTTTTGTTTAAAAAATCGTTCTACCTTTGCCCGTCCATTTGGGATTTAGGATTTTAGAATGAGATTGATGATTTAACTATTCCTCTATCACCATTCACCAATTACAATTTTTATGCGCAATTTAATACTCTTATTTAGTTTTTTATTTTTGACTCAAATCACCAATGCACAAGATCGATTATTTAGTCAATTTTATGCAGCACCTTTGACCTTGAATCCAGCATTGACAGGTGCTTTTGACGGAAAATTTCGAGTAGGGGCTAATTATAGAGATCAATGGAGAGGTGCGTTGGAAAACCCTTATAAAACGTTTGCGGGTGCTCTAGATTTGAAATGGGGAATGGGTGGACGAACCAAGAAATATAAAGATGCCGTAGCGGTCGGAATTGTTTTTTATAATGATCAAGTCGATGAAGTCGATTTTGGGACTACGCAGATTTCCGTTTCTGGCGCCTTTCATAAATCATTGAGTCCGAGGAAAAATCAATATTTGTCTCTAGGGTTTCAAACTGGAATCGTGCAGAAAGCTATTAATTACGAAAAGCTCACTTTTGAGGATCAATTCAATGGAACCACAGGCTATACCGACCCAACGGGAGAAGACCTTCCTGAAAATTCATTTGCCTATGCAGATTTTTCGGTTGGATTGAATTATGCTTGGGTGATTAAATCCAGAACTTCTGTTTTTGCTGGGTTTGCTTTACATCATTTTTTGACACCATCCGTCAGCTTTTTTCAGAATGTTGAGGACAATGAGTTATTGCCAGACAATGAGTTATTTGCAAAATACACTGCAATTTTAGGTTTTTCTTTACCTGTAGCCGATGGAGTGGATTTATTGCCAAGAGCAGTATTTTCAAGCCAAGGATCGCATACTAAAGCAGATATTGGCTCTAATTTGAGATTTTCATTGAGTAGTTACCAGTCTTTGGCTTTGCATTTAGGTGGTTATGCTCGTTTAGCTGGCAGCTACGATGATAGTTTTGGCGCGAGTGAAATAGTCGCATTATTGGGTTTTGAATACAATCGTGTTCTTTTTGGAATCAGTTATGATTTTAATTTAGACGATATTTCAAATACTAATTTAGGACAAAGGACTTTAGAGTTTTCAGTTTCCTATCTAGGAGAGTATCAAGAAGATTTGATTTTGTGTCCTAAATTTTAAAGGAGTAGGTTTTCGAATCAAAAAAGGTGTCATTTACAATCAAGTAAATGACACCTTTTTAATTGTTAGGAACTTTTGAATTACCAATTGACAATCTCGACAACCTCTAAGCCAAAACCAACCATTCCGATTCTTCTTTTTTGATTATTAGTTACCAAACGGATTTTTGAAATGCCCATATCTCTCAAAATTTGTGCGCCTGTTCCAAAATCTCTTTGCTCCATTGAAGCTGGATTGGGTGTTTCGAAAGTAGAAGATTTATAAGAAGTGTCGTTTGAATTTTTTAATTGCTCTAATTTGGATAAAATCGTACTACTGTCACTCATGTTCTGCATAAAAACCAGTGCCCCTTTTCCTTCCTTACTAAGTAATTCTAATGATTTTTCAATCTTGGTTCCATATCCACCAAATAACATACCCAACATATAATCACCTTCGGATGAGGAATGCACCCTTACTAAAACTGGTTCGTCTCTTTTCCAAGTTCCTTTTGTTACGGCAAGATGAACTTGTTGCGTATTGACCTGAGAATAAGCAGTTACGTCAAATTCACCATATGGGGTATTTACTTTTAATGAAGTTTCTCTTTTGATTAATCGTTCAGTCAACATTCGATAAGCGACTAAATCTTTAATCGAAATAATTTTCAAATCGTGCTTTTTTGCAATTCCGACAAGTTGAGGAAGTCTGGCCATAGTGCCATCTTCATTTAAAATCTCTACCAAGACGCCAGCAGGCCCAAAGCCTGCCATCTTAGCCAAATCAATAGCGGCTTCTGTATGTCCTGTTCTTCGTAGAACTCCTCCACTTTTTGCTCTTAAAGGAAAAATATGACCTGGTTTACCAAAGTCAGCAGCGGTTGTATTAGGGTCAACCATTGCTTTGATACAGGTGGCTCGATCATAAGCCGAAATACCAGTAGTACAACCTTTACCGATTAAATCAATTGAAACGGTAAAGGCAGTTTCATGTAAGGCTGTATTATCTGAAACCATCAATTTTAAGCCCAAGTCATCTGCCCTTCTTTCATCAATTGGCGCACAAATGAGTCCTCGACCATGCGTAGCCATAAAGTTGATGATTTCGGGAGTAATGCACTCAGCCGCACAGATGAAATCGCCTTCATTTTCGCGGTCTTCATCATCAACGACAATGATTACTTTTCCAGCTTTAATGTCTGCAATAGCTGCTTCAATGGTATTTAATTCAAGATCGTTTTGGATTAAATTGTTGGTTATATCGATCATAATTATTGAATTTTTTGCAAAGGTATTATAGAAAACATGAATTGGTAAAGAAATACGATTATTTAGGCAATGAAATTATTTGAATCTAATATTTAGATTTATTCATTCTTAGATTTATTCGATGTCTTTTCTCTTTTAGTGGGTGACCAAGTCCCGCTTTCAATTCCATTTAAGTATCTGAAAAATCCTTTAAATAAGGCGACATTCATTAATAGAAAGTAAGTTACTTTTCGAGATGCTAAATTATTGATATTTAATACCTTAAATAATGCGTCGAAAATAGGAAACCCTAAAAAGAAAAACAATTGAAATCCAAACACCCATTTAAAAAATAGGTTGTCATGAATTGCTAAAAAGGTACAGCTAAGAAATGATAAAATAAGTAAAAATGGACCCAGCCAACGGAGGATCTTATGAGAAAAGAAAGCAAAATTCATTAGTTTAAAAGGAGGAAACCAAAGCTTCCAAAAGGTGAACATATTTTGGAAATTACCAGCTGAAATGCGTGCTTTTCTTTTATATTCTACCCAAATATCATGTGAGACAGGTTCTTCACAGATTGCTTCCAAATCATTAATCGCTCCACCTCCTTTTTCAAAAACCTTCATGGCAATATAAAAATCGTCTACTAACCGATTGGGAGGAACCTTTGAAAAATGCGTCGATCGAACCGCATAACAACCTCCAAAAGGACCGATCATTTTCTTCCAAATCAGGCTTTCGCCATATTTCAAATTTACCTCAGAAGAAATGTACTGGTTTTCGGCTTCCGAAATACCTTTTTCACTCATCCCAAAATGAACCATATGGGCATCCACTAAGTCAATTTTCTCATTTTTAAAATGCCGAACCAATTTTTGAATGACCTCTTTTTTCAATAGAACACTCGCATCGGTTACGATAATTATATGGTTCTTTTCAGCTTTCCAATGTGAATAAGCAGCTTCTTTCAAATCATTAATGACACTCGGTTTGCCACGTCTGTCTTTAAAGGCATAAAAGTGAAAATTGGAATACTCTTTTGTGAGTTTATCAACGATGGTATTGGTTTGATCATCCGAGCAGTCTGAGCCAATATAGAACTGAATTTTTTCAGCTGGATAATCCAATTGAAACAAACTTTCCATCTTTTCGGCAATCATATTCTCTTCATTATAAAGTGACATTAAAACCGAAACCATTGGAAGGTTTTCTGACTCATAAAATACTTGATTTGGCTTTTTGTTTTTGGATAACCAATTGATAAGCAATGGATAAAGTACATAAGTGTGTACTAATCCAAAGATGCTAATCCAAAAAATAATTTGCCCCAAAAAGATCATTTATTTCGCTCTAGTTTTTTCATAAACTTGTTTCAATTGTTGCCCAATATTCAAATTGTCGAAATGATTTTGTATGAAAAGCCGAGCATTTTTCCCGATTTCTAAAAGGATTTCAGGGTTTTCCATACAAAAAGTCATTTCTCTTAAATATTCCTCCGGTGTATTGGCAACTAAGATTTCTTTTCGATGTTGAGCGTCAATGCCTTCCATACCAATAGATGTAGAAATAATTACCCGACCCAAAGCCATCCCTTCTAATATTTTCACTCGAATACCACTACCTGAAAATAAAGGAGCAATCATGACCGAATGACCATCCATAAAGTCTTTTGCGCTTTCAACTTCTCCTAAGACGTTTACACTTTCTGAAAATAATCTGGCTATATTAGGCGGAACATTCCGACCCGCAATTTCAAATCTCGCCTGTGGGTATTTTTGAGTAAATATTGGCCACGCTTTATCCAAAAACCATTCTATACCAATCTGATTAGGCATCCAATCCATAGACCCAATAAACCCAAAAGAAGGCCTGCTAGAGAAAGATTTGAATGCCGTTTTATATTCCTCAGAGTCAATGCCAACTGGAATAGCAATACCTTCGTTTTTGAATCCTAATTTTCTGAAATTATCTAAATCTTTCGTTGTTATTGCCGCTAAGATATCTAACTTTTCAAGGCTCTCAATTTCAAATTTCTTGAAGGATGTTATTTGAGATTTTAGGTAAAGTCTTTTTAGTAAAGATTGCGTTTGCTCGAGTTGTCGTTCCCATATTTCAAACTCTACATTGTGCGCACGCATGGATATTTTAGCCTTCGAAAATTGTCTAATGATAGGAATATAAGGGGCTAATTGAATAGATTCTAGCTGAACAATATCAAAGTTTGTTGATTGTAAAACGACCTTTAATTTTTTTGAAAAATCTTCTGTGATAAACCTTGAAAGGATAAAAGAGGTCTCTGAAAAAAGGTTCAAGAATGCACCCAAAGGCGTTATTCGATTATCAATTTTAACCGTATGAATTTTATGATAATGGTTAAAGTCGGTGGGTAATTTTGAAAGGTCAAACCAGTGTTTGGTCGTATTCATCGCAAGCAGAGTCACCTCACAATCCAATTGGTTCAAAGCCTTAGCCAAACAAGTCACAGCGACTGTATAACCATCTTTGGTCGGATAGGGAAATTGTTTTGTGAGTTGAAGAATTTTCATCAAATGTGTTTTGCTCAAAAAGGGCGCAAAAATAGGCATTAATGTTTAGTCTAAAAGGAAATTACCTTCTTGAGGAATTTTGAACCTTAATTTTCAATTTCTTCTTCCAGTTCATTCCAAGGTGGAGAAACAATACACAAAAATTCTAAATCACAATTCCCCAAATTTTCAACGGCTTGTTCTGCATTTTTTGGGACTAATACAATGTCTGATTTTTTGATTTTCTGAGATTGACCATCGATAGAAATAGTGCCTTCTCCTTCTAAAAAATAATATAACTCTGAGCTTTTGGTGAGCCGGTGAGGTAATGATTTTTTGCCAATTTCAATTTTTGCATAAGCCAGGCTATAGGGCAAGTCAATAGCGTCATTTTTTGGATGTAAAACCTCTTTTAAAATCGTATGATCTCCAGCTAGAAATTCTACAATCTCAGATAAGCTTTTTTTCATTTTATTTTTTTTTATTCGATTTGTGCTGTCGCGAACATAACTTAAATAGCACACGAAAGGAAACTTAAATTAAGGTCATTGGCAAAGTTCCTTCAAAAATTGGGGAAAACGCCCCTTTCATTGACTAAACTATTTTTGCTCTAAATTTTTAAGCAACTTTATGCCATGAATTCAATTATTCAAAAAAACACCATTTATCAAATCCTTTTTTGGGGAGGGTTTTGGGTCTTGGTTCCTTATTTTTTGATGGGTGGATTTAATCCTGAGCGTTCTACTATTTGGTTTGCTAGGAGTATGTCTACTTTTATAGGGATCGGGGTTTTGATTTATTTAAATCTTGAAGTATTATTCCCTAAATTATACTTTAGGAAAATCAAAATCATTTATGTTTTAGTCTGCATCATATTGGCGTTTCTGATGGTTCAATTAATTCATTGGGATGCAATGCCTTGGGCAGATTCGTTGGATTTTAGAGGGGGTAAATCTTCAGAATCTTTTCGTTCAAAAGATAGTTTAAGACATCGCTTTTCTGTGATGCGTTATATTGGACGATTAACTCCTTTCTTAATTTCGATATTCGGAAGTACTTTTTATGTAATTACACGCTATGCGAACCAAAAAGCACAAGAAGCTATAGAACTCAGAAATGAGAAATTAATTACCGAAATGAAGTTTCTAAAATCTCAAATCAATCCACACTTCCTTTTTAATTCTTTAAATAATATATACACCCTTGTCGTGATAAAATCTGATTTGGCACCAGATAATTTATTGAAATTATCGGATATGCTTCGATATATGTTGTATGATTGTAAAGCGGATAGAGTTTCTTTAGACAGAGAAATAAAGTACATTCGAGACTTTATTGATCTCAATAAATTGAAAGATAGTCGAGGATTGAATGTAGCAGTCAATTTAGATGAAAGCCGACCAGGATTGATGATTGCGCCACTGCTCTTTGTACCATTTATTGAGAATGCATTTAAGCACAGTAAAATTGAAGACTTAGAAAATGGTTGGATAAAAATTGATTTGAAAACCACCGATGAAAGGATTCAATTTTCGGTACAGAATAGTATCCCAGAAAAGGTGTTTTCAAAGGATGAAATAGGTGGGATTGGGTTGAAAAATGTTCGTAGACAACTGGAATTGATCTATCCTGAGAAGCATGAATTAATCGTGAATTTTGGGGAAAATCAGTTTGATATTTCTTTAAATATTGAGATAATATGAAAAAGATAAAATGTCTGGTTGTCGATGATGAAGAATTGGCTCGAACCTTATTGGAAAATTATATCGGTCGGCTTCCTCAATTGGAATTAATTCAAAAATGTAAAGACCCCATCGAAGCCAATGAAGTGCTTCAACATAAGGAGATTAATCTACTCTTTTTGGATATACAAATGCCAGAATTGACAGGCATTCAATTTCTGAAAACACTAAAAGCTAAACCTGCTGTCATTTTTACAACCGCCTATTCCGAATATGCTGTTGAGGGATATTCATTAGATGTAACGGATTATCTGTTAAAGCCTTTTAGTTTTGAGCGTTTCCTGCAGGCGGTCAATAAAGCAAGTGAATGGATTCGTTTGCAAAGAGCTGATAATCAAACTATAAATGAAGGTCTAATTAATGTAAATACACCTAAAGAATTTATTTTAGTTAAATCCGAACACAAGATTCATCGCTTGAGATTAAAGGATATTATTTTTATCCAAAGTATGCGAGAATATGTGGCTTATTATACGCCTAATGGACGTATTTTATCTCTACAATCTTTAAAAGGCTTAGAAATTGACCTGCCATCTAGCCAGTTTCTGCGAATTCATAAATCCTACATTGTCGCCATCGAAAAAGTGGACACATTGGAGGGGAATCAAATCATTATTGGCAAGGAAAAGTTGCCTATTGGAGCAAGTTATAGAGAGCGTGTTTTGAAGAAAATATTTTAAGGAACTCGGACAAAATAAATTGACCAATTTATTTTGTCCGAGTTCCTTAAGAGCCTATGTTTTCATGGCTTGTGCCTGAAAAAATCTTTGCCAAAGCAAAGGGGAAACCAAGCAGGCGAATGAGGTAAAAATTGCTTGCAATTTTTACCTCATTCGCCTGCAAAAAAGAATTTTTTGCGGCGAAAGCAGCCGTCTGAAAAGAAAAATTTATCGACAACATGTTGGTTTTGAGTTTTGCCGAAGAGCCTAATATACTCGATGCATTTTTAAATTACTTTAACCTAGCTAAATCCCGGATTAATATTCGACCTCTTGAATAATGAATAATATTTTCTGCTTTAAATTTGGAGAAAGTTTCAGTTACTGCTTGCCTTCCAGTTCCAGTATAGGCTCCAATTTCTTCCTGAGTCATTTGATGCCGAATTAACCACTCGAAGCCTATTTTTTGACCTTGTGTTTTCACCATTTCTTGAAGAAAATTGATCACTCGCCACCTAGCATGTTGAACAGAGAAAGAGACCACTCTTTTTTCAGCTTGTTGAATTTGTTCGGTGATGATCTTGAATAATTGCAGTGTAAAGTCGAAATTTTCGATCATCAATCTTCGTAAATCTTTTAATTGAATAACATACAATTGAACTTCATCTTGAAGTGTCCATGCGAATTCATTTCTTTCTTCCAATTTGTAGAGTCCATGCTCCCCAAAAATATCGCCGGGTAAACCTATTCTTTTGAGAAAAACTTTTCCATCTTGATGAATAACTTCAGATTTTATTTTCCCTTTTATGAGAATGTAAAGTTCAGAAATGGGGTCATTTGGTCTGTATATCAATGATTTACCTTCGATTCTTCTAAACTCCATTCTTTCTCGAAGCCATTCTTGTTGATCAAAAGTAAGGCTCTGAAAAATAGGTGATTGTCTGATAAATAGGCTTTGATCTGGAGTTTTTTTGACAGCATGACTCATAATTAATTCTTTTTTGGAATTGATCTAGATTTGTTTTGAAAAATGATGGAGTATATGCTAGGTCTTGTGGTTTTTAGGCATTAAAAAAGTTGAAAGGGTTGCACAGAGAGGCAACCAAATATCAATTTCAGAATTGATAACTTGTGGTTTTATTTGATTCTTTAATTAATAATGAAAATGATACAGAAAGAAACAATAATTCAAGAAACTTGTCCAGATTTAATTTTGGGATTCCTCTGGGGTAAGGTTCAGGTGGAGGCATCAAACCAGGTTTTATTACAACAAATTTCAGAAAATATTGAAGTTATAAACGCAAATAGAGCGTTGGAATTAGTGAGTCAATTTCCCACTATTAAAACGACAAGAGATGCTTATAGAAGCCTAGGAAAAAAACCAGGTCGATACCGTCCATCTGCCGAAGCATTGACAAGGCGAATACTGCAAGGTAAAGGACTCTATCAGGTCAATAATGTTGTTGATTGTTTGAATCTGATCTCCGTCCAATCTGGCTACAGTATAGGTGGATACGATTTTGACAAAATAGAGGGTGAAATGAGTTTGGGAAGAGGAAGAGAAAACGAGCCTTACGAAGCCATTGGAAGGGGGGAATTAAATATCCATAATTTACCCATTTTGAGAGATGAGAAAGGTGCCTTCGGAAGTCCTACGAGTGACTCGATCCGGACGATGGTAACAGAACAAACAGATCATTTTTTGATGGTGTTTTTCAATTTTGGTGGTTTTGGTGACTTAGATAAATGGATGAAGACAGCTGAAAAATTATTTGTAAAGCATTGCAGCGGGTCAGCCTTCGATTCAAGTATTTTTTGAGGTTCATAAGACAAATTCGTTTCAATCTTTCTTTAATCTATTTGACCTTTTTACCTTTGCTACACTTTCTGTGAAGATCCTATTTTTTTATAAAAAATTGATTTTTAGTACGTTATAAATAAATAATTTGATTCAATATGATGAAGTCTTTTTGTCTTTTTGTTTTTTTTACACTAATTGGTTTCCAAACAAATGCTCAACTCATATGGACAGATCCAGCATATCCTAGAGCAGGAGATGAAGTTACGGTCTATTTCAATGCGAAGGAAGGAAATGGTGGATTAGCGGGCTGTAATTGTGATGTGTACGTACATGCTGGATTGATTACGAATCAGAGCTCTTCACCTAGTGATTGGAAGTATGTACAAACTTCTTGGGGTGTTTCGAATCCTAATTGGAAAATGACACCTGTGACCGGTCAGCCTGATGTTTATTCGTGGACGATCACTCCATCCGTGACGTCCTATTATGGCGTGCCAAATGGGGTGACCATTGAAGAATTAGCATTTGTCTTTAGAAATGGAGATGGGTCAATCAATGGAAAAGCAATTGGCGATGCTGATATTTTTTATCCTGTTTTTCCAGATGATTTGGATTTTGTTGCGGAATTTTTTTGGCCTTTGAATAGTCCTATTGGAACTGTAGGAGAAACAATTCCTGTATTGGTTGGAGCGAGTAATAATGCTCAAATATCTCTTTATAACAATGGTGATTTGCTGGTCTCTGAGGCGAATGTTTTAACGATGAATTATGATTTGGAAGTAACGGAAATGGGTACACATTTAGTGGAATTGGTTGCTGACGACGGAAATCAAGTGGTGAGAGATACCTTTTATTACACCGGGAATCCAATGATCAATGTGGCTGATCCATCTCCCGGATTACGGTTAGGGGTGAACTATATCGACGATTCGAGTGTCAGCTTAGTTTTTTATGCACCTGATAAAGAGTTCGTATATGTTTTGGGCGATTTTAATGATTGGGAACCTTCTGAAGATTACTATATGAATCGGAGCCTTGACGGCACTACTTGGTGGCTAGAACTGACAGGGCTGACTCCAAATCAACAATATGCTTTTCAGTATTGGGTCGATGACGAAATCAAAGTTGCTGATCCGCATAGCGAGTTAATTTTGGATCCTCAAAATGATAATTCAATTCCTTCAGTGACCTATCCCAATCTTCATCCATATCCTTCCGGTAAAACGACTGGACATGCCACGCTTATCCACCCAGGAAAGCCAGCATTTGATTGGCAGGTGACTGATTTTCAGGCACCTGAACAAAAAGACTTAGTCATTTATGAATTATTGATTCGTGATTTTGTGCATCGACATGATTATCAAACCGTTATTGATTCCCTTGATTATCTAGCAAATTTAGGGATCAATGCCATCGAATTAATGCCTCCGGGTGAGTTCGAAAATAATGAAAGTTGGGGCTATAATCCATCTTATCATATGGCATTAGATAAATATTATGGTACGCCTGAAGACTTCAAAATGTTTATAGATGAATGCCATAAAAGAGGAATTGCGGTGATTTTAGATATCGTATTAAATCACGCCTATGGTCAAAGTCCTCTAGTCAATTTATATTGGGATTCAGTCAATAATCGCCCGGCTGCCAATAATCCTTGGATAAATGATATTTGTCCTCATGAGCCTTTTTGCTGGGGTTATGATTTTGATCATACTAGCCAAGCAACTAAGAATTTTATAGATCGCGTGAATACCTATTGGCTAGATGAATATAACTTAGATGGGTTCCGATTTGACTTCACAAAAGGATTTAGTAATGTTGGTGATGTAGGTTTTGACGCGCTTCGAATTAACAATTTAAAAAGAATGGCGGATGTGATCTGGGATATGAAACCAAATGCTTATGTAATCTTGGAGCACTGGGCGAATAATACGGAGGAGAAACAATTATCCGATTATGGAATGATGCTGTGGGGTAACTCCACTCATGCTTATGCGGAGGCTTCCATGGGGTATATTGCAGGGTCTAATTTCGATTGGGGTATATATAAAGAAAGAGGCTGGAATGATCCACATTTGGTGACTTATATGGAGAGTCATGACGAAGAAAGGATGATGTACAAAAACATTACATGGGGAAACTCTAATGGTTCTTATAATACCAAAGACCTTGAAACAGCGCTTCAACGTGTCGAATTAGCCTCTACGTTCTTTTATACTTTGCCTGGTCCAAAAATGCTTTGGCAATTTGGCGAGGTAGGCTATGATATTTCTATTGATGATCCGTGTAGAGTATGTAATAAGCCTATTTTGTGGGACTATTTTCAAAAGCCGGCACGCAAAAGACTTTATGATGTGACAAGTGCGTTGATCCATTTACGAAATCAAAATAAAGTATTTCGTGGTGATAATTTTTCTTATAGTTTAGCCAATTCCTACAAACGAATTGCCCTTGAGGATGACGATATGAATGCCGTGGTTGTTGGAAATTTTGGGGTAACTGCAGATGAGCAACTGGCTGGTTTTCCACATGATGGTATGTGGTATGAATTCTTTTCGGGCGATAGCCTTTTCGTTCAACATATTGGAGTTAAAGTCGCTTTGGAAGCTGGCGAATGTCGAATTTATACAACGGTTCCCTTAAATAATGATTTGATGACTTCAGATTTTGAGGTCGAACCCAATATTTTTAATACTAAGATTTACCCGAACCCAACATTTGGAAAATCTCTTTTGGTTTATGAATTATCGGAAGCTACAGATATGGAGGTTAATATCTTTCATGTGTCTGGTCAATTTATCGAAAAAATAGTAAGTGAAAAGCAAATGGCTGGTACACACTATTTGGAAATAGGAGCCGATTATGAAGCGGGGACTTATTTAATTCAGTTAAAAAGTGGCGCGCATTCAGTTGTTCAAAAATGGATGGTGTGGTAGGAAATTAAAGAAAACGAGAGGAAGAACTCAATGTTCTTCCTCTCGAAATCCGCGCTAAAGCTCTGTGAAAGGCTGAAAACAAATAACATTTATTCCTTTGTTACAACCCTTTGAGTATTTACGACTACTTGAGTCTTTTCATTAGCATTAGTTCCTGCACCTTTGATATTGACGACGCGTTTCAAAATGTCGAACCAAAAAGGAGCGCCCATTGAAATGGCTAATGCGGTAACCAACCAACCTAAAATACGAAGTGCCCATGACCCCACGGGATCATTTATATCATCCCCTTTGACGATAGTTACACCATTTATTGTTTCGAATTCCCAACCTAAACCCAATGGGTTTCTCAACTTCCCTACATCTTCGGTAAGCATGGAATGAAGCTCGCCTTGAATTTTTTTGGCATTCAATCCATTTATTTCTGGTAATTCTTCGTTGTTTTTTACAAAATCAGCGGCTAATTCAGCGACATGTTGGCGCGCATCTGTATTGGTGGATAGGTGATGGTAAATTCTAAATGTATCCGCATTTAAAAAACCAGCGATACCAAAACCGATCAATAAAGTGACAATTTGCAAATGCCGCTTGTACCAACCAGCTGAACGACTCATGACTTCATCAAACCAAAAGTCTACTTTACCTTTAAAATCTTCCACTCGATCATCCGCTTCTTCTTTCAATTGATTCAATATCCTTTCTAATTTTCCGTCTTTTGGAAGGGCATTAAGGATACCGTCAATATTTTTGGCAGCTAATACATTTTGTAAGATGCCTATATCATCAAATACATGATCCCCGCTAGCTTTCAGCTTTTCTAAAGCTGTTCGGGAAGGGCTACCTTCTGGCAATTTAGAAATGTATCTATTTAAATTATTGACTGCATCTTCTTTAGTTTTTGCTTTTGCCAAAAAGGCTTTCATCGTATTTGCTACTTCGTTTCCTTTTGTTTCTACATTTTCCAAGGTACTTCGAAGTGGGCTCTCATCGGGTAAGGCATTCACGAAATCATCTAAAGTCAGTGAATTTCGGTGCTTCTCCCTCAAAACAGTGAAAAGGATGGATGAGAAGGTAGAATTTTTTAAATAGGAAGGAGCTCGAGAGACTCTCATGAATAATTTATGTTTTCCCAGTTGTTGGTATAAAGGATTGGAAACGAACTCTTTATAAGGTTGGTCGTCATTAGAGTGTTCCAATAATTTTCTGAGACCTTCATCCAAATAATAACCTCTCCAGTTTCGCCAAGAGGCTAATAATTCATTGATAGTTGTCGCAAAAAGACTTAATAAAAGGTAGATGAAAATAATCCCGATAATAATCTGAAGCATGATGTCCTGTTTTGATATTTGATTACTGAGTGGTTATTAGTCTATCTGAAATTGCCGAATCATAACCGCGCCACTTTCTCGAAGGTTAGAACTCAAAATAATTCTTTGTTCTTTTACCCCATCATCAACTGAAACGGCGACGGTATTGGGTGTAATATCGCCCAAATCTTCGGCATGTAATATTAAATAATTGGTCTTTTTTTCCAGTTTTATATTCATAGCGTATTTCCTTTTCGAAACACGGTGATTTTCCAATAATTTTTTTCCATTCAAAAATAATGAAAGTACATCCCCATCCACAATTCCATTGTCCCAAACTTTGATTTGAATATTCTGACTTTTCACTTCTAATACTCTACCAACATTAACGGGGCGGCTTTGATCCTCCACATACTCATGAAATTTAGGAATTTCTATTTTTTCCTCTCGTTTGATAATTGGTTGCTCAAGGTACAATTGTCCAGGTGCACAAGGGCCTGATTCTTGGTCATAACCTTCAATATAGCCCCACCAATCTCCGACTAATTCTTTGCGATTTTGATTTTGTAATATGGTTAATTTGGCTGATTTCATGCACCATCGCCACTCATCCGAAGTCTTCTCTGTAATATCCGTTTCTTCAAAAGTTAGGATGTCAGCGGAACGTTTCCAATTTAAAGCATGATGGGCACTGCCACCATTACCTTCCGACACAATATAAGACTTGCCTGTGCCATTTGGAAATAGCTCAATTTCATAAAAAAAACCATAGTCACGGTCAGTTTGAGAAATAGAACCTGTCCATTTTCCTAGCGGAGTAGGCGGGTTTTCGAGATTTGAAAAATTGGAATTCGTCAGCCTCATGGTTCCCGGAATACATCCTTCTGCCTCCCAATTGCCTTCTAATACACCATTGTTTAAAGTCAATCGAATATGTTTAAGGCACCATTCTGCTCCAATAGGTTCTACTTGGTTGATTTCTTGTAGGGTAATTTTTTCTTCTTTTTGGGTTCCTACAATTTCAAACTTGGCAGCCACAGCGCCATCTTTGTTTTTTGAAAAAGAAAAGCCTGAAATTTTGGCTTCTTTTTGATCAATATTAAGTTGGTAATAAAAAGTATCTGTTTTGCCTTCTTGAAATAAAATACCTGACCATTTTCCGGTGAGATTTTGGGAAATACAGATTGTAGCAATCGTAATAGAATAGATTATTAGCAGTAGTTTTCTCATTCAAGAAGTTAGAAAGGTTTAATTTGTGTGAAAGATACAATGTTTATCGAAATGTACTTTTGATTTCTTGAACGTTTTCACAAAATTCAAATTGTTCTTTCCTTAAAGATAGAGAAAATGAATCAGAATCATAAAGAGTAGGTATTTTATCGATGTAAGTTGTAAGGACAATATGGGGGGTATTTCGCTATTTTTAACTAATCCTACCGTAAATATTTTAGACTCTACTTTTATTCAAAAACCTACAATAAACTAAAATACTGACTTGCTTCTTCCAAAGTAATAATGATAAAAACAAGCAAGCTTCCCAAATAATCTCGACAATCTCATTGTTTCATTGTCATTCATCACAAAATAGTACTACTCGTCGAAATTCAATTTTTTCAGACAGGTATAATCCTACCTTTGCCGCCTTTAACTTTTTTCTAAGAAAACTGTTTACCTTTTGGCATAAGAAATGTCTATTCATATACAATAAGAAATCAAATAAATCCTGACTAAGTATGAAACTTATTTACACAATTTTTTTAAGTGTATTCTCCACCGTATTAATGGCACAATCTGCTAGCCTAAAAGGGCAATTACAAGATGCCGATGGTCATGCGATCATTTTTGCAAATATTGCGCTTTATAACACGACTGATAGCACCATGGCAAAGGTTGAGACCACAGATGAAACAGGTGTTTTCCACTTTCAAAAAGTAAAAGAAGGCAACTATTTTCTTACGGCGACCTATGTAGGTTTGTCTGATTTGACTCAAAAAAATCTTCAATTAAGTGATGGAAATACACTTGATTTAGGGATTTTGTTTTTTGAACCACAGGCAGTAGAGTTGTCAGAAGTTGTTGTGAAAACGACTCGCGCTATGGTCGAGGTAAAACCTGATCGGACGATTTTTAATGTTCAAGGAACCATAAATAGTGTAGGTGCCAATGCGATTGAATTATTGCGAAAGGCACCAAGTGTTACGGTCGATAATAATGATAATATTAGTGTTTTGGGGAGATCGGGCGTGATGGTTTATGTAGATGGTAGACGATTGCCGCTCGGAGGCGCTGATTTGACTGCCTATTTACAAAACCTAACAGCAGATCAAATTGATCGAATTGATATTATAACCAATCCAGGGGCAAAATATGAGGCAGAGGGTAATGCTGGTATTGTGGATATTCGGCTAAAAAAAGATAAAAACTTGGGTGCAAACGCCTCTTTGAATGGGACTTTTACGCAGGGCCAATTAACACGTTACAATCTTAGTGCAAGTGGAAATTATCGAAACCGGAAAATGAATACTTTTGGGACGCTTGGTTATAATGATAATAATTCTTTTCATATCATGAATTTCCAAAACTTTCAAAATGGATTATTTTTGGATGAAATTAATGATGATCAAAATACGAATGAAGGGGTAAACTTGAGGTTAGGGACTGATTTTTTTATCAGTAAAAACCAAACATTTGGTTTTTTAATAGATGCTGGAAATACAGATGGAACAAACCTAAATTTTACTCGAATTAATATTGGACAAGAGGCAACCCAAACTCAAATAGATAGTATTTTAGTTGCCGAAAATTCTAACTTTACTCAAAGAAAACGAGGTACTGTCAATTTGAATTATCGCTTCGATAATCGAAAAGGACGCTCTTTGAATATTGACTTAGATTATGGTCGATATGAAAACAGTTCTGAAAGAATACAACCCAATCAATATTTTGACGCCGATGAGGAGAATCTTATGACGGAAGTCATAAACAGTTATGATACACCTACCGATATTGATATCATAACAGGGAAATTAGATTTTGAGGAAGAAATATGGGGAGGTAAATTGGGACTTGGTGCAAAAATAAGTCATGTCGGAACCAGAAATACCTTCTTAGTTTTTGATGGTGTAAATGGCTCAGCAGTAAGAGATGACTCTTTATCCAATCGGTTCAATTACGATGAAAATGTCAATGCAGGGTATATCAGCTTTGCACGCCCGTTGGGTAAAAAATGGAATTTTTCGGCAGGGCTTCGGGCAGAGCACTCAGATATTCATGGCGACTTGATCGCCTTTCTTCCTGAATTGCAAGAACCGCCAGTTGATTCCAATTATGTGAGTTGGTTTCCAAGTGTAGGGTTGACTTGGAATGCATCGCGTAATCATTCTTGGTCAGTAAATTATGGTCGAAGGATTAATCGACCTGATTACAATGTTTTAAATCCTTTCAACAATAGAATGAGTGAAATTTCTTTCCAGAAAGGAAATCCTTTTTTGACTCCAGAGATTGTCAATAATATCGAGTTAGGTTATACTTATGCTTATCGTTTTAATTTCAAATTAGGGTATAGTAAAACGGACAATCAAATTACTCGATTAATTGCACCCTCTAAAGGGGAAGACCCTCGAGATAATTTCATTTCATGGGATAATATCGCCAAAAAAACGGTTATTAGTTTTAGTGCTAGTTTACCTCTTCAAGTCACTGAATGGTGGAGTGCTTACATGAATATTGGCGCCTCCCACATCAATAACCAAGCAGACTACGGAGACGATGCTGTCATTGATGTCCAAGCTTTTACCTATAGCATTTATCAACAACATACTTTTAATTTGATTAAAGGAATCAAAGGAGAAATTTCAGGTTATTTTTCAGGGCCTGGAATTTGGGGAGGTGTCTTTAAATACGAAGAAACTTGGAGTTTGAATATTGGTTTACAGCGTAAATTTTTCGAAGAAAAACTAAATGTTCGCCTAAGTGCGAATGATTTGTTTTACGAATCAGGTTGGAATGGCGTTTCCGTATTTGACGGTTTGAGATCTGTCGGAAATGGTCGTTGGGATAGTCGAAATGTAGCGATCAGTTTAAGTTATAACTTTGGGAATCAGAATGTGAAATCTCGCAAGCGAAAGATAGGTTTGGAAAATGAAGCAGGTAGAGTAGGAGGTTAATGACCTTTTAAGGATAAGTAACGCCTAAAGAATAACTCCGACATTTGCCTATGTATCTTTTGAACTTTTGTGGCGTTAAAAATACTTTTTTGCGTTCGCCTTTGTAACTTTTGGTACAAGCCAGCGCAGGATGCCCTGCATCGCCTGTGTTTTTTGCCTTACTAAAATCCAAAATCTACTATTTCAAATTGGCGGACTTATTTTTTAGCCGTTACTTAGTCTAGTTTTTGGAAACTTTTATTTTCTTATACAAGTTTTTGTAAACCTAACGAAGAAAAGCTTATTTCAGATTTTATTTGAAATAAGCTTTTCGCATTTTAGTAAGTGCTTGGACAATATGGCACTTACTTAAGTAATAAGGGAGCAGGGAATAAATAAGATACCCAAATTTTGCACAGCTAATTTTTCTTCAGTTGAGGCAAAAAACACAGACATCCCCATAGGTATCTGGGATTGCTTGTGCCGGTGGCACAAAGGCATAGCCAAAAAGTATTTTTAACGAAAAATGAAGGCAAATGAACAAGTAAAATGGGTAGGTTATTTATTTCCTACTCCCTAACCAAAGTTTTAAAATTGTCATGGACTTTTTTCCCATATTATCTACGGAGCGATTGTTATTAAGAAAAATTCAAATCGAGGATTTAGATTCTTTAGTTAAATATGCCAACAATAAGAAAATTGCGGATCGGATAGTCAATATTCCTTATCCCTATCGAGAGCCAGATGCCGTTTTTAGGATTGGTTTTGTGGTTAAAGGGTTTAAAGAAAAAACACGTTATGTTTTTTCCATTATATCAAAGGAACGAGAAGAATTGATTGGTGAGATCAGTTTACATTTTTTGGATAAGGGGAATAATCATGCTCAAATGGCCTATTGGATTGGAGAACCATTGTGGAATAATGGTATTGCTACAGAAGCAGCCACAGCCATTTTGAAATTTGGATTTGAAAGGTTAAATATTGACCTCATTTATTCGGATTGTCATATTGAAAATATAGGATCAGAAAAAGTCATGCATAATAATGGAATGAAAAAGCATTCTAGGAAAGGTAATTTATTGTTGTACAGGTTGACCAAAGATGAATATAAGGTAGCACAAAAAACTTAATTGAAAAGCAAGAATTACGTAATATTCTTGTTCGTTTGGTTTTTCTTCCCTTCCTTGGTAATGGCTAAGGAATGCGGATAGAATAAATAAACCAATTTGAGGTCAGAATTTCTTGTAACTAATGAGGCAAAAAACGAAGGCGAAGCACTTCTCCGACCAGGTTTTTTAATGCACAAACGGGAACCCGTTACTTAGCGATAGAAAATAAATGAATAACGTTAAAACAAAAAAATGAAAGAATACAAATTAGAATCATTAATTTATTATTCAAAATTGACATTTGATAAAGAGCATATCTTGAAATCATCCTCAAAAGATATTCAGGCAAAATTAGATGAATATGCACGAAATGGATGGAGATTGGTTTCCACTGATGTAGAAGACTTTGGAATGGGGATGTATTTTTATTTATACTTCGAAAAGGATAGATAATAGACTTTAAGACGAAAGACTAAGTTCTAGCCATAGAATATTTTTTGGAATAAAGTCTAATAATACTCAGGGTTTTTCAATGTTAGCGAATCTAAATCTATTCATGAAAAAACAATGCTCTTTATGTCTCATTTTATGCTTCTTCTCACTGACTATTTTCGCCCAGAATAAATTACCAGTTATTAATGCCAATTCGGTTCAGTCCTATATAATCGAAGAAGGACAGGATATCTTAGATTGGTACTTAAGTCCAGAGGCAAAACCAGATATTTATAAACTGAGTAAAAGTTTGGAAGCTACTCAAATGGCATTTTTTACAGATATCGACTCTGTGAAAATAGAGCTAAACCCAGGGGAACAATTCGATTTTATCGTTCTACTAAACTGTAAAGATTCTTGCTACAATCGATTCATTCATGCTGCGCCGATTACTAAATATTTGAACCTTCAGCCAGCTACTCATGATACAATATTATTTGAATTAATAGGTAGGGGTAATATCAATATTCCGGTGGTATTGAATAGGCAGGACTCTTTAAATTTGATGTTTGATTCAAACACAAGTGGATTGACTTTAAAAGAAGAAGCAATCATTGAGAAAACGAAGTTGTTGAATGGACAAAAAGGAAATGAGGAATACAATTTCAGGGAATTACCTACAAATAACACTTTTCAAATAGGGGATTTAATATGGGAAGGACTCCCTATTTATTCAACAAAATTATCTGGTCATGGTACTGATGGACGGTTTGGTTGGGATATTTTGGATGGAAGAATAATAGAAATTGATTATGAACAAGAACGGTTTATTGTTCATTCTGCTTTACCCAACATTCCGAAAGGATATTCAAAGTTCACAATGACTTTTACACAAGGCTATTTTTATATTGAAGGGGATATAGTAGTCAATGGCAAAAAAATAAAAAGCAGATTTTTAGTAGATTCTGGTTACAATAGAGCTATTTTGTTAGACCCAGTATTGATGAAGAATCATGGTTTTCCGGAAGACCTAAATGTTTACAAAAAAACTGAGTTGAGAAATGGGGGCGGTGAAGTCTTTGTTACCAAAATATTTGAGACAGATAAGATTTGCTTTGGTCGGAATAAACTAAAGCGTATTTCAACCCAAATTTTGCCTGAAAACTTGCTAAACCCAGCGGGCATGAATACGCATACGATTGGGAATGAATTGCTAAAACGATTTAATATGATTTTAGATTTTCAAAGTAATTTGATTTATTTAAGGCCGAATATCTTGGGTGATTTGCCTTATACCGATGCCCATTAGTGATCTAAAAACCAACCATCGTGGACAAAAAGAAAATTCAAGCCACTATAGGAACCTTCCTAACTATACTAGGAACTGTAATTATTATTACTGATTTATTCATCAAGCCTGGCGAAGACTCTTTGATTGAGAGTCTTGGTCTATTAATATTTGCCATCGGGTTAATTCTCTCCTCAACGAGTGGGAAATGGGACAATTAAAGAGAAAAAATGCATCCAATAATAAAAAACTATCAAACGCCTTTTGTTGAAAAGATTGCTCGAAAAGTGTTGTTGAAATCTATTCAAAGGTTGAGTATGAAGGGCTACCATGAAATTGCTGATAAATTGCCTTTATTTGATAAACCTGTTCAAATTATCTATGGTGAAAAGGATAAAATACTCCCTGAAGTAAAGGATACTATGACTAAGGTGAAAAAGGATTTACCGCAGGCAAATGTAGTTTCATTTCCAAATTGTGGACATTTTTTGCAAGAGGAAGCGGCGTTAGAAATCAGTCAAATTCTCTCAGCATTTGTGAATTCCAAATAGAGGGTTATCTCGGGAAAGGTGTTTTTATGTTCAAGCACTATGATTAAACGATACATTCAAATGACACCATAATGGAAACAAATAGACTTTATCTCCGTCTGAGAACAAAAAAAATGATTCAAGAATGGTTAGGTTTTTCAACTCAAAAACAAATGAATTTTTTGGGGATTAATGACAAAGAGGAATTGGAAATACATTTGAAGCAAAGCAAAAGATTGCTTGTAAGCAGCGATCGAAAATGGCGATTATGGGACTTTGTTGAAAAAGGATCTTCGGCGGTTATTGGAAATGGTGGTTTTCATAACTGGGTTCCAGACCATGAAAGGTCAGAAATTGGCTATCGTTTATATGAGTCTTTTCGCAATAAAGGTTACATGTCAGAAGCCATTATAGCAATTGTACAACATGGGTTTAAAGAAATGAAACTAAATAGAATAGAGGCTTGTATTAGCCCAGATAATGTTCCTTCTCTCAAATTAGTAGATAAGTTGAATTTCAAGAAAGAAGGACAATTAAGAGCGCATTATAAAATTGGAAACGAAATTCATGATTCGGTCATTTTCTCTCTGCTAAAATCTGAATATGAGGAGATCATTCTTTGATGAATTTTAAAACCTTCCGATAATTTTCACCATATATTTCTAAGAAATAAACGCCACTAGCTAAGCCTTTTACTGAAATTTCTGATCCAGAATTTTGACTAATTATTTGACCTATGCTATTGTATATTAGAGAATTGATCTTTTTATCTTGATTATTTGGTAATTCAATAAACAGGACTTCCTGGACAGGGTTTGGAAAAATTATTTCCCCTAAATCTTCCTCAATTTGACTAGTCGAAGTTATCCCTAAACTACTTCCAAAAATGGTCAAGCCACCTCTTCGATTTCCAATGACAAAATCCAAAAAACCATCATTGTCTAAATCTTCAGTAGCCGGGTAAATATAATCGCCCATTCGAATTTTCCCTAAATCTTCATTCTCTGGGAGTATTTTCTTATCGAGGTCATCTTTTGAAAATTCATAAAGGTGTAACCCCGTGTAAGAAGACGCAGCAAGAAGTAAGTTAAAATGAGTGTTTCGATCAATTAAATGTGGGGTTGTGAGCCCAATAAAGCCTTGCCCAGCTACAGTAATCTTCCCAAAAGAAGCATTATTTGGAGAGGAATTGATGTCTGATTCAAAATCAGGATTACCTGTACTTCCAATATTTTGGTAGTATTTTAATTTTCCATTTCTGGATCCAATCAATAAATCGGGTAAGCCATCTCGATTGATGTCGCCAATTTGAGGAACCGAATTTTGCCCAGGTTCAAGGTTTTTCCAAGTGATGATTTTTTCATTAAATATTACTGGATTTCCTATACCGCCTGTATTTTCGGAATAGATTAAATTCCCTTTTTTTGTACCCACTAATAGATCCAAATCACCATCATTATCTAAGTCGCCAAAAGTTGGAGTGAAATTGCTTAGAGAGTCGACTAATGCATTGAAATTTAGCCAATTATCATCAACCAGTTTATATTCAGGGTTGGTTTGATTGCCAATATTTTCAAATAAAGCAATATTGCCTCGCTTTGTCCAGAGCCATTCTCCGCCTGTCCCAACGACTAAATCCATCAAGCCGTCCGCATTATAATCTATAAAAGTAGGTGCTGCGTTTGAACCCAAATCGATCATGTCTTCCACCAAAAAATTAGACTGTTGTTTTTCCCAAGTCACATTATCGGTTCCGCCCACATTTTTGTACATCCAAGAGCACTCTAAATCTTCCCCGTTTTCAACATGGTTAGGCGCCGCTAAAAATTCTGGCAAGTCGTCATTGTCAATGTCCAAATAAAATCCGGTAGGGTAGGAGCGAATATTTACGGGCACATCATAGTCCGGAAACATGGGGAGAGATTCGGTCATAAAGGCGGTTCCAACTGGACCGGTATTGGTCAATTTTATGAAATTTGGACTTGTTACAGAACCAACTACGGCCTCCATATCGCCATCCTGATTTTCATCATAAACCATCAATGTCAAAGACAAGTGGACGCGATCATCTGAACTCACTAAACCATCTGCACACTCATTGATATCATTACTTAAAACGGCGTCATTATCATCGTTTCTGGAAAATCTTCCCCAACAATCATCGGAAATAGAAAAGACCAAAGAGTCTAAAGAATAGCCATTTTCGACAGCCATATTTTGATAATAATTGACGGAGGTTTGACCACCGAAAGCTAAAACATCCAAATCTCCATCTGCATCTAAATCTTCGATTACTGGATAATCATCTGCAAAAAGAGGCATGAAATCAATACCGCCATTACTCTTATAGTAGGTCAAGAAATTGAAATAGTTTCCTTGATGTGTTTCGACTAAATCAAAGGTGAGTTTATCATTTTCGTAGCGTCCTTTCCAAATTTGAGAAGCCGCCGTAACCGTAAATAAGTCAGTAATTCCATCACCATTATAATCTCTTAAAGCTACCCAAGACTCACAGTCGGGAAAATTTTCGGCGTATTCATAAGCGTAGGTGTAAGTGATTTCTCCATTAACTTCATTTATCAAAAAAGGTAAATGTGCATTATTTGATTTGTCAAAAATGTAGAGGTCTTCAATTCCGTCATTATTCAAATCAGCTTTAGAGAATTGTGGTGAATTGAGTCCTCCTGCCAAGGTGAGTTTCAGTGATTCTCCATTGATTTCAAAAGGAATATTTTTCAAGTCAAAAGATTGAGCGTTAATGACTTGTAAAGAGAAAAGTAAAATAAATAGTGGTAAATGTTTAATCATAATTATACTATATTTGGAATAGAACTACAAACTTAATTACTTGTTGCAGATAGTTTTTTGAAGTTAAATGTTAATTCCAAATTTAGAAGGGATTTGACAAAACTTGCGTTTTCTTTTTTCCAAAAGAGTTTGAGGTATTATTACAGAGAACGATTAGGTTTCCTTTTTTTGTATTTTTCCTCTTCAAAAATTCATGAAACCAATGTTAATTCAATCCATAAAAGGTCTATCGATTCTCGGTGCCATTATCGTAGGGCTATTATTGCATAATGGTTTAAATAGTAATGAATGCGAAAACCGAATTTCCTACGACGATATTCACATCAATGATGACATTAATCTAGATAGTCTTTTTGCGCCAACCGATAGTCTCGAACTTGCCAAGATTCGCAAGGATTGGGAGAGTTTCAATCCCCAAAGTGAGTCCTTTCAAATATTGAGTGAATATCGATTTCTACCAGAACGAAATATTGTTATTTTGGAACATTTTGCAGAAGAACGAACTCATTATGGTGCTATATTATTTCCATATCAATACGATGAATCAAAGAAATATCCTGTTGCAGTTTGGGCAGCTGGTTTAAATCAATCTGATCCAAGTGTGACTCTAAAAAATACGCCAATAAGGAAATTCCCACCCAACTATTTTGTCATCGTTCCATCTTTTCCAGGACAAGCGTTGGTGGCAGATAATAAAACCTATTGTTCTGATGGCTTTTTTGGTGATGCTTTTGATGGCGCGACAGATGATGCGATTAGATTATTGGAATTAGCAAAGACAGCATTTAATGGATTGGATCAGCAAAGAATAGCTGTTGCGGGTGGAAGTAGGGGAGGAACTGTGGCATTATTAATGGCAGCACGTGATACGTCTATAAATGTATGTGCTTCAATAGCCGATCCTGTGGATTTTTTTAATAGAGATCCATATGAACGATATGGATTCCAATTTAAATATCAATTTTTAAATGAACGAAAACCAATCAGCGAATTAAGGGCAAAAATGCTGAAAAGTGCTCCGGTTTATTTTATTGAAAATTATTCCAATGCCTTATTTATCATTCATGGAAAGAACGATCAAGTTGTCCCCATTGTGAATGCGGAAAGGGTGATTGAAAAATTTAAGGAACGGGATAATTTCGATTATTTATTAGCCAATTCAGGTCATCGGGTTCCAGAAATGCATAGGCTTATTGAATGGATAAAGACCAATAATTAGACTGACCTATGAGGCATGAATAAAGCAAGTCCAGAATTTCTGAACTTGCTTTCAAGGGCGATTTTCTAATGTTGAATAACTCCTACTGGCATTGCATCATCAAATAAACCAGATAAAGTTGGTGATTGGGCAGTAGCGGTATAGGAGCGTACTTTTTTGTACACATAATTATAGAGTTCTTGGATGGTTATGATTTTATCCTGATCTGAATCAGCATATCCATTCAGCCCTTCAATAAGGAAATGACTAAAAATACCACTTCTAAGGCCACCATCTTCCAAGGAGACTTCTTCTCCTCTTGAAGACATCATAAAAGCCAATCCACCTTTGGTATTTTCAAATGCTTCATAATATTTTTTCAGATTGTTTTGATCTGGTGATTTTGCAGCTAAAAAATCGCCTCCATTGATGCTAGACAAACTTCCAGAGTGACAGGCATCGCCAAAAACTAATTTATGCTTAGCTCGGCTGTCTTCCATTATTTTTTTGATTTCTTCATGGTGCAAACGGTTGTTCCAACCATCAAAATCAGAAGGAATAAAAGAGCCTTCCAAACCATGACCCGAGAAATAGAATAAAATGACATCATTTTCATCAGCTTGGTGAAGGGTTGATCGCATAGTCCTCAAAATATTATCACGAGTGGCGTCCTCATCTATTAAAACCTTAAGTTGGTTGTCTCGCAATGCACCACCTTTGGGGCTTTTGAGAAAGGCATAAAATTGATAAGCATCATCATCTGTAAATCTAAGAAATGGCATATGTTGATATCGACCCACTCCTACGATAACCGCCCAAATTTTAACTGCATTATTTCGATCAATATCTACTACTTTTTCTATAAAATTGGGATCTTCGTCATAAGGCTCAATCGCTTTCCCATAGTGCCATTTTGCGCTTAATTTCTCAGCATTTGCATAAAAAAGAACACCTTCTCCGTGGGGGGTATGATTTTTCCAAGAGCCCTCGTAACGATTTCCATTAGCATAGTGGACAGTGCCATATCCTTCTGGTTCTCCTTCTTTAAAATCACCAATATATTTGGAACCATCGCTGTAGGTGAAGGTGCCCAAGCCATCCTCACAGTACGCTTGGTTGCAATTTCTCAAGGTAGGAATAGTGTTGTCTGAATTGTTATCTGAAGCATTTTCAAATAAATATATTTCTTGCTCTTGCATTTCGCCAAATGCCCATTCGCCACTAAAAACCTTTCCATTATTAGAATAGAGGGTACCCGAACCATGCTTTTTATTATTTGACCAGTAACCGATAAATTTTGAACCATCCTCATAATACATGGTTCCTGCTCCTGTAAAGCGACCATTTTTGAAATTACCTTCATAGCGTTCGCCATCTTTAAAGGTATATTTACCTTGTCCATTCGGTTGATTATTTCGGAACAACCCAACATATTGGTCGCCATTGGCATAGCTCATGACTCCTTTACCATAAAATTGATTTTGTTTGAAACCACCTCTATATTCATGTCCTTCTATAAAAACATAACGGCCTTGTCCTTCGCGGAAATCATTTTTCCAATAACCAATATATTTATTGCCATTATTGAAGTAAATGATGCCTTTACCATGGGCACGACCTTCTTGGAAATCTCCAATGTACCGAGTACCGTTGGAAAATTCGTAGGTGCCATAACCATTGTAACAATTACCTTTAATACATTGTGCCGAAAGCGTAGACTGGAAAAGCAGGGTAGCTACCGCTATTATACCCATTAATTTGATCATAGTTTTGGATGTATAAGTTTTTGAGTTTTGAGTCAAAGAGTTCTGAGCGGGGGAATACTCAAAACTCAAGACTCTTTAACTCAAAACTAAATGTAACTGGGTAGCGGTTTGCGATATGATATATTTTAGAAAGTACTATTTGTAAATCGGATAGACATATAAACTTGAATTGAAAGTGATTATTGCGTCACCCTGATAAAAATAGCTTGTTGGCGTTGTTAAAGTTGCTTTAAACCAATACAAGAGTTTAAAAAAAACTTAATGAACTCTTTTATCCGTTTTCATAAAAATCCAATACTTTTGCACCGCTCAAATTCCTTTATGAGAATGATCACTGTAAATAGTCAGGTTATTATTTGCCAAAGTCCTCATTAAAACAACTTCAATATCTGTTTTTTTAAATATTCAAAATGATATTAATTATGGTAAAAAGAATTTTTATGTTTTTAGCGGTAATTGCGGTCGCAACTGCCTGCAATAATGCTCCAACGCCTTCCGAAAATATGGATCCAACGGAGCCTTTATCTTTTGGTGATAAAATTACTCAGGATGGTGCAATTGGGTATGATGACATGTTAACCCAATTAGCTGGAAAGGAAGAATTGAATGCTAAAGTTACAGGAAAAGTAGAATCCGTATGCCAAGTTAAAGGTTGTTGGATTGTGGTACAGTCTGATCAAGAAGGTCAACCAGAAATGATGGTTAAGTTTAAGGATTATGGCTTTTTTATGCCAAAAGATATTGCTGGACGAACGGTAGTAATGGAAGGAAATGCCTATAAGGAAGTCACTCCTGTTGATGAGTTACGACATTATGCTGAAGATGAAGGCAAATCAAAAGAAGAAATTGAAGCAATCACAGAACCAGAAGAACAATTGAAATTTATGGCTTCAGGTGTATTATTAATGCCAAAAGAAGGTGTTAATTAAGTATATTTTAAATTATTTAAGTAAGTGCTTGGACAGAAATAAGTTCCATATTTGACGAAAACTATTTTTTTGACAGACGAGGCAAAAAGCACAGGCATATCCTTAGATATGGCGAGTATTTTTAACGAAATATGGTGAAAAAATAGTCCGTCATAATATGTG
>JANSWP010000179.1 GCA_024743405.1 Bacteroidota bacterium
AAAATATTTTGCAAGAATCCGCTCTTACATCAGTACTGCTCGTAAACAAGGGATTAATGCTTTTGATGCAATCCGTAGCTTGTTTACTAATGAGGATATCCCTCAAGTTTTAATCAGCAATCTTTATTGCTGAATAGTTACCAAAAATGCTAATAAGTGTTTAAAGCAATACTGAAAAATAAAAACTTTCAAGCTGTTAAGTAACAAGTAAAGAATAACTTCATCATTTCACCGATAATCTTTTATTCTAGTACGTCGTTATTTTCCTCAGCAATAACTTGGCTATTCCTTCAGAAAATGCCTAGTAGTAGAACAAAATCTTTATCTCCAAATGTCGAACTTATTTTTTGCTCGTTACTAACCTGTAAAAAGGGATAAAAACAAGAATAAATAAATAATTCCAAGTAGGAGCATTACAGCTCCAATCACGATCCCTGCTATGGCAAACCCTTTACCTTTAATGTATTGAGGAGACTCAT
Source organism: Bacteroidota bacterium (assembly GCA_024743405.1). Classification (GTDB taxonomy): domain Bacteria; phylum Bacteroidota; class Bacteroidia; order Chitinophagales; family Saprospiraceae; genus JANSWP01. The sequence continues at coordinate 480 of JANSWP010000179.1, forward strand.
TAATTCTAACTAATGCAATGATTCCAAAGATGATCCCTAAAAAGGGACCTACAATCCCTATAATTGGAATTACTGTGGCCAATGAACAAACAAAACTAGCGATGGCTAGTCCATCTGTTTTAGGTTCATTCAGTACTCGGTTCCCTTTACGTTTTGATTTTTTCTTTAATCTTTTCTTTAAGATTTTGAGCGCTATCTTTTCTTTGAAGGTGAGCTTTCGCCCAACCTTTCTCTCAAAATCTTCTTTTTTTAGGTTGGTTAAATCATTCCCTTCTATTTCGACGAGAGAGGTTATTTCATAGGTTCGGTTTGTCGTATAGGCAGTAACTGCATTCGACTCGAAAGCCAAAAAGGCAAAGCAAAAGATTAAAGTACTAATTAAAGTAATTGATTTTTTCATAAGCATTATGTTGTTATTTCTGGAATGTTGCTGTTTTTCTGGGATAAAGATACCCACTTGAGTTTAAGGATTATTTTTCTAAAACAAACTGCAGCGGCGTTCCTTGTTTGACATCTAAAACCAATAATCCAGTCATGGAAACCCCAGGCGCTACATAACAGGGCATTAGGTAATATTCATCTAATTCCTCTCTGAACCGCGTATTGGCTTTCGTTTGAACGATTTCATTGGATATTGCCCTTGGTAGATGAAAAAGCCACTCTCCTAAAGAACGCCCTCCAGTACTTCTTTCTACAATATCTTGTCGTATGGCCTCATAAGCTTCGTCCATTTCGAGTATATACAAGGTATCTTTTTGTGACATTACAAATAAGTCTTCAGGAAAATATAAGGTGTCAGTACTGTTGTTCTCAATGATGACAGTTATTAGACTAACCTTGTTGTTTTTCTCTTTTTTAGCATACCGATCATTGCCTGATTCCTTGAGTACATCATAACGTAAACCAATTTTTACTTGACCATTCTTAAGGGTTTCCGGCGAGTTGGGTAATTCCAATAATTGTGGTTTTATTAAATGGTATTTGGATGCACAACTGGTCCCCAATACGACCAATAATATTAGTGGAAAAAAATTTATTAAATATTTCATACGGAGTAATTGTGAACTAAATTATGGTGAAATTATGCTAATAAAACTGATTTTCGTCAACTTCGAAAAATCATTTTTCTATAACCACTGAGTCCTCTTCGAGAGACTCAGCTTGGACTGAAAAAGATCATTTTTTTATAAAGGGCTACCACACACTGCCTGTGGATATCCAATAAGAAAGCAAATTTATTGACCAGAGTAAGCCTATAATACTTAAGATAATCCCAGCTATTGCAAAAGCTTTTCCTTTTCTGATTTCTGGTTGTCTTTTAATTCTTTTTAATGCTTTGATGCCAAAAATAATTCCTAAGGTTGAACCTATAAATGGTATAAAACCTGTCAATGACAAAATAAAACTGGCGATA
>JANSWP010000097.1 GCA_024743405.1 Bacteroidota bacterium
ACAGCCGTCGTCGATGCACTGGTCGACGATGGCACAACCCCGCCGGCCATGACCGCAGATGCCACTGCGCGGGTGTACATTTGACACATTCCACCCACTAATATCCTGGTTAAAGGGAGTTTGTCCAAACATATATCTCATGTTAGTTACACTTGATACATCCCAAGCACTAATATTTTGATCAAAAGCATATGCATGATGAAACATTGATAATGTAGTGTTTACATTAGAGACATTCCAATTACTTATAGCACCATTAAAAACAGATGCATACCTGAACATAAAGGATAAATCGGTAATATTAGAGACATCCCAATTATTTAGATTTCCATTAAAAATGCTAGCTCGTTCAAACATAGAGTGTAAGGAAGTGACCCCTGATAAATCGGGAGCATCTGTTGCATTATAGGTCAAATTGCTAGCACCATGGAAGGCATCTTCCATACTCGTCCAATTAATATTACCCCATTGGTCAATGGACAGTATTTTATCTTTATCACCTCCATTATTGAAGAAAATCCGAGGAAAATCCCCTCTTATCCTAACAGTATATGTACCAGCCGTTCCATAATCATGCGTAATAGAACCAGTTACGCCAAAATCTTCCCAAAATCCATCGCCATCCCAATCTACGTCATAACTGTACCCACCTCCTGTAGTAGGAATAGTGATAGAAGTACTATTGGAAGTTCCAGCATTATCTGTTTTCCAGGTGGTGACAAAGTCGGTTGGTTCAAGGGAGGGTGCTTCACCACCATGAATGGCCCTGCCTCTGTTGGCATCGGCAGTGTAAGCAACTACAAAGCCATTTAATGGAGCAACAGAAATACTTGAGGAAAATGCATTTCTAAAGATACCCTCTACATCATAGGTGATAGAAGAACCACTTACTGATCCTACAATTGCTGTTCCTGCATTACCATTACCCTCATCTCTATAGGCTACAACAAAAGTGGTACTACTTAGGGCGGCTACAGAAACATAGGACGTAGCTGCCGCATTAAAAGCGACTGCACTAGCATTAAATGTGATTGTAGATCCCGATACAGTTCCAATACGTGCAAAGCCATGACTACCAGCGGCATCTTCATATCCGATCACAAAAGAGGAGCTATTTAAGGCAGCTACAGAAGTATAATTCGTTGATGCTGCATTAAAAATGGATTCACTACCATTAAATGTAATGTTAGATCCTGATACATCCCCAATACGAGCAGTACCATAATTACCGTTCCCGTTATCATTATAAGTGACTACAAATTTGGAACTATTCAGTTTAGATATGTATATCCAGGAAGTTGATGCGGTATTAAAAATGGATTCACTACCAGAGTAGGTAATAGTAGATCCTGACACTGTTCCTACTCGGGCAGTACCATGGCCAGAGTTGCCATTATCTTTATAAACTACAACGAACGAAGAACTACTAAGCGGAGTTACCACCGGAAAATCTGTAGACGCCGAATTATAAATGGATTCACTACCAGAGTAGGTAATAGTAGATCCAGATACTGTCCCTACTCGTGAGGTTCCATGAAAAGAGTTTCCCCCATCTCCATACACAACTACAAAAGCAGAACTACTTAAAGCCGCAACGGAGATGCGGAATGTGTTTGCATTATTAAAGACGGCTTCACTACCGGCAAATGTAATGGTAGACCCTGATACTGTCCCTATACGTGCAATCCCGTGGCTATTACCGCCATTATCTTTAAAAGCAACTACAAAAGCAGAGCTACTGAGCGCAGCTATGGAAATAAAAGTAGTAGAAACTGAGTTAAAGGAGTTAGATTGTGGACCAAAAATAGGTCCAGCAACTGGAGGTAATACGGAGAAGTAATTTTCTACATCATAGGCTGAAAAAGGTTCGTTATGTGTGCACGAAAATTCCTCCATAGCTGCTTCAATAGAAGAAAAGCCTGAATCTGCCTTCAATAAAAAGGTGGGATTGTAAAAAAAAGTTGATAAGCAAATGATGAAAAGTTTAATGGAAATGTTTGTCTGTCTCATTTTTAATGGAGGGTTTGGGTAAAAGATGTCAAGTTTCAACAGAGTCATTAACTCAATTGAAAGTCATAACACAATCTTTACTTTTGAAAAAATGATGATTTAAATGGGTGTTGAAATAAGCTGGAAAAAGTTATTAATGCAAATATGCATAGAATGATTAAAAAAATAATCTACAAATTAGTTGAATGATAGTGTATAAATATTATCTTTATAAAAATAAAAAATTACTTAATCAATTGATTATCATATATTTATAATGTGATTTATGGATAAAAGTATAGCAGATAATAATCGTGATTTTAGCCGGTTTAAGCTCGTGAAACTCCTGAAAGTTTTATCAAAAGAAGAATTTCTTCGATTTGGGAAGTTTTTGAGGTCGCCATTTTTCAATTATACGCCTTCTCTTATTCAATTTTATGAGAGCTTAAAACGGCATCATCCGACCTTTGATTCTCCTCGTTTGAAAATTGAAAAATTATGGGCAAAAGCATTTCCTGATAAACCATTTCATCCTCAAAAATTTCGTCAACTTTGCTCTGATCTAAGTCGAATGACAGAGAAATATTTGATTCAATTAGAGTTAGAAGAACCTCAGGGAAAAGCTCAACATTTGTTGATTCAATCTTTAGGAAGGCGCAATGAATATTCATTATTTAAGAAGGAATCCCAAAAGTGGCAAGAAAAATTAGAGAGTCAATCTTATAAGGATACGGACTATTATTTAGATTTAGCACAGCTTGAATACAATCTCTACTCGCATCTGAAAACGAATAAATATTCAATAAATCCAGATAGTTTGGACAAAATAATGGATGGTTTTGATAACCACTATTTTACTGTTAAACTTAAATTTGGATCTGAATTAATAACACGGGAAAGCTATCTAAAAGAGGAGCATCCAATTAAATTATTAGAGGAAATAAAAAGTATCTGCGAAAGCGATTCTTTAAAATCGAATCCCTTAATTCAAATTTATTTATTGATTCATAAACTCAACAGTACTGAAGCAAGTGATGAGATTTTTCAAGAGGCGAAAACTTTATTTCAAACTAAAATTAAAGAACTGAAAAAAGAGGATAGAATTGATATTTGTTTACAATTATTGAATTTTAGCATTAGAAAAGTAAATTCTGGAAATGGAAGTTTCAATGCAGCTGCGCTTGATTTATTTAAAACTGGGCTTCATTATAATTTAGTGCTGATAGAGAATCAAATTTCAGAGACAACTTTTACCAATGTTGTAAGCTTTGGTTGCTATGAAAAGGAGTTTGATTGGACTCGAAAGTTTATTCAAGATTATGAGCAATTTTTAGCCGCTAAAGTTCGAGCAGATTCTAAAATTTTAAGCCTTATTTTACTACATTTTTGGAAAGGTGATTATGAAAGTGTAATTGATTTAATGACCGATTATAAGTTTTCTTTGTTTCTCAAAGAAATAGTGGCAAGGACTTATTTACTCAGAGCTTGGTATGAAAAATTCTTATTGGAGGACGATTTGTTTGGGTTTTTATTCAATAAAATCAAAACTTTTGATCAATTCATACGAAGGAATAAAAATCTCTCAGAAAATAGGAAAGACGGTTATTTAAATTTTGCCAGAATATTAGCCCAACTAGTATATTTTAAAAGCCGAAATTCTGAAAATAAGGAAGAATTGGTTCGATTGATAAATTCGATAAATGAACAAAATAAATTAGTCGCCAAAAGTTGGTTTATTGAAAAGCTGAAATAAGAGGGATCATCCAAAGTTTTGTAAGAACCCTCTGTATTTTCTGCTTTGTTTCTATTTTTAATTGTTCACAACCTCCTCAATAATTATTGAAACACTTTCACATCCATCCGCAAAAGCAGTTAATCTAACTTGATAAGTTCCCGTTTCTTGATATACATGTTGCGGATTGGTCGCTGTAGAGGTATTCTCATCGCCAAAATCCCAATGATAAGAAGTCGCATTTGTAGAGAGATTGGTGAATGTTACAGTAGAGGAAACTGGAGTAATATAGTTGCTTGTTTCAAAATCAGCGACGGGGCAAACCTCTTCGATTTCAAATTCGGTTTGATTGTAAGGTGTAGCTGCCATTTGGCAATTCATCGTGAATAAGCTAAATACACTCCAAAAGATAGCGGACAAGGCAACTCTTTGAATGTTGGACATAACAATACCGTTTGCATTGAAAGAATTCATTACGTTTTTCATGACACAATAATTGAGCAACCACTACAGCAATGTGTAGGGGATTGGAAGATTAAAGAATTAGAATAGGTTTTATTAGCTAAGTCTAATGGGACTTGCTGTGTTCTTCAAATTACACCATAATTTTTGAGTACGAAATAATATTGTTATTTCGCCAGAAAATAAATTATAGAATGTTAGTTTGAAAAATTAGAAACGGATTTAGAAACGATTTCGAAACGGTCGGCAACTGATTTATCTTTTCATGATGCGCGGTTGTTTGGATGTTTCATTTGTTTCTTTGCCCTTTTATTGCAGGAAGGCTGGAAATCTTAACAGGTTTTGGTAACTTTTTTTGAAAAAAATATTTCAAGGTGATATAACTCGTTGATTAGCAATGAAAAAGGGTGGTTAAGTTTTTAAAACCTGACCACCCTTTGAAGCTAAAAGTAAAGAAGATTGTTACTCCAGAATCACAAACCCAGCCCAATGAAAGGGTTCATATCCTTCCTCGCGCATAGAATTCTGAGCCGCCAACAAAGCGGCTCGAATGTCCATTTCTTTTTCCAACCAATTTTGATAAAAACGAACCATTAATTCTTTGGTATGATAATCCGGCACTTGCCAAAGCGACATCATAATATTGTTGACCCCCGCGATTTTGAAAGCACGTTGAAGTCCATAAACACCTTCATTGCCTTTGATGTCGCCGAGTCCCGTTTCGCAGGCAGAAAGCACCACCAATTCTGTATCACTCAAATCCATTTGACTGATTTCATAAGCGGTCAAAATGCCGTCTTCCATATTTGGTTGAATGGGCTTTCCTTTTTTCCAAGCATGATTGGCACCTGCGAATAATAAACCTGAACGAATCATGGGGTGGTCGCTCATCTTAAAAATTGGTTCACGCTCGCCTCCGACCCCTAAAGGATTTGCGCTGGTAGAAACTGGGTCTGGAAAAAAGTAGCCATGAGTGGCGATATGGATAATATTGGGAGAGGGGTTCTCCCCATTTTTACTTAATGCTTTGAAGGATTCTTCAGTGGCTGAATACGATTCTTGAGTTGTAATGGTCAAGTTTTCCTTTTTAAAAATAGGCATTAAAGAGGCTATTTCTTCTTGAGTGGAGGGTAAATATTCCCATGTACGGTCGCCTCGTAAAGTAGAGTCAATTTGATTGAATTCTAATATGCCTCGACTTCGAGAGGTAAGATCGGAAGATTCAGAAGGGCTTTCGATTTGTGCAATTCCGTCACTTTCATATTGAATACCCCCATAAAGAACAGCTATCGTGTTATCCACTTTTTCTGGTAACTTTATGACTAATTCGCGAGTACTGTTTAATAGATTCAGTTGATATCGGTCACTTAGAATTTCGTTTTCGGAAATTGACAATGCCCCCAAATTGATAAGATGTAATAAACCTGATGGGGAGTAATAAACGGTTTTAGTGTTACCCAATTCTTTTTCTATCGGTTTCCAGATTAAATTATAAAGAGATTCTTCAGAATTGAAGTAAAGATTATTGACATATTCGGCACGGCGAGTGCCTTCTTTTATTAATAACGTATTGAGAGATTTTTCTTCAAAAAGAGGGATGAATTGGGGCTTTATCTTATCAGGCTGAATGATGAGAGCGGCATATATGATACTATCTGTTTCCTTAGGGGTATGAAGTTTGTAGTGAATAAACTCAATGGCTGCTTGCTTAGGTTGAAGTTTATTTTGTACTTCATGCCATTTAACTTGAGCAATAGTTTCCCCAAAGCCAGCAATATTTCGAGACAACTCCTTTTCTAGCTTGTTAACTTCTTCTTCTAGCTCAGCCACTTCTTTTTGATCATTCAATGGTTTTGAGTATTCGGTGGCAAGGCGACGATGGTAAGCCTTGAGGGAGAGGTATTTTTCAGTACTTGATGAATCCATCATTGCAAGTCTGTTCATTTGACCAATAGCGTTTAGCAAAAAACCTTTGTAAAAAAGGGTGTTGTCATAGCTTATTTCTTCAAGTCTTGATTGCATTTGATTAAATGAGAAACCCTGATTTTGAGTTATGTTAATTGTTTCATTGTACTCAAATAATTCGTTTACTGAAAGATGGCGAGTGGCATTCGCTAAAAGGGTTTTATTGATTTTATTAGCTTCTAAATAAAATTTAGAAGCCTTATCAAATTTATCTGTCTCCCAATATAAAATTGCCAAATCCATCAGGTTTAAAGTATACTCAAAATGAAATGGACTCAATACTACTTTTCTTATATTCATTGCCTCTGATAGGTATGATTCCGCCTTTTGATATAAGCCCATTTTGTAGTATAACTTTCCAAGATTGTTTACTACCATGGCATACTCATGATGGTCTTTTCCTAATGCTTTTTCCGTTAGCAATTTTGCTTCTAAATAAAATAGTTCCGCCTTTGTGTATTCCTCTATATTTGAGTATAGATTACCTAAGTTCATTAGGTTTCCAGTATATTCCAAGTTAAAATTCTGTTCGTCAAATGATAGTTTATTAATTGTTTTCGCGTCCAAATAGAATTTTTCGGCTTTAGTATAATTTTCTATTCTATAATATAGTACTCCAAGGTTGTTCAAATCTTTAGCATATTTAGGATGTTCTTTTCCAAATAATTTTTCAGTAATTGATATTGTTTCCAAAAAAAATGCTTCTGCTTTTCTATAATTCCCCATTTTTAAATAGAGTGCACCTAGATTTGTCAAGACAGAATTATAAGAAGGATCCTCTTTTCCTAATACTTTTTCCGATAGCGATTTTACCTCTAAATAAAGCTGTTCAGCTTTTTCGTATTTGCCCATTCTGCGATACAAAATTCCAAGGTTATTCAAGTTCCCAGTGTAATGTGGATGCTCTTTTCCTAATATGTTTTCTGCTATTTTTTTTGCTTCCAGATAGTACATTTCAGCTTTTTCGTAGGCGGCAAGATCAAGATAAATAGAGCCAAGAAATAACAAACTGGAAAAAAAGTCAGGATTATTCCTTCCCAATGCCTTTTCCCAAATCGCATTTGCTTCTAAACAAAGTGATATCGCTTTTTCATGATCTGCCATGAAAAAATTAGTAACTCCAATTACATGTAAACTTAAAGCATATTTAGGATGTGATTTTCCCAATGCTTTTTCTTGAATGTTTTTTGCTTCCGTAAACCATTTTTTTGCTATCTGAAAATCGTTTTTTCCATAAAAAAATAACCTACCACGGCCAAAACAAACACTAGCATAGGTCGAAGATTGCCTACCCAGTTTTTCCTCAGCAAGGTTTTCTGCATTATTTATTTCCTCTTCCGCTTTTTCAAAATCTATTTCGGTAAATGAACGGGATACCTCAAGCAAACTATCCACAACCCGAATCACCTCCGCCGTATCCACCGTCTGGCTTTTTAAAGAAGAAAAAGAGAAAAAAAGAATTACAAAAAGGAGAAATTGATTTTTCATTCATTTAGTGTTTTGAAATCAGATGAAATAAGACTACTCTTAATTCATTGAATTAAGTAAATCTAATGCTGATTGATAAAATTGATGGTTGGAATTTTTGGTGATTTGGGTTAAGCTATTTTTTGCTTTTGTTGTATCATTTTCATGGATGGCTGCCAATGCCAAATACCATTCAGAGTGTTGTTTGAAACGGTGCCTTTTTTTGGTAATTAATTGATCGAAATCTTCGCTTGCTTTTTTTATTGATCCTTGTTCCATCAAAGAAATAGCTTTCAAAAAAAGTAGATTTCCATTGCCTTGTTGAGTGGACGAAAGACTGTCCCATAAAACTAAAACTTGTTCAAAGTCCTTTTCCCAATAGGCTGATTCGAATTGTTCACGGGTAGATAAATCGCCTTGACCGCGTACATTTGGTTGCATGGAAGGATGATGATAAGGCTCAAAATTTTGAGCAAAAAGGACTCGATTACCTGATGTTTTGGGTGCTGTTTTGGCGATAGGTCTTTCTTTTTTGGAAGGGGATTTAATAACTTTTTTAGGAGTAGAAGGAATCTCCGTTTTTTCTGGAATTTCAGTGGACTTATTCTTTGAGGATTCAATGGAATCAATAGGAGTGGATTCAATAGTTGGAAGCGTTTGAGTGGATTCCGATTTATCATTAGGCTTAAATAATAGAAATAAAGAACTAATTAAAAGAATACCCAATAGGATTAAATAAGGAGGCGAGATGCCTTCTTTTTTTTTAGCTGATTGATGTTCAATATTTCCATTGTCTAAATTTGAGAATCGATTTTTCAAGCGTTTTCGTCCCTCCAAACGAATTGCCTTTAATGCAGTTCTATTGACTTCTACCTTTTTGCGCAAAACAGCGTCATTCGCCAGCTCACGTTCAAAATCTTGTGCTTCTTCGTCACTCATTTTTCCTGTTAGGTACCTTTCGATTTGTTTTTCCATTTTTGTTTTATTAATCTTCTATTGCGTGACTGATTAAAAACTTAACAAAAACCGCATGATTTTTTCGGGATTAATGACTTTTTTCAAATTGGACAGTGCTCTCGACAAGGTTGCACTGACTGCATTAATGGATTTATAATTACCTAATTCCTGAATTTTTTCCAAAGAAAACCCATCATAATATCGACGAATTAAGACAGTCCTATTTTTCTCAGATAAAGATTTCATTGCTTTTTCGAGCTTCTTTTCTTGTTCCTCTTTGATATTTTCCAAGTCAAAAAAACCTTGTATTTGTTCGTTTTCTAAAAAATAATTCTCTGCGAAAATCTGCTCTTTTTCTAAGTTGGACTTCTGTGTTCGAAGTTTATAAAGCAGCTTATTACGTCCAATTGCGAATAAATAAGTCTTGAGGGTTACGTCTAATTTGGTTAATCGTCCAGCGATTATTTGTTCATAAAAGGCAATTACACAATCTTGCCAGCAATCTATAATATCTTCCTGAGAAATTGAAAACCTGGTGGAAGCCCAATTGATAAATTCAGGTTTGTAGGTTAGGTAAATTTGGTCGATCACAGTTTCATTACCTGACCTTATATCCTCAATCAATTTAGGAGTATCAATTTCAGTAAGACTTTTTTTAGGCATAAATCGTAGTAAAGGTTTTTTATTTTCCTCAATAAAGAGAGAAATTTTCATAAAGTCATAAAATAAGGAGTTTCATTTTTTACAATGTTTGAATATTTGTGTCCAGATATGTAGCATAAATGTGATTTTTGCGTAATCTCTAATGATTTACAACCTACTCAATGATTATAGAAACACTTTCACATTCATCCGCATAAGCAGTTAATCTAACTTGATAAGTTCCCATTTCTTGATATACTTGTAGGGGATTGGTTGGGGTAGAAGTATTTCTATCACCAAAATCCCAGTGATAAGAAGTGGTATTTGTTGAAAGATTGATGAATTGGACTGGGCACGAAATTGTGCAGGCTTCATTTGCTGTTTCAAAATCAGCGACGGAGCAAACCTCTTCGATTTCAATTTCAGATTGATTGTTGGGGTTGTTTGCCATTTGGCAATTCATTGTAAATAAGCCAAATACACTCCAAAAGAATGCTGACAAAGCAACTCTTTGAATGTTGGACATGGACATACCGTTTGCAGGGAGAGGGTTCATTTCATCTTTCATGGCACAATAATTTTGTAGCCACTCCGGCTGTGCGAAGTGTTCACTGATGATTAAATAATTTGGTGAGTTGAAAGCTGTCGAGCTTTAAGTCCTCTGTATTTCTTTCAAAACACAATTAGTTTTGAAACCGAAATAATATTGTTATTTCGTCAAAATTCAATCAATTATTTTAAAGAATGAAGCCATCGAATTTTTAAATGAATGACTAAATTTTACAATACAAAGATGGGGGCAGTTAAGGAATTAACCTTTGAGATATTCGTCAAAAACTTGGAGATTTTCACCAATGACTTGGGTTTTTTCGACAGTATAAAGTTGTAATATGTGTTGATAGGCAGTTATTTGTGGGGATTGTCCATTATTGATCCCACCATACCCGAGTAGTCATCTCATCTGGTCCTTGTCTCTGAATGGCGGCATTAATATTCGCATTATTGACACTATATTCTACTTGCGGATATCGAAGTCGGCGAGGGATTGTGCCACCTGTTGCATTGCCGGGGAAATTGACGGGAATTAATTCGGGATAACCGGTTCGTCTCCAATTGGCATAAGTTTCTAGTTCATTCAGAAAAGTAGCTGCCCAATATTGTTCCTGAATAAAAGGAATCGCGTTGTCAGAATTTGCTGGAAGTGGGTTGTTTATTAAATATTCATCAATAGCTTGGTCACCTATAGAAAGCGATCCATCAAAGCGACCCCACATCTTCATACTGGCTCGAATTGCCGATTCATAATGAACAGTTGGATCTTCTTGTGACCAACCTCTCAAAGCCGCTTCTGCGGCCAATAATTGAGGTTCTGCCGCCGACATGATGATGGAAGGCGCATCCAAATTGAGTAATAAAGGATTGATTCGAGTAAAGCTGTCTAAGTCATTACCCCCTACAAATTCGATAATGTGTAAGTCATCTATTCCATTGGGCAACCCTAGCCAGTCATTGCCGAGTTTTTGCCAAGCATAAACGTCGAGTCGAGGATCGTTGTGATTTTGTAACCAATCGACAAAAGTCTTACAAATCCGGCCTTGATCTTCGATCGATAAAAAATGGCTGATGCCATTTTTATTGATATCAGCCGGGCCGGTGGCACGAGAAACTAACGCAGAATAATTGTCATCTGTCATAATACCTCCGGTTAATGCCTTTTTTGACCAAATGGCAGCCATGTCAATATCTACTTTCGTTAGGCGCATAGCTAATCGCAACATCATAGAATAGCCAAATTTTCTCCATTTTTCAACATCGCCATTATAAAGGATATCAGCTTGGGCAGGAGTAGATTTTGAACCGTCTAATGCGGCGCAAGCGGCTTCGAGTTCTTGGAGCATATCCTCATAAATATTTTGCTGCGTATCATAAATTGGCTCATAAATTTTTTCTGCAAAAGCAAGCCCTGCCTCTGAATAAGGCAGATCCCCATAAAAATCAGTCAAGCGATGAAAAACAACCGTTCGCCATATTCTCGCCATGGCTTGAAGGTTTTGTTTTTCAGGCATTTCATCAAGCATTCTCAGTAATTCCGTAAGGGTTTTTACTTCATTTCGATAAGCATCATTAAATAAGGCATTTCCATGGAAAGGGTCATTATAGTATTTGTCCCCTTGCCAGTTGAATTTAGTCGAAGCCAAATGCTGAATAAAGCAAGCTGCATAAGATAAAGTCGCACCGCCTGCTTGATTAGAATTCAAAGCTCCACTCAGTAGTGCATTGGTAAATAAAAATTCTGGTGGAATATCATTGGCGGAGGCAGGGTTGGTGTTAATTGACTCAAAATCTTTGTCGCAAGCAGCTATAAAGAAGATGATGATGAAAGAGAGTATATATTTTATATGTATTGAATGCATTATGTTATTTTTTAAGGTTTTAACTGTGCTTTTTTCGGAGTGTTTGATATTCTGAATATATTGAAGAATCTAGGATGAAGCTATTATTGTTAAGATGCTTCCCTATACTCAGCATAACAAAAGGCTCTAAATCCGAGCCCGTAAGTTGAACCCGAAAGTTCGTACAGGCGGGACACTAAACATTTCCAAACCCTGTGCATTGCCATTTTGAAAAGCACTTTCAGGATCCACATTGGGTATATTGGAAAAGAGTAAAAGTAGGTTCCGACCAGTAAGCGAAATTTCGATGTCTTTGAGTTTGATATTCTCTAGCCAATTTGTGGGCATTCGCCAAGTTAGAGAAGCTTGTCTGAGTTTTATATAGCTGGCATCGTAGACAAAAGGTTCTGCAATTCGACCCGGAAGAATACTCCAATAAGTAATGAGAAACAAAGGATCAATGAGTACTTCATTAGGCTCCCCTGACTCTGTAACACCAGGACTGATATAACCTTCTTCTCGACCCGGAAGGGTCATCTTATGTCTACCCGTCAAGGTGGCAAAAGCATTGGATCCAGAAAATACTTTGGCACCCGTTTTAAAGTCAAGAAGAAAATTGAAACTAAAATTTTTCCAATGCAAGGTATTACTCCAACCTCCTGTGAAATCGTGAACCCCATTACCTAAAACGACTAAATCGCCTTGAAGCGGTACGCCGTCGGCTCCAATGATGATATTACCAGCGTCATCTCGTTTATATTCAAAACCCTTGATGACACTTGCCGGTTGCCCCACTTCATTATGAATAAAAGCAACGGGCACGTCATTCGAGCTTCTTGCCAATTCGATTGTCGTCGCATCCGCTCCAAGATTGATCACTTCATTATCATTTTTTGCAAAATTTAGGTTGGTTTCCCATAACCAGTTTTCTTTTTTGATAGGTACCAAATGAAGGTTTACTTCTATTCCGAGGTTTTTGACTTCTCCATCTTTAACAAAACGAGCATCGAAACCTGAGGTATTGGAAATCGCACTCACGACCAAATCTTTTCGAGTATGTTGTCGATAAAGAGAAAGATCTAAACCTACTCGGCCATTTAAAAACCGCAGATCAAAACCTGTTTCTAATTCACTAGCAAGTGCAGGGTGTAAGGCTTCGTCAGGAACGGTCGTATTGGCAACTTGACCCAATGGCAATCCCAAATGACCGGATGCACGTAGATTGTAATTTAATGCTAAACTATAAGGATCTACATCCCCGCTGACTTGCGCATAACTAAATCGCCATTTCCCAAACGACAACCAATTGGGCATTTTATCCAATTCCGAAAAAACAAAACTAAGCCCAGCAGATGGGTAAAATAGGGTATTATCATCTTTAGGAAGGGTGCTAAACCATTCTTGCCTCCCCGTCAAGTTAAGATAAAGCAGGCTTTTCCAGGAGAACTGAGCTGTTGAAAAAACCGCATTAGATCGACGTTTCCATAGCCCATAGTTATTGGTAACATTAGATAGGTTAGTGATACTATTTAAGTCAGGGATAAGGAAATTTTGTCCACTAATACTCAATAATTCAAAAGCAGCATCTCGCCGAGAGCCTCCAATCATAATATCATAACCAAATCCATTTTCGAAAATATGTTTACTGCCAATCCAGGCGTCTGTATTGGTTTCGGTATTTTTTATGTTTGCTTCGTTCATACCGCCTCCTGGTAAAAAAGAAGTACCAATGGGGGTAATTTCCGTTCGACGGATGGTGTATTGATCACGCCCAACTCGAAGTAAGGCATAAAGCCAACCATTCAAATCATATTTTAACTCACCGACTCCGATGAAGCGATTTTTATCATCCTTGTTTCTAACATGGTTGATAATCCAAAAAGGATTATTGATATAGGGGTTTCCTACAAAAGAGAATTCATTACCTTCTGTTGTAGAGCCATCTCCATTCGGTCCTTTCAATGCATTGTAAGGTGTATTTATAGGCAAGATGCCGACCGAATAATTAGGGTTGAGCGGACTAGCAGCTAGTTGTGAACGGTTTTTTACTTCTTGATTGATGTATCGGATATTAAAAGAAGCGGTTAATCGCTTGGCGGGTTGTGCATTTAAAGAAAGCGTAAGGGATCGACGGTCAAGACCTGAATTGGGGATAATGGCTTTGTTCTCTAAATTGGTGAATCCAAAGCGAAAATTGATTTTTTCAGCGCCTCCTGTTAAAGCAAGACTATTGGTTAAAGTTCGACCTGTTTCATAAAATTGTTTAAAGGCATCACCTGCATCTTCGTAAGGTCTTTCTATTCCATCAAATTGAATGGTGGGTTCACCATCTAATTTTGGACCATAATGAAACCAATTAGAGCTGTAAGCATCATCTGCACTTGCTGGTTTGAAGGCGACCCATCCTTGTCCATATGCTCTTTGCCAATCATGCAAAACCAAAGGTTCTTCGAGTGTCAGATTACTATTGATTTCTACTCCGAAAATCCCAGCAGCTCCTTTTTTGGAAGTAATTAAAATGACGCCATTGGCTGCCCGACTTCCATACAAAGCTGCCGCATTGGCACCTTTAAGTATCTGGATACTTTCAATGTCATCAGGACTGATACTACTGATTCCATCACCCCAATCTTGACCACCGTTTGTATTGGCATTTCCTAGGTTTGTATTATCGATGGGTAGTCCATCCACCACATAAAGGGGTTGATTGTCGCGGCTAATAGAGTGGTGTCCGCGTATGACAATTCTAGAAGACCCCGCCGGTCCTGTTGCCAATCCAGCGACATTGACGCCAGCCACTTGACCACTCAATCCATTGGCAATATTATTTTCTCTAGACACGGTGAGCGGTTGTGCGGAGATTTTAGTGACTGAATAAGAAAGACTAGCCGCATCTCGCTCTACACCCAGAGCGGTTACGACTATTTCTTTTAGTTGGACACCTTCTATCATCATTACATTCAATCGACCATAGGGCGGAGCAGGAAATTTGAGTGTTTCAAAACCAATCATAGAAAAAACGATGATGGCATTTGCTGAAACTTCCAAATTGAAATTTCCTGTTGCATCGGTCGTAGTTCCTTTCAATCCACTTTCTTCAAAAACGTTGACACCAATTAGTCCTTCACCAGTCTCATCTGTCACGGTACCTGAAACAGTCATTTGCGCGGACATATTTGTGGAGAAAAGGATAATAATTAAAAGCTTGAGGTTGTTTTTCATTGATTATGGTGTTAGTTAATTCCTATTAAAAGATCATCGTTGTCCACAGAATAGCGAGAAAGTAAAGCAATTAAATGGATGGTCTTTTTTCGAGAGAGGTGGTTTTTTAGGAATGAACGGCTGAGAGATAAATCTAGCCAAAGAAAGCAGCTTAAATTTAGCTTAAAAGTTTAGGTATGCAAGGGAATCTGCAAGAATAATAAATCCTTACTGTTAAATAGCCTATATAGTTTTTTAGGATAATTTATCCAATAACCAACCTCTTTCCGTCAATATATCTGTCGCTTCAATTTCGGTTCTAAATTTTGCTATCTCTGACTTTTCAAAGTGATTAACAGACATCATTTTCTGTGTAAGCCGAATCAGATTTTGATAGTTTTTTCGATGATATCCGATTACTTCTTTCCGTCGAATAAAACTTTTCATTGCGTCTAAATGTGCCTCCAAGAGATCGAATTCATCCGTTTCAAAATATATTTTTAATAAGATGGTTTTGGCAGCTAGGTTTAATAATATATCGTGATAATTAGCCTTTTGTAATAGTTGAAGTGCTTTTCCATAATTCTGCCTTTCGAATTCTAGTTTGGCTAAATTATAACTAAATGAACCTTCTCGATAAGCTTCCTCAAGATTGTTTTGATAGTTTTTGATAAAACCTTCTGCCCATTCAAAATCTTTGGAATACAAAGCTGCTGCGACCGCATTATGATAGGCAAATCTAGAGATTCGATTGTTTTCCAAAAGATATATTTTTGCAAGTCCATCTTTATATAAATCAAGCATCTCTCGGAAATATTCAGTCGAGCCTTCATTTACTTTTTTGATACAAAAATTGATAGCTATGAGATATAATTCTCGTACTTCTTCCGTTTGAAAAAAACGAGAATTAGAAATTAGTTTAGAAATGAAAAAAGACAAATCTTTTCGTTCAAAGTCATCTGAAAGTAGTTGATTGGCCCGAAAATAAATATCTAAAACTGGATATTCTGATAATGAGAAATTTGTTAAATAATCGAGGATAGCTTCTTGTTCTTTTAGCTCATATTGTGTAGAGTAAACAGATTGTTGCGCTTTTATAAGGCATAATTGCCGCAATTTTTGGGCGAAATAAGCAATATCTGTCAACTCAATCATTTCGCGTAAAGGCAATTCGCCACTTGGCTTGCTTACAACATCGACTTGATATTCCTCCCAAATAATGCGACTTGATAGTTGAAAGTATTGTCGATCACGATAAGGCTCTTTTTTTAATTTTTCGCGTAATCTTTTTGAGGTTTGACTAAAATGTTTAGATAATCCACGTTGCCGATAGGATTGCATAAGACGGATCTCTGCTTCATTTTTATCATCCAAAAAAGCTTTTATGGAAATGTAATTTTCTGCCAATTTGAATAAATAGCTCATCACCAAATGAAAGTCAGTATCCACATATTTTTGATTTGGAAAAAGGGCAGCAAATATGTCTTCTTTTGATAGTTTGGGTTTCTTTTTTTTAAGCTCTTTATTCAAATGTTCAAATAGTATAAGGACATCTTCCCGATGATTGAAAAAGGGGGAACGTAAGTATTTTTTGAACTGAGAAAGCTCTTTTTTACTCAAGGACTCTAAAACTTGAATTAATTTGGTGTTTGTCATGAAAAAAATTTCATTATTTTTTTCTATAAAAAAAATGTTTTGATGTATATACTGATTTGTAAATAAAGGATTTTATTTGTTAAATAATGTAAAAGGGTTTGATTATTTTTCTATAAATAAGATAATTTGTTTTTAAAAAAAGGAGGTAATTGCGTCATTTTTGCATTATCAAATTAATAACTGAAGTTACTCAGGCTGTTGCATATGATTCTGAAATGACCTTTTTCATTTTAGCGAAGTGGGTTCACAATTCCGTTAAGAACTATCCACTGTTTGAGCATGCGTAAGCTTGAGCCAGTGGCTCAAAGAGTGGAGGAAAAGGAGTTTGGGTAGTTTAGGGATTTTGAATCCATGCAGCGTTTAGAAATGAAAACAGTCTTGATTTTTTTCGTTCTTTTTGTATTAAGACAAAAAGGACAATAGATTAAAAGTCAAATTTTTACCATGCTGTTTCCTCGTTCTGTTTCTTGACCAAAAGAACCAAAAGTCAAGACTGAATTTCTTTCTTAACGTTTCAAAGAAATCCAAAACCCTAAACAAAATCAAACTCGCTACGCTCAAACACGATTTTGTTTTATACGGATTTTGAAATTCTTTTCCACTAAAATAAATTAGGTCAAAGCATCGTGCGTAACATTAGTTAATAATCCACTAAAATTGATTACCCATGAATAATTTTACATTTAAAAGAACTCGCATGAATCTCTTAAGACATACAAAAAGTTTAATTCTATTCCTGTTCTGCCTGTTTGTGGGACATTTATTAAATGCCCAGTGCACACCAGATGTTACTCCTCCTCTTGCAGCCTGCAATGCTAATATTCAAATGTCTCTCGCCTCTGATGGCACGGCAACATTTACAGCTGATATTTTAGATGAAAATAGTTGGGATGATTGTGGAGCCGTTGATTTAAGACTTTCTATTCTTTCGGGTACTTTTGATCCAACAAATATCCCAACATCAGATGAAATAACTTTTAATTGTTGTCAACAAGGCACTCATACTGTTCTGCTTTGGGTCATCGATGAATCTGGGAATCTCTCAAATTGCTGGGGAGCAGTGACAGTTGAAGATATAGGAGGTTATTGTCTCTCAAATCCTTTCGACTGTACAGAAAAAACAATTTCCGGTAATGTTTTCTTTGATGCCAACCAAAATTGCCAGAATGATTCGGAAGCTCCAACAGGGGAAGGGAAAATAGTAAAAGCTACTAGCTATCCTGACCGAAATTGGCAATATGAAGGTACCGTAGATGCTAATGGATATTATGAAATCACCTTACCATTTGATGACGGGAAAGATTATGAAATTGAAATACTAGGGCTACCATCTCAAGTTTTGTCCTGTGGAAATAAGTTTATCAAATCTATACCTAATGGATTTAATGAATTAGTTCAAGATTTTCCCATCCGATTTTTAGAAGGCTGTCCATATATGGTTGCGGATATTAGTTCATTATTATTACGAAGATGTTTTAATAATACGGTTAATATTTCGACGTGTAATTATAGTGACCAGTTTGTAGATGATGCTTATGTAGAGATAGAGTTTGATCAATTTTTGGAAGTTCAATCGAGTACGATCCCTGGAACACTAATCGGCGGAAATGTTTACCAATATGATTTAGGCGATTTAGGTTCTGGTGAATGTGTCAATTTTTCAGTAGAAGTCTTAGTGAATTGTGATGCTGAATTAGGACAAACGCACTGTATTTTTGCTGATGTTTTCCCTCAAAAGGAATGTTTTGAGACTGATCCTAATTGGTCAGGAGCTATCATTCAAACCACAGCTGAGTGCGAAGGAGATTCTGTCAAATTTACCATTGAAAATATTGGCGCTGAGGCGATGAATCAGGCGCTTGACTTCACTATTGTAGAAGATGTAGTCATGTATATGGATGGTCAATATAATTTGGAAGCCGGCGAATTTCAGGTTCAAAAAGTGCCAGCGAATGGAGCAACTTGGAGAATGGAGGCAATGCAAGCACCAGGTTATCCAGAGTGGTTATTTCCAGCATCTTGGATGGAAGGCTGTGGGGGACTAAATAATACAGGAATGATTTTGCAGTTTTCCACAGCAACTCATGCTACCTCTTCCTCTCGTTTTTGTATAGAAAATAGAGGTTCTTTCGATCCAAATGATAAACAGTCTTTCCCTCGAGGTTATGGGGATGATCATTTTATTCAACAAAACCGTGAGATTGACTACCTCATTCGTTTTCAAAACACCGGCACAGATACTGCCTTCAATGTAGTGGTAAAAGACACGCTTTCTCAACATCTTTTATGGGGTAGTATTCGCCCCGGGGCAAGTAGTCATCCATATGTTTTCAAACCATTAGGTGATGGAGTGGTGGAGTTCGTATTCGAAGATATAATGCTGCCTGATAGTAGTAGTAATGAGCAAGCATCACATGGATTTGTTCAGTTTAAAATTCAACAACAGCCAGATCTTGCTGATGGAATCGTCATTGAGAACAGCGCAGCGATTTACTTCGATTTTAATGAGCCTATAATTACGAATACGACTTGGCTGACTATTGGCGAAGAGTTTGTTTCAGCTTCCCAAAATATTTTCAAAGAAAATGTAAAGGTTGAGATTATGCCAAACCCATTTGAATCTTCTGCACTTTTCAAAATTCAAGGTTTGGATTTGAAAAATGGCAACTTGATTTTGATGGATGCCACTGGTCGAGCTATTTCTCAAAATCAATTTGTTGGGAATGAAGTTCGTTTTTACCGAAATGGACTAAACTCGGGGCTTTATTTTTATCAAATTAAGGAAGGACAGGATTTGATTGTGACTGGCAAATTGTTGGTGCGGTAAGGTGATTTAATCGCAAAAATAATAATTTATTAAAGTAGCAGAAAAGCTGATATAAGATGGGATGTTCTAGGGTAAATAAACCTTGGGACATCTCGTTTTTTTTACAAACCAATTGTGTAAGAGCTTGGACAAAATCAAGATATAGATTACTGGAGCATTGCCGTTAAGCGGCTCGCTCCAGTAAATGGTGGTTTTGGAGGGGAGTCCAATTTAAAAAGCTGATTTTCAGCTTTTTAAATTGGACTCCCCTCCAAGCCTCCTCTACTGCAACGGGCGCCTTTGGCGCGATGTTGCAGTATTTACGTGCAACTTAATTCAGTCCAAGAACTTATAATATGAATTTGTTACTTTTGAAATAAAATATTCAATGTATAATCAAGCGATAGAAACCTTACCACTAGAGGAATTACGAGCACTCCAAAACCAGCGTTTTTCAAAAATGCTCCGTCGGATTTACCACCATGTTCCTTTTTATAACGCCCTCTTTAAAAAACAAGGGATCCATCTAGAAGACATAAAAGGAATTGAAGATTTACCCAAACTTCCCTTTACTCGAAAAACAGATTTACGGGATAACTATCCCTACAAAATGTTTGCTTCACCCATGCATGAAATTCGAAGAATCCATGCGTCAAGTGGTACGACAGGTAAGCCCACGGTGGTCGGTTATACACATAATGATTTGGAGGTTTTTGATGAAGTAGTAGCTCGTTCTTTGGTTTGTGCAGGTGCCAAACCGGGAATGAAACTACACAATGCGTATGGTTATGGACTTTTTACGGGTGGATTAGGAATGCATGGAGGTGCCACAAAATTAGGGATGGCTGTTATTCCTGTTTCTGGAGGTATGACGGATCGACAATTGACCATTTTACAAGACTTTACTCCAGAGGTTATTTGTTGTACGCCTTCCTATGCACAAACACTAGCAGAAGAATGTAAAAAACGGGGCATTGACACCGAAAAGCTGGCAGTCAAGTATGCCGTTTTAGGAGCGGAGCCATGGACTGAAGCCATTCGTAAACAAGTTGAAGAAGGTTTAAATGTAACAGCGACTAATATTTACGGATTAAGTGAAATTATGGGGCCAGGTGTGTCTCAGGAAGATTTTGAAGAAAAGGGGACTGGAAGCTATATTTGGGAAGATCATTTTTTCCCAGAAGTAGTAGATCGAGATACTGGAAAACCCTTGCCTTATGGAGAGGAAGGTGTTTTAGTTTTTACGACCATTACGAAAGAAGCTTTTCCATTATTGCGTTATTGGACCAATGATATCTGTTCTATTTACTATGATGAAAAGGCCAAAAGAACCCATATCAAAATGTCTCCAATCAAAGGGCGAGCGGATGATATGCTTATCATTCGGGGCGTTAATTTATTCTACACACAAGTGGAAGAAGTGATTGAACAGTTTGATTTTTTAGTGCCTAATTATCAGTTGATTGTTACACGAGAGGGAACTTTGGATAATGTTTTAGTGCGATGTGAAGTTGCCGAAGGCGTTAATATTAATGACCCAAAATTTGTGAATCTACTTTCGCAAAAAATTAAAAATACGATTGGGCTATCCATGAAAATTCAACTTGAATCTATCGGAAGTATTCCTCGGAGTCAAGGGGGAAAATTAAGTAGAATCGTGGATAGAAGGAATTAGGGTAAAGTGGTATGGTGCATCTCCTAAACTATGATCCGAATTCTCTTGAAAAACTGAACAAAAAGTACTGGAAACAAACTAAATGGAAATACGATATAAAGTGTTTTCCATTCAATGAAAGTAAGGTTTAATACGTCATTGACTACCGGAATTTGATAGGCTAAAACGGTAATGACCAGACAGGTTAAGAGAGCCATCCAGATATGTATATTTTGTGTTATTTCATTTTTGAAGAATGATTGATGAATGTTTGGGAGATTAAAAACATGCCATAATTGAGCTAAAATTAATGTGTAAAAAGTCAGATTGTTGGCAACGGTAGGAGTTGTTTCTAGATGAAATATGGAATAGTATAAAACGCCAATTACCGCTAATGTAATGCCCACTGCATAGATCACGATCGACTTCCACATGGCTTGATTAATGATGGGTTCTCTACTATTTCGAGGAGGTTGTTGCATGACATTATCAGCTTCCTTATTCATTCCTAATGCAAGTGCAGGAAAAACATCTGTAACCATATTTAGAAACAGGATTTGTAATGGTAATAAAGGGGTCGCTAAGTTTGAAATGGCTGCTACGGTTACGACCAATATTTCACTGAGGTTACACGATAAAAGGTACACTACAAAGTATCGAATATTCTGAAAAATACCGCGTCCTTGTTTGATGGCTAAAACAATAGAGGTAAAAGCATCATCCTCTAAAATCAAATCCGCTACCTCTTTGGCGGCTTCTGTTCCGCGTTTCCCCATAGCAATACCTATATCCGCCTTTTTTAATGCAGGAGCATCATTGATCCCATCTCCTGTCATGCCAACTGTATAGTTTTTATTTTGATAGATGGTCACTAAGTCCAACTTTTGGGCAGGGCTGACCCTCGCAAAAATGGGGGTTTTTATCATTTTTTGAATCTCGGATTCTTGTAGAGATTCCAAGGGGCGAAGTTGGTTGCCATGAACAGTAGATGCATTTTCGGCTTCCACTAAACCAGTTTTTATAGCAATGTTTTTTGCTGTTTCAGGGTGGTCGCCAGTGACCATGACAACTTGAATTCCAGCATCTCGACAAGTTTTTATAGCTTTCTTAACCTCTTGTCGAGGTGGGTCTAGAAAACCAATAAACCCAATAAAAATAAGGTTATGAAAAAAGGCATCTTCTGGCTCATTGACTTCACTATAAGCGAATGCCAAAGTCCGCAATCCTTTCGATGCGAGTTGGTTTGATTTTTCAATCCATTTTTGACGATCTTTTAATGGCGTTTTCCCATTTTTGGTCAAGAGGAAATCACTTTCTTTTAGAACAACTTCTACCGCTCCTTTTATACAAACAAGGTAATCAGGACGCTTACCATTTTCATGTAATGTACCCATCATTTTTGTATTACTATCGAATGGGATTTCTTTTAATCTAGGGTGGGCTTTTCTTAATTCATTAGTTTTAATTGATCCATTATTGACAAATTTTAATAGGGCAATTTCTAAGGGATCTCCTACATTTTGTTGGTTTTTTCCATTTCCATTTATGGCTGCATTATTACAGAGGGCACTTACTTTTTGCAATTGTTCAAAAGCAAATGATTCACTCAATAATTGACCTTCCGCTTTTTCAAATTTTAATTGATCCTCCTGGAAGAAAACATCTGCTTTGCCAAATTCAAAAATAAGGGTATCAACTGATAATCGATTTTCAGTAAGTGTACCTGTTTTATCTGTAAAGATGACTTCTGTTTCACCAAGGGTTTCTACCGCACTTAATTTTTTTACAACGACATTATGTTTTGCCAGTCTCAGCATGCCTCTGGCTAATGCAATGGTCGCAACGATTGGTAATCCTTCTGGAATGGCGGCTATACCTAATGCTACTGCGGTTTTTATCATTAAATAAATATCACGTCCTTGAATGACGCCAATGACCAAAATTATTAACGTCAAGAGGAGTGTCAGCCAAAGCAATTTTTGACTCAAAACATTCAATTTCTTTTCAAGTGGGGTGATCCCTTTTCCAGCTGATTGTGCCAGATGACTGATTTTCCCAAGTTCGGTAGACTTTCCGGTAGCTGTAACGATCGCTTTGGCATTTCCTCTAGAAATGGTTGTTCCGTTAAATAGAAGATTATTTCGATTAGCTAAAATTGGAGTTCCTTCAATGACTTCGAGTTGTTTTCTGACCTGTGTACTTTCGCCTGTTAGGGCTGCTTCTTTTACGCCTAAATTAGATTGTGCAATAATTCGACAGTCTGCTGGTACTACATCTCCTGCTTCTAAAAAAAGCAAATCTCCCAAGGTCAAATGAGAAGATTTTTCTTTGATAAGATTACCATCTCTAATAACATTAGCATTGGATTGAGCCAAATTTCTTAATGCTTCCATTGATCGCACCGCTTGCCATTCCATAAAAAAACCGATCAGCGCATTGATGAGTATGACCCCTAAGATGGCAAATCCTTCTAACCATTCTTGAAAGGCAAAAGCAAATCCTGAGGCAATCGCTAAAATCCAAACTAGCGGACTAATAAACTGCTGGAGCAATAATTTCCAAAGGCTTTCTTCTTGATGTAACCCTAATATGTTCAATCCATACAGCGTCAGTCGGTTGGCTACTTCAGACTCTGAAAGTCCTTTTTGTAGGTCGGTTTCCAGTAATTTTTCAATTTCTTTGACTGGAATTTGCCATGCGTTTATTATGGGTTTGAGCATATTGGAAGCCTTTGGAAATTTTTAAATAAGGGACTTCAAAATTAATAAACTACGCAAATTTGGTCTAGTAATTTTTTCTTTGGTCGAGGTAAATTTTTTTAGCATAGCAGTGCTATGGTCAAAAATTTTAACGAAGAGAAAAGGAAAAAGGACAGGCGAAATGTGTAGGTTATTAATTGCGAAGTCCCTAAAATAAAGGTCTTCAAAAAAAAATCAATCGTTGGTAAGATAAACTTACCAACGATTTTTGGTTAGGGCTTGGAGGGATAAAACGTTAAACTACTTCAACTTTTTTAAACCATTGTTCTTCTTCGGTTGGTACATCAATAAAAGTTAATTTTAAAATTCCATTTTTAAATTTGGCCTCTATCTTTTCATGTCCAACCCCTTTGTTTAATTTAAATTTTCTTTCCATTTTATCTGCGTTAAATTCTCTTAGAACATATTCAGATTTATGGGATTCTAATTTTTGCCGCTCTGCTTTTATTGTGAGAATATCATCTTGAATGCTCACATCTAATTCATCTTTTGTAAAGCCAGGTGCAGATATTTCCATTTCGAAAATCTTACCATTCGTTTTGATATTTACAGGTAGCTTGCTTTTTTTCCATCGAATATCAAAGGCACTTTGACCTAGAAAGTGTGGGCGATCACTAAGTGGAGCGATATAGTGGTCTCTCCAGTTTTCGTGAAATGTTTTAATATCAGGACGACTCATATCAATAATATTTGCCGGATATTGAAGGGACATAATTTCTAGGCTGATATTGTGTCCCCTCAGTCCTATTGTTTATTGAAAAAGGATTTTACACTTGCAATCTTTTGGTTTTCAGTCATACTATCGCTTCGTTCTATACCCTTTAGGTGTGCATTAAAATTTTTACTTTCTTTTATCACTTTCAACAATTCATCTTTTGCCTCTGCTGGACCAAATATGAAAATTTCATTTGCACCCTGAACTGCCTCAATTATTCTTTGATAATAATCCTTTTTTTGTTTTTGTTTTCTAGCAAAAAACTTTTTCTCCGACATATTATCCGTCGATCCCCAAGGGTTTTTGGGACGCGCTCCTCCTTTCGGATTAAAATCTTCAATATTAGAAGGCATTTTAATAACGCTTACCTCTTCTGCTTTCAATTCTATAATTGAAGCTTCTCTTAAATCGAGCCATATACCTATTTGTTTTTTCATGTTATTTTGTTTTAGTCTTACCATCCCTATTATAGGCATCAAGGTAGTTTTTTTCTAAATGCGGGAAAATGATAATCCTCAATTGAGGAGATGATTTTTTACTGTTTTAATCTATTGAAACTTAGACACTAATGTGCTAGACTTTGACTAATTTTGCCCAAAATAATAGCAATACAAAACGCATTGGATGTTTAAGCAAAAACTATCAATTGGTTATTCTTACTCAAGCTCTTACCTTAGCTTGCGAACTGCTCTTTTTCTATTATTTGGTGTTCTATCTTTCGGTGTTTTTGGATTTTGTTCTATTGAAGGGTACTCCCTTTTAGAAGCCTTTTACATGAGCATTATCACTATTTCTACAGTGGGATTTCAAGAGGTAAGACCATTGAGTGCTAATGGACAAGCATTTACATCTTTATTAATAATTTTGAATATTGGTGTATACACTTATACACTGGCAGCTTTTTCCTATTTTATTATTCAAGGCGAATTTTTTAAAAAAATGCATCTTACTTTGATCAATAATGAATTAAAGCAATTAGAAAATCACATCATACTCTGTGGCTACGGAAAGTATGGAAGAGAAATAGCGGAATACTTTATTAAGTATGACTCTTCTTTTGTTATCATCGATTATGATCCCGAAACAATCGCGGAGATTGGTAAAAGCGAAGAGAAACTATTGTATATAGAAGGAGATGCAACGAGCGATGATGTTTTGCTCAAGGCAGGAATTAAAAAAGCTAAATCTATTATCACCGCTCTACCGGATGATACCGATAATGTTTTCACTGTATTGAGTGCTAGGCAGTTAAATCCAAAAATTGATATAATAAGTCGGGCAGTACAAGCCAAGACTGAGCGTAAATTAGAGTTGGCAGGAGCCGATCATGTGATTATGCCTGACCGAATTGGAGGGTTTTACATGGCCACTTTAGTGAGCAAACCTGATGCTGTTGAATTCTTTTCTTTTATTACCAATGAGTTTGAATCCGATATTGGATTTGAGGAAATAAATTATCAAGATCTACCTATTTCTTATAAGGGAAAATCAATTCGAGAACTAGAAATAAGGAAAGCAACAGGTGCTAATATTATAGGTTTTAAACAGCCTGATGGGAAATATATAGCCAATCCTTCACCTGATACTAGGTTAATCGAAAACTCTAGTTTTATCCTCTTGGGAGATAAAATTCAACTGAATGCACTCCGTGAATACTTGCAAAAATTAGCAAGTGAAAAGCAGACTTAACATCAAGAGATTTTATGAGAGATTGATTCAATTAATCCATAAATTCATAGTCAATCTCCCATTTTCGTAAAGCCCGAAGTGCAGAGTCCGTATTAAAACTCACCTCAATATCTACAGGGGTGCCTTCCAACAAAATATCAGTTAGTTCTCTGGCAAGAGAATTATCCGCCCCGTCAACGATTTCTTCAAGCGTTTTGGTAATGGCTCTTCGGTCAGGTCGGTGGGCGTTACAAGAAACTAGCTGAATTTTCATAATGGATCTTTTTGTGGCAAGGTAGGCAAATGAAATGTTTACTCCTCATTTTGCACTGAAAATGAATAGAAGGTACTCAATTACATAGGTTTATTATATTCCTTCATGTTACGTAGGACTTCTATTGCTTTAAAACGATCTTTTTGATCCACAAAAATATGGTCATGATAATAACCCGCCACCACATTACAACTGATATTATGTTTTGCTAACTCATTTGAAAAAGCAGCTGTCAAACCAACGGCTTCTAATGCTGAATGAACCGAAAGGGTAATCCATGCTGCGATATAATGATAGGTTAAGTTCAATAAATCTGCCTCTTCTCTCTTTAAAATAAGGGTCACTCCTTCTTTTTCTTTGAATTCACAAATGGTTATATCTCTCGGTATATTGTTCAAGTCATTTACCATAGCAAACACATATTCGCCTTCATTCAAAATGGGATTCATCGTGTTTAATAGTTCGTTCAAATTGGTTTTTCCTTTTGGATTCATGTATCTTAAATTGTTTTCTGAATCCCTAAATAACGTAATTTTACCAAATCTTCCTTTCACTTATACATTAGACTTGTTCGGAAATAATAAATTAGCATATGAAAAAATCTTTTTCCCTCCTACTTCGGCTATTTTAACTCCCGTACCTACGGGTACGAAACTCAAAATGAGCCTCGTCTGAGAAAAAAATCTAATTTTCATATATCCAA
>JANSWP010000052.1 GCA_024743405.1 Bacteroidota bacterium
CTGTGCTTTTTGCCTCGTCTGGCAAAAAAATAGTTTTCCTCAAATATGGAACTTATTTATGTCCAAGCACTTACTTAATATGAACGGGAAATTAGAAAATTTCTAATTAACTCTCCTTAATCTTCTACAAACTTCTTTTGAAAAGCTCATATAAGGTGATGAATCGCTATTTTGTATTGATATATAGATTCTATCTAATCTGATTCATTCAATTGTTTAGATGTGTTTTTTTGAAAAAGTCACACTCGAATTCCTAATGATTTTTGATAAACTCTAAATCAAATTTTAATATATCTCATTTCTTTTCCTTTCTTTTACAACTTTTTCATAGCAAAATATCTTTGATTAAAAAAAAATTGAATTACAATACCGTTTTATGGCAAATACAACAATGTGGTTAGGCTCTGATAAATACTTATGTGATCCAGAGTTAGCTCAATCATTTCACATGGCTAGAGTTTTAGGAATGCCCCTATTAATTGAAGGAGAGCCTGGAACTGGAAAGACCGAATTACCGATCCAATTTTCAAATGATTTGAATTTAGACTTATTTGTTTATCCCGTTGGTTCAAAAAGTACGGTTGAAGCATTTGTAGCCAAATTTGATCATGTAAAATATCTTAGGGATTCTCAAATTGAAGTGTTGAATGCACAGCGTGAAGAAAAAGGACTAGAGAAAAAACTCAGTACAGGTGGGCGCTCGACTGAAAAATTGGATGATTATATTTTGATGGGTCCTGCTGCAAAAGGATACACTCATCCTCATTCTGTATTGTTAATTGATGAAATTGATAAAGCGCCAAGAGAGTTTCCGAATGATCTTTTATATGCACTAAGTCACCGAAAATTTGTGATGCCAGAATCAGGTAAAGAAATCTCAGTAAGTGAAGAAGAAATGCCTGCCATCGTTATTACTAGTAATCGGGAACAAGAGTTGCCTACTGCCTTCAAAGGACGATGTATATATCACTATATCACCT
Source organism: Bacteroidota bacterium (assembly GCA_024743405.1). Classification (GTDB taxonomy): domain Bacteria; phylum Bacteroidota; class Bacteroidia; order Chitinophagales; family Saprospiraceae; genus JANSWP01. The sequence goes on from JANSWP010000052.1 coordinate 981, forward strand.
TTCCAACTCCTGAGTTGATGCGTGAAATTGTTGATAAACATTTTCCAGAAATTGAAGATGAGCTGATATCCAAAGCCTTGCAATTATTTTATCATTTTCGGAATTTAGGACTAGAGAGATCTCCTTCAACTCGTGAATTATTGAATTGGCTCAAATATTTAAATACATTTGAAATAAATCTAGCCATTCAAAAAATCGAAAACCGAGAAGGATTGGGTGTTTTAGTGAAAACAAAAGAAGATCTTCAAAAAATAAAATTGAATGGAAGGTATTGATAAATTATACCGTCTCTAACATAATCCAAAAAGATGTTTGATAGCTTACCACATATATTTCGGAAACAGAAATTATCGGCAGATGTCCGGACATTGTTGCTTTTACGCAAGGCAATGGATAAAGGCTTGGTTAAAACAATGGGAGATTTGTATGTGGTATTGAAAGGCTTGATAACAAATGACCCAAAAGATTTTGGTCCATACACAACTGCTTTTTATGAATATTTTTTGTCAATTGAGATTAAAAAAGGAGAGAAATTAGAGCAGGCAGTCGCTCGTTCAGAGGCTTTTCGAAACTGGAAAAAAGAGCGTTATGGTGAAGATGATGAAAATGCCGAAATGCCTGATATTAATGAATTGATTGATCGGTATTTAGATGAAGTTCATTTGACGACTTTTGATATAAAAAAAATGCTTTCAGGAAAGGATATTTTGAATAAAGATGACCCTGACCGAAGAGATGATAGCGAACAAGATATTAAAGATGGAGAGCGAAAAGTGACTGAAGGTGCAGATTATACAGATATTCCTTTAGAGGAATTATTGGAAAGAATGCGTAAAGTTGCCGAACAACAAAAACGCAGACATGAAGGAGGTGATCATTGGATTGGGCAATATGGACGTTCTCCTTATGGTCAAAATGGCGCGGCGGCTGGAGGTATTCGAACAGGTGGTAGTGGAGGTGGGAAAATGGCACGAAGAGTCATAGGCGATCCTCAGTTTTATCCAGTGGATACAAATGCCATTTTAAAAGATGATAATATTGACGCAGCCTTGGCTTCCTTGAAAGGGATTGAAGATGAAACAGCAGAAGTAATATTAGATATTCCGAAGACTATTAAGGAGGGACTCAAACAAGGAGGCATTTTCTTACCTTATGAAAAAGAGAAAATTCAACAAAAAGTCCAAGTCATATTGATGATTGACAATGGCGGTTATTCTATGCATCCTTATATAAAAAGTGTGCGGAAGTTATTTTCGAAGATGAAAACTCGTTTTGCACACGACCTCAAGGTTTATTATTTCCACAATACCATATACGGAGGGGCTTATTCTGATTTGCGCCGCCAGAAATTTGTCCCCATTGAGAAAATCCTTTCTAACGATAAAAATTATAGCGTTTTCGTTATTGGTGATGCGGATATGGGTCCTTATGAACTCTCAGAAGCCAGTATGCGCAATTGGGGTGCTTTGAAAAAGCGATTTAAAAGAATGGCGTGGTTGAATCCGCTTCCAGGAAGATATTGGGCGATGTCTACTACCGTAAATTGGTTAAAGCAATTAGTTCATATGTACCCTTTGACACCGGATGGTATTGAAAAAGCAGTGAGTGAAATGAATCGTAAGCGACGATATTCGAAGCGGTAACTTCATCCTTAAAAATCCCGAACTTTCTAAACGAATGAAGTAGAAAGCCCGGGATGAGTATGAATAGGAACCTACTTTTTTATAATGATCTGGATGTCAATTATTCGATAAACTTTTCTTTTGAACTGACTGCGGAGACACCAAAGAATCCTAATGCTTTTTTATCGGTTTGACCCACAGGAATAATATTGCCTTGCAATGCAGCAGGTGGACTATCAAATAAAGAACCTACAAATTCAGTTTGCGTTTGTAATTGTGTAAAAAAGTTATATGCTGCTTTAGAAATGGATAATTGCTCTATTCGATAAGTATCACCAAATTCCAAAGGAGTCGTTGTAACATCAAAGTCAATAATTGAATTGCCATCAACAAACTCGTCACTGGCAAAAAGTAAATCACCAGGTTCATTTAACAATTCTCCTCCAACATATTGTTTCCAACGATAATGATCGCCGATTCCTGAGGGTTCTTCGGTATCAATTGTTACATAATATCCCTCATCTTCAAAAGTTGTTTCTTCCCTAAATTCAGCCTGTATTGCATCGATGGGAGAAACATATCGAAGTGTTTCTGGGTTAGATTCGTATTCTTCGCCAGATACTGTTCGAATATAGATATGATATATTTTTCCTATTTGTCCAATATATTCTGTTGTATAAACGCCAGGGTTTGGTTCGGAAAGCGTATCAATTACACCATTTTCGTCAAAAAGTACCACTATTGCATTTTCGACAATAGGCGTTTCTGAATTATTAAAATAGTTGGCTGTGGTAGTAAGTAACACTTGCTTTTCTCCGACTTGGTCTGTCAACCAACCGTCTACGACCAATTGAATATCGCCATCGGGTACTTCTAAATCAATAACATCTTGACAACTGGATAAAAACAGGAAAGACAAAAAGGTTAAAAATGATATTTTAAAATTCATTATATTTAGTTTTTTTATAGAGTTTAAAAACAATTTTTAGAAAGAAAAATTATAGGTCACGTAGGGTAGGGCACTTCCGAAAATTGATAATCGAACGGCTTCTGTTTCTAAAGGCGTGTCTTCATTTTGTCGGAAGAAAATTGAGTAGGTATTTTTTCTTGCATACACATTGTAAACACCAAATTCCCAAGAGCTTTTCCAACGTTTGTCTGGCTTCCCTTTAGGAGTAAATTGTAATCCAACATCCATTCGGTGATAACTCGGTGTTCGGGCTCCATTTCGATTATCATAGTGAGGAACGGTAATTCCATCATAAACATATCGAGATTCCGGATAGGTAATCGGGCGACCAGTAGCAAAAGCGAAATTGGTTGAAAGATTGAGTTTTTCATTGATTTTCCAAGAAGTCGTTACCGATAGGTCATGTACTTTATCGTAATTAGAAGGATAATATGATCCATTATTAACGCCTTCTACCTTTCGTTCAGCTCTTGACAAAGTGTAACTAACCCAACCTGTGACTGCCCCTTTGTTTTTTCGAACGGCTAATTCCAATCCATAAGCTCTTCCATCACCGCTTAATAATTCCGTTTCCAAAGTTTCATTTAACAATAGTTCTGCACCATCTTTATAATCCAATAAGTCTTGAAAGTTTTTATAAAATCCTTCGATGGATGCTTCATAAGTATTGTCCTTAAAATTTCTAAAATATCCCACAGCTACTTGGTCAACAGTTGCTGGATCAATGTACTTTCCACTGGGTGTCCATATATCAATGGGCGTTGCAGATGTGGTATTAGAAACCAAATGAATATATTGTCTCATTCGGTTGTAACTAAGTTTTACTGAATTTTTATCATTGATCACATAATTGGCGGCAAACCTTGGTTCCGGAGAAGAAAAGGAGATGATCTTATCCATTGAGCCGTAGGAAACAGTGTCGATAATTGCCTCTTCGCTTGTTGGGATACCATTTTCATAGATAAACACGTCCTCCTTTCCCAATCGTTGGAAATTAGAAAAACGCAATCCATATTGAAGGGTTAAGTTTTTGATTGGTTCATGTTCATAGCTGGCATAAATGGCATTTTCCCAAGCTCTTTTATGTTGAACATTGATCTCATTAAAAATAGATCCTTCGCCTAAACCAATTGCTCTACCAGGGTGAAATCGATAAAAATTGGATTCGATTCCAAAATCCATTTTACTATCTGGATTGAAGAAATAGGTGAAATCGCCTTTCAAGACATAGTTATTGATATTGGCATCCCAGTCAAATGCTTCTGCTCCTGCGGGTACTCCAAATGAATAACCATAATCACTATAAACAGCAGTAAAATTTGAAAAAAGTTTGTTTGAAAATAGGTGATTCCAACGAACAGATGCCGTTGCATTTCCCCAATCAGAAGAAAAATCATCTCCAAAATTGAATACATCTCGACCAAAATATCCAGATATATATAGGCGGTCATTTTCACTTAATGTAAAGTTGGCTTTAGCATTGAGGTCATAAAAATAAACCACATTGTCTTTTAGTTCAGGATCCAATTTTAGAAATAAATGTCCATAAGAACTTCGACCAGCCACCATAAAAGAACTTTCATTTTTTTGAATGGGTCCTTCCAATGTTAATCGGCTTGCAATTAATCCAATCCCTCCATTCATCCCAAAGTTTTTTCGGTTTCCATCTCTCTGGCGCACATCGAGCACAGATGACAAGCGCCCCCCATACTTGGAAGGAATCCCACCTTTATACAACTTGGAGTCCTTTACAGCATCTACATTAAAAACGGAAAAAAGACCAAATAAGTGAGAAGAATTATAGACGGTTGCTTCGTCAAGGAGGATTAGGTTTTGATCAACATTACCTCCTCTTACATTAAATCCTGTTGCACCCTCCCCAACAGTACTCACTCCTGGCAGCAACTGGATACTCCGAATCAAATCAGCTTCTCCCATTACTTGAGGAATTTGTTTGATTTGGGCGGCACTTAATGTTTCTACGCTCATTTCCACATTTTTAATATTTTCGTCTTCCTCCTTGGCAATTACTACTATTTCATCCACCATCACGCCTTCGAGCTCTAACTCGACATCTAAGACCTGGTTTTTAGTCAACGAAATGTCAACTATGAGATCTTGGTAGCCCAAATAACTAAAGCCGACCTTATAGTTTTTAGACGGTAGGGAGAGAGAATAAAATCCATAAACATTGGTCGAAGTACCTGTCCCCAGTTCTTGGACGAAGACATTAGCTCCAATAAGCTCTTCCCCATTCAAGGCATCTCGTATGTGCCCGCTAATGGTGAATGTCTCTTGCGAGAAACCATTTACAGAATAGATTAATAACAGTAAGAGCGCATTAAATTTCAGAAAATTAATCATGCTTTTTTTATTTTTTAAAAGTCGGGTGATTTTGAATTATTAAGTTCTTGGACAGAATTAGGTTACACTTAAATACTGCAACATCGCGCCAAAGGCGCCGGTGCAGTAGAGGAGGCTTGGAGGGGAGTCCAATTTAAAAGCTGACTTTCAGCTTTTAAAATTGGACTCCCCTCCAAAATCTCCATTTACTGGAGCGAGCCGCTTTGCGGCAATGCTCCAGTAATCTATAACTTGATTTTGTCTAAGCTCTTATCTTCAAGAATTTATATCAAATTATGGTGTAAATCATTTATTGCTTCAGTTGTAGTTTTTCCATAACCTTTTAGTATTTCAAATCCAGTGTTGTCCACAAGGGTAACCATGTATTCATTATCTGATTTTTCAAACTTTAGATTTTTAAGACAATGAATTTCAATTTTGCTGTTCTCATTAACCGATACTTGTAAATTCATGAGCTGTAATTTTTATACAAAAATACTTTGCCTTATGTGTTCAAGTGTTCGGGATTATAATTCGGAACTTATTTTTTATTTGAAATAATATAATAAGCCACTACCAAATTGGGTACCCAAGCCCACCATGCTACTACCTGATAAGCAGTTTCAAAATCATTAAACACTATTTTCAAAAATGGCAACCACAACCTTAAAGTTACTGCTGTAAAACAGGCGGCATAACTATAGATCATCATCACCTCATGTTCGAAAATTTTCTTTGTTCTAATATCAAGATAAGCTTTTAAGGTTGTATAAAACCATATGAGCCCTAAACTTACAAACCCTGTGGCAGCGATAATACCACCCATAGCAAAATAGCCAATGTAAATGCCAGACAAAGCACTTAATAGTGCGGAGACAACATAAATTTTACCAATGACTCTATGCATTTGCATATTCTTCAATCGAAACTTTTCGCTAAACTGTGACCATCCAATGAGCAAGGCAATTCCACCAAAAAGGATATGGATGTAAAAGCTTATTTTCCAAACTGCATAGATTATTATCTCCCGATTTTTTCCTTCCATATATCCAGAATGGAAGTCGGTTAGAATATATGTTAAAGGATAGAGCCCAATCAAAATGGCAAGGACTGCAAATAAGAAATAGAATCCTTTTGATGCTTTCATAGCTAATGTTTTCCGTATTTATAATAGTTGAACCCAATTCTATAGCTTGAAATATTATTGTTATCTAGCCGTCTAAGAATGTATGTATTACTAGATGCATTAATGAAAGCGGTCTGAATTAACTGGGTGGTAACTAAAATGCTGTCCTCCAATAGAAGCTTCATACATTAATCCACCTTTTGTTTTGGTAAACACGGCAACTCCTTCGTGATATGCGGCGTCAATGGATGCTCCAGATTTTATCGCTACCGCAGATGCTTGAGCATCAAACTTCAATTTTTTATTTTTGAAATTGTCAAAAGCAGCTTTATCTTTAAAGAAAATCACTTCACTATATTGTTGTCCTCCTGCTTGTAGCCCCCAACTAGCTTGTTTTAATTTTGAAGAACCAACAACTTGATTACCTTGAAAAACAACGCCTTTTCCAAAAGCGCCGCCGACTACGAGACCTCCTTTGGTAACCTTAGGGAAAACGACATAGGCAAAAGCAGCATCCAATAAATTTTGAAGCTTAGGATTGTCTGCGATCATTTCATTTAAAGATTCTTTTGAATCGTTAACGCGATCAGGATTCCATCCGCCAACTTGTGCGATTAAACTATTACAGATCAAGGCAAAAAATAAAGCGACTACTGTTTTCATCAATTGTTTAGATTCCATTTTTTAAGGTTTAAAAGGTTTGTGATAAAAATTATATGTGATTTTGATTTGATGGGACAAAGATGCGATAGGAGAACGGATTTATCGACCTTCCTTGTAAGATTGGACATTATCCTTGAAAAAACGGACGCTTCCCTGAGTATTCGGACGTTTAAAATCATCTATTATTACAGTGAAATAGAGTCTCTAACCTATGAATTTATTGACTTTAAAAACTCAGAAGGTGTTTTTCCAGTATGTTCTTTGAATTGTTTGTTAAAGGTGGATTTGGAATTAAAACCACATTGGTAAGCCAAAGCTAGAAGGGTATATTGCTTGCTTTGAGGAAGCGAAGCAAGTCTGATAAATTCATTGATCCGAAGTGCGTTGATATAGTTGTAAAAGTTTTTTTGTTCCTTTTCATTGATGACCTGCGAGAGGTGATTAGGATGAATTTTAAGGCGTTTCGCTAATTCCGTTAACGTAATATCGTTTTTATTAAACAAGGCTTCTTCTGCCATCAATTCATTTAATGTTGAATAAATTCTTTCAGCCATTTCTTCTGTCAAACCTGATTTTGCATATCGCTTGGAAGGGGTAGGGGTTTTATTTTCATTTCTTTCAGTTTTTGAATTTTCTACCACTTTATTATCCAATTGGGGATTGGCATTCGTTTGAAAAATATTCAATTGATTGATTCCAAAAAAACCAATAAATAAAACAAGAACGACTACCCATGAAAAGATAACAGTATTGTCAAAAAAAAACACTAGAGGCCAAACAATACCTAACCCAATCGCAAGGTATTGTAGCCATTGTAGCTCCTTCTTATCAATATTGGAAAATTTTTGCTGAATATTTTTTTGGTGTTTCCGAATCAAATAAAGTGACCATCCCGAGTATATCAATCCTGAAGTGAACATCACCAAATTTTGATAGATGACATACCATTCGTAGCCTATTCCTTTATTCTCAATAACGTATATTTTTTCAGCACCCGTTAAGCTGTAAAAAGGGATTGCTAATAGGATGAGGGAAATCGCAGGGATAAAATGGAAGAAGTAATAAACCTTCTTTTTAAGCTTATTTCCTGTAATTTCTATAACATATAAATATAATAGAACACTATGTAAGGTGGGCATTGGAAAGTCGAGTCCTAAAAAATGAGGGTGGGTATTTAATTCGCCAGTATCCTCTAAGTAATTAATTAGTTGATGAGCGAACAGTAAAACCAACCAAGCCAATAATATTTTATCTGCCGAAGACTTATCCTTTTTTATGAGCAAAAGAAAAACAAGAAAAACTGATATGGATATTCCTAGGATAAAAAACATTGCGTGAATTAGGTTTTAAATGATCTTTTAAGTTTTGTGAAGATTTTGAAAGGGAATAAAATGTTCTCAATATTAAAAAAAATAGAGTGCCAAAACTACACATTATTTACAACTCCTTAACTTTCGCTATTTTTGATAATAAGTTAATAGTGTAAAATATTTCGACCAAATGAAAACTTCTAAATACAATGAATATAGTAGTCAGATCATCAAAATTTTTTGGATAACAGTAGGTTGGACAATCTTTTCTGTTTTTCAGTTTCTAATTGGCTTATCCACCTTGCGTGAATTAAATTGTGATATAGAAGACGATGATCCTATGTTTTATTTTACAGGTAGCTTGTTATCAGGGTTATTAGCAGGAGTAATTGGTGGAAGTATCTTGGTTTTGCTTTGGGAAAAATGGCTTCGAACTAAAAACTATGGAATGGCTCTATTTTATATTTTTTGGTCTTTTGTCCTTGTTTACATAACGGTTTCTTTTTGTACGGGTTTATATTTTGAAAGCCATAATCTAGGTGTTCCTTTTTATTCCTATGAAGTTTGGAATGAAGTATCCTCAACATCATTTACTTTGGACAGATTACAAGGTTTTATTGTTTGGTTAATAGTAGTCTTGATTACACTTATTATTCTACAAGTGAATGATAAGTATGGACCGGGTGTTTTTCGTGCATTTTTATTGGGACAATATTTCCAACCAAAAAGAGAAGAAAGGATTTTTATGTTTTTAGACTTACGGTCATCTACGACAATTGCGGAAAAATTAGGGGAAGTCCGGTATTTTAATTTTATAAAAGAAACCTTTAGAGATGTGACTCCCGCGATTTTAAATTCAAAAGGAGAAATTTATCAATATGTTGGAGATGAGATTGTCGTAAGCTGGAAAATAGAAAATGGCGTCCGAAATGCGAATTGTATACAATGTTTTTTTGAAATCCAACGAGCCCTTCAGAGACAAAGTGCCTATTACAAATCGACCTATGATAATATTGCTCCAGAGTTTAAAGCGGGCTTGCATTATGGTCATGTGATGGCAGGAGAAGTTGGTGTAGTTAAACGGGATATTGTTTATTCAGGAGATGTACTCAACACCGCCGCCCGAATCCAGTCGAAGTGTAATGAGCTAGGTGTAAATATCTTGTTTTCAAAATATTTATTAGATAAGCTTCGCTTAAAACCAAATTTATTCGATCCTCAAAAAATGGGAGATATTGGGCTTCGAGGGAAACAGGAAAAAGTGATTTTATATACGGTTTAGTTATGATTGAATATGGCTCACCTTACCCTAGAACATTTGGGATTTCCATTTTTAAATCTCCTTTTCCTTTGCCAAAGGATACATTCATTAAAATCCACCAATCTAATTTTGAATATTGATTCAGGTTATTTGGTTCTGGTTCTGTTAGATTAATAATGTGGCTTAGTCTTTTGTGCAAGTTAGTAATCTTGTTCTCCTCAATTTCAATACTGAGGCTCAATGCAAGGTTAGAGAACATTTGGAAATGGATAATGTAACCATCATTATTAGAGATGACAGCTTTAATTTTTTCGATGATTTCATTTCTATCTTTCATTGAAAAAGCTTGCCAACTTAATTTCTTTTTTATGCTTGCCATATATTACTGAAGTTGTTATGGAAGAGAAAAAATTATATGATTTACGAATGCTTATTAAACCATGCCTTTGCATTTGTCTTTTTGCGCCGAGAGATTGGAATAGTAGATAAGTCTTTGAGCAGGAAAGCATCTTTCTGCATTTTGTTGATGTGGTGATAATTGACAATAAAAGAACGATGGCATCTGAAAAAACCTTTTCCCTCAAGTATTTCTTCAAAATAGCCCAAAGTTTTAGAGGATATTTTAGTTTTTCCATCCAATAAAAAAAAGGAGCTATAATTTCGATCCCCTTCTATCTTGACAATATTACTCAATGTCATTTTAATCCCTCCTTCTTGAGTCGGCAAGAAAAGTACTTGATCTTGTACTTCTTTTTTATTCAAGTTGTTTAAAGCTTCTCGGATCTGGTCTTGATTTTGGCGGGCATAATCATTAGAATAATATCTTTTGATTGCTGATGATAGTTCCTTAGGATCTATTGGTTTTACTAAATAGTCTAAAGCATTGAATCTGATCGCTTGTATTGCATAGTGACTATGAGCAGTTACGAATATGGTTTGAAAATCAATATGCTCTAAGGAAGCTAATACGTCAAATCCATTCATATCAGGCATTTCAATATCCAGAAAAATCAAATCAGGTTTTAATTGATTGATTTGTTCGATCGCTTTCTGACCATTGACTGCTGTTCCAATTATTTGAAAATCAGGATGGTTTTCTTTAAGTAAATCGGACAAAACAGTTAAGTTAAACACATTGTCGTCAATGAGTAAGGATCTAATTGTTTTCATTATTAAGGCTAAATCGTATTTGATATGTAAGCGAATGTATAAAATTTTAAATATTCGCTGATCAACAAAAGACCAAGATAAGCAATATTTTTAGTCAGCGTATACCTTAGTTTTACTTCCAAAATGCCAATGTTTTATTAATCTGCGAACCGCTTGATAATCCAACCGACCACTAGATAAGCAGATATTGATATTAAAAGAAGCATTCATTTTCTTTGTTGTATAAAGAATTCAAGAATCATATAAAATCGATGCGATGAGATGGCTAATGCTACTTCTGTTTCCTTGTTTTTTTCTCTCTCTAAATGCCCAAACAACCAGAGCAGACTCCTTATTTGCCATTTGGTCTGATACCACTAATAGTGCCGATGCTCGAGTGGAGGCATTTTATCAACGATTTAGTCCTTTTTTGAGGTCAGATACCAATAATCCAGAAACGGTAAGATGGGCTTCCGGCATTAAAGAAGTCCAACGATTAGCTCAAGAAGTAGGCAAGACTGATTATGAGGCGAAGTTTATCTTTTTAGAAAGTTCTGTTTATCTTTTTATTATGGGTGAAATGGATAAATGCTGTCCACTTGCGAATCAAGCTTTTGAAAAGGCACTGGAAATTAAAGATTTTAGAACTGCCTTTTTTGCATTAAGTACTCTACAACAATGCATAGAACAAGTGCCGTCATTTTTTGATCTGGATTTCGAACAATTGGATATTCGTCTGTCTGATGCAGTCAACCTGGATAGTTTTGATGTCAATCAACTACCCTATTTATTCAATATGGGAGATGTTCATTACAGCAACTCCAGGTTTCCTGAAGCACTCTATTTTTTTCAAAAAATTATCTCCAAGAGTGAGGAATACCAATTACAAAATGATTTCCGTTATGTGGAAGCCCTTGGGCTAGTAGGGATAATTCACCTTTTTATAAAAAACCTTGAGGATGCTGAAAATTATTTATTAAAAGCCACTCAATTTGCCAAAAAAAACAAGAACGAAAACACTATTGGATCGATTTATACAGACCTGGCTAGTTTATATGTGGTCAAAAATAATATAGATCGAGCCACTAGTTGTCTAGATACTGCGCTCCAAGTGATGGAAGGGAAGCAACACTGCGAAGCATGTTTGAATAAAGTCTATCGAGTAAAAGCAAGTATTTATAACTTAAAGGACGATCACTCAAGGGCACTTCAAGAATTGCAAAAATTAGAACCATTTTATGGTGGAGAATCTGCAATGACTCATTTGGAGAACATAGGAGCATTTTATACAGAAATAGGTTTAGCCTATTTAGGTTTGGAACAGTATAAAAATGCTATTTCCGCTTGTAAAGTCGGTATCAAAAAAACAAAGGGCTATTTATTGAGTTCAGTCGATAGTTATAAAGTAATGTATGAAGCTTATCAAGCGATAGGTAAGCATCAACAAGCTTTAGAAAGTTATCAAAAGCATGTAACGGCAAGTGACTCTATTACTGAATTACGTAATGCACAAAAAGTTACTCGACAAGAGTTAGCTTTTCAATATGACCAACAACGCCTCGCCGACAGCCTACAATTGGTACAACAAAACCTCCAACAGGAACTCATTTTTCAAAAAGAAATCAGTCGTCAAAAAAATAACAGAAATATTCTACTGGCACTTGGACTACTGGCAGCTTTTATTGCCTTAGGATTGTATCTCCGTTATCGTTTTCTTCAAAAAACCAAAGCCGAACTCGAAGCAAAAAACCAAATCATCGAAGCCGAAAAAGAAAAAGCACAAGCCTCCGAGCAAGCCAAGCACCAGTTCCTCGCCAACATGAGTCACGAAATCCGAACCCCTATGAACGCCATCAAAGGAATGACAGATATTCTGATTCGTAGAGAACCAAAGAACCAACAACGGACTTACCTCAATGCTATCAAGGAGTCTTCTAACTCCCTTTTAGTTATCATCAATGACATTTTGGATATGTCAAAAATTGAGGCAGGGAAAATTGATCTGGAGAATATCCCTTTTTCTTTACAAGAAGTGATTCAGAATGTCAAAATGATTTCTCAATTCAAAGCGGAAGAGAAGGGACTGACTCTACAAACAAATATCGAAAAAGGTAGCCATACTTCTGTTCAAGGTGATCCGACTAGACTACATCAAGTTCTTTTAAACTTGGTGGGTAACGCCATTAAGTTTACGGAAAAAGGAGTCGTCACTATTCAATTAAAAACGGAAGTACTAGAAAGTGAAAATAAAATCAATACCCATTTTTGCGTATCAGATACGGGTGTAGGTATTGGTCAAGATCGATTAGAAAAAATCTTTGAATCCTTTGAACAGGCTTACTCTGACACCACCCGAAAATTTGGTGGAACGGGACTGGGATTAAGCATTTCTAAAAAATTAGTAGAAATCCAGGAAGGAAAGATATGGGCAGAAAGCACAAAGGGAAAAGGCAGCCAATTTTACTTTAGCATTCCATATGAAATTTCTAATCAAGTAACTGAAGCGGCAACTAGTCAGGATGTTGCAGATAACAAAATTACTGAGCTTAAAGGTGTCAAAATATTATTAGTTGAGGACAATCATTTCAATGCAATAGTCGCCAAAGAAGAATTAGAGGACGCCATTAAAGATGTGGTAGTTGAAGTGGCAGAACATGGTGTCATCGCTGTTGAAAAAATAACACATAATGATTTTGATATCATCCTGATGGATATCCAAATGCCTGTGATGAATGGTTATGAAGCGACAAAAGTAATCCGAAATCTGTCCAATGGAAAATCTAATATTCCAATCATTGCCATGACTGCTAATGTGATGAAGGAGGAAGTGGAGCGCTGTTATGAAGCAGGGATGGATGATTTTATTGGGAAGCCTTTTGATACGGAGGACCTGATTTCTAAATTAGCAAAACTGACTAACAGATGAAGACGAATTGTTTTAAACCTGCTATTTTTATCATTGGCTTCCTTTGCTTTGCTTTTCAAGGAATTTCACAAGAGACTAGAGTTGATTCTCTTTTTGCCATATGGTCAGATACTACCAATAGTGCCGAAGTAAGAGTGGAAGCTTACTACCAACGATTCAATCCATTAAAGGATGATTCTAAGAACCCAGAAGTTTTAAGGTGGGCTTTTTCATTAAAAGAGGCACAAAAGCTAGCTCAACAAATCGGGAAGACCGAATACGCGGGACGATTCCTATTTCTAGAATGTGGCAACTACATCTATATTGCAGGAGAACAGAAAAAGGGTATAGCATTGCTTTCAAAAGCATTAAAAAAATCATTGGAAGTAAGCGACTATATGAGTGCTGAATTTATACTTAGGATAATAAGTGAAAATCAAATTGATATAAAAGGTCTTACTCAGCTATTACAAGGCCATCTAGCCACAGTTAATAAGGATCCGAATAATATTCCGCTAAGACTCGCCCCCGTCTACTATGAAGTAGCCAGACTTTATTATTGGGATTCTCAACTTTTAGAGGCGCTGCAACTATTTCAAAAGATTATAAAAACGTACGATCAAAATAATCTAAAAAATAGAAACTATGCCAATACACTAGGGCTCATAGGTGGAATTCATCGATTAATAGGAAATTATGATGAAGCTGAACAATATCAAAAACGAACACTATATTATAAGAAACAGAACAAATTCCCAACGGCTATTGCTGAGGCTTATGTTAGCCATGCGATGATATATTCCGACATTGGTGATTATTTTAAGGCACAGATATATCTAGATAGTGCTTTGTTGGTTACCGATTGCAGTGATTGCATAAAGAATAAAGCTATCAGAGTGCAAGCAGGAATTTATAACCTGAAAAAAAAATACGACCTGGCATTGCAAGAGTTGTTACCAAAGAGGGAGTCTTTCCTCAACCATTCAGGTGGCGCCTATTCAATAGGTGCATTTTTCTCTGAACTATCTAATGCATACTTCGGCTTGCATCAATACCAAAAAGCCATCGCTGCTGGCAAAAGGGGCATTGAATTATCCAATGACAACCTATATGGTTCGTTAAAAAGCTATAAGGCTATCTATCAGGCATATAATGCCTTAGGCAATCATCAATCCGCCTTGGATTATTATAAAAAATACATCACCTCCAGAGATGCAAGAACTAAGTTGCGAAACGGTCAAAATGTAACCAAGCAAGAGTTAACCTATCAATATGAACAGGAACGCCTCAAGGATAGCTTACAACTCGAACAACAAAAACTCACAACTGAGTTGGCATTTGAAAAAGAAATTAACAAACAAAGAAACACTAGAAATCTTCTACTGGCACTTGGACTAATCGCAGCTTTTATTGCCTTAGGCTTATATTCTCGTTATCGCTTTGTTCAAAAAACCAAAGCCGAACTCGAAGCAAAAAATAAAATCATCGAAGCCGAAAAAGAAAAAGCGCAAGCTTCCGAACAAGCCAAACATCAGTTTCTCGCCAATATGAGTCATGAAATCCGTACCCCCATGAATGCGATCAAAGGGATGACTGACATTTTGATTCGTAGAGAACCTCAGGATCAACAACGCACTTACCTCAATGCTATCAAGGAGTCTTCTAATTCCCTTTTAGTGATCATCAATGACATCTTGGATATGTCCAAAATTGAGGCTGGGAAAATTGATCTAGAAAATATTCCTTTTTCTCTACAAGAGGTGATTCAGAATGTCAAAATGATTTCTCAATTTAAAGCGGAAGAGAAGGGACTGACTTTACAAACAAATATTGAAACGGATAACCTAAGTTCCGTCAAAGGCGATCCAACCAGGCTACATCAGATAATTTTAAATTTAGTTGGAAACGCCATTAAGTTTACGGAAAAAGGAGTTGTTACCATTCAATTAAAAACGGAAGTTTTAGAAAATAAAAATAAAGTCAATGCTCATTTTTGTGTGTCAGATACGGGTGTAGGTATTGGTCAAGATCGACTGGAAAAAATCTTTGAATCCTTTGAACAAGCCTACTCTGACACCACTCGGAAATTTGGTGGAACGGGGTTGGGATTAAGCATTTCTAAAAAACTGGTAGAAATTCAAAAAGGGAAAATATGGGCAGAAAGTACAAAGGGAAAAGGCAGTCAATTTTTCTTTAGCATTCCATATGAAATTGCTCACGCATCTGAAATAGCGGTTACTCCAGAGATCGAAAATAACACAGCGATTGACCTTAAAGGGGTCAAAATATTATTAGTGGAGGACAATGATTTCAACGCAATAGTCGCCAAAGAAGAGTTAGAAGATGCGATCGAAGGAGTTAATGTTGAAGTGGCAGAAAATGGGGTCATTGCAGTGGAAAAAGTCATCCATGGAAATTTTGACATCATCTTGATGGATGTTCAGATGCCCGTCATGAATGGCTATGAAGCCACTAAAGCTATAAGGAATCTTTCCAACGGCAAAGCTAATATTCCAATCATTGCCATGACTGCTAATGTGATGAAAGAGGAAGTGGAACGATGCTACGAAGTAGGCATGAACGATTTTATTGGGAAGCCTTTTGACACCCCTGATTTACTCAATAAAATTCAACATCTTATCATGAAATAACGGTAAAACGATCTAAAAATGACCACTAGATAATTGAATATACCGTTGGATAATTCAAGTTAGCTTTCTATTGAATTACTGCTTTACTTTGAGTAAAATTATTCAATTATTAATCTTAATATCATGACAAAGGAACAAACAAAAATATTCATTGTAGATGATGAACCTTTATTAACAGAAATGTTAACGGACTATTTAAACGAACAAGATTCAGACTTTGCAGTAGAGTCATTTCCAACAGGAGAGGCATGCCTCCAGAATTTAGATCAAAATCCAGATATAGTGGTTTTAGATTATTATCTAAATTCAAGAGAAAGAGAGGCTGCCAATGGAATTGATATTCTAAAGTCAATAAAAGATAAAAGTAAAAGCTTACCAGTGATTATGCTGTCCAGTCAAAAAAGCTATGGTGTTGCTGCGAAAACAATAATGCATGGAGCCGTCCATTATGTTATCAAAGGACAAGATGCTTTCAATGAAATTTATGAAATAATAAAAGCCAATAATTAAATGATTGATCTAACATTTTTGGAGAAGTTTACGAATGGGAATAAAAAGAAGATGCAGCGGTATATCAATCTTTATTTAGGAATTGCGCCAGGTACTTTTAATAAGATGGAGCAAAATATCATTGATCAAGATTGGGATCAACTTCGTATCAACGCCCATTCTCTGAAACCTCAAGCAGATTATATGGGGATTCCGGATCTTAAAGAAGTACTGATTGATATTGAAAATAGTGCTGGCGAAGGTAATGCAAATGCTTTACAAGGACTATATGAAGAAGCGCTAAGCTTACATGTTGAATCTGAGGGGGCATTAAACGATTTTTTAGAGAGTATATGAGCTGGGCCCTGCCAAGTTTTGCATATCATCAATTAGATTCCGTTTTTAGCCAATTTTTAGGAGTCATCCCTGTTTCTTTTTGAAACCACTTTCGAATGCCCAGGGCACATTCGACTGCTTCTACGCCACTCTGAAAAACACTGAGGGTACCACCTCCGAAATATTGCAATATTTCTCCATAATGAAGTTCGTGTTATTGCTGATCACTGATAGATTTTGTTATCTCAGATTTTACACTTCCGGTATGAGCAGTTGTTTTAGGTTCAATCAACATGATTTTACATTCCTCTTTTGAAGATACACGATGCTTAATACCTTGTTTGACTATATAAAAGTCACCTTGATTCAGAATGAA
The DNA here is from genome assembly GCA_024743405.1 of Bacteroidota bacterium. Classification (GTDB taxonomy): domain Bacteria; phylum Bacteroidota; class Bacteroidia; order Chitinophagales; family Saprospiraceae; genus JANSWP01. Next base: position 18,182 of record JANSWP010000052.1, read on the forward strand.
ATTTTCCTTCCCTTCAACCTCAAATAAAAGACTTCCTTCCAAAATATAGAATAATTCATCTTCATTTTCATGTGCATGCCAAGGAACTTTGTCTCCTTTTATTTTTACAATTTTGATGTAGGTATCATTTACTTCGCCGACTATTTTGGGAGAAAAGTAATCTTTAATATCCTTGAAATACGCTATTAGATTCATAGTGGTTATTTAGTAATTTATGAAAGTAATTCACCTCTAAGTAAGAGAGCAAAAAAACTAAAATTTGCTATAGATAATATTGCTCCCTTACTTAATGTAAAGATTATCTTTATTCAATCTCGAATCTCATATTTAGCAATATAAGATACGACGTCTCCTCCGATATAAAGATTATTGTTGAATTCCTTTACTGCACCTGCTTCCATAACTGATTCCCCAGAAGTATCAAATAAGGTTTGTACTATTTTACCTTCTTCCGAAATTTCTAAAATCATCCCAAATTTTTCTGCTTTGGGTTGAACAAATGAAGGTAAGCCATAAACTAATTTTTTCATTCCTTTTTTTGGATGAATGTTATCTAATTGGTCATTTCTTTTTGTTGTAAATCCTACCCAAAAATTACCATTATCTCTTCGGGAAATATTATTGGGAAATCCAGCCAAATTATCTAAAAAAATTTCAGAAGTACCTGCTTTCTCTCCTTTTAACCAGTATTTCAAAATTCTATATTTTGAAGTTTCAGACAATAAAAGAAAAGACTCGTCAGCAGATAATTCCAGACCGTTGGCAAAATAATTTCCAATTGAAATAGTCTTAATGACCTTAGTTTGAGGATCAAAACTGTAAACTCCACCCGTCGGCTTTAATTCTAAAAAAAGTTTGTTAATGTAATTCGCAGAAGTGGTTTCTTGGGATGACAAATTAGCAAAATAAATTTTCCCGTCCGATGCTATCGTTAATCCTGATCCCATTAATATGGGGCGTCCGTCTGGATCTTTTGACGCCAGTACTTCTATGTTTTTATTTTGATCTATTCGTACTAATCCAATGCCATTCATCAATGCAATTAAATTTCCTTGGCTATCAAATTGCATTCCTGTTATCCATGAATCTGTCTTTAAAAATTCTTCCACGGTACCTTCTAGCGAGATTTTCAAAATAGCTCCCTGAGAAAAATCTTTCTCTCCTTTATGCACGCCACAATAGATATTTCCAAAATCGTCGAAAGCAAATTCTTCTGGGCCATTCCATTCCCCTAAATCAATTTTAGAAATGTCTGCTAATTTTTCATTTAGGCGAAGCTCTTCTTCGAAAGCTGGTTTAATTGGTGGTTGCCAAGCTTCAGGGTGTATCGCACATCCATTGATTAATATTGATGAAACCAAAAACAGGATTAAGAGCATAAAACTATTGACAAAAAATTTGAATAAGTTCATTGCTGTATTTTTTTATGATTTGATACAGCAAAATTATTGGGTATTCTTGTCAAGGTCATTTACATATGTAAAGAACGAAAATTATTTTTTAGACATTTTATTTCTCACTCTACTAAGCTGTGTAGGACTTATGCCTAAATAAGAAGCAATATGATATTGAGGGATTTTCATCTCTAACCCTGGAAATTCTTCTCGCAAAATCAAATAGCGTTTTTCAGCATCTAACAAAGCCATTTCTAATTCTTTCTTTTCCTTTTCGAGAAAATAATACTCCGCTATTTTTCTGCCCAATCTTTCAAAGTCATGATGTTTAGTATACAATAATTCAATCTCATGAAAAGGTGCTTTCCATATTTTGCATTCAGTTAAGGTCTTTTGAGCAATCTTATTTTTTTGTTTGGTCAAAAGGGAGGTATAAGCGCCAATTAATGTTGGGCCCACAAAAAATTGCTTATTATATTCTTTCCCTTCTTTGTTTACAAAGAAAGCTCTCATTACGCCTGATTCAAGAAATCCTATTTGCCGTGCATATTTCCCTTCTTCAACAAAAAAATCTTCCTCATTTAAACGGATAGGTGAAAATAATTCAGATAAAGACTGCTTAGTCTCCTGACTAAGCGGACTAATTTTATTGAGGTAGTTTATTAGTTCTTTCATAATGAGTAGATTATTTACTCCTTAACCTAGCGGTGCTCGCTCTATTGAATTTCTTAACTTCCTAAAGCAGCATTGCCTATATCGCCTATCAAAAATACAGTATGTTTGATTTTTGGGGGTCAGGAAGTTCTTGTTCGTTCCAATCCTGGACGTCTTTACTAAGATGTTTGTGATAATTTGCACAAGAATTTACTAGAAATAAAAGGGTAATAATTGAGACGAGACGAGAATAACTATTCATTGTTTTCATTGGTCGATTTCAAAATGGATTCATGTACAAAAAAACAATAGACTAATTTTTTGCCATACAATCTTTTTTAGAATGAAGTCTGCAAATTACAGAAATAGTATAATGTTGTGCGACCTAGCCTACATGGATGAACTACAACAAGGTTTGAATTTACAAGTTTTATTCTGTAAAATGCTATTTGTCAGCGCTTTATGTCATGGATGGCTCTGCTTTTATTTGAACTTATTTTGTGGTGAATTTTATTTCACTACCAGGATCTCTGTAATGGCATGTAAGATTTCCTGCCTAAAATCTTCTTCATAGTCACAATTAGCCAATAGAACTAATCCCATTTTTTCATCGGGTATCATCATTAAATAACTTCTAAATCCTTTATCGCCACCATAATGCCCTATTTTTTTTAAGCCTTCAATTTTACTCAATTGAAACCCTAATCCAATATGTTTATTAATGTCAGAAGATGGTTCAACCATTGCCTTTAAGATTCCCCTATTTTTATTATTCTCCAATGCGGCAAGAAATGAAATCATCCATTTACTTAAATCTTTTGCGGAAGCATTTAGCGTACTACTCGGAGCATGTTCTCTGGTATAAGGATAGGTTTTTCGACTATATATTCTTTGGGATATTTTGCTTTTCGAATGAGGAATGGTTCTTAAAGAATCGGGTATTCTAAAATACCTGAAATCGCTATTTACCATTCCAGATGGATCCAAAATATTTTTTTCACATAATCTTCAAAAGTTGAATTCGAAATTTTGGCTATCACATGTCCAAGAATATCATAAGCTAAGTTGCTATATGAAAAATCGGTGGAAGGAGCAAAATCCAATTTTAGGTTCAGACTTAGTACATATTCCTCAAGGCTTTTATCGGATTGGTTGTTATTTTCCCAATTATAATTGTAAATATCAGGTATTCCTGAAGTATGATTTAATAAATGCTTGATGGTGATATTCTCAACTTTTTTATCGCTATAATTTAACTCGGGTACTACTTTTAATAAATTATCATCTAGGCTCAATTTCTTTTTTTCTACCAATTGGATGATTGCTGAAGCGGTAAATAGTTTACTGATAGAAGCTGCATGAAACACAGTGTTTTCAGTAACCTTTTTATTAGATTTTACACTTATTATCCCATAACCCTTCGTATAAGTAATTGAGTCATTCTGAATAAATCCAAGCGATAATCCAGGAATATCGTATTCGTTCATTTTATGAATGACAATGGAATCTATTTTTTCAGTAACACTATTTTTGGGTGATTTAAAAGTAATATTCTGCTTGAACGATTTTGAACAAGAAAGAAAAATAGTGAATACAAAAATTGATATTATTTGTTCGAAGGTTTTCATTTCGTTTTTAAATTGTCAAAAGGGTAAGGTATTTAGTTTACTGTGTAAGTGCTTAGACAGAAATAACTCACACATATTATGACGGACTATTTTTTCACCATATTTCGTTAAAAATACTCGCCATATCTAAGGATATGCCTGTACTTTTTGCTTCATTAGTCACAAAAAATTCTGACCTCAAATTGGTCAATTTATTTTATCCGTATTCCTTAGTGAAAGTTTTTCTTTTTATCGTTTTTAACCCAAGAACGATCAATGTAATAATCAATGCCACCATATAAATGGTTGTTGTCATGCTTTTAAGAATTGTAAAAATGTTGGTTGCAGTCGTTGAAAATAGAGATAAATCTGGGTAGCTGTTCAGCATTGAGATTATCCCGAAATTTTCGAAATAATCAGCTATTCCAGCAACCAATGGCAATAAACATAAATAGAAAAATGGGGAATTTAATTTATTGAGTTTTTTGAGGAAATAGGCAATCAATAAGCAATAACTTATCCCAAAGAGAAAAGGATAGATCATGTCAACTGGAATTTGATTGTATAGATAAACTTCACGTCCTTTTTCTCCCAGCGTATCAAAAAGTGTGTTTATATATTCAAAATTATACCCGGTAGGCATCATATCCAATAATTTCATTCCATTCGAAAAGCCCATTGTTTTTGGAATGGTGATTATCAGCATGAATGCATAAATAATGTTGGTGAGTACAAAAAGTACTAAAACTTTTGACCCGGTTAAATTCCTGTTTATTAGATCTTTTAGTTTTTTCATTTTTAAATTTCAATTATTCTTTTTAATAAACGCTACTTTGATACAAATAACAGGAATCCTATAATGCTGTGCGACCGAGCCTACAAGGAGGTACTGAAAAAAGGTGTGAATTTACAGGTCGTTTTTTGTAAAAGTCTGTATATTAGTAATTTATGTTTTAGAGGTTCTAGTGAGATTTTTTTATTGATCTATTTTCTAATTTATAATTACCTTATTTCTATCATTCTTGTAAAACAATAGTTTCTTCAAGTCAAAGAAAATTTCATGAGATTAAATAGAGTTTATTCCAAAAGGTTTTGGGGGTAAAAATTTTGGATTTTGACCTCAATCGAGAAATGCACGGAGCATAATAGCCTTAGTTATTAAGGCGAGTACGTGACGAAGAGTAAGGACAAAAGATTAAGTTCTAGCCATAGAATATTTTTTGGAATAAAGTCTAATGGTTATGAAATCATTGAGCGTATTCCAAATGCTTACTTCTAGAGAATAATTTATCGCTGCGACAGCCATTAACTGAAGCAAACATTCAGAATAGTTTCGACTTATTTTTAGAAAGATTATTTACAATTGGGTGATTAATTACAGCGCTTTTTGGCTTCTTTTTCTTAATTCTTCAGTATCATTTATTACCTGAATTCAAATTGTTATTTGACCTCTTTTTTCAAGAACTCTCTGATGAGTCTGGCTATTTTGTCACCTTCTTCTTCTAATGCAAAATGACCTGTATCTATTAAATGAAATTCTAGATTCTTCAAATCTTTTTTATACGGATACGCTCCATCTGCAGGGAAGATATAGTCATTTTTTCCCCAAACAATTAAGGTTTGTGGTTGGTAGGTTCGGAAATATTCTTGCCATTCAGGATACAATGGAACATTGGTTCGATAATCATAAAACATGGCTAATTGAATCTCTGGATTTTCCGTTTTGGTCAAATGTTGTAAATCAATTTTCCAATTGTCAGGACTTATCGTTTCTACATCTTGAACACCATCTGTGTATTGCCATTTCAAGCCGTCAGGCGCATGAAATCCTTCCAATGCTTTTCCATTTTCAAGGGTATAATCATTCCAATATTTTTTTACTGGAATCCAAAAATCCCTTAAACCTTCTTCATAAGCATTTCCGTTTTGGATAATCAAAGACTGAACACGTTCTGGATATTTTGCCACAATTCTAAATCCAATTGGTGCGCCATAGTCCATTAAATAAATACTGTATTCTTTGATGTCCAATTCTTCAAGGAAACCTTCAACAATCAATGCCATATTATCAAAAGTATAGTCGAAAGATGCCATCGGAGGTTGTTCACTATTTCCATATCCAGGATAATCGGGGGCTATCAAATGATATTCATCAGATAAATCTTCAATCAAGTTTCGAAACATGTGCGAAGAAGTTGGATACCCGTGCAATAACAAAATAGTCGGTGCATCTTTTCGCCCAGCTTCTCTGTAAAAAATATCCAAACCATTCACTTTAATGGTTTTGTGAAGGGTGGGGTAGCTTATTTTGGGAGCATCTTTCGCGGTTATTTGATATGGTTGTTTTGTCGGGAAATCAATAGAATGAGGGTCGTTCACACTTGCTAAATCAGCTGTTTGAGCATTAGCAGAATATGTGGCAAAAATTAAGAATCCTAAATAGATTAATATTTTGATGGTTTTCATTTTATTAAAATTTAGATTGTTATGAATTGATAGTTTTCGAAATGCTGGTTTTAATCCAAAGCATTGCCATTGCAACAGTTGTAAACTGAAGCCTACATTTCGAGGACTACTTTTATGTTTTGAAAAGTTTTTAAGGAATAAATCAGGTCTTATGCTGCGACTAATTCTTCGAGAGTTGCCGCTTTTGGAAAATCAATTTCAAAATCACCATTGCTGTAAATATAATTGATAATACTTCTGATGGCTACCAATCCTATTAATTCAGCAAATGATTGAGGAGTATATCCAACGTCCAAAAAATTGTCGATAGCTTCTTGGGAAGCTTTTCCTCTTTTTGCTGTCAATTCAGTTGCCAAGGTTGTCAGTGCATTTAGTTTGGAATCAGTACTTGTTCCTCTTCGAATATCAATTATCTCATTTTCAGAAAACCCAGCCATTTTGCCCATCGCGCTGTGAGCAGCAAGGCAATAATTATATCCATTGGTTTGGGAAACTGCCAGCGCAATCGCTTCATTTTCTTTCGCTGAAAAAGTCCCAGACTTTAAACTTCCTTCAAATGCAAGGAAGCCACCTAATAATTGTGGGGAGTTGCCCATCGCAGCGTATAGGTTTGGAACGCGTCCGACTTTTTGTTTAATGACGCTAAAGATTTCTTTTGTGTGAGCACTTGCTTGTTCCGTCGTCAGTGATTTTAATGCTTTCATTATTTTTAAGTTTTGGTGAAATAAATAACTAATTTCACTTCTATTTAGGCAATCGGCGTACTAAGTTAAAAAATGTTATTCAAAGCATTGGTTATCAATTTATTACAAATAACAATGAATCAATTTGTGTGAAAAAAATGCCAATATATTGGCATTTTGATGCTATATTGGCATTGTTTTAATTTACATAATCATACAAGATTATTAAAGCAAAAAGGAGTAATAAAAATACTTGATTAAGTATATTCTTGCTTATATTCCTTCGGACTTTTCCCAACTATTTCCTTAAACCTCGTCTAAAAATTTTACCGAATAAATTACTACGCATCACTTACCACCAGACCACAAAGAGTTTTTCAAGTTCAGTGTTGGCATTTTTCAGCCAAATCATGGGTGCATTTTCTTTGAGAAGTCTTAGGTCGATATCGATCATAATTTCAAAATGTGATTTCCAGGCTACTTGATCATGTGGTTTGATGACCCATTCTGATTTAGTGGGCATATAAAATTGAGCGTTTGCAAATTCGGGTTTATTAAGATCATCAAACCGCAACCAATAGCCCGCCAAACAGTTTTTATTTAGAGTTCCAATATTGACCGCTCTGCTACTAAAGGGCTGAAATAATTGGGCTTTAAAGCAGCATTGATGCTCAATTTTCAAATGATTTATATTGTGGACATATAATGCTTTAGATCCTTCTTCTGAGTGTAATAATGGAAATTGCTTGTTCTTTATCTTTTCCATTTTGGCGAAAAATGTATCACGTTTGTTAGGACCAATTAATCTAGGGATAGGTTCCGAAGTTTCAGGATTGATGATATAGAATTTGTAGGTCAGTTCTACGTGAATTAATTTGTCGCTTTTCTTATCTTTTAGAAGATAATCAATTTCTCCAAGAGTCCTTTCTTCTTGTCTAATGGGGAGATTATACAAAACTACTTTGTAGGCTTCTGAATATTCCACTAATTGTTTAAAGACATATTCGATTTGATGTCCTAAGCGAATATTTGGTGGAATGGATTTTGGATGAAATGGATGCAATTCCAAACTCGGAAATTCAAATTGCTGAATATCAAATTGTATTTTTTCCCAAAGAGGAGGGGTGTTTAAAAACCCAGCACATTGCGCTTTAATCATTGATCACAAAAGTAAAAAAAGCTTTGTGTAAATTTCTATTGATTCATTTTGATTTTAAGCTAGGGTCTGTCGGTAATTAAGAGTTGTCGCTAAGGTATGCAAAAACGATAGCCTGACCGAATGGAAAGGCTATCGTTTTATACGGTAAAATAAGTAGTTTTCACTTTAATTCTTTCAATAAAGCATGTGCTGCTAGTTTCCCAAAATCGTTAGCAGCTTGAGGACTCGCTCCCGTAATTAATTTCCTGTCGATGTGGGTAGTGTTATCAGCTTCTTGATTAATAATCGTAACGCCCAATTTGTTTAAACGCTCACCATATATCCAAGGCATACTACCTGGCGTATAACCTATCATTGGTCCTTGTGCATCAACAGCATCTGGGAATGAAGCAATTTTGTAACCTTTATAAATAAATGAATCTTTGTCGCTGTCTAAACTTGCAGCTAACAATGCTGCTGGACCATGACAAATAGCAAGCATAAACATATCATTATCATGTGACCAATGAATTAATTTATTCAAATCCTTATTTTCAGGTAAGCCAAGCATTGCTCCATGTCCTCCTGGAATAAAAACTGCTAAATAGTCCGTGCTGTCATTCATTGAGTTTTGAACAAAGTCTGATAGGCTTCTAGGATTATCAATTTGTTTCTTGAATTCTGCATAGATTGCTTTTACATTTTCATCCTCATCTGGCATTGCCCACATTTCAACTTTAACTGGTTTCCCTGTTGGAGTTACAATATCTACATCAAAGCCTGCATTTTTTAAATGTAATGCTGGTAGTAGCATTTCGACAGGATGATTTCCTGTTGAAAACTTTTTACCATTAGCCATTGTCATGTTTCTTTCTTCGGTACAAACCATTAACACCTTTTTATTTCCTGTATGAGGGTTTTCATAAATAGTGTTATCAAAATCTGTGGTAGAAGATGTTGCTAATTTTAATGCAAATGGAGATGGGATGTATGCTCCATCTTCAGTAGATGTTGGTCTAGTTGTTATATATATCGTGATAAAAGCAAGGATAATGAAACTTACTAAACCAATTAATATTTTCTTAATCATAATCTTAATTATTATAGGTTTTTAATTTAAAAAGACGGAATAAATTCTAACTAATTTTTATTACTATTTTACCTTTAGCCCTGCCTGATGCAAGGTGAGTGAATGCCTCAATACTCTCCGAGAAAGGATAAACTTTATCAATGATTGGTTTAATTTTTTCATCTTCAACCATTGATTTAATTTCTGCTAAATGTGCGCCATTCGGGTGCATGAAAATAAATTTGTAAGATGCATCTTTTGCGCTAATTAGTTTAGCTAATTCCTCTGGTAATTTGTAATCTGTCATCCCAAACATTTTTGCACTCTCTTCATCTAAAGGACCAACAACGCTAACAACTTTGCCGCCTTGCTTAATAACCTGGAAAGCTTCCGAAGTATAGTTTTGCCCAAGTGTATCATAGACGATATCTATGTCTCTTACAATGGTTTTATAGTCTTCTGTTTTGTAATCAATTACTCTGTCTGCTCCAAGTTCTTTTACCCATTTTACATTAGTTGTACTTGTTGTGGTGTAAACATAGGCTCCTTTTGCCTTGGCATATTGAATAGCGAAACTACCCACACCACCTGAACCTGCGTGAATAAGAACTTTATCGTTTTCTTTTATACCAACGTGTTCCAAGGATTGTAAGGCAGTAAGTCCTGCTAATGGTATACTTGCAGCCTCTTCGAAAGAAATGTTTCCAGGTTTTTTTGAAACGGCAACACTAGTTATAGCAACATATTCTACGATTGTACCCATTTGTTCTTGAGGCACTCTTGAATAAACCAAGTCTCCAATTTCAAAATTGCTTACTTCGCCTCCTTTTTCAACTACAATTCCACTAACATCGTAGGCGCTGGTACTTGGAAATGGAATAGGAATCAGGCCTTTTAGGTTACCTAGAATAATACTTTTGTCTATCGGATTAATGGCAGCAGCCTTAACTTCGATTAGTACATCTTTTGCTTGTACGGTAGGTTTACTTACTTCGTTAAAAGCCAGACTATCTTTAATCTCACCGTATTTTACTATTTGTAATGCTTTCATTTTTGTATCTTTTTTAATTTCTAACAATTAATTTGACACAAAATTAAAGCAAGGTCTTTGAAAAAAAATTGACCTATGGTAAGAAACTATATTTTTGCTTTTTCAACTCTAATACGGCTCAAGCTTTCTTGCGTGATACCTAAATAAGATGCGATGTGATAATTTCGAGCATACTGCTCTATGTTGGGGTATTGATCTAAAAACAAATCATACCTCTCCGAAGCAGTCAATTGTAGTTGATTCAAAATTCTCCTATGCAAACTAACCACATGACGCTCTAAAAGATTTCTTTGAAAGGGTTCGTATTCAGGGAATAGTTTAAATATGCCATTAAGTTTTTTAGCATTAAATTCAATGACGCTTGATTTTTTAAGACATTCTACTGTTAAGGTTGCGGATTCATTATTGTGAATAGCGATATAATCACTTATCCACCAATTCTTGATAGCAAATTGCAAGGTATGCTCTTTACCGTTTTTGTCGATGCAGTATGACCTTAGACATCCATCTGTCACAAAATATATTTTGTTTACATTTTGTCCTTGACGGATTAAGACCGCCCCTTTAGAAAAGGTCTTTTTCTTTGAAATAGAAAAAAGATATTCTTCTGCTTCAAAGCTTAATTGTATGCGGCTTTTTATATTTTTGATTAATTCTTTCAATTCTTAATGATGATTTTGATTACTTACAACGTCAAGCATTGTCTTGCTCTAACCGAATGGGAAAAATGAAGGACAATGCATTATTCTATTATTTTTTCTTTGCTCGCCCCAAGCCAATACTCAATAAAGGAGTCAAAAGAAAAAATTAGGATTATAATAATTATGGTAATCACAAGAGTTAAAATTTTTCTTTTTAATTGAACTTTGGGCTTTTCTGAAAAGTTAGTTAGCTCTTGAAATACAGTTATTATTTTTTCTTTATTGAAAAAGAGTATTAATAATAACATTGTAAATACAATGATAGCATTTGCTAATGCAGGATAAACATCGAGAAAAATAATGTCAAATATTATTATGTTTATCATTATTGGAAGTAATATCAGTACTCCTAATAGCTTTGTTTTATTCCATAACAGAAACCAGACACCAATGAGTTGGGCAATACCTACAAATAGTATGTAATAATAGGAATGTCCCATAAATGTCCACGCCAAAGAAAAACTACTTGCTTCTCCTAATGTGGTATTAGCTACTTCAGCTGGCAATTTTCCTTTCATATAAAATTGTCCTCCAAGTATTTTTGATATCGCATAAATATTGAGAATTATAAAAACACATTGTCTCAAAACAACTTCAAATATTTCTTTCACCTTCATTTTTTTTAAGTGGTTACAACCCTCAAACATACGTGATATAGCACATAAATTTCTTATCTACTCGTTTTTAACGGTTAAAACGGTTGGTAGAAATTTTCAGCCTAATGCCCGTTAAATATTGAATTCCTTTGTAATAACTTTAACCAACTTCATTCTTCGATTCAGCATAATTTTTCAAACTCGAAAGTAAAAAATCCCAAACGGGTAACATTCTATGATACATCGCTGTAGAATTGAAATTAGATTGTTCTAATGTCAACTTTGTTCCATTTTCATGAGGATTCAATATATAACAAATGGTTAAATGATTTTCCCGAATTCTTTTAGTTCCATGATTTGTACTCCAATATCTATATTGAAATTTCTCATCTTTCACTAAAGATTCGATTATTCCATAATCAGTAAATTCATCATCTCCTTCACCTCCTTTAAGTATTATTTCATTTCCAATACCCCAATTTGATTCCATAGAATTCAATGGGTAGTATTTGATAATCTCATTAGCGTTTATCAATAGTTCAAAAACTTCTTTTGGAGTTCTTGAAATAAATATTTCTTTCTTCAGTGATAGATTTCCCCCCTTTTTCATATATCGTTAATTTTTATTTACGCGCTTAAAATTTCTCTTATTCCACTCTTCAATATTTAACCCTTTTATCAGCAACCAAAAGGTAAAGGACAATTCTCCAATTGTTACAATCACAAGAAGTGCGATGACCAATATTGAAAATAGTTCATTGTGGGTCAAAGTGATTTCCCCGATACTTTCCAATGAATAACCAAAGCTTCCAATACCCATCAACAATCCCAGAACTTTTGGGAAATAGCCAGATTTGAAGACTAAATATCCTAGCGAAATTAAATGAAGACCAAAAAATAATCCCCAAATATAAACTCCATATTCATGGGCTTCGAGAAATACTAAGACCAAAGATTGCAACTCATCTATTTCGAATGCAACCAGGTTGTTAGCACTATTAAGTAGATGATATGGAATTAAATAATTAAGCAAATTGAGCCCCATTACAATACTCATAGATAGTCTAGAAAACGCGGCGATCATGGAAATCGTTTGATTTATTGGTTTGAACAATCGATATAAAATTACCGTCAATATTATTTCTAACAAGATAATAACAATGTCACCTAAAATGCCCAATCGAAATAGACCTTGATTCTCCAATAGGTTTTGTGCAGTTGTAGCGGCATCGTCAGATACAATAATTACAGAGGGCATATAGCCAATGCTAAACCCGCCAGAGATTGCGATAAGAAGATATAGCAGACCTGCGAATTTTGCATAGGTCATGGCCTGTATTTGATTTGTTATTTCTGTCATTTTTATTTTTATTAATTAGAAATTTTTTAAAAACCACTTCAGTGAATCCTCTTTTGAGGTAAAAAAAATGGACGTACCAGAGTCGATACTTTCATTATGGTATTGCGGAGGATGTATTAAAGCTATCTTTTTGAACTTGGTTAAACAGGGCTCCAAATCAGATAATTGATCTCTCAAATGTTTAATGACTTTTAATGATAAGAAATCGTGTACCCCGGTATCAATAATTAAAAAATCATGTCTCTTTGCAGAAATCAACTCGGATCTAAGACGAATGACTTCATCATGTCCAATTGGTTTTTCTAGGTTTATTTCTAATAGATTCATAAGCTTTTCTTTGCTACAATAAAACAATCCGGTAGTCGAGACAAACTCTCACTGTCCACTGTTACAAAATTTCCATTAGTTATTATATTCTCTAATTCTGAAATTTTAAAAAAATTCATCTTTGGAACGAGGCCTATTTTAGTCAGGAAGAACATCATCATGCTTAAGAATGTCTTTCGCTCTCCCAGACAAGCGGTTGCGGAAATAAATAATCCTTCCGGTTTTAAAAGACCATTTATTCGTAACATAACTTTAGGCATGTCTTCTATATAATGCAGAATATTGAAAGCCAAAATTACATCAAAGGATTCTTTTTTATATTGCTCATCAAATAGGTTTGATTGCTCGAAATCGATATTCTCAATGTTACGCTGAGCTGCTTTTCTTTTTGCAACTGCTATCATTCCGGACGATATATCAATGGTATGAATCGTTTTTACACTTTCGGCAATTTCATTGGTTATTGTTCCAGGCCCACATCCGAAATCCAAAATAACATCATTACTATCGAGCATTTTTTTAGTGGCTTCAATAGTTTTGAAGGAAGTGGAAGCCTGATCAATTTTCTTTTCTGGCCTATCGAATAGATTTGACACCTTGTCCCAAAACTTTTCTGAATTATTCATTTTCGAAATGGTTTTATTTAATCAAGCGCTTAAAAATAAACCCGATACATCAAGTTAGGAAACATCCCAAATTGAGTGAGGTGACCGATAGAGTTAGGTTCGCTCTCATCGTAATATTCGGATACTTTGCCTTTGGTATTGGTAACGTTATCCAAATTAATGAAAATCTCATGCGTCGCTTTAGGTTTATTAAATTTATAACTAGCTGATAAAGTTATTTGGTAAATATCTTCCAACTTATTTTCATAAGCTTTTTCATAATTCCAATAATTATTGTTGCCAGTATCAACTGCTAAATTTCCTTGTCCATCTCTTAGCAATGGAACGATTCTCTTACCTCCTCCAAAAAATATTTTACCATTTAGGGATAGGGTTTGATTTTTCTTTTTCCCAAGGTTCTGAAATTCCTTACCCATCAAAATATTGACTAAGTAATTACCATTATATTGGGTATTTCGCTCCACACCTTCCAATGATTTATATTTTGAATTGTATAAAGAACCATTAATTAAAAAATAGTAATTATTGTCGAGAAAACGTTCCAAAGTGAGTTCTATGCCATAGTTTTTTCCGGTCCCTTCATTGACCAAATCAACATATCTAAAATCAAGACCTTCATTTATAGTGGCGTAGAAACTGGTATCATTGTTTTCTACAGGTAAGTCGTAAAGGGCTTGGTAATACACTTCTATTTTTGCCATTAGATTCTTGGTGAAACGTTTTTCGTAGCCTAAAACATAATGGTGTGCCTTTAATAAACCCAAGTCTTTATTCGGTTCGATTAAGCTACCATTGTCCAATTCAACCTTAGTGAAATAATTGTGAAGACTTTCCATGGTGCTATGTTTGCCATATCCAGCGTTAAAGGAGCTGGTATTGTTCAGTTTCCATTTTACAGCAAGTCTTGGTTCAAGGGTACTTTTATTGTTGAGTAAAACATTCATATTTTGAATGCCGGATACAATTGTAATATCTTCTCTTAATCGATGTTTCCAACTAACAAAATTTCTTACCGTACTTATATTTTCATTGAAATCTACTATAGCGAATCTAGTATTTCCGTCGGCTTGAAATCTACTTTGATTATTATCATAATCCAAAAGAGCATACTTCGAACCTATTTGAATTTTGTTTTTAGCATTCAATTTGTTGTTATAAGTTATGGCGCCACGGTAAGCTGAATTTTTTAATCTGCCTTGATAATTTACTTGCCTACTGATAATAGAATCTCTTAAAAAATCACCTTGCCCATCTAATATTTTTGTGGTTTTTGATTCAAATACATCATCATCAATATTATTACTTGAATAGGAAAGAGACGTTTTAAGATAGCTCTTATCATTAATGGACAATGTGTGTGTTATTCCGAAGTTTGCTAGGTGAGATCCTTTGTCAAAATCTTCAATTATATTAGGACTAAAACTTCCATCACCAGGGGTATCCCATAAATCAGGCTTTACATCTTCTAGTAAAAAACTACTTAATCCGCCCAATCCGAATAAAGAAAATGTCCCCATTTCTTTTGTTGGGAGTACTATTTTGAAAGACGCATCTTGAAATTTCAGTGCCCCATCAATATCAGCTAGCCCAATATCATTGACCAAAGAAATGGTAGAATATCTGTAGTTAATAAGGTAAGAACCACCATATCCTTTTTTGAAAGGACCTTCCAATGTGAGGTCAGTACCTAATAATCCAAAACCAAAAATTGCTTCAAATTTTTCATTATTTCCCGCTCTCAATTTCACATCGTAAACGCCTGATAAAACATCTCCATACTCTGGTGAAAATGCTCCAGTATAAAAATCAGAGGTTGCTAATAGGTTTGTATTTAGCGCACTAATTCCTCCACTTACCGAATTTTGATCTGCAAAATGATTAGGGTTCGTAATCTCTAAACCTTCCAAGCGCCATTGGATATACTTGGGAGAATTTCCCCTAACAATAATGTCATTGCTTCCATCTTGCGTATTCGTTACCCCTGCAAAATTGGAAAGTATCCGCGAAGGGTCATTAAAAGAACCCGCAAAACGTTCTGTCTGTTCAATTGAAATAGAACGGGAACTAACCAGCGACATGTCATTTAATGCGGCTCCTTTATCCTTGTTTGCTATTACCTCTATTTCATTCAATGTTTCGAAAGATTCCTGCATATTTAGATCTAAGACCACCTCTTTACCAGAGTTCACTACAATATTTGGAATGGTTTTATTTTCATAACCCATGTAAGATAATTGTAGGGTAATTCTTCCCAATGAGATACTTTCGAATCTAAATTTGCCGTCCACATCTGTAGTCGTACCCATTAATGGATCGGTACCAGGGATGACTATTTGCGCTCCAATGAGTGGAAGGTTACTATCTGTATCTATTATGGTACCCCTTACTGTTTGTGTAAGGTTTTGGCTAAAAACTACCATTGCAAAAAAGGCAATGATTAATGTCGCTAAACTCCGTTTTTTCATTTTTGTCTTTTGATAAATGATTTGAAAACAGGCATAAAAATCCATCCCAAAAGGAGGTCAATAAACTCCTTTGGATTTGTTTTAAGGCTATATTTTTTTTGAAAATGGATTAGATTGTTATCCCCTTTTCATAGCACAAAGGTAAGGCAAGGGATAAGTAGAGTCGTTCGGATTTGCAAATTGGAACTTATTCGATGATGATTAAAGATTAATAATGTATGATAGGATATCTCTTACCACGTGAGTGAAAGTTCAATAAAGACAGAAGAAAAGGGATATGAGGGGAAGGTAATAATTCAATAATACTTATGGTCGGCGAATCCCCAACTTTTTCATCCTCGCTTCAAGGGTGGTTCTATTTAATCCAAGTATTTTCGCTGCCCCCTTTTCTCCGCTTACCCGCCAAGTTGTCAACTCTAATATTTTCAAAATATAGGCTCGTTCATATTCTTCCAAAGTGACAACTTTCTGTTTTTTAGAAACGCTCATTTTATTGGGTAGTGAGTTGCCCAATTCCAATTTGTTGCCTGAACTAATAATGACAGCTCGTTCAATGACATTTTCTAATTCTCTCACATTACCTGGCCATGGATAGTTGATTAATTCATCCATTACCTTTTTAGTAACCAAACCTATTTTTTTCCCAAATCGAATTTCAAATTTTGATAAAAAATGATTGACCAGTAAAGGCACATCTTCCCGCCTTTCTCGAAGTGGTGGAACATCAATTGGAAATACATTTAAGCGATAATAAAGGTCTTCTCGAAAAGTTCCTTTTTCAATTTCTTCCAATAGGTTTCGATTGGTGGCAGCAATGACCCGAACATCGACAGAGACAGTTCGTGAACTTCCCAATCGTTCTAATTCACCCTCTTGAAGTACTCGAAGTAATTTGGATTGTAATTCAATAGGAATTTCACCGATTTCGTCCAAGAAAATAGTGCCTTTATCAGCGAGTTCAAAACGACCGATTCTCTTATTGAGTGCCCCTGTAAAAGCACCTCTTTCATGTCCAAATAATTCGCTTTCAATCAGGTTGGCAGGTAGGGCGGCGCAATTAATTTTTACCAAAGCCCGATTTTTCCTTTCACTTAAATTATGGACAGCCCGCGCAATCAATTCTTTCCCAGTTCCTTATTCTCCTAAAATCAAAACGGTGGCATCAGTTGTGGCAACTTGCTCAACCTGTGACAATACTTTTTTGAAATTTTTGCTATCGCTGATAATCTCCTCGAAATTATGAGTCAACTTTATTTCCTGCTGTAAATATTTATTTTCGGCTTCTAATTGAGTTTTTAATTGTTCAACTTCCGCCAGTGCCTTTTGTAAGTTAGTATTGGTTTCTTTCAATACTTGTTCTGCTTTTTTTCGTTGAGTAATGTCTTTAAAGACGACCACGGCACCTAACAATTCGCCATTTTCATCTTTTATGGGCGTACTTACGTATTCAACTGGGAAACAAGAACCATCTTTTCGCCAAAATACTTCATTGTCAACCCTGTGGATTTTTCCGTCATTGATCGCAGCATAAATTGGACACTCCGTTACTTCATAGTGAGAACCATCAAGCCTGCTGTGGTGCAGAATTTCATGTTGTGATTTTCCTATCAGATCTTCCAACTTCCAGCCAATCATTTTGACAGCGGCATGATTTGCAAAAGTCGTATGTCCCTGTTTATTTAATCCATAAATTCCCTCTCCTGCTGAATCTAATATCAGTTGATTCCTTCGTTCTAATTTCTGTAATTTTTCAAAGGCAAGTTGTCGGGTTTTCATGGCTTCAACTGCCATTTTCGAACTTTCCGAACGTTCTTTGACAATCATTTCCAAAAGCAAATTGGCTTCTTCTAATTTGGTCTTTGAATCAGAGTGGTTCGAAATTTCTCTGACCATCATACAACAAAGGTTAAAAGTACTGGCTTCTATTAAAATAAGACTCAACTCCACTTGAATGACTTGACCATTTTTGGTATCTAATTGGGATTCAATAAGCAGTGTTTTTTCATTTAATAATTTTGCCCAGTAACCCTTCCAGATTTTCTTGGTTAATTCTTCATTTACGTCAAATAAAGTCAATGATTGTAGGGTGTCAGAGTCATAACCTAAAATCGTTTCCAATGCATGATTAAATCGAATAATACGAGCTTCGGGAGATAACCATAAAACAGGGTAAACCGATTGAGTTAGTGCAATTTCTGCCCAGTCACTTTGCCATTCTTGATGTGTTTTATTCCCCATATTAAGCTGTTTTATACTCTGGTTGAAAACTGCGGAAAACTACATGAAACCAAATGAAAATGGTGTTCTATGGATTAGTTTTATCGATAAATTAATGAAGACTAATAAACAATGGAAAATAGAGTGATCATTTTTTGATTGTTTTCAATTATCCTTGCAAAATAATTTATTCTATTTAGTTCTACTTTGACACTTTAAATATAGCCGCTGCCTATGGCAGCAAAAAATAGAAAACAAGTCCCTCCATATAGTTTTTTCGGCGGCTTTGCCGCCGTTTTGGCATTTCGATCAAAATGATTTTTAAAGTGCCAAAGTAGAATTAGGGAGCAGGAAATAAATAAGGTACCCAAATTTTCCACAGTTATTTTTTCTTTACTGGGTTTGCTTGATGCAATAGCATCAAAGGCAAAAAACGTAGACATACCCAAAGGTATGGCGAGTATTTTTAACGAAAAATGAAGGAAAAAGAGCAAGTGAAATGGGTAGGTTATTTATTCCCTACTCCCTTATCTAACCAAACGAACACATTATGAGGTTAAGTTTAGGTGATATTGTTCCAAATTTTAGTGCAGAATCTACTCAAGGACGTATTGAATTTTATGATTGGTTAGGCGATAACTGGGGGTTATTCTTTTCTCATCCTGAAGATTATACTCCTGTTTGTACGACGGAATTGGGTATGGTTGGTAATTGAAACAAGAGTTTACTAAGCGAAATGTTAAAACCTTAGCACTAAGTGTAGATAGCTTAACCTCACATAATGCTTGGGTTAAAGAAATTGAGGAAGTGATGAAGGTGAAAATTGACTTTCCAATAATCGCAGATGAGCAGAAAGAAATTGCAGAATTATTTGGAATGATTCATCACAATTCCAGTTCAAACTTTACCATTCGCTCGGTTTTTATAATAGGCCTAGATAAAAAAATTAGATTGACGCTTACCTATCCAGCAGTTATTGGGCGAAACTTTGATGAAATTTTAAGGGTTTTAGATGCTTTGCAATTGAATGATAACTATAATGTATTGACACCTGCTAATTGGACACCAGGTGAGGAGGTAATTATTGATCCATCTGTCTCAAAACATGATTTGGAAGAAAAATTTCCTAATGGTTATGAGGAAGTGAAACCTTATTTGAGATATACGGAGCAACCTAAATGAACAGCCATTTTTTTAAAAAAAAACTATTGAAATCTGGATATGGTGTTTGTTAGAGCATTTGTTTTAACATAAAAGTCTCCCTCCAAAAGAAATTTTCGCGCCGTAGGCGCGTGTATTTCAATAAGTGTACGGTAGAGAATCATAAAAAAATCGGCAAGTCTGAGATCCCCTCAAACCTGCCGATTTTTATTTTCTATCAATTCAAAAAAACTAAATCAACGATATTGCTTTTGCAATGGCATTATCTAAACCACTTGCATCTTTACCGCCTGCTGTTGCAAAAAATGCTTGGCCACCACCACCGCCTTTGATTTCTTTCGCCAATTCGCGAATCATATTTCCAGCGTGTAAATCTTTACCATTTTCGATTAAACTTTTCGAAATGGTGATCATTAACTGTGGCTTTCCTTTTATTTCTGCTCCAAACACAATAACCGCATTACCGACTTCTTTTTCTAATTGATACGCCAATGTTTTTAAGGCATTTGAGTCATCTAAAGGAATGCGAGCACTAAGGAAATTCACCCCATTTACTTCTTGGATGGCTTGTTTTAAATTTCCTTGTAAAGCATTTGCTCTATCTGTTAACATTTGTTCGATTTGCTTTTTGAGTTTTTTATTTTCCTCTTGCAAATCGACGACTTGTTTAGCCGCATTTTTTGGATTTTTGAATAATGCACGAATGGAGTTTAGTTCCAGTAATTCCTTATTCAAATAAACTTCAGCTGCATTTGAAGTAACCGCCTCAATTCGACGAATACCAGCTGCGACTCCAGTTTCAGCCAAAATTTTAAATACGCCTATTTCACCCGTTGCAGGAACATGGGTACCCCCACACAGTTCCCGACTAAAATTTTCGTCGAAAGTGATCATTCGAACAAATTCGCCATATTTTTCGCCAAAAAGCATCATTGCACCCGATGTTTTTGCTTCTTCAATAGGCATATTTCGATTTTCTTCTAGTGCAATATTGTCACGAATTTTTTGATTGACAATTATTTCCACTTTTGCGATCTCTTCATTGGTCATTTTACCGAAATGTGAGAAATCAAAACGCAATCGTTTGTCATCTACATCTTGTCCTTTTTGAATAGCATGATCTCCCAAAACATCATGTAAAGCGGCATGCATTAAATGGACAGCAGAATGATTGGAAGAGATTGCTTGCCGCTTTGGTGCATTTACTTCTGCTTTTACAGAAGCTTCAGGAGAGATGGGTAATTTTTTCACTAAGTGAATAATCAAGTCATTATCCTTTTGAGTACCTATAACTGGGATCTTTTCTTCACCAAACCAAAGCAACCCCGTATCTCCTCTTTGTCCGCCACTTTCACCATAAAAGGGTGTTTTATTTAAGACCACTTGAAACTCTTCCCCCTTTTTTGTTTTAACGATTCTATATTTTAGAACTTTAGCATTTGCAATGGTTAAATTATCGTAACCCAAAAATTCTACTTCTTCATCATCCTTGACGACTACCCAGTCTCCAACTTGTTTAGCCGCAGCCGCTCGAGCTCGGTCTTTTTGAGCTTGGAGAGCTTTATCAAAACCCACTTCATCAACGGATAAACCTTTTTCGGAAGCCATTAATAATGTCAAATCAATGGGGAAGCCATAAGTGTCAAATAACTCAAATGCTGCATTTCCATCAATTACACCATCCTTAATTTCTAGGTTTTCAAATCGTCGAATTCCTTTATCTAAGGTATTTAAAAAGGCTTTTTCTTCACCCTGAATGATCTTTGCTATTTGATCTCGTTGTCCTGTTAGTTCGGGGAACGTATCTCCAAAATAATCAGCCAAAATAGGTACTAATTCATGCAAGAGGGGTTGTTCTATGCCCAAGAATGAATAATAATACCGTACTGCACGACGTAATATTCGTCGGATTACATATCCGGCGCCGGTACTTTCAGGCAATTGTCCATCAGCGATTGCGAAACTGACCGCGCGAATGTGATCAGAAACTACCCGCATTGCCATATCCGACTTGGCAGATTTTTCATAGCTTGATGAATATTTTTTGCCAGATACCTTCTCCAAATGAGAGATGACAGGTGTGAAAATATCGGTATCATAACTGGCTGTTTTACCTTGTAAAACTAAACACAATCGCTCAAATCCCATCCCCGTATCTACATGGGTAGCAGGAAGTTTTTCGAGACTTCCATCTGCTTTTCTATTAAATTGGATAAAGACTAAATTCCATATTTCTATGACTTCAGGGTGATCCATATTAACTAAAGAAGCTCCATCTACTTTTGCTCTTTCTTCGTCGGAACGAAGGTCAATATGGATTTCAGAACAAGGACCACAAGGCCCTGTGTCGCCCATTTCCCAGAAGTTATCCTTTCTATCAAAGTCTAAAATTCGATCTTTACTTACCCATTTGTTCCAATATTCAGCTGCTTCTTCGTCGCGTTCTAGACCTTCCTTTTTGTCACCCTCAAAAATAGAGGCATACAATCGATCCTTTGGTAAACCGTACCATTCTTCGGAGGTCAATAACTCCCAAGCCCAAGCAATTGCTTCTTTTTTGAAATAATCACCAATAGACCAATTACCTAACATCTCAAACATGGTATGGTGAGTACCATCCGTGCCGACTTCCTCTAAGTCATTGTGTTTTCCACTTACACGAAGACATTTTTGCGTATCGGCTATCCGAGGATTATCAGGCGTAGCATTACCTAAGAAGAAGTCTTTAAATTGATTCATACCCGCATTGGTAAACATCAATGTGGGATCATTTTTATTCACAATTGGTGCAGAAGGGACAATTTTATGCCCTTTTGAAGCAAAAAAGTCGAGAAATTTCTTTCTGATTTGCTGTGATGTCATTTTTTTCATTATTGTCTTTTTCTTATCAATCCTAGTGTTACGAATGTTTTTGGAGTTTAGTTTCCATCTATATAAAACAAATTAGGTTAGATTCAATTATCATTTGTTTAAATGTTTATTGGTTTGATTAATAGCTGTAAATGTATATGTATAGTATATCTATGAATTTAAAACATTTTAAGAACAACAATTGTATTCGCTCAAAACCTTAATATAAATAAGCCGTTGTCTCGTTCTCCCCAAATCTAATTTCAGTAATTCCCCTCTAGTCAAACAAAAAACTTATCCACAATTAGGGGTTAAAGAATGGTTAAGATTATTGGAAATATTGATTTTTTCAGATATTTGCGCCCGCTAATAAATTTTGATATATGCAATAGTCAAAATTTACTTTAACAAACTACTGTGACTTATAGAATTTTATATTAGAATCTTTGACTTTTCAATATTCTTATATAAGTGTTTAAAATTCTATTTTTTTCGCCAAGATTTTGTGAACTCAAACGCACAAATTACCTTCGGCTTTATAAGGGAGGGAAATCGAATTTCAGCAACCCTTCGATTCTCATAGATGTTTGGTCAGCATTTGACTGAAAATTTATAAGATCGGATTTAAAAAGCTGCAAATTTATGATTTTTTGGCTAAGAACTAAACTCGCATGAGAAAAGAGAAATTTGTTTATAATACGCAAACCCTTCGTTACGAGAAGGTTATTATTCCTACTAAAACAATTATTTTTAGAATCCTAGGGATAGCGTGTACCACTCTAGTTACTTTAGGTATTTTGACTTCAGTTTCCCGTCAAATTTTTCCGTCTGAAAAGGAGAAAGCATTGATGCAGGATATTAAAAGACTGAATGGTCATATTGATGCCTTTAATACTGATTTCAAAACATTAAGTACGGAATTAGAGTATCTTCAAAGAAAGGATGCCGAAGTTCATAGAATGATTTTTGGTGTTAATCCTATCGATAACAATATTTGGAATGGTGGTATAGGAGGTCATAATAAATATGCCAATCTAGACTTGAATAAAGACTCTAGGTCTTTAATGGAAGAGACATTGACTAGGGTTGATAAACTAAAACGAAAATTAGTGATTCAATCTAAATCTTTAGATACGATTTCTAATTTAGCAGGAAACAGAGAAGAAATGTTCATCTCTATTCCTTCTATTAAGCCGGTTAGAGAAGACAAATTAGCTAGAAAAATTTATGCACTTTCTGGTTTTGGACGAAGATTACATCCAGTACATAAAGTCTGGAAAATGCATTACGGGATAGATTTTACAGCCAAGCAAGGTACCCCTATCCAAAGTACCGGACAAGGAAAAGTTTATAGAGTAGAGAATAAACGATCAGGATATGGGAAAAATGTGGTTATTGACCATGGTTATGGCTTCAAGACGCTATATGCTCATATGAGCCGTGTAGATGTCAAAGTAGGGCAAAAAGTGAAAAAGGGACAACAAATTGGATTGGTTGGTACTACAGGTACTTCTACCGCTCCTCACTGTCACTATGAAGTTTGGTTGAATGGAAATAAAGTCAATCCAGTTCATTATGTGATGGATGGTTTGACGACTGAAGAGTATCAAGAGTTGGTGAATGCAGCAGAAACGCCTAACCAAGCTTTCGACTACGAATAAATGTATTATGGAAATGCGATAATTTTAAAATTATGCATTCAATAATTTTTGAATAAAAAATATGAAACTTGTTACACTCAGAGACTTCCAATTAGGGAGTCTCTTTTTTATTGCTTTTTTTCTTTCCGTTGGAACTACTTCATGGGCTCAAAATAATGAAACCATAAGCATTATTGGGGTAGGGGATATGATGCTTGGGACGAATTATCCATCGACAAATTACCTGCCAGCCAATGGCGGAAAAGATTTATTAAAAGAGCTCGAACCCGTTTTGCGTAATGCAGATTTAACCTTTGGAAATTTGGAAGGGACCCTTTTGGATAAAGGTGGAACAGTGAAGCGATGTAAAAACCCAGCTGTTTGTTATGCATTTAGATCACCTGAAAGTTATGTTGATCATTTTGTCAATGCAGGTTTTGATGTATTGAGTATTGCCAATAATCACTTTAGAGATTTTGGAGAATCCGGTAGGACTAGGACTAAAGAAGTCCTAAAAAGTAAAGGTATTTTTTATGCTGGATTAATTAATACAGATGAATATTCCATTTTCACAATGGGTGGTGTGAAATATGGTTTTTGTGCCTTTGCACCAAATGTAGGGACTTGCGATATTCGGAATGTCACAAGAGCTAAGGAGATTGTTGCAAATCTTGAAAAAGAGTGTGACATTGTTATTGTTTCATTTCATGGTGGTGCAGAAGGGGCTAAAAATCAACGAGTCACCAAAAAGACCGAATATTATTATGGAGAGAATCGAGGTAATGTTCATCAGTTTGCCCATAGTGTAGTTGATGCAGGAGCAGACATCGTTTTTGGGCATGGGCCTCATGTTACGAGAGCAGCAGAGTTGTACAAAGACCGGTTTATTATTTATAGTATGGGTAATTTTTGTACTTATGGGCGATTTAACCTAAGAGATGTGGCAGGATATGCGCCTGTCATTAAATTAAATGTGGATAAAAATGGAGCATTTCAAAACGGAGAGATTATTCCGATCTATCAACAAAAAACACATGGTCCAAAAATTGATAGCCAAAAGAGAGCAACAAAGAAATTGATAGAGTTGACTAAGGCTGATTTTCCCGATTCAGGTTTGGATATTTCCTTAGATGGGAGGATTGAAAAAACGAACAGATAGGCAGCGAATCATATAGTTTCGAAGTCCTTAACTTATAAGATAAAGTATCGAGCAGTTTTTATGTGTTCGATACCTTTGTTCTTTAAAATATTGATGATCAAATACTGAAAAATGAAACAATTTACATTTACCCTTTTATTAGTTTATCTGAGCTTGAGCGCCTTTTCTCAAAAAGAAATTTGGGTGGAAGCTAGTTTGAAAGGTGGTTATGGACTTTCTTTTTTGCATAATAAAAACATTGCAGATGATGGATCTTATAAATATCAGCTTTCAACTACTCATAGTTTTGGAGGACGCTTTGCTTTGAATTTTGGAGCCTTTAATGGTGTTTCTGTGGAGGCGATGTACAATAATTTGAGCCAAGAATATTTGTACAATTTAGATGGTAATCCAAATGACCTGACTAATAATATAGAGTGGGCGAGTATCGATGCAATGATCCTGTATCGGTATATCCGAAATCGAATATACGTGGAAGTAGGTCCTATGTATTCGATGACTCAAAATGTGGATCAAATGGACAATGGGAATGAAATATTGAGTGCTCAAAGTTATTATGCCGATAATTACTTTTCGGGTGTTTTTGGTTGGGGAGGATACATTGCTGGTTCTGAGACTTTTTCGTTAGGTATCGGAATGCGCCTTTCTTATACTTTCTCTGATTTCATAAATGATGAAGGACAAAAACAAGGGTTTCCAAATCCAGTAAAAAATGTTGCGTACGAAACCTATGAATCTTCAAATCAAGCATTTGTTCAATTTATGCTAGAATTGAATTTTGGAATAGGGCGATTCGCTAGAACAGCTTGTACAGAACGGATGAAATTTTTCCGTCGTTAATTTGGTAGGATGAATACTCAATGAAAAAGCTTCGAAGAAATCATTCCTCGAAGCTTTTTTAATTTTATGCTCTGCCTCCTCCACTTTTCTTTCGGTAAAAGGTCAACTCTTGACGATAGAATAACTCACTTGATTTCAAGTTGTTCCATTTCATGATATCAGTAATGGAGCATTTGTAAAGTCTAGATAGTTTACCGATAGTATCGCCTACAAGCACTACATAGGTGCTTTTGGTCATACCTGAATTTACGAATGTTTGCTTATTTGTTTTATCCCCTTTCCAAATTTTAAATTTTTTCATTGCCGGTTCTGGGAGTACCAAAAAATTACCTAATCTATTGGCAGGAATAATGCCTTTTTTATAACCCGGATTCAGGCGATGAAGCAAAGAGGAATGTGCACCAGTAGCCTTTGTAATTTGACTAAAGGTCAAATAATCATAGACTTTAGTGGTACGAGTCCATTGCAACTCAAAACTTGGAAACTTAGGTGTTAAGCCATGTAAGTGGTAGAAATTCATCAGATAATTCGCTGCAATAAAGCGTGGAATATACTTTTGAGTTTCAGAAGGTAAAAATTGACTGACCTTCCAAAAATCAGTCGTGCCAGCATATCGAATGGCTCGATTTACTCTAGAAGCGCCGCAATTGTAGGCTGCTAAAGCCAATTCCCAGCTACCAAACTTTGTGTATAGCTCTGATAAATATTCAAGGGCGACCATCGTAGATTTATATGGATCTTTTCGTTCGTCAATGTATCCATCAATTTTTAAGCCCATAGATTTAGCGGTAGGACTCATAAATTGCCATAAGCCTGCTGCGCCAGCAGTTGAGGCAGCATAGGGTCTAAGTCGAGACTCAATCAGTGGTAAATATTTGAGCTCTTCTGGTAAACCAGATAACTGTAAATAATGCTCAAAAATGGGGAAGTAAACGACGCTACGTCCTAATAGATCTTCGGCATCTTTGTATCCATAGGTCAGATAAGATCTTAAATAAGCCTCTACCTCGTTGGTATATTTTGGCTCAAAAAGGCAGGTCATGTCTGCAAGACGCTCCTGAATATCAGCTTTATGGTAAGAAAAAGCACGAGTTTCAGAAGTGTTTTCGAGTGTAATGTAATGGGGGGGCGATGCGTTTAAGTTCAATGCAAAAAGCATTGATGTTAATGTCCACGGGATTTTCATGGTTACTTTAATTTGTTTTTTAAAAGGATATGTTCGTATTAAATATGTTCTTTCTTGTTAAAATATGTTTGTTCATAGTACGTCCGATTTTATATAATGGGACGATTTTTTTATTGTTTGAAAATATGGCTCATGTTATGAGCAAGAGGCAAGCATCTTTAAATGAATTGATTTTGATTAGGAGTATTTACTAACTCATTCAATAGAAATGATTTGCAAAGTGCTGATTTTAAATTTTTTAAGCAATTGCAATATCGAAAGCCTCTCATAGTTATTTAAGTATGTTTCTCAATAAGTTTTCCTACAATTTTGATAACAGTTGGTTAAAGCTTGAAAAAGTCTTTAAAAGACACACAAGTCGGTTGAAAGTTTTAAATCCAATAAAATAAAGAACGAACAATAATTAAATTGCCATTTTAGATTTTGACTTTTAAAGGGAGTTCATGCATGTATGGGGGGAATAAAAGAAATGTTTAATCAAAAAACTTACGCAAAGGTAAATGTATTTTCTTTTCCATGCAACGTCACAGTTCTAATTATTGTAAATAAAGTACGTTTTTATTCAAATTCAATATGAAAGTGACAGGTTAAAATGCATTTAATAATATAAATAAATAGTTGGTAAAAGGGAGGTTTTATGTGGTTTGTAACAGTGAGTTTAGTTTTAAATTGCTGATTAACAAGGGGTTGTGTGGCTTGGTGTTGAAGGGGGGACGATTTATTTTTTTTTGAAAAAAAATATTCAACCTATTTCTGTTTTTTTATTCATTTTTCTGAAAAAAAATATTTTTATTTTTAGAAACCTATCTTTTTACAAATATGATACCATAAGGTTTTTTTATTATGTAAGCTAAAAAATGTTAGTTTTCTGCAGAAATACCAAATATTAAATTACTTGTTTTTGAATGTTTATTGTTATGGAAGGCTTTTGATAGATTCTACCAAAGAAAAGGTAAGTTTTTTAAATGTTGGATGTTTTTTTTCGAAGAGTTCAAGAGAGAAAAATGAAAATCATTAAAAGGAATCATCTAGAAGCTCCAACTCCATCTCGTCGATTATCTCCCACTGCTTGAATGGTGTCTTTTTGAATTTGAATAGTGTGTGCCCCTCCGAAGTATAGGGATTTTTCCTTCCATGCCTTCATTTTTATTTTGTGATTTGTAGCAATATCAAAAGCACCAAATTCATTTTCTACATTTAAAATGCCATGTTCGAGATGGATTCGTGGTGTATTGACAGCTTCTTCTATATCCATATTGTGGTCAATCAGATACTTTAAAACCTGTGCAATAGCATAAGGAATTCGCCCAGCACCTCCACTTCCAGTTACTATTTCTGTTTGTTGATTTTCATTTAAAACCAAGGTTGGTGCCATCATAGAAGACAATCGAACATCAGGTTGCCAACTGTGAAATCCATTTGGCAATAGGGCTGCCTCACCCAGCATATTATTCATTTGAATGTCGGTGCCTTCTATAAAATAACCACATCCTTCTCCTAAGGAGGCCGTTAAAGAAATGGCATTGCCCCATTTATCAACAATATTCATATGAGTAGTGGCACCTCTTTTTGAACTACGGCTTTTCATAAAAGGAATATGATTAGGAAGAATCTGATTAAGCATCTTTGCTATACCATCTGTTGATTTCTCAATTGAATTTATTTTCAAAAATGCCTGTAGGATTTGGGTCAAATGTTCTTTTGAAATAGCTTGTTTTGGTATTTCAAAATTTTCTAAATATTTCATGAAAATTGCCATCAATGATCCTCCAGTACTTGGTAACGGATTGGTCAAAATAGTTCGGTTTCGGAAGGGAAATACTAAAGGTCTTCTCCAAATAACTTGATAATTTTCAAAATCATTCATCGTCAAAAAACCACCTCCGCTTTGATAATCCCGAACCACCTTTTGGGCAACTTCTCCTCTATAAAATGCATTTTTACCTTCTCTTCCTAGGTAATCTAAGAAATCAGCAAATTGAGGCATTAGTATTTTTTGCCCTGGTTTTTTCAATTTTTCATTATCGAAAAAGATAGAATCGGCTTGTTTGTCTTGTCTTAAGATGGATTCAAGTAATTGGAAATCAAGATATTGAAAGTCGTTTATGACTACTCCGTTTTTCGCTAATTCTATGGCGGGCTGGAGTAATTCAATCATTGGTATGGTGCCAAAACGATCATGAAGCGCATAAATACCAGCCACAGAGCCAGGGGTAGCCGAAGCGCCTTTACCTATATGGAATGTTTCGGTAGTTGTTCCAAAATTTACTTCAATTGGGAAAAAATCAACTGCTTTAGCTGCCTTTTTCTGTTTAGGTGTTTGACAGAAAAAGTCAAGTATAAAAGAGTCCCCATTATAGGTTCTTAAATTTGCAAATGCCCCCCCTGCGGCACCTGCCATAGCTGGCTCCGCAATCCAACTGACGGCATAAGCCGCAATAACGGCATCGAAAGCATTTCCGCCAGCTTTTAATATTTCGGAAGCAGCCGCTAGGGTAGATTCATGCCCTGCGGCAATTGCAAATGATTGATTCATGACAAATTCGAATTTATGGGCTCCAATATCGCAAATCACATTGGAATTTTCGATTTTTCTAAAAATCTGTTATACTAAAATAGATTCTGTTGTTCGTTATGGTACCCAAATACTTCATTTAAAAAAGGCTGACTATTCAAAAAATCTACTTCACTTAATTTCCAACTTCTTTCCAAAATCAAGTATCATGAGAAAATCCATTTGTTTTTTCAGTTTTTTTGCATTCACTGTTTTGTCTTTTTATGCCTGCCAAAAAGATAGTCCCATTGCTGATAATTTAATTGAAACCGATGAAACGGGTTATGCCAATGTCCCATCAAATATGTGGAGTCTTTTTCAAAGGTTTGAAGAAGAAGCTTTAGAAAGAGGTTACCAAATTGATTTGAAAACACAAGAAATCTCAGCAGAAATTTCTGAAATCTCAGAAGAAGGCGTAGCTGGAAGCTGTACTTATGGTTCCCATGATCCAGGGCATATTGTAATTGATCAGACCTTTTGGAATCAGGCTAGTGACTTATTAAAAGAAATGGTTATTTTTCACGAACTAGGTCATTGTTCCTTATTCCGAGGACATACAGAGGGATCTCATCCAAATGGAACTTGTTTAAGTATTATGAGGAGTGGATTGGAAGATTGTAACGATAATTATCGGGTTTCTACTCGAGAGACCTATTTGGATGAGTTGTTTGAGAATGCGGATTTGTAAGCCTAGTTAAAACAATAAGTACACTGGTGATCTGAGCCAATTATAGGTCTATTCACTCATAAAAGACGGTTAGCCTAGGAAGCTACTGTAAAAAAGCGTACCTTATTAAGATAATTCACCTTTTTGAAGAGGATTCAAAAAAGTGAAAGGCACTAACAAAAACCGTTTCTATGAAAAATTTCCAACAAAAATCGCTAGATACTGATCAAAAAGATCGCAAACTAAATGCACCATCTGTTACAGATTATATGGTCAGAAAGTTAATCACTTTTAAACCTGAAACAGAAATCTCGGTGGTGATTAAATCCCTCTTAGAAAACAGGATAACAGGAGCACCTGTACTGAATGATAAAAGAGAAGTGGTAGGATTAATTGACGACAAAGATTGTTTGAACGTTTTGATTGGTAGTGCCTACTACAACCATCCAGTAGGAAAAGATACCGTCGCTTCGTATATGTCTAATGTGATGAAGTCTATTTCTATTCATGATGATATTATTGATGTAGCTAATATCTTTATTGAAACTAAATATAAACGACTTTTAGTCATGGACGATGGGGGTAAACTTGTTGGACAAATTAGCCGGCGAGATATACTTCGAGCGATCAAAGATCTGAATATGAATACCTGGTAAGAGCGTTTAAACGCTTTGCTCCAAGTCCCTTATTACGATTACTCCTCTAATTTTTTCCAAATAAAATTCAAAAATTAAAATCAGCAGTTGTGCATGATTTAAGGGTTTTGTAATTAATACCTTCAACTATGCCAACAGCTGCCCTTGACGATCTCTTACTACATTTCCTCTCCTTAAACAGTCTATCTGTAACGTTGAAGGCTAACTTCGTCGAAACCAAGACTGTGCAAATCAAAAAGCAGCAACTAAATAATTTTATCACCGTCTTTGAGTGTGAAATCACCACTTTAAAATTTTCAGTTTCTGTGTTTTGAGTTCAATTTTACATTGGTTTGTCCGATTAAATATGAGCATAAACAATGGAACCTGAATTCAAAAAATCACTCGACATGAAAAAATTAATCTGTTTATTGTTTGTTTTGACTGCTATTAATTATGGACAATCCAACACGCTTGATGAGGGAAAATTAATTGCAAAAACAAAAGTTGTAAAACAAGATGTTATTCATTTCACTTTAGCTAACCTAAAAGGATTACGAACTAATTTCACTTTGACAAATTTGGATGAAAAAACCATCTATTATTCTAAAGGGATAAAAAACAGAAATGGATTTTCTACAAATTTAAACGTGAGCGATTTAGAGGATGGAAAATATCTTTTGAATATTAAAAATGGTGATACAAAACTTCGGCAAGTCATCCGAATTAAGGATGGATTGATCTTGTTTTCACGGTTTAGATAATTGATCGGAGTTGTGGGTTTCGATTGATTTAATCTTTTTCAATTCGTAGCCCGCAACTTGTTAGGTTCTTTATTTCTTCCTCCCTTATTACATTAATGACAGTCGATAAAAAGAAAACATCACAACGCCTGACCCCAAAAAAAGATACCAAAATGAGGTCCAAGGATTTTTAAAAACAGGTACTCCTACTGATGGGTTTTCAGAAATTAATACATTCGCGACGATGGCGATCAGCATGGCTAATCCGCCACTCCACCATGCCAGAAAATCATTTCTCACCAAAGCATAAGCAATCATTAAAATAACGACAAAGGCAGCTCCAAAAGTTATAGGTAAAGCGGGGTCTGTATCTTCTAACTCATGTTCACCAAACCGTTCTTGATAAATATTCAGTTTCAAATAAGGCTTAGCGATCCAAAAGAAAACAAAGGGAAAAAGAAGTATCCAAACCCATATTTGAGGGGGAGTGGAAATACTGTCTTTGCCAGCATAATAATTGAAAATCATTACCCCAAAAACGAGGACTAATAAATGAACACTAATATGATTGTATGGGGAAGGATAGGTACGATTTAATATTTGGTGAGTCTTATTGGAGAGGAAAAGGCATTCAATTAAAGCAGTTCTAGCTTTGATATCCGTTGGATTTAGCCTCAATGCCTCCTGAAAATGATTGGTAGCGGTTTCATAATTACCTTGCGCCATTTCGAACTCCCCTTTCACTAAGTGATTATCTGCGTCATCAGGCGAAATTCGAAGGGCTTTATTAATCGTACCGAGCGCTTCGACTACATTTTTTTGGTCTTTCTGTAATTGACTTTTCAAATTGAGTGCATAATTGTTTTTTGGGTCTAAACTGAGCGCTTTATTCAGGCATGCCAAGGCTTTTTCTTTTTTATTTAAACTCCAATAGGCGATGCCCAAATTCACCAAATATCCTGATGCTAAAGGGTGCTTCTGAACCGCGATCTGTAGGTGACTTACAGCTGGGTAAGGCTGTCTGCCTCGTAGGTATGCCGTTCCGATGGCATAGTGTATTTCTGCTGAATCTGCTTGGATTTTCAATGCTTCATCTCCTAACTCTATGGCGAGGTCGGTATTTTTGAGCATACTATTTCCAAGTATTAATAATGTCCAAGCAGGCTCCAGCTCAGGATCATAAGACAATGCCTTTTCGGCTTCCTGGATACATTCCTTATAACGATTGAGTTCGTAAAAGGTATAGGCGCGATGAGCGTGGGATTCAGATTTTGAAGTGTTGTGCAAAGTTTTTTTAACACGAATTAAAAGAATTTTCATGAATTATTAAGGATATATGATATCTAAAATTCGTGGGTTAGTAGGAAGCTTCTTGATAAGGGACGAGGAAGGTTGTTTTCTGCTTCGACTCTAAGTAACGCCTAAAGAATAAATCCGACATTTGCCGATGTATTTTTTGAACTTTTGCGGCGTTAAAAATACTCGCAGATACCCTGCATCCTGCGCTGGCTTGTGCCAGAAGGTACAAAGGCGAACGCAAAAAGTATTTTTGCCTTACTAAAATCCAAAATCTA
>JANSWP010000117.1 GCA_024743405.1 Bacteroidota bacterium
TAAAAACGCAAACGGAAAGTCACCCACTCAAACTCAACTCGCCACTAAAACAGGGCTCTCAAGGCGAACAGTAGGTACGCATTTAAAAGCCATTAGAGAGGAAGATTAAACATGTAAATATTAATTCTGGATAATGCAAAGTTGCACATGCCTTAGGGTAGGGTGCATTCTTTGTAGGTTAATCTTGGTGTGGTAGAGCCCAAAAGAGGGTTCTACTCACGCTTTCTTCAATGCGCTAAAATGAAAAACTATACAAAGAACAAACCACTATTTGCCATCGAAAAGGATATTGCTGCCGCTTTCGAAATGATCGAAAATGCGACGGATGAAAATGCTGTTGCCAACGGTTATAATGCCCTCAAATCTCACGTCAATCAATACCTTATTCTTTCTAAAGAATTGCGAAAACAATTTTATTCGCAACGGGATACTATCTCGCATCAGGCTAAAAAACTCTCTGACATTGATCTTGATGTTGCTATTGGAGAATCGGCTCCGACGACGCCTTTGATCAAATCTCAACCCTCTAATCACACCAATCCGGAGGTACTTACCATTCAAAATTCGCCTGACTTCTTTTTCATCCAACTTTCTTTTGGCAAGGTCAATATTCGCCATATCGCACTGCTCGATATGCAGACGAAACAGTTGATTCTTTCTGGCGGAATCACTCGCCATCTAACCGATAAAGACGACCTAAAAAAACTAAACTACTTTCTAACGCTCTACAAAAATACTTGACAAAATGAAGCTTTTTAATGCGCTAAAAAACGACACTAAAAATGGGCAATCTTACACTGCTGAGGATATTGCTACACTGGCTCGTCAAGCCATCAAAAATGACGACACTCAACCTAACCCTTTTCCTATTCAAGCTTTTCCTAAACCGCTTCAAGCGATTATTCGACACTGGCATGCGGTCTATCGGCGACCGATCGATTATCATGGTGGCAGCATTCTAGCCGCTGCTTCTGGCGCCATTGGCAATGCTTTTCAGGTGGAACATGTGGTTGGGGATGTGGAACCCATGAGCCTGTGGATCGTAGTGGTTGGTCCACCGAGTAGTGCTAAATCTCCAATCATGCGGACTTGCCTCAAGCCGCTTTTCAAAAAGGAGAAGGAATACTCTAAACAACATAAGGAAGACCTCGTGGCTTGGCAAAGAAAACGGGATAATGCGGAGTCGAAGGATCGCCGAAAAATGGAGGATCAACGCCCCATTAGACCGCAGCGAATTGTGGGGGATGCGACAATCGAAAGTTTGATAAAAATCTTTCCCAATAACTGGAAAGGGGTACTCAGTTTTAAGGACGAATTTATTGCTTTGATGAAAGGAATGAATGCTTATAAATCTGCGGGACAGGACCTGGAGCATTTTCTTTCGATGTGGTCTGGTACGCCCATCATGCTCAATCGATCTAGCCTTGAAGATGCAGTTTTTATTGAGTCGCCGTTCATTAGCATTTTGGGAGCTATTCAACCAGGGATTCTCTCTGGTCTGACGGATGCCAATAAAATCTCTAATGGTTTTCTTTTCCGATTGCTCTTTTGCGCTCCACATAGTGTCAAGATTCCAAAGCCTTCTCTAGAGGTGCCTAATCCTGAATATTTTGAAGAGTACAACAAAATCATTCAACGATTGAATGAGCTTCCTACGTCCCCTGATTTCACACCTACTATTTTAAAAATGGATGCCAAGGGCTTTCGCCGATATGCGGATTACAAAACCAATATCGAGCAAAATATTATGAATGAAACAGAGGATGAAAACATCAAATCCCTCTATGGTAAAATCCTGGCTTATACTTTAAGGCTGGCGGGTATTCTTGAGCTCATCGAACTCGCCACTATGTCGGATGATGGGTATTGGGAAAACCTTTCTTATGCCGATATCAGTCACCATAAAATCTCTATATCGGCTGTCAATCGAGCTATCCTTTTGACCCATTATTTCACAGAGAATTCCCTTCGGATTTTAGCTCAATCTGAGAACCCTGTTGCTGCGCTTCCGCGCAAACAATATTGGATCTATGAGAAGCTTCCTCAGGTGTGCTCATCGAGCTTGGCGGTGCAAGTGGCCCAGAAGATGGGGATAGGGGAGAAAACGGCTCGTAGGCTCATCTACAACAAGAAATTATTTGCTCAAAATAAGGATGGCACCTATCGGAAACTATACTCCTAATCTATCTAATCCTAATTCAAAAAATAGCATAAATCCAGCATTTACAAGGGTTCAAGGGCTTATTTCGATAGCTTTTGAGCCTTTGTTTATTAAAAATAAAAAATCCTGAAAAAAATGACCAGAATGACCAGTAGTATTAAAATAATAGAAATAAAAATAATTAATAAACTAATAATCAATGAATTAAATACTAAATGTCTCTTAGGCGACTTGGTCAAAACGTGGTCAAAATCAGGTCATTTGGTGGTCAAAATGGTCACTAAACAATATATACACAAATATGAAAAAATAACAACTATTTTGGTTTGACCACCTTTTGACCAGCAAATGACCAGGTTAACACATTGATTATCAATTTATTAACCCCCGAAAGGTCAAAAGGTCAAAGTGGTCATAATATTTAATAAAAAATAGACCTACTGTAAATAATTTGTTATGGAGTATTTTGAAAGTAAATAGTTGACTCAAAAAACAGGGGTAATGACTCCAATATCGAGCATCAACCCAAACAGCCAACTGTCCACTTTTTACCGACAACTGCTCCATATTTTTTAAGGGAGTAGGGAATAAATAACCTACCCAAATTTTGCACAGCTATTTTTTCTTCAGTTGAGGCAAAAAACACAGACATACCCATAGGTATGGCGAGTATTTTTAACGAAAAATGAAGGAAAAAGAGCAAGTAAAATGGGTAGGTTATTTATTTCCTACTCCCTAGCTAAAATGTAATTCAAAATGAAGAATTTAATGCTCTCTATTTTATTGCTCACTTCGGCATTGATGGTTGCTCAAAAACCATTTAATACGAAGGATTATCTACTTGAAAATTCCTTTAAGGAAAGGCTAGGCAACTATATCGGAAATTGTGAACTCAAAACCTATACTAGAAAGATTGAGTACACGCTGGTACGCTTTCCAGAAATCTCACCAGTCTATGGCTTCAATCCAACAGAAATGATGACTGTCCGTCCTTTTGAAATTTATTTCACTCCTGATGGGCTAGACAACGTTTATTTGGTAGCTAAGGGTAAGTGCCGAGGTATGCATATTTCCGTCCCTGTGGTGCATCGAGGGGTGTATTACGCTATCATTGACCCCACCCGAAAGCCGTCTTTACTCATCATCAATTCCATGGATACGGATGCTGAAATCTTTTACCATAAAAACTGTACGAAGCTGGCTGTGGCACATCCAATCGAGATCGGTGAACATATTCATTATTTTGGATCCAATGAAGTACAAGTGGATGTTTACTTCAATCAAAAAAACGAGCAAAACTGCACAGATTACGTCCACTTAAAATCCTTTAAAAAAGTAGGGATTATCCCCTTTCATTTAACCACTTTTGGTACTTACGATTTTATGATACAAGCGAAGGGCTGTGTCCTACAAATCAGCATTACCTTTCTACCTGACTCAATATCTCGATCAGTTACCATTGTCAAAGACTGCGAACACTTGCAGCAAATCAATCAAATCCGTGAATCAAAAATCAACAAGCTATGAAAAATGGAATCCTAATTATTTTGACCCTACTCGCTGCTTGCAAAAAACCACCAGTTGAACCGAATACCCAAGTCGAGCCGTCGCCTACAACAAACTGCAAACGACTCTTAACTGGTTTTTTCGATTTGGATGCTTGCCAGACTTACTGGTTTAATGAAAGTAATTTAGACCAATTTGAATGCAACGAAGGCACCCTCAATTTTGAAGTCTTCCCACAAGCAGATATGATTGTCATTTCAGGAAACTTCAACTTTTGCGAAAACCCAATTCATTTTTGGACACATGACCTTTTCTATGACGTCGATCAATATTGTGAGGTTTTCCAGTATCAAGCTACCGTAATGGATATGGAGAATGACCACTATTGTCTGAAGATTGATTTGGATGATAATTTTTTGACGGATTGTCCGACGAGCGAAAGGAGTGGGTTTTATTTTGCGATACCGTTTGGGAGATTGCCTTGATACGGTGATTTACTTTTTGAGTGTAGGAACCTTTTAGTTTCTAAGTTTTGAGCTGACTCCAATAAGGGTCGGCTTTTTTATTTTTATAACACAATATTTGATTAATTAAGTCACAGGTAATATATTTACCCTATATAATCTATAATTCAAGTAAGATTTTACCCGATCAAAAAACCAACTTTCCTTTCTTCCACTCATTGGCATTTTGGTTTTGGATTGAATATCTGCAGGGTGTATAGAAACTATATCTAATTTGACACTTTACGCATTCTAGGTATATCGCTACCTAATTAGCAATATAAAAATAATATATCTGGATATCCGCTATAAAGTAGCGGATACAAAGATGTTCTGCTCAATAAAAAAAAAATGATAGAATACTTAAAAAATATACTTCCAGAATTGAAGGAGTTCAGTAAAGAAATTGATACTCTATCTAAGCTACAAAATCAACCTTGGGTCATTGTAACAGAAAAGGAGAATTTTATCAAATTAATTTTCCGAGACTCAAATAGGCTAATAGTTTCCATTGATGGAATTGTATCAAACGGGAGTTGGGAATTATTTTCAACAGCTAATTCAATATTGCTCGAATTTCATAACCAACGAAGATTATACAATAAATCATTTTTAGACGATGCACTAATCATTCTCAAACTGGATGGCATAGGAGAGAGCTTTTTCATATTAGCAAACCAAGCAAGAATTCCAGACCTAAATATCGAAGAATACTTGAAAAGTAAATATCTAAAAAAATATAGTAATAAATTAGGAGGGTCGGATAGACGAAGAATAAAATATCAAGAAGAAATTCAATTGACCAATGGACTGACGCTTCAAATTTTCAAGTTTAATGGCTACACGGGATTTACGAAAGTTGAAATTAATGGGAGTAATGCAAAAGATGGATTCTATTTGAGTAAAGATAAAAAGAAGCTTTTTGAAATAAGAAATGGAGCTTTAAAGATGAAATTCACCATGAAAAAAGCCACTCAAAATAATGACAAAATTTTTGAATATTATCAACCAGATAATGGAAATCCTAAAAGAGGAACACCTGTATTTTTAGACGGAAAGGTGGCACCAAATGGTAAATACAGAATAGGATTTTTATCCAGTATAAAGGTTTGGAATGGAAGAATAAAATGAAAACTGAGCAGAATCGAGTGGCAACCTTGCGACGTGAAGTTGCTCAACATATTGTCAATCCACCCACTAATAAATAGCACAAAACTTGGTGGAAGCATTGACCTGTTTCATTGCAAATAGTTCCTTATCCCAAGTGCGTCGGAAGTGATTTTGGGGTGCGAAGCGGGGAAAAAATGTAAGGGTAACATGAAACCGTGAGGGAGTAATTAACAGGTAAGTACAGCTATCTGTCCTTCCCAAAGATGATTATATTTTGTGAATTTTGGTTCTAGCTCTACCTCTTTAGATAGGAGTGATTATTCCAGTTTATAACAAAACTGGAACTCAGGTCTTCTAGTTTTCAACCCAAATCCTTAACTTTAACTTCACTAACCAATTTTGCAGCGCCATAACC
Source organism: Bacteroidota bacterium (assembly GCA_024743405.1). Classification (GTDB taxonomy): domain Bacteria; phylum Bacteroidota; class Bacteroidia; order Chitinophagales; family Saprospiraceae; genus JANSWP01. Next base: position 5,696 of record JANSWP010000117.1, read on the forward strand.
CTGAAAAGCTGCCTTTCAAATTATTCCAGAAATAAGCTTTTCGTAGTATTGAATCCAGATACCGTTCTCCAATAATCAAAGATTTACCTTAGTCCATTATCTTCTAACATTTGACTGAAAATAAGCTTGATAGAACCAGAAATTATAAATCTAATAATCTAACCAACAAAATGAAAAAATGGAAACAACGATCAAAATTTTAGTCCTCATTAGTTTTTTTTCCTTTCATCAATCTTGTGATACCGATAAATCAGACGCGCCAGCTCAAAAAGAAAAAATTGACCTCATTGATGGAATTTATCTACTGAATGGTGACAGGGACGGGGTGCCAATGGTACGGAATAATGCAAATGAATCTTACCTCTTAAATCCAAAACCATTCATTACTTCAGAAGATTACAAAAGCGTTGATATTCTGGAAGAGTCCAATGGGATGTTTAGTGTGAGAATAAACCTTCACGAGGAATCAATCCACAAATGGAAAGAGACAATAGAGGAATATGGTATTCATTATGTTGGTTGTGTGGAAAATAATGAATTAATCACCGTCATAAAAGTTCGTGGTGAAGATAAACAAGACGATGTTTACCTACAGTGCTTTACACCGGATAGGGCTGAAGTAGAAGCAGTTTCAGCGGAAATAATGCCTGAAAATTAAGGCTGGGTGAAATTGAGTGGCATTTCTAATAAATTGTACCGAGCCTAAAAAGCTGATTCCAATTCGGAATCAGCTTTTTTTCTAACAAACATCCTAGAACAATAAATTAAAATATTATATATTTAAGCTGTATAATCAGATGTGTAATTAACCCTTATCAAAGACCAACTTCCCTTACTTTTACATTTAGGTATTTTGGGATGGAGTTGATCTTCTTTTGGGCTTTTAACTGTACATCCGAAACTTTTGTTCGTATACAAAGATATCAGGGACAAGTAAAAAAATACACGATGAATAACTAAGTTAAATATTGAAAAACTAGCAATGGAAGTTTGGAAATATATAGGTGAAAATGAAAATATCATTCTTTGGTCAATAATTGGTCTGATTTGGCTAGTAGCTGGTATAGTTATTCTAATAGTCATAATTCGACTGATTAGAAAAAATCGAGATAGAAAACTTCTTAATTCTGTTACCTCCTTAAATCGAGGGACAAAATCAGAAAGACATTTGGTTTTGCAACTACTTAAACATGGAGTTCCTGAACAAACGATATTTCATGATTTATGTGTAGAAAAGAAAAATGGGGAGTTTTCCCAGATTGATATTGTGGTAGCAACAACAGAAGGAATTATTGTATTTGAAGTGAAGGATTTCAGTGGATGGATTTTCGGTAACGGTAATCATTCACATTGGACTAAAGTATTATCCTATGGGAAAAAGAAATATAGATTCTATAACCCAATTAAACAAAATAAGGGTCATATTGAGATATTGCGAAAGCAACTAAAACAATTCGAAAATATTCCATTTTTTTCTATTATTGTTTTCTATGGAAATTGTGAATTGAAAGAAATAAATTTCGTTCCTAAAGGAACATATCTTGTGAAATTTCCTAGAATATTTGAAGTTCTTAAACTCATCAAGAAAAATAATGAAGCTGCTCCGTATAACAATAAAAGGGAAATTGTAGAATTTCTAAAACAAGCAGCACTTAGAGGAGAAAGTGTAAGCACTCAAGAAAAGCATATTGAAAATATCAATGATATGTTAGGAAAGGATAGAATATTTAACTAGAAAAAGTAAAAACCCAGCCCCTAACCATGCATATCTCGCTATAGCTTCCAAAAGGTCGCTACGTGAGGTATAATAGCTTCAATGCTTTTCACCAGATAGGGCTGAAGTAGAAGCAGTTTCAGAGAAAATAATGCCTGGAAATTAAGGACTACTGTAATTCCCTTAAATGTTGTGAGAAGTAGTGCCACTCCAGAGCATCATACTTTGGGGCGTCATCATACTCAAAATTCGATTTAAATCTTGCGATCATAAAAAAAGCTGATTCCTTATTGAAATCAGATTTTTTTATTTTTCTAACAAACATCTTTGGGTGATAAATTAAAATATTATATATTTAGGCTGTATAATTCGATGTGTAATTTAACCTTATCAAAAAACCAACTTCCCTTCCTTTTATATTTAGGCATTTGGGTTTTTGACAATTTTAATTCGGTCGCATTAAATCTATATTAATGTAATGATTAGCCTATTTATGATATATCAACGAGTTCGTTGTTATGAACAAGTTAGACCCCATTAAAAAGGAAAAAATGACAATCCAACAATATCAAAAAGACTGCTTTAAAGATTATAAATCGAGTATTAATTACCCTTCTGATTACAGGTATTTTCACGGGACTCCGATAAATGTTCTTGTACCGATTGAAACGGAATTGAACAAAGCAATGATTGTTGGGGCATACCCATCGGCGAAATTTTTTACAATTAATGGAATAACTGATACGCCCGTGGCAGATAATGATGCCCCTTTTTCAGACGAATCATATTTTGACGGTTCAAGAGTACGGTCTATACCGTCGGGGAAGGAATTAAACGAAGTGATACTCAAACGAATAGGAATTGAGAGAAAACATTGTTGGATAACCGATTTGGTAAAAGTATTCCTTTTTAAAGATGGACATGTGAAAAGATACAAAAAACTCGGAAAAAATAACATTGAAGAGAACCGTTCAAAATTTGAGGAATACGGTAGGAAAAGTATGGATTGGCTCGAAAAAGAAATAGAGATATGTAAACCAAGTGTGATAATCCTGCTCGGAATGGAAGTCACCAAAATATTTTTCGGATTGTCGGATAAAATGGCGAAGGAATATCTGAACGGTGAAATAAAAGTAAAAGAAATAAAAGGAACTGAGAGAAAAACCATTTGCCTTCCCCACCCAGGGATATTAATGAAAAGAACGGAAAGAAATCCGTGGCCCGATAGATTTGAAAACGAAATTTCGATTAAAGCAAAAAAAGAAATAGAAAAAATAAAGGAAGCCTGGCGGTAATAATGATGCGGGACGTTGGCGGTAATTACGAAAAAAAAACAGCAAAATTAAGGAATGTACAATCCTACTCACATATACTATATGAACACAATTCAATGCAATCAAAAATGTACGAAGTGTTCACATTGGAAATATAAAGACAAGGCAGAAAGACTTCCTACAAGTGAAATTATCAAAGGAGTTTTATCCATTCCAAATGTAGAAGAGCTTTGCATTGTAGGAGGTGAACCATTACTTTTTAAAGATGAAATATATGAAATTCTAAAAGGCATATCAAAAACTCAAATAAGAACTGTGTTAATTTCAAACGGTGTTCCAATGGATAAGGCATTTATAAATGAAGTATCAAAATACAATATCCACATTGTTGTTTCTATAGATACAATGGACAGAGAATTTTGGAAATTTGTGAGAGGTACAAATTCCTATGATAAAGTTTTTCAAAATCTTGAATATGCTTTAGACCATCTTGATAAACCACAGATTAGTGTTCAGTCGGTTTTATCTAAAGAGACAGAACCACATATGAAGGCAGTTGGAAAATATGCAGAAGAAAAAGGAATTTATCATTCCATCCAAGATTATATCACAGATGGTTTTGAAGGCAATTGGACGCCAATAGAAAACAAAAAGGCGTTTGTCCCAAATTCCGAACAACAATGTTATGCGGCAGGCAGAAATTTATCAATTGTCCAAAATGGAGATGTTTATACTTGCTTTCAACAAAACTGGATTAAGGACTGTCAGAAGCCATTAGGAAATCTGAATTCAATGGAAATGACAGATATTCTTTCTTCTAAGTATGCAGAAACGGTTAGTGCAAAAATGAGAATGTGCAATCTTCCTTGTAAGGTTTTAAAATGTAACACAAAGAACTGATGAAATTTGGAGAAGTAATAGTCGAGTTAAGCTATAATTGTAACCTAAGCTGTTCAATGTGTGGATTTGGGAAACACCTTAATCCATTTCACAAGAGTAAGTTTTTATCATTTGACACCTACAAAAAGATATTAATGCAAATAGGTGGAGTTTCTAATACAATCCGATTGAATGGAAGAGGAGAAAGTACAATTCATCCTGAATTCAAGGAGATGATAAATTACACTAAGAAACAATTTCCAGATCTGAATATCAATTTGTTTTCAAATATGTCGTTTGGAAATAATGAAATTTTACAAAGCCTAATAAACAACGATGTTCAGCTTTTCATATCAATGGATAGTGCAAATAAACAAAAATTGATTGCCATAAGAAGAGGAGCTAAATTCGAGCAAATCACTAATAATATTAAAAAACTTAGAACATTCTCAAAACGCCCATTTATTATATTTACAATTCAAGAAGAGAATTTATTTGGAATAACTGAAATTGCAGAATTTGCTTTTGAGAATAATTGCCATATCCTGTACAATACAATTAGACGTGACGAGGGCATTGATGTTTTTGTAAATCTTGTTGAAAATAACAAGGAAGAAATTAAGCAACAATTTAATCAAGTCGCAGAATTGTATAACCACAGTAGTTTACAGTATCATCTTCCAGACCAGTTAGCAGGAATTAATTTAAATTCAAAATATACTAAACAAACTCACGGAAGTATGCAGGATTGCCCAATATTGGACAAAGAACTTTGCATATTATTTGACGGTACAGTAACACCTTGCAATATGTTCAATCCATACGTCTACGGTAATATCAAAGAACAAAGCCTCAAAGAGATTTGGGAAGGAAACAAAAGAAAAGATTTTTTAAAATCACACAAGTATCACTATTACTGTAATAATTGTGCAAACCTTGGAATGTAATGAGTTCAATATCTAATTTGCCTTATGGTAAAATACTTGATTATTGGTACGAAAATCTAAAAGGGCATAAGCATAGAAACAAATTTTTACTGACTAAATTTATTGAAGCATTTACCTTCAATTCAAATTCAAAAAAATTAAAAGCAAAATATAAATTTACTCCTTTTCCAATAGGAGGAAAAAATCAATTACCAATCAAACCAAAAATGGCTTTGGTAATACCAGTTTATGCTAAGTCAAGTAAAGATATTCAAGATTTGAGTAACTTGTTTTCTTCAATAGCAAAACTTGAATATCAGCCCGAATTTGTGATTGTAGTAGATGATAATTCACCAAAAAGCTATGACATCCCAAATCAATTCATAAAAGTAAAAAACGAATTGAATTGTGGACCAGCGAAAGCGAGAAATAGAGGAATTGATTTAGCATTAAAAAATGAAATTGATGTAATTGCTTTTACAGATTCAGATTGCATTCTTGAAAGTAATTGGACTAAGCAAATTGTTTTTTATTTTCAGCAACATCAAACCTGTGGAATAATTTCAGGGAATACCATTTCTAACGATAAACATTGGTTCGGTACCTATCACAATATTAATGGAACATTGAATGGACGGAAATTTAAAAACTCAAATAGATTGCTTTACGGAACGACTGCAAATCTTGCCATTACAGCCGAAATAGGAAAGAAAATAAGGTTTAATGAAAAATTTCCTAATGCAGCAGGTGAAGATATTGAATTTTGTTTTAGAGCAAATAATGAAGGCTTTGAACTAAATCATAATCCAGAAATGATTGTCTATCACAATTATGGATATACTGATAGGGTTTTGGATAATTTAAATATATTCATAAATCAATTCAGAAAGTATGGAAAAGGAGAAAAAATACTCCTTGAACAGATTCCAGAATATTATGCTTATTTTAATGAAACAGAAGAGATTAAAGCTGAATAAAAGAAAACAAACCGCCAATCGAGTAGGGAATTTTCGACATGACGTCGTCCATCATATTGTCAATCGAAGTACTAATCAATAGCACAAAACCTAGTGTGGGCATTGACCTATTTTACTGCAAATGGTTCTTTATTTCGAGTACATCGAATGTGATCTCGAGGTGCGAAGCAGGGAAAAAATGTGAAGGTAAGATGAAACCGTGAGGGAGTAATTAACAGGTAAGTACCACTATCTGTCCTTCCTAAAAAATATGCCCCGATTGCTTGGACGCTTACTTCAGACATTGGGTCACCCCAAACACCCTTCTAGCTTGCTAATCTCAGTCACCTATTTTCTGCTATAGGGGAACTTCCATCTCTCTAGAGGATTCATTAAAATGAATAGCAAATGTCCTTTTCTTGTTATATTTACACATAACTCGCAATGGTCATCTGAGATGCCCATTTGAGGCACACACATTGGCACTTGCCCACAACGTTAGCTTATATTGAATGAAACACATTTTTAGAACATACAATTCGCTAAACGCAACCGTTTTTGATCTTCTTAGTGGTGATACTGAAGTAAAGCAAACGACTGCACTTGCATACTTGTTATCTAAGGACAAAAACACACTTCAAGAATTTTTGAATTTAGAAGAAATCCAAAGAATTATTGGAAAAATTAAACTTGAAAAATTCAGTAAAGTAATTGTCCATTCTGAACTAATATCGACAAATAGAAAGAGAGCAGATATAGTCATTCAGCTATATCAAGATAAAAAACCAAAAAGTGCATTGATTATTGAAGCGAAAAGTGCCAAAGCCAACAGTTCTTCAATACAAATAGTAAATCAAATTTCAGGTTATTTAGAACCGAATGAGTTTTCTGAATTAACAGATTTTGAACTTTTTGGGTGCTCACTTACAAAAAATGACTTAATAATGCACAATCCAAAAATCACAGCAATTTCTTGGAGTTCAATATTCGAGATGTTAAATGGAAAACATGGATTGGCAAAAGAATATTTAGAATTCATATCTAATATAAAAGGAACAATGAAATTTTACGAAAAAGAAGTTTTCTCTATTCCTGCAGGAAATAGTAATAAATATCAATATAATTACCCGAATATTTACGAATGTCCAAATGAGGGAACAAGATACACATCAATGAAAAAACCATTGTTTATGGCTTTTAGGAAAAGACTTGGAATTATGGAAAAGATTTTCGGAGTAGATGACATAATTATTATGAATCCTAAAACCGACTATCAGTCATTTATGAATAATAAGGCATACTCAGATGATATTAAAAAAAGAGTGACTGATTACTGTAACGATGTTTGGGGAGAAAGAAACTACGATGACAACGAAAAACAGTTTTTTATCCTATCTCAAACTAACCAAATCGAGTTAAATCATAAACCAAGACCTAAAAGAAACAATGCATTTAGAGCTTATTATAAATTATCTGAACTTTTGAATGCGACAAAAAAAATAGTAGAAACTGATAAAAACTAAGACCAATCGAGTAGCAAATTGTGACGAATAAAGCCAAATCAAAGCTCTCATACCAAGAGGCGTCAGACTGCTCAAAATTCTATTTAACTCTTGCGATCAATAAAAAGCTGATTCCGAATTAGAATCAGCTTTTTTTATTTTTCAAACAAACAATCCTTGAGTAACAAATTAAAATATTATATATTTAAGCTATATAATCTGATATGCAATTTTACCTGATCAAAAAACCAACTTCCCTTCCTTTTATATTAAGGCATTTTGGTTTTGGATTGAATATCTGCAGGGTGTATATAAATTTATATCTAATTTGATACTTTTCGCATTTCAGGTATATCGCTACCTAATTAGCAATATGAAAATAATATATCTGGATATCCGCTATAAAGTAGCGAATACAAAGATATTAGATGCAATATTAAATATGAATAGAAGCTATTATTCAGACACAATCTCGAATTTCATCAATGAGGATAGCTCAAGTATTTTGGGAAAGCTCAACACGAGCCATACGAACGAAAACCTGAATATCAAGCAGACTCGTGCTTGGGAGGCTCAAATCGATCTACTCAAAACATGTTTAGCTGACTTAGCGGATGAAAGAGTGCTGTTTGAATTTGCCATTCCTCGCATGGGAAAACGAGTGGATAATATTGTTGTCTTAGGTAACCACATTCTGGTTATCGAATTCAAAATTGGTTCAGACACCTACGATAAGTCCAGTATTAATCAAGTGGTGGATTATGCCCTTGATCTTTTCAATTTTCATGAGACGAGTCATTCAAAATCCATAGTACCAATATTGGTATCTACTAATGCTGCCACGGTAGTTAACTCAATGGTCAAGGCGGGGAATCTCTACGAACCAATTCTCTGTAATACTCAAACACTGAGACCTACTATTTCAAATCTTCTAGAATTAAATTCTTCAGACAACGGTGCCGTAGATGATTGGGAACAGGGTAGGTATAAGCCAACTCCAACAATCATTGAGGCTGCACAAGCGCTCTACAATGGTCATAGTGTTGAAGACATAAGCAGGTATGAAGCAGGTGAAACAAACCTCTTCAATACTACAAATGAGCTCAACAAGATTATTGAACGCTCAAAATCAAAAGGGAGCAAATCAATATCGTTTGTTACCGGAGTTCCTGGTGCGGGAAAGACACTTGTCGGATTGAATGTGACGAACGAGCGAAAAAAGATAGCTGAGGATGAGAATGCCGTATTTCTTTCAGGAAATGGCCCCTTGGTGACGGTGTTGCGAGAGGCATTAGCTAGGGACAGGAAACGTGCTGCAGATGAAGCTGATGAAAAACTAAAAATCTCAGATGCTCGAAGAGAGGTAAAACCTACGATCCAAAATGTCCATCACTTCAGAAACGACTACCTAAAAAGTACAGAAGCACCAGATGAACGAGTAGCCGTATTTGATGAAGCACAGCGAGCATGGAATGTTCATCAAACATCAAAATTTGTCAGAGAGAAACACGATCTACCAGACTTTACAATGTCCGAACCTCACTGTTTGATTGACTATATGAATAGGCATGAAGGTTGGTGTTCTGTTGTTTGTTTGGTTGGAGGCGGTCAGGAGATTAACACTGGAGAGGCAGGAATCAACGAATGGATAAGAACCATCAAAGCTGAATTTCCTACTTGGGACGTCCACTATTCTGACCTAATCTCCGAATCGACAAATTATCTGACGGATAAAGAACTTGTAGCGTGGGTTAAAAACAATGGTCATAGCAGCTGTAACCTTCATCTAGGAGTCTCTGTTCGTTCATTCAGGTCAGAGATCCTCTCAGCGTTTGTAGAAAACCTATTGAATCTGGAACTTGAGGAATCCAAAAGACTATTCAATGAGCTAAGAGATAAATATCCAATAGTATTGACTCGCAACCGGGACATCTACAAAGGCTGGTTGAATAAGATGAAACGTGGAAGTGAAAGAACTGGAGTTCTCGTTTCACTTAATGCTAAGAGACTGCGACCAGAAGGCATTGATTCAGAGAACGCATTAAGATCTCAATCAGACGACTCCAAAATTGCAAATTGGTTCTTGAATTCTGAAGAAGATGTCAGGTCTTCCTTATCTCTTGAGATACCTTCGACTGAATTTGCCATTCAAGGTCTTGAGCTTGATTGGGCTTGCGTAGCGTGGGGTGGTGATTTGAGTTTACAAAACGGTGATTGGGCTTTTCAAAAATTCATTGGAAGTAAATGGATTAACATTGGAAAGGAGGCGACCCAGAAATACTTGCTGAATACTTACAGAGTATTGTTGACTCGAGCGAGGCAAGGAATGATAATCTTTATTCCGCTAGGGGATTCAAAAGATATTACAAGATTAGAGTCAAGATATAATGAAACGTTTGAATACCTTAATTCCATAGGAATACCCGAAGTGAATTGATAAAAAGCAGCTAGCAAAACCTAAACTGCCTTAAAAAGCAGTTTAGCCAGCAAGGTTTAGTGCACATTTGTAAAACGTGCAGAATATGATAAACACCAAATCTTTATTAAGGCTTCTGCCTTTATAGCGGGGACGAAAGAGCTGCGAAAGGTGTTTATGGTAATTGGAGGGATGGATATGTCGACAAGTATTACCGGTTGAGCATAGATCCTGATGAATTCATTGTGCCGGAAGGAATTGAGAAGGTGAAGTATTAATACAATAAAACCTCAATTATGAAATCTGTTATTTTTGTTTTTCTTTTCCTGCTAATGGGCACTTTGTGTAAATCCCAAGTAAAAGTAAAAATCCACTCCAAAGAAGGATATGAAGGCTATGAGGCTTTTGCAGATCGAGCTGCCGACAGCCTGGAGACCGTACTCAACTCGACCAAATTCAGAGACGCCATTAGAGACGGTGTATTTACCCACCGCAACGGAAAGGCCAACCTTGAAATCTTTGAAATCATTATGCAGGCCCATGAAGTAGATGGACCTGGAGGCAAAGACAGCGTCGTTGACTTACGGCTTCGTACAATCACCCGTGCTAAAGATGGCAAGAAGTGGTCGAAGAGGAGATGCAGCCGTAAAACCGTTGGCCGCGACGGAGGCAGTAGCGGCGTCACTGCAACCTGCCCACAAAAATTAGCACTCTGGAAAAAGAACGACGAGGTGGGCCGCTTGGCCGGACACTATATGCATGAATATATGCACGTACTCGGCTTCCATCATAAAAAAGGGAATAAATACGAATCGGCCGTTTATAAGATTGGGTATATTGTCCGGGATATTATTTCTGGGGAATTGTGAGTATTTTGGAGGGCATAATTCCAAATCTTTAATGGTTAATTGCTCTTCAGATGCATCAACTAAAGTGGATGTTGAAACTTCTGTATCATCATCAAAGAATTAGTTTTTGGATTTGGTTTCATTGTCTTCTCATAATATCATTTTGGAAGAACTCAAAATCGAAATTTTAGCAGTGACAAAAAAGTCTATTTTTTCAATGAATATGAGTGAAGCCGCAGCTTAATTGTCCTATTGATCACAACAAATACAAATGTTGTTCTTATAAGACCTTTACTAAAGTTGAGAACTTTAAAGATATTGTTGAATGACAAAAGATTTCACAAATGATTCCTGAAATACCATCTCTGACCATAGTACTTTTCTTTATACTCTCTTTCACGATCCTGAGTAGTATGATCTCTTTAATTGATCTTCTTCTTAGTAAGCAACAAAAGAAAGTTTATGAAGATTATATTGATAGAATAACACTCAGGCTTGATGGGTTAAATCCTCTTCGATCAATTAAAAAATTTTTGAGGCGCACAAATAATAGATATTTTGCACTTTTCATTGTAGTTGTAATAAATTTTATTGTTTGCCACTTATGCGGTGATTATATAAGAGAAAATTACTTGTTGAAAATTTTAAATCATCCCAATCCAATAGATATAAGTCAGGACAATAAATATTTAGCCTCCACAAAGACAATCTATTACATATTAATTACACCATCAGTACTATTAACATTAGGGATAATACTAACTCTGCTACAGGAAGACACAGGGCTAATAAAAAATACTTTTTATATTATACTAGGGTCAGCTTTAGTATTAGAAATATTATTTACGTTCAATGGATTTTCATCAGAAACGCTACGATTTGTTTTAGATCATGGTGGTTTTGCTGGTTTTGATTTAAATACCTTTCTGGGGAGGTTTTTAACTTTAAGTTATAGTAGGTCAATTATGATCGCATTTGGCTATATGATTGCACTAGTACTTTTTCTTTTTGCTATTATAATTTATACAATTATATATTTTGCCGTGAAAATCATTACCACAACTCTTTGGAGGATAACAGAATACAAGGATGGATATGTTAAAGCAACGATATTGATTTTTACTGTAATTATCAACATTCTACTATCTAGTTTAATCTATATCAAAGGGTATTTCTAATAAGCGTAGTATAGCTAAAGAAGCAAAAGTCAGCAGTTTTAGCTGAAAGCCTAAAATAAATTCTCTTTTTTGAAGAAATAGCGTAAAAAAGCGTTGATGTTTTAGAAGAGTCGAATGGGATGTTTAGTGTAAGAATAAATCTTCACGAGGAATCCATCCACAAATGGACTGAGACCATAGAGAAATATGGTATTCATTATGTAGGTTGTGTAGAAAATAATGAATTAATTACGGTAATAAAAGTCCGTGGTGAAGATAAACAAGACGATGTTTACCTACAATGCTTTACACCGGATAGGGCTGAAATAGAGGAGTTGTCAGAGAAAATAATACCTGAAAATTAAGGCTGGTTGTAATTGAGTGGCATTTCTAATAAATTGTACCGAGCCTAAAAAGCTGATTCCATTTCGGAATCAGCTTTTTTTTTAACAAACATCCTAGAACAATAAATTAAAATATTATATATTTAAGCTGTATCCTCAGATGTGTAATTTAACCTTATCAAAGACCAACTTCCCTTTCTTTTACATTTTGGTATTTTGGTTTGGAATTGATTTTCTTCAGGGTTTTTAACTGTACATCCGAAACATTTGTTCGGATACAAAGACGTCAGGGACAAATAAAAAAAATACACGATAGATATATCGGTGAAACCGTGCCACTCGTAGCGGAGGAAACCATGCCAGTTGTATCGGTTTAAACTGTGCCAGTCATATCGGTTTAAAGTATGCCACTAGATTATGTTATGAAGATGAATAATTCAGGTTTCTAGAATAGCCAAAGGTATTTAATTGAATACCGAATTTTGTGTCTTACAAAACACAGAATACATGGCCAATAAAAGAATAGAAATCATGGATTTAAAGCAAATGTTACAACTCAAAGTAGCAGGAAAAAGTAATCGGATTATTGGCGAATTATTGGGTCGTTCTCGCAATACAGTAAACGACTATATTAAAGTTTTTA
>JANSWP010000095.1 GCA_024743405.1 Bacteroidota bacterium
AAAATTTTACAAATTGAGAATCAATGATTTATGGTTCTGGCGATAAATTATTAAGGGAGTTTGCCGAGGCAAATGACCGCAATAATTTGAAAGGCAGGTTCATAAAGCGTTGGTTTTTAGGAAGTAAAAATTTAGACATACTCTTATATTGAAAATAAATGGAAATTTTAACCGTAATCTTAACCGGTCTTACTGCCGGACTACACACTTCGACATGGGGAATGTACAAAGATTCTCCACATGAGGGCTTTACTTGGCCAAAATACCTTCGAAGCACCATCGCTTCCTTAATTTTCGCACCAATAGTTTGGTATTTTACCGACTTAGATGTGACTACCGCCACTGGTATTGTATTGCTATGGGGATCAACTTATCTCTGTGAGCGATTAGTGATGGAAGTCTGGAAAACTTTCTTACGACAGGAGGATCAATCAAAGTACTTTATTCCCATGCAATTACATGTTCTTGGACGTGTAGTAGAAAGCAAACGCGATCGGTATATTGCAGCCTTCTTTTATGTTGGTGGTATCGTATTGGTTACTTGGGTTTTAATAAAATTATGGGGCATGCACCAAGCTGGTGAGTTGAACCTAAACCCTTATATAATATTATTATTCTTGAGTATTGGTGGCTGGATTTCTGCTTTTGGCGGGGCATGGAAAGATGCGCCCATTGAAGGGTTTGAGACCTTCAAGTTTTTCAGAAGTCCTGCTGTAGCTTACTTTTGGGCTTGGATGGCAGCCAATTTGACTGACAATTTTTTGGTAATTACTATGTGCGGTATTGGTTTTACAATTGCCTCCATCGAAACTTATAAAACCTTCTTTTTCCCCAGTCGCCCTCGTGGAAAATTTCAAGGAAAGCCCATTGATTTCCCTGAGATGTTAAAAACTCGTCAAAAATTTATTGCTGTTTTCGTTGCCTGCTGGTTATTTGTGATCGTTGCAGGTGTAATGGCATTTATGGGGGAGCATTCGGGATTAGTGTAATCGCTAATTATTTGGCTGATTCCATCGTCTCTTAAGGAGTTAAAGGATTTCCAATTTAAATAAAATTGGAAATCCTATCTCCTTTTCTCTCTCCTCTTTTCAAATATCCAAATCAAAATAATGAGCCTTTTCGCAATTTTAAATTTTCCCGAATCTCATTCGGCTTTCACCAAAGTGTATGGATTAACCGTTTTAGAACGTACCCTTAGAGCTTTAGAAAGAAGTGACGTCAAAGAAGTCTTCTTGATTTCTGAAAAGAATGCAAGTCCAATAAAAGCTTTATTGAACAAGGTAGATGCCTTTGATTTGAAGGTTAATTATGCTGAATCGATTCAAGACGTTTACGCCAACTTGGAAGCACCTTTCTTTTACATCCATGAACCATTAGTGATTGACCCCAATCTATTGAAGGAGATGATGTCAGAAAGCGCAGAAAGTAATTGCCCTGTTTTGATTGAACATAAGGTTTTATTCATACCCAATTCAAAATTTTCACCTTCTTTTAATGATTTTGATAATTTACAAAATTGGGTAAATAAAGATCAATTTCCCAAAAAACATAAAAGCACGGAAGGGCGCGTATTTGGGATTGTGACTGATAGAAAATCGAAAAATCAAATTGAAAAAATCCTCATTCAGAGTTTGACCAAACCGACGGATGGATGGGTTTCAAGAAATTTAAACCGCCCTATTTCAACTTTGGTAAGTCGAGTTTTGGCGCATACTTTTATTACTCCTAATCAATTTACGATTTTTACTGGATTCATTGGTTTAGCAACTGGATATTTTCTTGCTCTAGGTGGCTATTGGTATTATTTAATCGGTGGTTTTTTATTCCATTTAACCTCCATCCTTGATGGGGTAGATGGTGAACTAGCACGGTTAAAGTTTAAATCTTCTCCTTTTGGACAATGGCTCGACACCTTGGTGGATAACCTCTCCTACCTAGCAGCTTTGGCTGGTATTGTCTATGGTGTATATGTGAATGGAGCTTCTGATTTTGTAAAAATGTCCGGCTTTTTGGCAGTCATTTTCGCCGTCTCTGCTTTGGCAAGTTTGTATTTTTATTTATTGAGATTCAAGGCAGGCGGCTCTCTATTGAATGTAGAATATAGTTTCCAAAATGGCACTACTACCTATGATAAAATCATGCGAACAGCTGGCCTTTTTGGGAAGAGAGATTTGTTCGCTTTAATATTTTTCTTTCTTGGTATCATAGGTCAAATGCCATTAGCTTTAACTTATGTTGCCATTATGGCGTTTTTTGTATTTGCGTTTTCTATACAAGCACATTTCAAAGGTTCAAAAAAGTGATTGGAAAAAATTCAAGAACAGTTATTGGACTTTTAACTAATTTATCAACCTTTCAGAAGGGTTATACATGTCGAAAAAATCTAGTAATAATTCCCTACCTAATATCCTCATGATTTCCAGTGAGCGATATCCACACCATGATACCAACACCCAACAGGTCATCAAAAATGCAACCGCGATGAGTGAAGTAGGTGTGCCTTTGGAGTTAATAATACCAGTTCAGAAACGGAATTTTTTTGATTGGACCTATGATTTACCAGAGGCAGTTTACAAATATTACAATGTTTCCAAATCCCTTAAAATTAGTCCTTTAAAAAACATTGTTCCAGCTAGCGATCTTCGGCTCGAAAAATTTTTCCATTCCTTTGTCGCCACTATTTACGCTGTTTTATTTCGACGAAATGACATTGTTTATACTCGAAATAAACTGGCAGCATTCTTATGCATTTTATTGGGTAAAAAGTTCATTTTTGAAACGTATCGAAGGCTTGGTGATGACTCTCCAAAGACAATGAAATGGTTTTCCAAAAGAGCTCATAAAGATAGTTTTGTGGGGATGGTTTTACATAGTCATGTGTCCAAGAACTCGATGTTGAAAGCGGGAATCCCTGAAGAAAAATTATTGGTTTTGCACAATGGTTTTGATGAGTCAGATATGCAACCGCGTTTAACACAGTTGGAGGCTCGTCAAAAGTTAGGACTCGATCCTGAAAGTAAATACATCGTTTATACAGGCAATATGCAAGAGAATAAATGCATTGAAAGCCTAATCGATATAGCCGAAAGTGTACCCGATGCCCAATTTTTATTAGTTGGAGGACGTGAAGAAGATATCAATCGCCTGAAAGCATATGCAAAATCAAAGGAGCTAAAGAATGTTATCCTACCAGGTCGTGTGCCTATTGCAATGGTTTCGACGTATTTATTTGCAGGTGACCTGTTGATTATTCCACCCGTTTCGGCTCCATTAGAAAAATTTGGACGAACGGTTTTGCCCTTCAAAATATTTCCTTATCTCGCTGCAGGAAGAGTGATTATTGCACCCAATTTAGCAGATATGAAAGAACTCTTAGTGCATGAAAAAAACGCTATATTGGTTGAACCTGATAACCCTAGTCAAAATGCGGAAGCGATCCGAGATACCCTATCCGATCCTATTTTTTGTAAAAAAATAGGTGAAGAATCGAGAGAAACTTCAATGAGTTTAACTTGGAAAGCCAGGGGCTTGAAGTTTAAAAAATGGTTCGAGGGTTTGGATTTATAATTTACCGCATATAAGATTTTGCAAGTAAAACGCTACTTCTTCAACCAAGCCACCAATTTCTCATCAAATAATGCTGATTCCTCTAGTTGAGGAGAATGACCGCTTTCAGAAAAAAGATTATAATCAAGAAAAGGAAGGTAAACCTTTTGATCATCCCACAATACTGGAGGTGCTGAAAAATCGAACGCTCCGAGTGCTAAAAATACAGGAGCTGAAATTTCTGATCCATTAGATATTTTATACCCATTAAATAAATCCGTAAATACCCTGCCCATTACAGTAAAGTTAAGTTGAACACCTTCCCAAAGTTCTTTGGAATCATAATCGAGATCACGGTAATAAATTGGTGCGTTATTTACATAAGTTGCAATAGCCCCATCATTCATATTCATCTGGCCAATTTTTTCCTTATTTGCCTCCCAATTTTGTTGATATTTTAATTTACGCTCATCAGAAGCATTATTGGTCCAATAATCAGTTTCCATTTGGCTACCTTCCGGTCCTTTTTGTGCAGGAGTAGATATTGCAATAACTTGAGTTACATTATTAGGGTATTTTCTAGCGTATTCGAGTGCCACCAAACCGTGAAAAGAATGCCCCATAACAGCTACTCTACCTAAGCCTAGGTGCTTACGCATTCTCTCGATATCTTCAACGATAACGTCAATCGTAATAGCATCTGCACCTTGAGGAACATAACTTGGATTATACCATCTCATATTCATAAAGATCAACTGACACTCCTTTCGCAAATTTTCAGAAAAGGTTCGAGGGTGATAAATTGTTGATCCCGGCACTAATACAGGTATACCTTGTCCTTCTATTTTATATTCCATATTAAAACCCTCAACATCTAAAGAACCTTGGAGCGGAACATTCAATAGTTGACTCGTCGCATTAGAAGACTCCTTAGTATTACAACTTGCCAATAACAGCAGACACACAAACAGATAAGTAAACAGGTTTTTGAAATTCATTTTTTCACTTTTCTTTCAAAAAAAATATTGGTAATTGAAGCTCAAAGATAGGAAGATTTTGAGTCTATCTCGTTGCCTAAACAGGAAGATAAAAAGCAATTGTCGGGCCGAAATAAGTTGACAGAAAATGAAAAATTTAAACTTTTCAAAACGGCTATTCCCTAAGCTCATAAAAAAAGGAGCTCCCATCAAATCAAAAGGAGCTCCTCTTCTTAGTAATTCGATACTGAAGTCAATCAATCAATATTTCCACCAACCCTCAATCCACTCGGCACTTCAGAAGGGATCGTTCTATCAAAATTATTATCATTTAAGGCGCCTAAAAATGCGATAATATCTTGCACATCATTTCCATTCAATTGCAAATTTCGAATCTCATCATCTAGCTGATTACGATTGACATTCGGATTTAAATTGAGATTTCCTGGTCCATTTCCTGGTCCATTATTATTTCCTTGAATCCTTCGGTAAAAATTCAAAACATCTCCTAAGTTTCCAGCCACCCCACTATGAAAATAAGGCCCCGTCATATTCAGGTTTCTTAGGGTTGGTGTACGAAATGCATAGGTTCCATTGGCACCACTATCTGATTCATCCAATTGGTTATTATCCGGGACACCCAATACATGCAATTCAAAATCTGAAAACATTGGACCACTGTGACAATCAGCGCAGCCTACTTGCTGAAAGCGAGCCATGCCGCGTGATTGTTGTTGGTTAAGTGCATTTTCATCACCTCTCGCGTATCTATCAAAAGCACTATTATTGGCAATAATAGTTCGTTCATAAGCTGCAATGGCTTTACCAATATTTTCTGAAGTTACTCCATTGTTATTGCCAAATGCTTGTTGGAACCGATTTCGGTATGCTACTAATGCATTTATTCTCGCTACAATACTATCTAGAGTTTCTGCCTCACTGAAGGCATGACCTCTCATTTCTTCAAAAGACTTTGGTGGTCCTAAAGCTTGGCTTTCTAGGCTAATATCTCGATTGTCCCAAAACATGGGTGCAGCAGCTGGAATAACCTCTCCGTTCTCTTCAATCCCATTAAATGCAGTATTGATAATAGTTGGAGCATTCCTTTTTACTACAGGAATCTCTCTATTCGTTCCGTCTACTCGATTGGGACCCAGACCAATACCACCAACACCAATGGATAAATCTCTTCCATCGGCAAACCCAAACTGAGGATGATGACAGGTTGCACACGCTACATCCTTTTCGCCAGAAAGAATCGGATCAAAAAATAACAATCTTCCTAATTCAATTTTTTGATTATTAGCAGGGTTATCCGTTGGATGAATAGTCGCTAGAGGTAAAGCTCGGTCGTCCAAAAGATTTTGTGGAGGTTTAGGATCATCTATGACATCATCAATTTGATCTAAATCATCGAGTGTATCATCCGATGTACAATGAGAAAAAATGAGGGCTAAACTTAAAATCCAACCAAAAATGAAGGCATTTTTCATAATTCAAGCTGTTTTGTGATGAAAATTTTTGAAGTAAAAAATGCTCCATATCTGATGCTGAATTTTTGATATTTTTGAAAAGGATTTATTGGTTAGAAGCTACTTTCAAGAAAACCTTGCGTTTATTTTTTAAAAAAAAAGTTATTTTTTTTTGAAAGCCATAAAAATTGCCTCTTCCAAACCAATATTCGGAAGAGGCAATAAATACTCGAACCTATTTATCAATTTAATCAAATATCACTGAATCACCACTCGCTCCCACTCAATCTTCCCGCCCATTTCCACACTTATCAAAAAAATACCTGGCTCAAAATCTTGTACATTAATTTCCATTTGATCGTTGACCAATCAACAAAATAACAAAACTATTTACGGAACAGCCTAAATATAAGATTGATCTTGTAACGACCACGTAAAATCATAAAGCACCACAGGATTCGTATAGAATGCAACAATAATCCTATTCTTTTTCTATGATCCGAAATAATAGTCAAGATGATTGAAGCATGAATGCGGAGAAACTAAGGCAAAATCTCACATCTTTGGAGCATCGAAAATAAAAGCAAAAAACCGGAACACCTATTCATCCTCAACCGCTAAAACAACACCTATGAAAAAGTTTTTCTTTTTATTGTTGACCTTTCACTTTTCTGTAATAAATGTCTTTGGACAAATCGCATATAGACAAGCATTGGTTGATTCTTTGGTTGCCAAATTGCCAGCCGCAATCGGAGATACCAATCATGTAAATCTGTTTATTGATTTGAGTTATGCTTATGTGACTATTATTCCTGATGAGGCATTGAATTATGGAACTCAAGGGTTAGAATTAGCTGAAAAATTAGAGTGAAAAAAAGGAATGGCTAATGCTAAATCCGCAATTGGGAGAAGCCATTTACGAAAATCAGATTTTCCGAAGGCATAAGATTTCACGCTTCAATCATTAAAACTTTTTGAGGAAATGAATGATAAAAATGGGATTGCAAGGACATTAGGAGATATTGGGTTGTTTTATACCGATCAATCCGATCATGAAAAATCATTAGAGTATATGCTGCGCGCTTTGAAAATTCAAGAGGAATTTGGACGATAAAGGAGGGTTGGCTGCGACACTTAACAATATAGGACTGGCATATCAATATTTGAATGATTACCTTAATTCTATTGAATATTTTTCAAAGGCATTGAAGATGAATGAGCAAACTGGAAATACATACTTTATGGTCCTAAATCATGGCGGCTTAGCTTCTGTTTATACACTTCAAGAAAAGTATGTACAATCTTTAGAACATTCATTTAAGGGATTAAAATTGAGTGAAAAATTGGGTGATAAAAGTGGGATGGGATATTTATCTGCAACTATTGGAGGAGTTTATGCAATGATGGCAAAAAAGGAGGATAAATCTGCATTGAATGCGCTGTTTAACGGAGACAAAAACAAAGCCCTTGAAAAAGCAAAAGAATATTTTGAAAGTATAATTGTATTGGACAAAGAAATTGGAGATTTGTATAGTGCTTGTCAAGATTATTTGAGCCTGACCGATATTCAAACTATGCTGAACGATCATGCAGGTGCGCTAGACAGTTATAAAAATTACTCCAATTTAAAAGATTCTGTTTTCAATATTGAGAAAGACAGAAAACTTACTCAAACCGCTATGGAATATGAGTTTGGGAAAAAAGAAGCTGCGGCGAAAGCAGAACAGCATAAAAAGGATATTAAACAACGTAATCTTCGAAATACAATAGCTGGGGGCTTGATTAGTGCGCTTTTCTTTTTAGCCGTTGTATTTCGGCAACGTAACAAAATTAGCAAAGAGAAGCAGAAAAGTGATGAGCTATTGTTGAATATTTTACCTGCGAAAGTGGAAGAGGAATTGAAAAAAACGGGGTCGTCAAAGGCGAAACAATTTAATAATGTAAGTGTAATTTTCACTGATTTTGTCAATTTTACGGGGATTAGTGAGCAATTAAATCCTCAAGAATTAGTATCAGAAATTCATGAAAACTTTATGGCTTTTGATACGATTATTGAGAAGCATGGGCTGGAAAAAATTAAAACAATCGGTGATGCTTATTTAGCAGTTTGCGGATTACCACATGAGCACCCTGACCATGCTCAGAGAGTGGTAAAAGCTGCATTAGATATTCGGAATTATATTGCTGAAAGGAAGGGTAAATTTCAAATTCGAATTGGTGTAAACTCTGGTTCTGTTGTGGCGGGAATTGTAGGAATAAAAAAATACGCTTATGACATTTGGGGCGACACCGTAAATACTGCCCATCGTTTAGAAAGCTCTGGAGAACCTGACAAGATCAATATCAGTCACAGTATTTACGAATTAATAAAAGATGATTTTCGTTTTGAATACAGGTCAAAAATCAAAGTAAAAGGGAAAGGAGAGATTGATATGTATTTTGTGGAAGGCTAATATCAGATTTAAACATACAAACTTTTGAAGTCGAAGGTTTGACCAGAGATAAGCTTGCCAAAAGAGTATAGAATGAGATATTCTAAAAATTCCTTTATTTTGATACTTCAAAATAAGTAAAACTGCCAATCGTATGAAAAAAACAAAACGAACCATCACCTTTTTTGCGCTTCTTTTTTTAGTACAAATATCTGGTATTTTCGCTCAAGAAATTGAAATGGACATGTTTCATGGGATCAAACCCCGAAACATTGGCCCTGCAGGAATGAGTGGTCGCGTAACCGCCTTAGAGGTCGATTTGAATGACATGGATAACATTTACTTAGGAAGTGCTGCTGGGGGAATTTGGAAATCTGAAAACTCAGGACATACATGGGAAACCATTTTCGAGAATGAAATGGCGGCTTCGATTGGTGCAATTGCACTTTATCAAAAAAATCCGAATATCATTTATGTTGGAACAGGTGAAGGAAATCCTCGAAATAGCCAAAATAGTGGTTGGGGAATGTACAAAACAATGGACGGAGGTCGAACATGGAAGCATTTAGGACTAGAATTAACCCGCCAAATTCATAGAGTAATTGTAAATCCAAATAATCCAAATAATGTAGTTATTGGGGTATCTGGCGCCTCATGGGGCGCAAGCGAACATCGAGGTATTTATAGAACTAAAGATGGCGGAAAAACTTGGAAAAAAACCTTATATATCAATGATAGAACCGGCTGTTCGGATTTGGTCGTTGACCCGTCGAATCCTCAAAAAATGATGGCAGGAATGTGGGAACACAATCGCGAACCTTGGTTTTTTAAATCTGGGGGTCCCAATTCTGGTTTGTACATGACTTTGGATGGCGGCGATACATGGAATGAGATTACAGAAGGATTGCCTGAAAGTGATTTAGGTCGAATTGGCTTGTCATTCGCACCAAGCAAACCGAGTTTTGTTTACGCTTATATTGAATCAAAATCAAATGCCATTTTCAGATCAGAAGATGGAGGTTTTTCTTGGAAAAAAATGTCTAAACCGAAAGATTCAAAAATTGGAAATCGACCATTTTATTATGCGGATATTTATTGTGATGTCAAGAATGAAAATCGAATCTATTCGATTGCCACCGAAGTGACAATTAGTGAAGATGGTGGGAAAACATGGGCAAGCTTCGCTCCTGGGAATAAAATTCATACCGACCATCACGCTTGGTGGGCACACCCTACCGATCAAGATTATTTGATGGTTGGGCATGATGGTGGATTAAATATTACACATGATCGAGGCAAAAATTGGTGGTTTCCGGACAATCTCCCATTAGCACAATTTTATCATGTGAGTGTCGACATGGAAATGCCATATAATATTTACGGTGGCTTGCAAGATAACGGTTCTTGGCGAGGACCAAGTCAGACCTTTTTTAAGGGTGGAATTCGAAATATGTATTGGCAAAGATTGAGTGTGGGCGATGGGTTTGATGTAGTTGCAGATCCTTTGAATAATGAATATGGGTATGCGATGGGACAAGCTGGAAACTTGGTTCGATACCACACCAAATCAGGTCAATTATTAAAAATTAAACCTGTGCATCCTGATGGAGAATATTTACGATTTAATTGGAATGCAGGAATTGCAATCAATCCGCATGACAAAAAAACGATTTATTATGGAAGCCAATATCTACACAAAACGAGCGACCATGGTAAAAGTTGGGAAATCATTTCGTCGGACTTAACAACCAATAATCCCGAAAAACAAAAATGGCTCGAAACGGGTGGTTTAACCTATGATGTGACGGGTGCAGAATTTCATACGACAATTATTTCGATTGCCCCAAGTCCAAAAAATGAAGACATTATTTGGGTCGGAACAGATGATGGCAATGTTCAAATCACTCGTGACGGTGGTAAAAATTGGACAAATTGTATTGACCGAATGAAAGGCGTCCCACCAACAACTTGGGTCACTCAAATTACCGCTTCGCCCCATAATGAAGGAGAGGCTTTTGTCGTATTTGATGACCACCGACGGAATAACTGGGACGTCTTGGTTTATCGAACAAAAGATTATGGAAAAACTTGGGCGCGGATAGCCAATAATAATGATATGAGAGGTTATGCATTGAGTTTTGTGCAAGACCCTGTCGAGCCAAAATTGTATTTCTGTGGAACAGAATTTGGACTTTATGTGAGCTTTGACGAAGGCACGAATTGGCAAAAATGGACACATAAATTGCCAACCATGCCGATTCAAGATATGGTGATTCATCCGCGTGACCATGATTTGGTTTTAGGGACTTTCGGTAGAGCATTTTGGATAATCGATGATATTCGACCACTTCGGGAAATGGCTAAAATGGGTGCTCAAAATTTAAAGAATAAAGATTTACACGTTTTCCAAATCCCGGATGCATTACTAGCGATCATCGGAGAATCAATTGGTTATCGGCATGGAAAAATTGGTGATGCTTTATATAATGGTGAAAATCGAGCCTACGGCTCTTTGATTTCCTTTTATTTAAAGGAAGGTGAAGACTCAAATGTCAAATCCAAAAAATCGTCCCCAAAAGAACCGTTTATCGCCAATGAAAATGTCAAAATTGAAATAAGAGACAAATACGACGAAATCGTTCGAACACTTTACACCAAACCATACAAAGGAGTGAATAGAGTAAATTGGAAGCTAGATAGAGATGCTCCTCGAAGTCCAAATCAATCAAAACCAAAATCAGAGAGACCGACCAGAGGTACGATGTCCATACCGCCAGGTAATTATGTGGCAACTGTGTCTTATAAAGGCTTCAAAATGAGTCAAGAATTGTCCGTTTTATCAGACCCCAGATTAGAGATTTCGGAAGAGGATATTCTATTAAAAAATATTATGATTCAAAAGCACTTTGCCCAAATTGGAGAGTTGACTGAAGTAATGGATGAGATTCGAGAAATTCAATCTAACCTTAAATTTTTGGAAGAAAAAATAAAATCAAAAGAGGAAATAACTGATGAAAATTGGGTCAACAAAATCAAAGATTTGAAAAAGGATTTAAAAAGTTTTGAGCACAAAATCGTAGGAGAAAAGAAACAAGGAATTTATCGAAAACCCGATACTATAACCAGCCATTTTTATAATGTCCGTTCTTCATTAGGACATACCCTTTCCCCACCAACTCCGAATCAGGAATTGCAAATGAATATTACCACTAAATTTATTGAGAACTTTATGAATGAATATGAAACCTTTAAGAAAGGTCAGTTAGCAGGTTTCAAAAAACAGGTTTTAGAATTAGATATTGGACTCTTTTGATTGTCATTTTAATAGGAATTGCTAGAACATGCTCTAGATTCTAGCAATTCCTAACTAATAATTATCCCCTTCTTATAGCTTCTACTTCATCAATTGTTTTCGGAATAGGTGGCCCTAAGATCCGGGGTCCATTATCAGTAATCAGAACATTATCTTCTATTCTGACACCGCCAAAACCTTTATTCGCGATGACTTTATCATAATTGATAAATTCTTTAAATTTCCCTTCAGCACTCCATTGTTCAATAAGCTCGGGAATAAAATAGATACCGGGCTCGACCGTCAATACAAAACCTGATTCCAACTCTCGCCCTAACCTTAGATAAGCAGTTCCAAATTGGTCACTTCTTTTCACGGTATCAGAATAGCCTACATAATCCTCGCCCAAATCTTCCATATCGTGTACATCTAAACCA
The DNA here is from genome assembly GCA_024743405.1 of Bacteroidota bacterium. Classification (GTDB taxonomy): domain Bacteria; phylum Bacteroidota; class Bacteroidia; order Chitinophagales; family Saprospiraceae; genus JANSWP01. The sequence continues at coordinate 12,157 of JANSWP010000095.1, forward strand.
ATCATGTGACCCAATCCGTGTGGAAAGAACAAAGCATGTGCTCCTGCGGCAACTGCATCGTCCATATTTCCATTCATTAAACCCAAACTTTTTAGCCCTTCCGCCAACATCTTGGCGGCGTTTAAGTGAATTTCCTGATAAGTCACTCCAGGTTTACAAGCCTTGATAGAATCTACTTCACAGTCTAATACGATTTGATAAATATCTTTTTGCTTAGATGTAAATTTCTTACCTACTGGAAAAGTCCTCGTAATATCTCCTGCGTAATGCATCCCCGTTTCAGCACCAAAATCACCCAAAACCATTTCTCCTTTTTTCAAGATATTGCCATGATAGTGATTATGCAAAGTTTGACCATCTTTAGTTAGAATAACTGGATAAGACAATTCGCCTCCCATACTTACCGCAATTCCGTGAACGATCCCTGTCAAGTTAGCTTCAGTTTGCCCTTCTTTAGCTACTTTCATGGCTGCAATATGCATAGCTCCAGTTGTTGCAACAGCCTTTTCCATTTCTACAATTTCTTCATCACTTTTATATGATCGTTGAGCAACTACACCTTTGATTAATTCCTCCGACGCTTGCGCTTTCAAATCAGAAAAAGGAATATCAAGCCATTGATGAAGTTTTATCATATTGTCGTGTCTATAAGGCGGTAGATAATGAACCTTACGACCAGCACTTTTTGCTTTTTTGACAGCAGCCTCTAATTCGGATAAAGGTTTAGTCTCTGACAACCCTGCTTTTGCACCCAATTCTGCAGTAGTAGGTTGAGGCCCCATCCATACAATGTCATCAATACTAAAATCATTTCCAAATAAGGTTTCTGTCCCCTCATCCAAATCGATAATGGTAGCCATTCCTGTATGATCTATCCCTACATAATATAAAAAATTACTGTCTTGACGATATCGAAAAGTATTACCAATATAATTCATTCCGACATCATTATTCCCAAGAAGAAGAATGAGACCAGTGTCTAATTGTTCCCTTAATCCTTTACGGCGATCAACATAAGTTTGTGCTGAAAACATATAATTTGTGTTTTATTTTGAAATTTTTCCGAAAAATAGGGTTTCAAGTTGGATTCCCCAATTTAAGTAAGTGCTTGGACAGAAATAAGTTCCATATTTGACGAAAACTATTTTTTTGCCAGACGAGGCAAAAAGCATAGGCATATCCTTAGATATGGCGAGTATTTTTAACGATGTAAAAAGAAAAGTAACAAGTAAAATGGATAGGTTATATTTTTCCTCCTCCCTAATTCCAAAACATAATCAAATATGATCTTTTGTTATTTAAGAAAAGGTCTCTACCTTTGCTTCTTAATCGTCTAGGACATACTTCTATTGTCTTATCTTCAAATGACTAATCGCTAATTTGTATATCCCTTGTCATCATTTGTACATGATAAAATACCTACTTACACGTATGAGTAATTTAAATTCAGCATTCATATTCACAAGTCTTTTTATTTTCTTTTTTAACATTAATGTCTTTGGGCAAGAAATAGCTTCCCCACCAACCAGTCAGCAACCTAATTCATCTATTGCAATTGGGTTAAATATTGGAACCAAATCCTTAGTTGGAGTTGATGTAGCCTTTCAACCTGCGCCCAATTGGATCCTTAAAGTTGGATATAATTATTTGGATTGGAAGCTTCGAAATTTTGAAACGAATCTTGGTTTCTTGTCTGAATACTTATCCGTGGATGGAGATGTCCGATTTAGTAACTTTGAAATACTAGTAGAACATAGAATATTCAATAAGAAACTGGGACTTGTAGCAGGCGTAGGCTATTTTCCAGTCAATCACTATAAAGGCAATGTATTATTAAGAGACTCACTTGAATACAATAATACCCTGTGGACACCCGGAGAATTGGGTTCCGTAGGAGGCTCCTTTTCGTATAGATCTCCTTTCTCTCCATATGCTGGTATTTCATTTGGGCATGCGATTCCTAAAAAACAATGGGGTTTTAGTTTCAATATAGGCGCCTATTATAAAGGTCGCCCAGATATAGAAATAATTGGTACTAATTTATTGGATAATATTCATCGAAATGAAGAAGCCCTTGAAAATGGTATTTCATCCTATCGTTGGATGCCAATGCTTTCTTTTCGATTAGCTTATAAACTACATAAACAAAAACCGCCAACCGATACGGTTAATGCTATTCTAGGAAAAGGATGATCAATTAGCCTAAAAATAAAATAGGAAAGAGATAATACCTCTTTCCTATTTTTTTGCCTTCTTTCCTCAAAGATCCCTTCGTAAATTTTTATTTCACTAAAAAGAAATCCTTATTCTTGGTACAATACAAACTCCCTAAATTTGGAGAATGAAGAGATTGAGCCAAAACCACTTTATCCATATCAAGCATTTTTATTTGTGCCAGGTAAGTGACTTCTGATTCATGAACATTGTTAGCATCTTGAGCTTTCATCATGAGGAAATTTCCATCACTTGAAACGTTCCAACTGCCAACTTCGGTAAATTCGACCTTTGCACTACCCCACTTTTTGGTGTAAGTACCATCCTTTTGAAAATTATATTCCAAAAATGCCCCTTCAATAGGATTTAAAGTGCCACAGTCTTCTTCATTTTTGATTAGATCATAAGGATAAGTTGCATTGACCCAATTACCTAATAATGACTTTTGAACAAAATCAAATCTTTTGCTATCCAACCGTGGAAGATAATTGAGTAAATACTCAGATCCATCATTAAAGTCGGTCAAAATAATGCCTTCACAAACTTGATTGATTTTTAATAATCGGTCTTTTTCATCATGTTCTCCCCAAACTAAAAATGCAGATCCTTCTTGCTCTTCAATACGCCAATGAGCATGACTATACGTTGCCTCTTGTTTGGGGGCAGTAATAATTACATCTACCAGACCAGACTTATTAAACTGAATAGTCATTTGAGAAAGATCTTTATCATTCTTTTTAACCCAAATGCCATGTAACAAATCGATTTCCGCCAATTTAATAATACTGAGATTGGAAGAAGATTTTGTAGTGAAATCCCGACAATTGTTAAAGGGAATCTCTGAAGATAATAACGGTGTCGTGAGCGCTAATAAAAGCACTAAAAATAATGGTGATTTCATAATTAAGATTTTTTTAATAACAGTCGAAAATTTTTAAAATCGGGTAAAACTTAAATACAATGACAAATATATATACACTTCGTTGCCTTCTGTAACCACTCCTAGATAACTACTTGTAGTTTCTCGACTAATAACAATTTGTACCTCTTAGGGTTTCCTATTTTCATAAAAGACGAATGAAAATTATGGATGACTTGGATTAATAAAAATAATCTTGGCTCATCTTTGGCGAAGAAACTCAAAATCGAATTTGAATTTAATATCTTGAGCCAAATTTATTGACGATGCTTATAAAGACTAAAGGCATTATTTTTCATTCAAAAAAATATTCAGAGACAAGCTTGATTGTAGATGTATACACTCAAGAAAAAGGATTTCGTTCTTACATCATTAGTGGTGTTCGCTCTAAAAAATCTAAAATAAGTGCTGCTCTTTTACAAATAATGTCTTTGGTAGAGATGGTCGTTTATCATAGAGACGATAAAAATCTCACGCGACTTAAAGAATTGAGACCTGCTTATGTCTATCAATCCTTACCTTTTGATGTGCGAAAAAGTGCAGTTGGGCAATTTATGATTGAAATTGTGCGGAAAACAATCAGAGAAAGTGAAGAAAATAGAGATCTATTTGATTTTTTGTTTCAAAGTTTCCAGTTTTTAGATAGCACTCAAGAATCTTTTGGAAATATACACTTATTTTTCATGTTAAAGTTGACTGAGTTTTTGGGATTTATGCCTGATGGCGTTTTTACAAAAGAAGTACCATTTTTTGATTTGAAAGAAGGGATTTTTTTATCTGAAAGTCCTAATCACCCATACTACCTTGAAGAAGAGTTTAGTGAATTGATTAGTTTATTATTGGAATCTTCTATGGATCAATGTCATCAAATCAAAATGAATCGACAAAAAAGACATGCATTAGTCAGCTACATTTTAGATTATTATAAGTTACATCTAGATAATTTCCCAAAAATTTATTCACATGCTATTTTAAAAGAAGTCTTAGGCTAAAAACAATCAGTACCTTCAACCTCTAACCTATTATATTGTTTTGATATCATGAAAAATGCTTTAGATTATCCAAATCCTGTTTTGTTATTTGACGGTGTATGCAATTTATGTAATAGTTCCGTTCAAAGAATTATTCAAATAGATAAAGATGAGAAAATAAAATTTGCCTCATTACAATCAGAATTGGGACAATCCTTCTTGAAAAAATTTAATTTACCCACATCAAATTACAAAACGATGGTGTTGGTAGAAGGAGAAAAATATTTTATCCAATCTGATGCAGTTTTAGAAACTTTATTAAAGGTTGGAGGCTTTTGGAGTATTTTTTATGTTTTTAAAATAATACCGAAGCCAATTCGAAATTATTTTTATAGTGTAGTATCAAAAAATAGATACAAGTGGTGGGGGAGACAGGAAAGTTGCATGTTACCTACTCCTGCATTGAAAAATCGCTTTCTTTAAAGGTAAGTTAAAAAAAATTCAACAATACGTAAGCAGTATTTAAAACTCAACCGAAGCGTAGATCTTTTTCTTTTTAAATAAATCTGTCTTATTTTTTCTTTAACTTACTTTATAGAATGAAAATTATTTCATAATATTGCAAAGGAATTTAATCAAATTAGAAGATTCATTATCTAAATATAAAATAGAGAGAGCGTGTTTTTTTGTGCCGGACTTGCCTAGCAAGTCCGGTTTTTTATTTCTAATTATCCAGAATATAACTCATTTTCCTTCCAAATAATTTTTTCATTGTTAAAGTCTTATTGGGAGAATTATAAAACTTTCCCGAAATCAACTATTTTTGGCGGCATAGAAAAAATGGAGTTCAAAACTACTTTGATTTCCATACAAGCATTTAATCAAACCATATAATTTTGTTATGAACTTTCCTGTAGACCTTAAATATTCAGAAGAACACGAATGGATTAGAGTAGGCGATGATGATACCGCCTATATTGGAATTACCGACCATGCCCAAAGTGAATTGGGTGAATTGGTTTATGTTGAAGTTGATACACTTGGAGACGAAGTAGCAAAAGATGATATTTTTGGAACGGTAGAAGCAGTAAAAACAACCTCCGACTTGTATATGCCGGTTTCAGGAACTGTTTTAGAATTTAATCCTAAAATAGATGAAGCCGAAGATGATGAACCTGGCTTGATCAACTCTGATCCTTATGGAGATGGTTGGATTATTAAGGTCAAATTATCTGACCCTTCAGAGTTAGATAGTTTAATGGATTCCGAAGCTTATCAAGCTTTATTAGCTTAGTATAATCTAGCTTTTTTTAAAAAAAATAAAAAAAATCATCAACGACCACCAAAAACAGTTTATCCTACATCTATTAGGGTGTTAGTTGATTGAAATAATTTTGAACTTAACAAACGAGATTTTCAAAATACAAATTTGAGTTTCTTAAAAGAATTAGTTAATCGATTCTGGAATTACTTACCCGCTTTTTTTTGCGCCATAGTAATTTATATCTTATCAACTTCAGAAAGTATTCAATTACCTGCTGAAAGTATAATTTCACCAGATAAAGTCGGTCATTTCATAGCTTATAGTGTTTTATCTTTTTTGATTTTTGTCGGTCTTTCAAAGGAAGGATCCATATCGAAATTCAAAATATTATTCGTAATTCTTTTATGTACACTTTACGGTGTATTTTTGGAATTCTTACAGTATACCTTTTTTCCTAATCGATTTTTTGATCTATGGGATGCAGCTGCTAATTTTATTGGTTCTGTAATAGGTTTTTTGACATTCAGGCAATTATTTCAAAACCTAAATAATTGAAAATAAAATACAATCATTCAGGTTTTACTAATAATATTATTCATCCAAAACGATAAAATTATGGCTAACTTCGAAGTATCAGGTAATGCCCTTACTATCGCCTTATTTGCTGTTCTTGCGTTGACTATCGGTCTTATTTTTCTTATGCGAGATATCTTCAAAAAGCGATCAGCAAGGAACCTTGCCGAAGAAAACAGCGGGCAGTCACATTCGCCATTGGTAGGAAGAAATAAATATCCTCAAATGGATGTTTTTAGTCTAAGTGGGACTTTCTTCAACTATGCCATGTTGGTTGCTCTAGGGCTAATGATTCTCGCATTTAGTTGGACTCAATATGAACAAGTTATTGATGTATCCGACTACATGGAGGACCTTGAACAAGAAATTGAGGTAGAACCTCCACGTACAAAAGAACCACCACCACCACCACCACCACCGCCACCACCAATTATTGAAGAGGTGCCGGAGGAGGAAATTGAAGAGGAGCAGGAGGAGTTTGTGGATCAAAGTATCGAAGAGGAAACGATTATTGAAAGACCAGATCCTGTTGCTGATGCACCACCACCACCACCACCGCCACCGCCACCGCCACCAGAGCCTACTGTTGAAGAAATCTTCAAAGTTGTTGAGCAAATGCCAACATTCCCTGGTTGTGAAAGCATGAGTGACAAAGCGGCAAGAGACAAATGTGCTCAGGAAAAATTGCTTCAATTCGTATACAAAAACATCAAATATCCTGCAATAGCAAGAGAAAATGGTGTTGAAGGAATGGTAGTTATCCGATTCGTTGTCGAAAAAGATGGCTCTATTACAGATGCACAAGTGGTAAGAGATATTGGTGCACAATGTGGAAACGAAGCAATGCGTATCGTAAACATGATGCCAAAATGGAATCCAGGAAAACAACGCGGACGAGCAGTTCGTGTTCAGTTTAATCTCCCTGTTAGATTCAAATTAGAGTAGAAGCTTTCAGTTTCATAAATATAAAAATGGAGCATTGATTAAATTCAATGCTCCATTTTTTTTTGATAGCTAATTCTCTACCGTACACTTTTTGAAGGCAGTCAAAGACTGCGAAAAAATAATAAAGAAGGAGACTTTTGGTAGAGAAAAAGATAATTCCACACAATGTTCTTTATAGAAAAGGGTCATTGGAACTTTCACTCCGATGACCCTTTTCTATGTTGCTCCTATTAGTAAAGACGACTAAGTCATGGGAGGTTTTAATATCACATCTACTCGTCGATTTCTAATTTTACCATCCATCGTCGCATTATCATAAACTGGGTTTTCTTCACCGTAATCTTCGATATACATTAAATCTCTTGATAATCCTTTCTTGAGTAATTCTTGCAAAGTAGCCCAGCTTCGAAGCTTCGAAAGGTATTCATTGTATTCTAAATCTCCAATATCATCCGTGTGACTATGAATCACAATTTCATATTGTTGTATGCCAGGAAAACGGTCTAAAAACTCATTGAGTGCTTTAACTTGTATATAATCAATGTAGTAACTACCTCCACCAAAATAAATAGAATGAATCAAAGACTTAGGTGTCTCGTCCTGAGCATGAATAGAAGTAAATGAAAGAATAAGAAGCAAAACGGACAAGGATTTTTTCATTGCTTTATGATTTCATTGATCCAAGATTAAACCAAAGGACAATAAAGAAATTGAACTATGGATCTAAGTAAGTGCTTGGACAAAATCAAGGTATAGATTACTGCAACGGGCGCCTTTGGCGCGATGTTGCAGTATTTAAGTGCAACTTAATTCTATCCAAGCACTTACTAAACTCCAAAATTGATCATTTATCCTTAAAAAAATAATCTTCATCACGACTTTTCCCATTTTTCATCTGAAAACTATTAAAACGATGGAAACTTTTGAACCTAAAATTGTTTCCGTCGTTTTTAACCTATACTTTTGCCACCGAATATAAAAATATGGAATTAAAACAACAGATATTATTTAAGGCAATGGAAATGTTTATGCGTTATGGCATCAAAAGCATAACGATGGACGACCTTTCCCGGAAATTGGGCATTTCTAAAAAAACACTCTACCGATTTGTTGATAATAAAGGTGATTTAATTAATAAGATTTTCGAGATTGAAACAGCCAAAGAAAAAGAAATGGTTACCAAAATCACGAATGAATCTAAAGATGCAATTGATGAAATTTTGGGGATTGCTAAGCTCGTTATCCAACAATTGAGAGAATATTCACCAACGTTGATCTATGATTTGCAAAAATATTATCGTGAAAGCTGGATGAAGATTGAAGCTTATCACTCAGAATATGTTTATGGAATAATCAAAACTAATCTTGAGCGAGGGATCAAAGAGGGATATTATAGAGAAAATTTGAATGCAGACATTATCGCAAAATTGTATGTTGAACAAACATTAAGTGTAGTCAACGAAGATACCTTTCCACTCAAAGAGTACAATAGAGAAAAACTATATAAAGCTTTTATCAATTATCACATTCACGGTATTGCATCTCCATCTGGAATTAAATTATTGGAGCAATACCATTATGAAGAATAAAAGAATCCTTTTTCAGAAGACAAGTCCCAATTTAGGAACGCGGACAAAATAAATTTACATTTATGACTGCTTCTTTTTTTATTTCATTTCGTTAAAAATACTCGCCAGAGCTGAGGCTCTGCCTGCGTTTTTTGCCTCCCTAAATGAAAAAATAACCGACTCAAAGAATGTAAATTTATTCTATCCGCGTTCCTTAGTTGTCATTGGCTCCTGAAATCTGATAATAAAAAATTAAATCGCCCGAAAATGAAAGCCTTCTCTCGTAATTTATTAATTGCACTCCTCATAAGTACAAGTCTTTCTGCACAAGAAAATTTCACACTTGAAGAATCTATCAACTACGCACTTGAGCATAATTCTGAAATAAAAAATGGACATCTGGAAATAACGGATGCAGACGCACAGATCAAAGAAAATGCGGCTATTGGGTTGCCTAAGCTTACTGCCGGATTGAACTATACCAATTTCATTGAAATACCCTCTTCTGTAGCGGTGGCAAATACGCTTGATCCAACGGCACCAGATGATGTACTCATCAAACTACAATTTGGAACTAATCACAGTATTGCCGCTTCTGCCGAAATGGATTGGCTTGCTATAGATCCAAGTTATTTTATTGCCCTACGAGCAGCTAGAAAATACCGCGAGTATACAGGAGAAAACTTTTTGGCAATTCAACAAAAGGTTCGAAATGACGTCGTTCAAGCCTATCTACCAGCCCTCATTATATCTGTCAATTTAGAGACCTTAGATAAGAACATTAAAAATCTAAAAGAGCTTTTAAGAGAAACAAGGGAAACTTATAAAGCTGGTTTTGCGGAACAATTGGATGTAGATAGATTGGACTTATCTCTTGCTAATTTGAATGTGGAGCGTGAAAACTTAGATCGCCAAACAGCAACTGCCTTAAATTATCTAAAATTCATCATGGGCTATCCGATTAATCAACCGATTAATATTTCCGATGACATTAATACCCTTTTAGAAGAGGCAACCCAAGAAGAACTAAATGGAAAAATTGATTTCGCCAATCGTCCTGAATACCAAACTGCCCAAAAAGGAATTGAGCTCAACCAAATCAATGTGACGAGACTAAAGGCAATGTATTACCCTTCCCTTCGAATTTTCAGTACTTATCAACACTCCTGGCAAGGAAATCAACTAAACAACACCCTCAATTTCCCGGCATTCTTTGTCGGTGGTGGCGTTAGTATTCCAATCTTCGATGGGTTCTTAAAAAAATACCAGATTCAACGTGCACAAATTGATTTGGAACAAGCACAAATTCAAAAAACAGAATTGGAAAGAGCTATTTCTTTAGAAGTACAAAATGCTCGTATTGAATATAACAATGCTAAAAATCGGGTGTTAACTCAAAAAAGAACGCTCGATTTGGCAGAAAAAATTTACAATACCACCTTAATCAAGTTTACCGAAGGCATAGGAACCAGTCTTGAAATCACGACTGCTGAATATGAGTTGTATGAAGCCCAACGGAATCATACACAAGCTATGTACGACCTTTTAATATCAAAAGCAAACTTGAATAAAGCTCTTGGATTTTAAGAATTATTAAAGCTAATTATTGTGATTTAATAGGATTCATTTAAACTAATCAAGTCATTATAATTAGCATTGAAAAATGACAATAAAACAATGAAATACCTCTTGTATTTAATCACCCTTCTAGCTCTCATATCGGCTTCTAGCTGTGGTTCAGAAAATAGTTGGCCTGAAGATATTGAAGGCAAAAAAACATTACTGACCGCAAAAAAGGACTCGCTTAGAACAATTGAAAAAGATATCGCAAAACTCGTATCTGAAATCGCAAAATTAGAACCTAACAAGGAAAAACCAAGAGAATTGGTCACACTCCAAAAAGTGGAAAAAATTGATTTTCAGCACTTTATAGAGATTCAAGGATCTGTTCAATCTGATGAATATGTTAATGCATCGAGTGAAGTAGGTGGTCGAATTATTGACCTTCGAGTTCGAGAAGGACAGACGATCAATAAAGGGGCTTTGGTCGCCAAACTAGATCTGGAAGCTGTCCAAAAACAAATTGCTGAACTTGAAAAATCCATGGAATTAGCCGTTGATGTGTACGAACGTCAGAAGCGATTATGGGATCAAAACATAGGTTCAGAGATACAATATTTACAAGCAAAAAATAATAAAGAACGCCTTGAAAAAAGCTTGGAAACGATCAATTATCAGTTAACAAAAGCGGAAGTTTACGCACCTAGTTCCGGCGTGGTCGAAATGGTGAATATTAAAGCAGGCGAAATGGTTTCCCCTGGTATGCCAATTATCACAATTCTGAATACATACAAAGTCAAAGTCGTCGCTAATGTGCCTGAAACGTACATCAAAGCCATCGGACGAGGAGAAGAAGTAACCATCAAATTTCCAGCCTTAGATACCGAAAAAAGAGCACGCGTCACTAGAATCGGAAATATAATTAACCCTGCTAACCGGACATTTGAAGTGGAAGTAGAAATGGCAAACCCCAAGGGTTTATATAAACCAAACCTGCTCGCCATTATGATGGTCAATGACAATACCTACAAAGATGTACCAACCGTTCCTATCGAAATGGTTCAGCAAGAAGTGAGTGGGAGAAGCTTTGTTTACATCAAATCAGAAGGAGCAGACGGTTCTTTTGCAAAAAAAGTATACGTAAAAACCGGAGATAATTATGATGGAAAAATTGTAATTACAGAAGGTCTAATAGGCGGAGAAGAAATTTTGGTAGATGGTGCGAGAGTAGTTGCAGAAAATGCACTTATCAAAATTCAGTAATTGTATTAAAATGTTTTTGTAATCACCTGTTCATCCTAACTGGACACTTGAGCACACAAACACCTGAGCACAACAAAAAAAAATGATTGATAAAATAAAAGAAAGTCTCCGCGAGTTTTCTCTAACGACCCTCGCAGTAGACAATCGGACATCTATCTTTTTACTCACTTTTATGATATTGGTCTTTGGGGTGAGTTCTTATAACAGCATGCCTAAAGAGGCATATCCTGAAATTCCTTGGCCAAAGGTTTATATCAATACTGTATATTTTGGAAATTCGGGTGAGGATATTGAAAATTTAGTCACTCGACCTCTTGAAAAAGAGATTGGTTCAATTTCAGAAGTCAAAACCATTTCTTCGTCTTCTTTGCAAGATTATTCTTTGATCGTTGCGGAATTTAATTCAGATGTGGATTTGGATGATGGCGTACAAAAAATCAAGGATGCAGTAGATAGAGCGAACCCAGAATTGCCTAATGATTTGACTAAAGAACCCGAGGTTTTAGACATTAACATGTCTGAAATCCCTATTATGACCGTAAATTTAGCGGGAAATTTCACGAATGATGAATTGAATAATTATGCCGAATATTTAAGGGACGAGATCAAAGATTTACCCGAAATATCAGATGTCGACATCAAGGGTGTGATGGAAAAAGAGATGGCGATCGAGGTCGATTTACCAAAAATGGAATCACGGGAAGTTTCGTTTCAAGATATCGAAAATGCCATTCGTTCAGAGAATGTAACCATGTCTGGCGGCGAAATTTTAAACGGTGATTTCCGAAGAAATATTCGAATTATTGGCGAATTCCAATCTGCTCAAGAATTGGAAAATATGATTGTCAAAAGTGAAAACAATAGTCCAGTTTTCCTAAAAGAAATCGCCAAAGTAACATATGGATTTCAAGAACCAACCAGTATTGCTCGGGCTGGTGGAGAGCCTGTTGTTTCATTAGATGTCATCAAAAAAGCAGGTCAAAATTTACTTTCTGCATCTGATAATATTAAGTTAATTGTTGACAAAGCAAAAGAGGAAGTCTTCCCTGAGAATATGAGTGTTACCCTATTCAATGATATCTCTGTGCAGACTAGAACGATGGTTGCGGATTTGCAAAACAGTATTATTTCAGGGATGATCTTGGTAGTTTTAGTTCTACTTTTTTTCCTTGGCATTAGAAACTCTCTTTTTGTTGGTTTAGCCATTCCAACCTCTATGTTGATGGGAATTATGATTTTGAATATAATCGGTTATTCCTTGAATATGGTTGTTTTGTTTTCACTCATTCTTGCACTTGGTTTGCTTGTGGATAATGCGATCGTGGTCGTTGAAAACATCTACCGATACATGCAAAATGGTTATTCGGGAATTGAGGCTGCGAAATACGGAACAGGGGAAGTTGCCCTGCCTATTATTGCCTCTACAGCCACCACTTTGGCGGCTTTCGTACCGCTAGCTTTTTGGCCGGGTTTGATGGGGGAATTCATGCGGTATTTGCCCATTACTTTGATCATTGTTTTAACGTCTTCCTTAATTGTAGCCTTGATCATTAATCCCGTTTTGACCTCTGTGCTGATGAAAGTCGATGAACGTGCTGATGATCCGAATATTCGAAAAAGAAAACGTCGAAATATCATTATATTCATTATTTCCTCCATCTTAATTGCGGCTTTGGCACATTTGGTCGGGATAGCTTGGTTGAAAAATATGCTGATTCTTGTGGCAGGTATAACTGCCCTCAACTATTTCTTTTTCCGAAAAGGCTCTTTCTGGTTTCAAAACCGCGTTTTACCTATTTTAGAAAATATATATGATCGATTTATCCGATTTGCCCTACACAAATACAATCCATTTTTAATTTTTGGAGGCACTATTCTATTATTAGTTGTCTCTTTAGGGCTATTGGGTGCTAGACAACCGAATGTAATTCTATTTTCATCCATTAATCCAATCTATGTCAATGCCTTCATTGAATTACCAATGGGAAAAGATATTCAGGCGACTAATGAAGCCATGCGTATTTTAGAGAAAAAAGTAGAAGAAATTATTGAGCCACACCGACATCTGGTGGAAGCCGTTTTATCCCAAATTGGCGAAAATACTTCCGACCCCAACGCAGGACCGGATTTTAGTAAATCGCCAACGAAAGCCCGCTTAACCGTTTCCTTTATTCCCGCGACAGAAAGAGTTGGGGTGAATACCTTTGAGATTATGGAAGAAATTAGAGAAGGCTTAAGTGATCAATTGCCAGGCGTAAAAATTGTGGTCGACAAACCCAACGATGGTCCACCAATGGAAAAACCAATTAATATTGAAATAAGAGGTGATGATATCGCGCAATTGGCGACCATTTCAGACCAAATGTTGACCTATATTGAGAATCAAAATATTGATGGGATCGAAGAGCTCAAACAGGATGTTCGAATTGGAAAACCTGAAATGATTATACATATTGATCGCGAGGCAGCACGACGGTATGGGGTCTCCACTTATGCTATTTCGGATGCCATTCGGACGGCAGTTTTTGGAAAAGAAGTCTCTCAATTCAAAGATGGCGATGACGATTATCCAATTAACATTCGATTGAATGAAAATTACCGATATGACATTGGTGACCTATTGAATCAAAAAGTCACTTTTAGAGATCAATCGAATGGGCGTATCAGTCAAGTTCCTATTTCGGCGGTAGCAGATATGACTTTGTCTTCGACCTATAATTCGATCAATCGAAAAAATCAGGAACGTGCCATTACTATTTATTCAAATATTCTAACAGAATACAATCCAAATATCGTTGTCAATCAAATACAAGAAGCCCTTAAAGGTTTCGATATGCCAAATGGATATTCATTTGAATTCACGGGGCAACAACAACAACAAAATGAAGAAGCGGCCTTTCTTGCAACTGCACTTGGGTTGGCTATCTTTGGAATTTTGATTATAATCGTAATGCAGTTCAATAGTCTGATTTCGCCTTTTATTATTATTCTTTCTGTCCTGTTTAGTACAATCGGCGTCTTTCTCGGCTATGTCACTACGGGCATGGATATTGTGATTGTTATGACAGGTGTGGGTATTATTTCCCTCGCAGGGATTGTAGTTAACAACGCTATCGTACTCATTGATTATATCAATCTTGTCGTCAAACGAAAACGTACGGAGCTGGGTTATGATCATATGAATCAACTCACCAAAAATGAAGTCAAAGAAGCTATTGTAACTGGTGGTGCTACTCGTCTCCGCCCCGTTTTATTGACCGCAATAACAACAGTCTTGGGACTAATTCCACTAGCCATCGGCTTCAATTTTGACTTTGTTGGTCTCATCACCGACTGGGATCCCAATATATTTATCGGCGGAGATAATGTTGCCTTCTGGGGTGTAATGGCTTGGACCGTGATTTACGGATTGGTATTCTCAACTTTCTTGACTTTAGTAGTTGTCCCGGTGATGTATTGGATGGGATATAGAGGAAAGAGACGAGTGATGGTAGGGAAAAGGGATTAGATTTAGATAAGATTTTTGGAGAAGTGACTTGGTGTTCTTTAGTCTCAGTTAATTGCTCTACAGGTTCTGTAAAACCGCATTGCGACCTACATCCAATCTTCAGATTGGTAAGAAAAGTAAAGGACACATAAAAAAACGATATTCGCAATTCTATAGAAGGCTACGTATTTTTATTCTTTGAAATCAATTTATCAGTTTGTATTGTGAGGATATGACTATCGAGTGGAATTCTAATTTGCCCATGTACCAAGTAGGACTAACTCCAGTCTAAAAAAAGGTGTGGATGATATTGAGAATGTAATATCGACTTTGTATCAATGCTTCATTATATTTTTTCTTAAACTTGAGATATGAAAGCTGCTACTGTTAAAGATTTAAGATTAGAATTAAGTAACCGTTCTCCAAAAGAGCTCATTGATATTTGTCTAAGGTTATCAAAGTTCAAAAAAGAAAACAAAGAACTATTAACCTATCTTTTATATGAAGCATCAAATGAAGATGCTTATATAACCAATGTAAAATCGGAAATCGACCTACAATTTGAGCAAGTAAATAAAAAGAATTTTTACTTCATCAAAAAGGGGATTCGAAAAATCCTACGAAATGTCAAAAAGTACATTCGTTACTCTCAAAAGAAAGAAACGGAGGTAGAATTACTGATGTATTTTTGTACTCAATTGAAATATTTTAACCCGTCAATTGAGAGAAATAAAGTATTACAGAACCTTTATCAACGACAAATCGCAATCATCAATAAAGTAATCACCAAATTACATGAAGACTTGCAGTACGACTATCAAACGGAACTAAAAAAGTTAATGTGAATTTCTTGGTACTTATTAAGTAAAAGGACAGAATGAAGTTGCACTTAAATACTGCAACATCGCGCCAAAGGCGCCAGTTGCAGTAGAGAAGGCTTGGAGGGGCGTCCAATTTAAAAAGCTGAAAG